>NZ_JZEX01000096.1 GCF_000969415.1 Devosia geojensis | reverse complement strand
GAGGGGGGGGGGAAAGGGGAGGGGAAAGAAGGAAAGGGGGGGGGAAAAGAGGGAGAAGGGGGGAAGGGAGGGGGGGAGGGGAGGGGGGGGAAAAGGGAGAAAGGAAGGGAGGGGGGGGGGAAAGGGGGGGGGAAAAGGGAAGAAAGAGAAGAGAAGAGAGAGAGGAGGAAAGAGAGGGGAGAAGGAGAAAGGAAGGAGGAGGAAAAAAGGGGGAAGGGAGAGGGGAGAGAGGAGGGAAAGGAGGAAGAGAGGGGAGAGGAAAAGGAGGAAGAAGGGGAGGAAGGGAGGAAGAGAAAAGGGGAGGGGAGAGATAAGCGGGAAAACGGGGGGACAGGACGGCGAAGGGAGGGAAGAAGCAAGAGATGTGGTAGAGGGAGCAAGGTAGGAGGGGGGGTGGGAGAACGAGGCGTCGTCAGACACGATGCGGCAGGGGAGGAAGAGCAGGAAGGGGACCGGAAGGAGGGGGGGGGGGAGGGGGGGGGAAGCGGGATGGGGCAGAAGGAAGGGGTAGAGAGGAAACTGACGCAGTAAGAGAAAAAGAGGAGCAGGGGGGAGGAAAGCGGGCAGGGGGCGGGGATGAAGAG
>NZ_JZEX01000095.1 GCF_000969415.1 Devosia geojensis | reverse complement strand
CTTTTTGTTCATCTCCCCTCCCGATCCTTCTCTGCTTCTTCTTTTCTCCCCCCCCCCCCCCCCCCCCATCCCTTCTTCTCTTCCCTCGCCTATCGTTCTCCTGCCGTTCTTCTCTCCTTACCACATCCTCGATTCCCCCACCGCCTCTCCCGTCTTCGCCACCTTCCCCGTCTCTGCCACTCCCTCCCTCGTCCTCCCCCCCTCCGCCCTCCTCTCCCGCTCTCGGCTGGCGTCGGCTACTGCCCCTCCCATTGTTTTTTTCCCTTTCTCTTTTTCCCCTCTTCCCCTCCCCCCTCCTCCCCCCCCTCCTCTCTTCCTTCCCTCTCTCTCTTCCTCCTTCTTTCTTCCCTTTCTCTCCATCCCCTTTCCCATCCTCTTCTTCTCCTTCCTTCCCTCCCCTCCTCCCTTCTCTTTTCTTTCTCTTTTCTTCTCTTCTCTTTTCCTTCTTTTCTTTCTTTCTTTCTTCTTCTTCTCCTTTTTTTTTCTTTCTCTCTCTACCCCCCTTTCTTTTTTTCTCCTCTTTCCCTCCCCTCCCTCCTTCTTTCTCTCTCCTCCTTTTTTCTCCTTCTTTTCTTCCTTCTTTT
>NZ_JZEX01000094.1 GCF_000969415.1 Devosia geojensis | reverse complement strand
GAACCAATAGTCATCTGAAAGGTTGTTGAAGGAACCAACACGGAGTTTGCGATGACCTTGCCAAACGATCCATCAAACCGATCGCCGAAGGGCGATCACAATCGCCGGCTGGCGCTGGGCATGGACCCGGATGATTTTGCCCTCAAGGCAGGCGTCACACCGGAGGCGCTGCACGAATATGAGGCGACGAGCCCGGACCACGACTTCGATATCACCGTAGCTAACCTCGTCGGCGCTGCGCTGGAACGCTTGGAGGCAAATCCCCCAGCATCACAAAAGGTGTCGAACCGATGACCAAGGAAAAATCCAAGCCTGCGCCGCTTGAGCTTGAGCCCGGCGAGCAGAAGGATGACAATATCGATGATATGGGCAGGAAACCAGGCGGCGCCAAGCAGGATCAGCCCGTCAAGCCGAAGTCATAGGCTGCTCAGCGGTCGGACAATTCCCACCGCGGGTTGATCCAAGGTACGCCGTTGTCTGTCGGCAGCATGGGCTTACCCAGAATATGGTCCGAGGC
>NZ_JZEX01000093.1 GCF_000969415.1 Devosia geojensis | reverse complement strand
TTTCTGGGCGGACCCGCTCGACCACATCCACGCCGCCCTCGAGCCGCTCCGCCCAGAAATTCTGGTCACCGCCTTCTGTCCCGTCGCCCGCCCCGCCCTCGCCCCCGTCCCCCCCGCACTATCCCCGCGGCCGGCGGCGCCCCGCCCCCGCCGCACCGCGCGACACCACCCCCGCCGCGGTGACCACCACGTCCCCCGCCCCAGCCAGCACGGCGCCCCAGGCCGTTCACCCGAGCACACCCTCACTGCCCACCCACACCCCCGCCTCTGCCTCATACGCCACCCCCGCCCCCCGCCCCCACCCCCCCGCCCGCCGCGCCCCTCACCGCCCCGTCCCTGCCCGCCCGCCCAAGGACCCTGGCCTCCGCCCAGCCCTCACCCGGCGCCCGTATGCCGTCCCCCCCGTCGCGCCCCACCTAGCGCCGCTGGCGACTTCCCGGCGCTTTGTCCATGCGCCGCCCAACGCGGTACGTTCACCAGCCACCGCCCGCCCTCCTGGCTCCGCTCCTCCGCTCCTC
>NZ_JZEX01000092.1 GCF_000969415.1 Devosia geojensis | reverse complement strand
CTGTAGCGCCGAGTGCAATCGCTGCAGCGGGTCACGTCTCCGGATTGCGCCCAAAGCGGCCGCATCCCGTTCCCCGGGCACTCGAAACCGAAGAAATCCCTGACATCGTCGAGGACTTTCGACGGGGTGCGGAGAGGGCTAAGGCGGCCGGCTTTGATGGCGTCGAATTGCATGCCGCCAATGGCTATCTCATCGACCAGTTTCTGCAGGACAAGACCAACACGCGCACCGATCGCTATGGCGGCTCGGTCGAGAACCGCGCCAGGTTCCTGCTTGAGATCGTGGACGCAGTGATCGAGGTTTGGGGGGCCGACCGTGTCGGCGTGCATCTCCGACCCCGGGGCGAGGAGCACGATATGGGCGACAGCAATCCCAAAGCGATCTTCGGCTATGTCGCCGCCGAACTGGCGAAGCGGAAAATTGCCTTCATTTTCGTCCGCGAGATTGAAGCAGAGGACAGCTTGCTTGGTGAGATCAAGCGTCGGTTCGGCGGCCCGGTCATCGCAAATGAGCTCATGTC
>NZ_JZEX01000091.1 GCF_000969415.1 Devosia geojensis | reverse complement strand
TGCCGTCTGTTGTGGCCGTCCTGCCCGATGTCCCCCCGGCTGCCTGCGCGGCGCCGGGCGGCGTTGACGAGCGGACGCGCCTCGGTCCGGCCGGCACCCACGTGCTGGGGCACGACGGCGCGCCAGCCGGCTATGTCCTCAGCCACCCCTGGCGCCTCGGGAGACTGCCCGCCCTCAACGCCCTCCTCGGTGCGTTGCCCCGTGACGCCGATACCCACTACCTCCACGACCTAGCCCTGCTGCCGCGCGCCCGCGGCACCGGTGCCGCGGGCGCGCGGCAGCAGGGCTAGGTCGTGGAGGTAGTGGGTATCGGCGTCACGGGGCAACGCACCGAGGAGGGCGTTGAGGGCGGGCAGTCTCCCGAGGCGCCAGGGGTGGCTGAGGACATAGCCGGCTGGCGCGCCGTCGTGCCCCAGCACGTGGGTGCCGGCCGGACCGAGGCGCGTCCGCTCGTCAACGCCGCCCGGCGCCGCGCAGGCAGCCGGGGGGACATCGGGCAGGACGGCCACAACAGACGGCA
>NZ_JZEX01000090.1 GCF_000969415.1 Devosia geojensis | reverse complement strand
GGGCGGCGGGGGCAAGCGTGAGGGCGAGTGTCATCGGGGATTGATCGGAGCTGGTCATGGGGCGTCGGTACCATCGCAGAGGAAGAGTGCTCGGCTCGTTCGCCTCCCGCCCCCTTGAGGGGAGGGAATGAGGGTGGGGGTGGTTCAGTTGGTCACCGATGGACCCCCACCCCCGACCCCTCCCCTCAAGGGGGAGGGGAGCCAGGGCACCGTGGTCTAGCCTGCCGCTTCGCGAGCGGCAAGTCAGGCAACCGGCGCGACGAGCATCACCAGGTTGCCGTCCGGATCCTCGACATAAGCCGCCCGCTCGCCCCAGGGCTGGTCGACGGGCTCGAGCGCGACCGGGGCGCCGATGCCGCGCAAAGCGGCGACGCAGGCATCGACGTCCTCGACGTTGATGCAGAGCTCGATGCGGTGGCCGCTGGCCGGGCGCTGGGAGCGGCCGTGCAGGGTTGCCCGGAAAGGAGGCCGATGCCGAGCTCGGTCGTGCCGAACTGCAAGGTGAGGAAGACGGGATCGCCCTCGGGCGGGAACTGGTAGATCTTCTCGCCGCCGAGCACGCCTTCGTAGAAGGCAAGGGCGCGGCCCATGTCGGCAGCCGAAAGCATGGGCATGACCCGTGAGGCCGGTTTCATCGTCTCCTCCCCTCAAGGAACGGGAGGCAGACTACGCCGGTTGGCCGGGCCGTCAATGCGGCCCGGCCTTTGCGCTCAGTGCCCGTGGGCGAACTCCTGCCCTTCGACCGGAGCGGGCTTGCGCACGAAGAACGCGGCAACGATCGCAAAGAGCGAGATGACGCCGCCGGTGACGAAGGCGATGTGCAGTCCGCCGGTGGTGGCGGCAACGGGCTCGGCCCCTTCGGCCAGGAGCGTTGCGGTCCGGATCGACATCAGCGAGACGAAAAGCGCGATGCCGATGGCGCCCGCCACCTGCTGCACGGTGCCGATGACGGCGCTGCCGTGCGAGTAGAGCCGGCTCGGCAGCGAGCCGAGGCTGGCCGTGAACAGCGGCGTGAACATCAGCGCCAGGCCGACCGACAACGTCACATGGCCGGCGAGGATGAACGGCACGGGGGTCGACGCATCGAGCAGGCTCATGGCCAGCAGCACGATGCTGACGAGGATCGAACCCGGCACGATCAGCACCGTCGGTCCATAGCGGTCGTAGAGGCGGCCGACGAACGGCGCGAGCAGGCCCATGACGAGGCCGCCCGGCAGCATGAGGAGGCCGGACTGCAGGACCGTCAGCCCCAGCACGTGCTGCATGTAGATCGGCAGCAGGATGATGACGCCGAACATGGCCATCATGCTGATCGCCATCATGACGACGGAAACCGAGAAGGTGCGGGCAAGGAACGTGCGCAGGTCGAGCAGGGCCTTGTCGGCGCGCTGCAGCATGAGCTGACGCACGACGAAGGCGGCGATGACCGCAACGCCGACGCCGATGGCGAGCCATGGCGAGACGAGTGTATGGCCGCCCGCGGCTTCCCCGAAGCTCGACAGGCCGTAGACCAGCGAACCGAAACCGACGACCGAGAGGACGACGGAGACGATGTCGAGCGGCGCATAGCGCGGGGTCGTCACGTTCTGGATGCGCGCAACCCCGAGGGCCAGCGAACCGAGGGCAATGGGCAGCACGAGCCAGAACATCCAGCGCCAGTCGAGGACGCTGAGGATGAAGCCGGAGATCGTGGGGCCGAGGGCCGGCGCCACCGAGATGACGATCGAGATGTTGCCCATGACGCGGCCGCGCGACTCGGCGGGCACGAGGTTCATCACCGTCGTCATCAGCAGCGGCATCATGATCGCCGTGCCGATGGCCTGGACGATGCGCCCGACGATGAGCATCTCGATTCCGGGCGCGAGCGCGGCGACGAGCGTGCCGGTGCTGAACGCGCTCATGGCGGCGATGAAGACCGTGCGCGTGTGGAAGCGCTGCAGCATGAAGCCGGTGATGGGGATCACCACGGCCATGGTCAGCAGGAACGCCGTCGTCAGCCACTGGGCAGCGCCCGCGGTGACCCCGAGGTCCTCCATGAGGTGCGGCAGCGCGACGCTCATGATCGTCTCATTGAGGATCACGACGAAGGCCGACACCAGCAGCAGCGAGATGACGAGGCGGTTGCGGGCTGCGGTGTTCTCGGCGACGGCTTGCGGGGGAACGGGCATGTTCATGGTGGCTTCGGCACTCATGGCGGGACTCGTATCGGTTGAAAACGGCGGGCCGAAAATCTCGGCACACCCTTGCGACGAACGGCTTGAAATGTTTTCGACATGGCGCCGGAAAATATAGGCGCTGTCGGAATAACGGCCGGTCATAGCGACTTCCGGCCGAAAAAGCGGACGGCGTGTTTACCCGGATAAGCTGGGCAGGCCAAGCCCAAAGTCACGCAAAAATTCACGCATGGCAGGCATGCAGGATGGGCATAGTACAATTCCGGGTCGGCGGAGCCGACCGCATGCCCTATGCTCAAGGCCAAGGAGAATCAGTCGACCCATGGCCATACGCCAGCTACCCGAAACGCTGATCAACCGCATCGCTGCCGGCGAGGTGGTGGAGCGCCCGGCGAGCGTCGTCAAGGAGCTGGTCGAGAACGCCATCGACGCGGGCGCCGGCCGCATCGTCGTGACGACGGCGGGTGGCGGCAAGGACCTCATCCGCATCGAGGACGACGGGGCCGGCATGGACGAGGCGGACCTCCGTCTCTCGGTCGAGCGGCACGCCACCTCCAAGCTCTCGGCCGACGACCTCGACGATATCCGCACCCTCGGGTTCCGCGGCGAGGCGCTGGCCTCGATCGGATCGGTGGCGGAGCTCACCATCTCGACGCGGCAGGCGGGTGCAGCGAACGGCCTGCGGCTGGCGGTGCGCAACGGGGTCAAATCCCACCCCGTGCCGGCGGCGATGAACCGTGGGACGACCGTCGAGGTCAAGAACCTCTTCGCCAACGTGCCGGCGCGGCTGAAATTCCTCAAGTCCGACCGGGCGGAGGCGGGCGCGGTGACGGACGTCGTCAAGCGCCTCGCCATGGCCAATCCCGGGGTCCACTTCGTGCTCACCGGCTCGGACCGGGCCGAGAGCAACTGGCCGGCGGTGACGGGCGAGGGCGCGCTCGGCGCGCGGCTGGCGCAGGTGGTGGGCGCCGATTTCGCCGAGAACGCGGTGCAACTCGCGACCGTGCGGCATGGGATCGTCGTGGCGGGGCTCGCGGGCCTGCCGACCTATACGCGGGCCAATTCATTGAGCCAGTTCTACTTCGTCAACGGCCGATCGGTGCGCGACAAGGTGCTGGTGGGGGCGGTGCGGGCCGCCTATGCCGACTATACCTTCCGCGACCGCTTCCCGGTGGTTGCGCTCTATATCTCGATCGACCCGGCGGAAGTCGACGTCAACGTGCACCCGGCGAAAGCCGAACTGCGCTTCCGCGATGCGGGAGCGGTGCGCGGAGCGGTGATCCGCGCCATCGGCGAGGCGCTGGCGGCGGCCGGGTTCAAGGCAAGCACGACGGTCGGCGAGGACATCCTTGCCGCCTTCCAGGCGCCGGCCGCGCCCATGAGCGCGCGCGCCTATTCGGATGCGGCCGAACCCATGCCTTACGCTTCGGGCTCCGCCTCGTACTCGACGCCCTCCCCTGCTCCGGCCTGGAGCGCGGCACCCGCCCGATCTCCTGCCCCTTCATGGGAGGCGGGGCTTGCAGGGCTGACCGAGCCCAGCGGGCGGATCGAGGCGCTGGAGGAAGGGGAGCCCGGAACGATCGACTTCCCGCTCGGCACGGCGCGGGCGCAGATGTTCGAGAACTTCATCATCGCGCAGAACGGGGACGGCCTTCTGCTGGTCGACCAGCACGCGGCGCACGAGCGGCTGGTCTACGAGCGGTTCAAGGCGCAGATGGCGGCGGGGCCGGTGCCGAGCCAGCGGCACCTGATCCCGGCCGTAGTGGAACTGCCCGAGGAGGACTGCGCGCGGCTCGAGGAAGCGGCGCCGACGCTCGAGCGGCTGGGGCTTTACCTCGAGCGCTTCGGGGCCCGGGCGATCGCGGTGCGCGAGACCCCCGCCCTTCTCGGCCAGGCGGACATCGACGGGCTGGTCAAGGACCTCGCCGACGGGCTTGCCGAATGGGAGACGACCACTGCGCTTTCCGACCGGCTCGAAGCCATCATCGCGCGCATGGCCTGCCACGGCTCGGTGCGCTCGGGCCGGCGGCTCAAGGTCGAGGAGATGAACGCGCTCCTGCGCGAGATGGAAGCCACCCCGCACTCGGGCCAGTGCATCCATGGCCGCCCGACTTATGTGGAGCTGAAGAAGCGCGACATCGAGCGGTTGTTCGGGCGGAGCCGGTAGTTAACGAATCCCTCTGGACTCATAAGAGATGTTCGCGCATTGTTCCCTTGAACAAAGGGGGAACAATCATGCGTCGCTGGCTTATAGCATTTGCCTGTTTTTTCTTTTCCAGTTTTCCCGTGGCAGCCGACAACTGGCTCAAGGCGCTGATGCTGTTCGATGCAGGCCGCTATAAGGAAGCCATCGAACTGCTGACGCCGCTAGCCCAGGATGGCAATCTGGAGGCGCAGGAAATCCTCTACAGCACCTACATCCATGGGTATGGCGTGCCGGTAGATCGCGCCAAGGCATTTGGCTGGCTGCAACGCGGTGCCGAGCAGGGGAGCGCAAGGGCGCAGGAGGCCGTGGGGCGCCACTATCTCTATGGAAATGGCGTTCTCGCAGATGAAGTGCAAGCCGCGCACTGGTTCAGGTTGGCGGCGCAGCAAGGCCACCCGGCTGCGATCTATAACCTCGGCGTGATGACGATGCATGGTCAAGGTGTCGAGGCCGACCAGGAGGAGGCGTGGCGCCTCATCACGCGGGCGGCAGAACTGGATGATCCTGATGCGCTTTATGTGATGGGTGGAGTTTCCCTGGAAAATGCCGCCAAGACGGGCGACGTCGACACAGGTCTCGGCTATCTGAGCCGGGCCGCCGAACTGGGTCAGCGGCGAGCCAGCGCTCTGCTGGGGCTCCTTCTCGAGGATTTCCCTGAAGTCCCCCACCACCTCGTCAAATCAGCGTTTCACTACCAGATGGCGCTTGCTGCGGGATGCGACGACATCAGCGACGCGGCGGCCAGGGCCGTGGCACGTCTCTCGCCCGACGAACGCGAAGCGCTGGACTATAATCTGGCTCTCTGGGCGCCGGACACGGATCCCCGTGACGCGAAACCTGCCCCGGGCCCCTGCCTCAACGAATGAGGCAGGACGCGGAGGAAGCCCCCGGATCAATGTCCGGGAGCTCTATGGCAGCAAACTACTGGAACACGCTCGCCCCACGGTCCGCGACGCCGACCAGGGCGCGCATGCCGGCGAAGAGCTCGCGGCCCATGCCGTAGTGCTCGCGGCGCAGGTCCTCGGTGGCGGGGGTGCGCGAGAAGAATTCGCGCTCGTCGCCGACGAAGTCGAGGGTGCCGGCTTCGGCATCGAGGCGGATGACGTCGCCGTCGCGGATCTTGGCGATGGCGCCGCCGTCGATGGCCTCGGGGGTCATGTGGATGGCGGCGGGCACCTTGCCCGAGGCGCCGGACATGCGCCCGTCGGTGAGGAGCGCGACCTTGAAGCCGCGGTCCTGCAGGACGCCGAGGGCCGGGGTGAGCTTATGGAGCTCGGGCATGCCGATGGCGCGCGGGCCCGAGAAGCGCACGACCGCGATCATGTCGCCGGTGAGCTCCCCGGCCTTGAAGGCGGCCTGCAGGCCATCCTGGCTATGGAAGACGCGGGCGGGCGCCTCGACGATCCGGTGCTCGGGCTTAACGGCCGAGACCTTGATGACCGAGCGGCCGAGATTGCCGGTGAGGAGCTTCAACCCGCCGGTCTTCTGGAAGGGCTCCCTGGCCGATGCGAGCACCTTGGGAGCGGCCGACTGGGCGGGCGCGGGCTCGAAGGCGAGCTTGTCTTCCTTGAGCTTGGCTTCGACGGTGTAGCCGGAAAGGCCCGTGCCCCAGACGGTCCTGACGTCCTCGTGCAGATACCCGTCCTCGAGCAGCTCGCGGATGAGGAAACCCATGCCGCCGGCGGCGTGGAAGTGGTTCACGTCGGCGACGCCGTTGGGATAGACACGCGCCAAAAGCGGGGTTGCATCGGAGAGATCCGACATGTCGTCCCAGGTGACCTGCAGGCCCGCCGCGGCGGCGATGGCGATCAAGTGCATGGTGTGGTTGGTCGAGCCGCCCGTGGCATGAAGGCCGACGAGGCCGTTGACGATCGCCTTCTCGTCGATGACGTGGCCGACGGGGGTGTAGGCGTTGCCCTCGCTGGTCAGCGAGAGCGCGCGCTTCGTCGCCTCGCGGGTCAGCGCGTCGCGCAGCGGCGTGCCGGGATTGACGAAGCTCGCCCCGGGCAGGTGGAGGCCCATGATCTCCATCAGCATCTGGTTGGAGTTTGCCGTGCCGTAGAAGGTGCAGGTGCCGGGCGAATGGTAGGACTTGGCCTCGGTCTCGAGGAGCTCGGCGCGGCCGACCTTGCCTTCCATATAGAGCTGGCGCACGCGGCTCTTCTCGTCGTTCGGCAGCCCCGAGGGCATCGGGCCGGCGGGCACGAAGACGGCCGGCAGGTGGCCGAAGGTCAAGGCGCCGATGAGGAGGCCCGGCACGATCTTGTCGCAGATGCCGAGGTAGACGGCGGCATCGAACATGTTGTGCGACAGGGAGATGGCCGTCGCCATGGCGATGACGTCACGCGAGAAGAGCGAGAGGTCCATGCCCGGCTGCCCCTGGGTCACGCCGTCGCACATGGCCGGCACGCCGCCGGCAACCTGGGCGGTCGCGCCGATCTCGCGGGCAGCCTCCTTGATGATCTCGGGATAGAACTGGTACGGCTGGTGAGCCGAGAGCATGTCGTTGTAGCTGGTGACGATGCCGAGGTTGAGCGTCTTGGTGCCGGCGAGCGCCGCCTTCTCGGCCGGCGAGCAGGCGGCAAAGCCGTGGGCGAGATTTCCGCAGGAGAGCGCGGCGCGATAGACGCCCTGCTGGCGGGCGGCGTCGAGCCGGTTGAGGTAGTCGCGACGGGTGTCGCGGCTGCGCGCGGCGATGCGATCGGTCACATCCTGGATGGCCTTGCGGACAGACATGCTTTCTCCTTAGCCGTGCTCAACGCCAGCCAACGGCCGGCCACGGCTCTCGTCATGGGGCATGGTCTTCACGCGGCGAGAGGCACCCTCGCCGGCGGATCATGCCTTTGCTGATGTTCCCCTGGAGCATTGCAATGCTCCCGCGGCCAGGGCGGTCGATTGGGGACCGCCCCAGGAGCTCAGGGACACCAGTAAACTGTCATCGGCCGGCCGGCGCGCAACACCGCGCGGACTGGCATTTCCTCGACCGGCCCATCGGCCAGCGCCGTCTCCAGCACCTGCGCCTTGTCCTCGCCCTCGATGTGGAGGAAGAGCGCATCGGTTTCCAAGAGGCGCGGCAGGGTGAAGGTCACGCGCGGCTCGCCGGCGCCCGGCGCGCGGATGGCGATCACCGGACCGGAGGCGGACAACGCTTGCGCAAGCGTGTCGCCGCCCGGAAAGAACGAGGCTGTGTGACCGTCGCTGCCCATGCCGAGGACAACCGCCGCGAAGGGGTGCGGCAGGTGCTGAAGACCGGCCGCGGTCCTGGCGATCCGGGCAGCATCGGGCTCGGCGCCGCCCGAGTAGAGCGGCAGGAAGCGGGCGGATGCCGCCGGCCCCTGCAGAAGCTTCTCATTGACCAGGGCTGCGTTGGAACGCTCGTTCAGCTCGTCCACCCAGCGCTCGTCGACGAGGGTGACGACGACCTTGCCCCAATCGATGTCCTTGCGCTTGCCGAGGGCGGCGAAGAACCTGGCGGGCGTCGAGCCGCCGGAAACGGCGATCGCAGCCTCGCCCCGCTCGGCGATCGCCGCGTTGATGCGGCCGGCGACGGCGTCGGCGAGTTCCTTGGCGAGGGTCGTCTTGTCGGCAAACGAGCGGCGGTCGAGCATCAGTCTGTCCTTCGAGGGCATGCCGGATTCTACCACCGGGTCATTCCCGCGAAAGCGGGAACCTCTGTTTCCGCCGAGCCGCCGGACAAACGGAGGTCCCCGCTTTCGCGGGGATGACCCGGTGGGAAGATGAGCGAACGTTCCAAGCTGCGAGCACTCACTCCTAGTGGTGATCCTCGTACCAGGTGCGCCCGTCGCGCTCGATGAGGGCGATGGAGCCGGTCGGGCCCCAGGTGCCGGCGGTGTAGGGCTGCGGCGGCTCGGACGCGCGATCCCAGGCTTCGCGGATGGGATCGACCCACTTCCAGGCCGCCTCGAGCTCGTCGCGGCGCATGAAGAGCGTCTGGTTGCCGCGCACCACGTCGAGCAGCAGTCGCTCATAGGCTTCAGGCGTACGCTCGGAGAAGGTCTGGGCAAAGGAAAGGTTCAATGGCACCTCGCGCAGGCGCATGCCGCCGGAGCCGGGATCCTTGATCATCATCATCAGCTTGACGCCTTCGTCGGGCTGCAGGCGGATGATGAGCTTGTTGGGGCGCGGCGCGCCTTCAGCATGATCGAAGATCGAATGCGGGATCGGCTTGAACTGGATGCAGATCTCCGACACCCGGCTTGCCATGCGCTTGCCGGTGCGGAAATAGAAGGGCACGCCGGCCCAGCGCCAGTTCTCGACCTCGGCCTTGAGCGCGACGAACGTCTCGGTGCGGCTGCCCTTTTTTTCCTCGGGCAGCTCGTCCTGATAACCGGCGACGGAGGTTGTCTCGGATTTGACACCCCTGTACTGGCCGCGCACGGTGTTGCGGGCGACATCGCCGTTAGCGATGGGCTTCAGAGCCCGCAGGACCTTGAGCTTCTCATCGCGCAGCGCGTTGGCGTCGTCGGACGCCGGCGGCTCCATGGCGACGAGGCAGAGGAGCTGGAGCATGTGGTTCTGGATCATGTCGCGCAGCGCGCCGGACTCGTCGTAGTAGCCGCGGGTGCCCGCGCCCACCGATTCGGCGACGGTCAGCTGCACATGGTCGATATGGGCGCTGTTCCAGACGGGCTCGAAGAGCGCGTTGGCGAAGCGCAGCGCCAGGAGATTCTGGACCGTCTCTTTGCCGAGATAGTGGTCGATGCGGTAGACTTGGTCTTCCTTGAAGATCTTGGCGACGCCGTCGTTGATCTCCATGGACGAGGCGAGATCATGGCCCAAGGGCTTCTCGATCACCACGCGGGCATCGCGCCGGTAGAGCTTCTTCTTGGCCAGGTACTCGGCGATGGGCTCGAAGAGATCGGGGGCGACGGCGAGATAGAAGGCGCGCACGACCTTGGGATCATCGCGCAGCGCCTTGCCGAGATCGCCCGAACCCTCGGGGTTGCTGGCATCGACCGGCACATAGGAGAAGATCTTGACGAACCGGTCGATGACCGCCTCGTCCTGATATTCCTTCTCGACGAACTGCGCGATGGCCTCGCGCGCCGCCTTCTGGAAATCGGCGTCGCCGAGCTTGCTGCGCGAGGCGCCGATGATGCGGCTCTGCTCGTCGAACTGGCCGTCCTTGAAACGGTGGTAGAGCGCGGGAATGAGCTTCCGCTTGGTCAGGTCGCCGGTCGCGCCGAAGACGACATAGTCGAAGGGCTGGACGGGAATGATGCGGCTGGACACGGAGCTTGTCCCTTTCAAGGTCATCAGGTCTTTGCGAAGTAGTGCCGGGCGAGGAGGACCGCGCCGTGCAGCGGCTCGTAGAGCGGCAGGCGCACGAACTCCCCGTAGCGTTCCTTAAGGAGCGGCATGAGCCGCTGGCCGAAACCGCCGACCACGGCCATCTTATCGACGCCGCGCGCCCGGAACCAGGAGACGTAGGTGTCGACGTAGGACATCTGCAGGTCCATCATCCTGCGCGCCACCGGATCGCCCTTCTCGTAGTGATCGATGAAGAGCGGGGCGAGCTTGCCGAACTCGGCCGGGGCGCGGCCGACCAGCAGGTCCTCGTGCCCCTCGGAACCGTCGTCGCCCACAATGCGCACGTTCTTGTCGGTGGCGAACGACCAGCTCATCACCGCCTGATTGTCGCCGCCGAGCGCGGCGACCACTGCTTTTGTCAGGGGCGAGGCTTCGACCAGCCCATCCTCGGCCTCGACGGAATAGCGCAGCAGCTCGCGCCCGAGAATCGCGCCCGACATCTGGTCGCCGATCTGGAAGCCCCAGCCGCCGGCCTGGTAGCGTTCGCCCTTGACCATGGCGAGCGCCGCCGAACCGGTGCCGACGATGATGACGCCGCCATCCTCGCCACCAAGGGCGCCGGCATGGGCAATGTCGATATCGTCGAAAACCTTGACGCCCGCGAACGGCCAGGGGCGGTTGGCAAAGGCCTCGCGCGCCGTGTGCATGCGTCCGCCGGCCATGCCGAAGCAGGCATAGGTGCTGGCGGTCTGCCCATAATCGATGCCTGCGGCGGCAAAAACGTCGCGCGTGCCATCGCTGATGGCCTTCCAGGCGGGTTCGCCGTCGTCGATCTGCAGATTGGAGCGGCCGTTCTTGACCTCGGCGAGCGTCACCAGATTCTCGTCGGCCAGGCGCACGCGGCAATTGGTTCCGCCGCCGTCGACGCCGAGATAATAGGTGGGCAAAGGGCCGCCTCCTTGGGGCGTTGGTTGGATGGCGCGGCGCTGCGAGTCGTTTCCGGCCCGGCGCGCGATACTCAACACGGTTCGTTCGGCGCGGACCATAATGCGAAAGGCCATAAGACGAAAGTAGGATACGCGGCAAAATTCTCGCGGCCAGAAGGCCGTGCGCATGGCTCGTTTCCGTGAGCGGAGGGGAACGCGTTAAGCAACCAGACGCGGCGAAATATCTTGTAAGGTGACCGAAGACGTCGGCGGGAAAGAGGACGAGAGATGGCGCGACATGTTCTGGTGCTCGGCGGAGCGCGCTCGGGCAAGACGAGCTTTGCCGAACGGCTGGCGGCCAAATACGGAAGCCGGCCCGCCTACCTTGCCACCGCCGAGGCGCTCGACTCGGAAATGGCCGACCGCGTCGAAACGCACCGGCGCCAGCGCGAGGGGCGATTCGAGACCATCGAGCAGCCGCTGGCGCTCGCCGAGACGCTGCAGGCGGCCGCGAACCACCACGACGTCATCCTCGTCGACTGCCTGACGCTCTGGATCAGCAACATGCTTGGGGCCGGCACCAACGTCGCCGAGGCGGTGGAAGAGCTCGCCGCGACGCTGCGGCAGATGGAGAGCAGCATGGTGATCCTCGTTTCCAACGAGGTCGGGCTCGGCATCGTGCCGGAGAACGCCATGGCGCGGAACTTCCGCGACCTGGCGGGAGCCACGCACCAGCGGCTGGCCGAGATCTGCGACGACGTCTATTTCATCGCCGCCGGGCTGCCCCTGGTGCTGAAGGGGCGGGCGCCGGAATAACGGCTCAAAGCGTCGAGAGCATCAGCGCCAGGACAATGCTCAGGACCAGCAGCACGTTGAGGGTGGCGCGGTAGAGCTGGTGGGCGCGCAGGATGTCGCTGCCGACGAGCGCCGACTTGCCCTGCCCCATCACCGGCAGATCGACGGTTTCGCCCTGATAGCTGCGTGGCCCGCCGAGCGCGAAGCCGAGGGCGCCGCCCATGGCGGCTTCGGGCCAGCCGGCATTGGGCGAGGCGTGCTTGCCCGCGTCGCGCTTGACGGCGGCCCAGGCCTGCGACGGGCTGGCGTGGGGCACGAAGAAGCAGGCGAGGGTGATGAGCACGGCCGTCAGGCGCGCCGGGATCCAGTTGACGGCATCGTCGAGCTTTGCCGGGGCCCAGCCATAGTCGCGGTAGCGCGCATCCATGTGGCCGACCATGGAGTCGGCAGTGTTGATGGCCTTGTAAAGCACGATCCCCGGCAGGCCGAAAAGCAGCAGCCAGAACCAGGGGGCGACGACCCCGTCCGAAGTGCTTTCGGCCAGCGTCTCGATGGCGGCGCGGGCAACCCCGGCCTCGTCGAGCTGGTCCGGATCGCGCCCGACGATGTGGCTGACAGCCTCGCGGCCGGCAGCGAGCGAGGTGCGTAGCGCCTCGGCCACGGCGGCGACGGCGCGGCCGAGCTCCTTCTGGGCCAGGAACGGCACGGCGAGCAGCACTTCGAGCACCCAGCCCAGCGGCAAGCCGCGCACGAACTGCTGGACGACGAAGGAGAGGATGAAGGCGACGACGAGAAGGATGGCGAGCGCAATGATGCCGGCGTCGCGCCGCTGGCGGGCGTCGCGGTCGGGCCGGTTGAGCCGGTGCTCCAGCCCATCGATGAGGCTGCCGAACCACATGACCGGATGGCCGATGCTTTTCAGCAGCTGCTCCGGATAGCCGAGCCAGCGTTCGGCGACGAGCGCGAGCGGAGCGATGAAGACTGACATCAGGTTCGGACCTCCCTAGGGTGTGTTGAGATTCAGGTGATGCCGGGCTCCAAATGACCGTTTTCTGCGCTTCCGGTGCTCACGTACCAAGGTACGCTCCGCTCCGGTTCTCGAAACCAGCCATTTTCGCCTCGGCCTGACCTGAATCTCAACACACCCTCGCCAGCGACAACAGGGCATCAAGATCGAGATGCGATTCGAGATGGGCGGCAAGCCCGTCGAGGGCGGCTTCCACGCCGGATTCGTAGGCGAGCGAAGGACTGGCGGCAGCGCCGAGGAAGGCGCGGCGAAAACCGTCGGCGGCGAAAAGGCCGTGGAGATAGGTACCGGCGACGAGCCCGTCGCGGCTGCGAGCCCCCTCGGGCATGCCTTCGACGCGGGCGAAGGGAGTGGCTCGGTCGGGACCGGTCGTCTCGCCGATATGCATGTGATAGCCGGTGAGCGGCTGGCCGCTCTCGGCGTCCTCGGCGGACTCGACCTTGAGGGTCTTGACCGGGGTGAGAACCGTCTCGACGTCGAGAAGGCCGAGGCCTTGGCTGGTGCCGGGCGTGCCTTCGATGCCGTCGGGATCGGCGATGGTTCTGCCCAGCATCTGATATCCGCCGCAGATACCGAGGATGCGGCCGCCGGCGCGGTGGCGGGCCCGGATATCGATGTCCCAGCCTTCGCGGCGGAACGCTGCGAGATCGGCGCGGGTCGCCTTGGAGCCGGGCAGGATGACGAGGTCAGCGTCGGCCGGAATGGGACTGCCCGGTTCGACGATGAGGACCTCCACTCCGGGCTCGGCACGCAGGGGATCGAGATCGTCGAAATTGGCGATGCGCGGCAGGCGAGGGACGGCGATGCGATAGCGGGCGCCGGGCTTGGGTCCGCTGCCGGAGAGACCCAGCACGTCCTCGGCAGGGAGGCGCCTTGCATCGGGAAATATCGGCAGCGGGCCAAAGACCGGCCGGCCGGTGCGCTCGGCGATGAAGGCCTTGCCGTTGTCGAAGAGGGTCGGATCGCCCTGGAACTTGTTGACAAAGGTCGCGGCGATGCGGGCCGCGTCCTCGGGATCGATGACGGCGAAGGTGCCGACCAGGGAAGCGATCACCCCGCCCCGCTCGATGTCGCCGATGAGGACGACGGGCAGGTCCGCCGCTTGGGCGAAGCCGAAATTGGCGATGTCGCCCTGGCGCAGGTTCACTTCGGAGGCGCTGCCGGCGCCTTCGACCAACACGTAATCGGCGTCGGCGGCGAGCTCGCGGAAGGCGGCGAGGACCTGCGGCATAAGCTCGATGCGGCGCCTGAAGTAGTCGCGGGCCGTCATGGAGGCGAGGCGCTTGCCGCGCACGACCACCTGTGCGCCGGTCTCCTGCTCGGGCTTGAGGAGCACCGGGTTCATCGCGGTCAGCGGCTCGCGGCGGGCGGCGCGGGCCTGCAGGGCCTGGGCGCGGCCGATCTCGCCGCCATCGGCGGTGACGGCGGCGTTGTTGGACATGTTCTGCGGCTTGAACGGAGCGACCTTCAGGCCCCGATTGGCGAGCGCGCGGCAGACGCCCGAAACGATCAGCGATTTGCCGACGTCCGAGCCCGTGCCCATGAACATCAATGCCTTGGCTGCCACCTTACCCCTCATCCGGCGCTTCGCGCCACCTTCTCCCACAAGGGGAGAAGGGAAGAAAGAGCGCAAGCTCACGCCGTGTCGATCACATGGGCATAAGAGCCCATGACCCGCCCCTCCACAGCCCCCATCGGCGGCAATGCCTCACCCAGGGCGTCGGTGGCGGCAAAGAGCGGCGTCAGGCGGGTCTGTTTGGCCGAGGAATAGTGGAACTCGTGGCCCATGAGCCGATCCGGCCAGGGCAAGGGACTAGCGTGGGCGAGGCGTCGGTAGCCGAGGATACGCTTGGGTCGATCGATGCGGGTGGTGACGGGAAGAAGCCCCGCCATCTCGTGTGGGACGCCGGCCTTATCGACCAGCGCGTCGCCCAGAACCATGAAGCCGCCGCACTCGCCGTAGATCAGTGCGCCGCGATCACGGGCCGCATGGAGGCCGGCTTTGAACGTGGTGGCAGCGGCAAGCACTGCGCCGTGCAGTTCGGGATAGCCGCCAGGCAGGAATATTGCGTCCGCATCGGCGGCTGGAGCCTCGTCCGCCAGCGGCGAGAAGAAGGCGAGTTCGGCCCCGGCGTCGCGCCAGCCTTCGAGCATGTGGCGGTAGAGGAAGGCGAAGGCCTGGTCGCGGGCGATGGCGATGCGCTGGCCGAGGGGGGCGAGTGCCGGTCCCGAGGGAGCGGCGGGTTCAAGCGGCGCGGCCAGCGCCACGAGGCGGTTGAGATCGATGTAGTCGGCAACGACTCCGGCGGCACGGGCGACGACGGCGTCGAAGGCGGCGACCTCGTCGGGGAGGACGAGGCCGAGATGCCGCTCGGGCAGCACGAGACCGGCGTCGCGCGGCAGGACGCCGAGGCAGGGCAGATCCGTCTGCGCGAGGGCGGCGGTCAGCATGCGCTCGTGACGGGTGCTCGCGACGCCATTGAGGATGATCCCCGCGACCCGCACGTCCTCGCGCCAGCGGGCAAAGCCGGAGACGAGCGCGGCGACGGACTGGCTCTGGCGGTCGGCATCGACGACGAGCACCACCGGCAGGCCGAGAGCCGCGGCGAGGTCGCCGGTAGATCCCGTGCCGTCGGCAGCGCCGTCAAAAAGGCCCATGACGCCTTCTACGAGCAGCAGGTCGGCGCCGATTGCGTGACCGGAGGCAAGGCTCTTGAGGCGTGGCGGCGGCATGGCCCACGGGTCGAGGTTGACGGCCGGGCGGCCGGCGGCGCGCTCGATAATGGCGGCATCGATGTAGTCGGGGCCGGTCTTGGCCGGCGCGACGGCGAGCCCGCGCCGGTTGAGCGCTGCGAGGAGCCCGAGCGTCACCACGGTCTTGCCGGAGCCCGAGCGCGGCGCGCCGATGACGAGGCCCAGCGGCTCAGCCAATACCGTTCTCCCGCAGGACGGGGACGTACCAATCGAGCACGGCGCGATAGGCGGAGACCGGGCCGAGAACGACGATGGCGGGTGTCGGCAGGTCGGCGAGCGCGCGCGCCTCGCCAAGAGTGGTCTCGACGACGCGCTGCTCGGGCAGCGTCACCTGCGAGACGATGGCGAGGCGATCGGCCGGATCGCGGCCGGCGGCGAGGAGCTTTTCAGCGATGGACGGCAGGTGCTTGACCGCCATGAACATGACGATCACAGGCGCCGCATGGGCAACCGCCGCCCAATCCACCGCTTGCGGCACGCCGCCGGTCTCATCATGTCCGGTGAGGAACAGCACCGCCTGGTTGGTATCGCGATGGGTGACGGGAATGCCGGCATAGGCAAGGCCGCCGAGGCCCGAGGAAATGCCGGGCACGATGCGGAACGGAATGCCGGCCGCAACGAGCGCCAGCGCCTCTTCCCCACCCCGCCCGAACATGAACGGGTCGCCACCCTTGAGGCGCAGGACGCGTTTGCCCTGCCGGGCGTAGTCGATGAGCCTGATGGTGATGTCGGCCTGCTGCGGGCTCGGCTTGCCACCGCGCTTGCCGGCAAAGACGATCTCGGCGCGAGGTGCCGCCATGGCGATGAGCTTTTGCGAAACCAGCGCGTCGTGGACGACGACATCGGCTTCCCGCAACGCATGATAGCCGAGGAGCGAGATCAGCCCCGGCGCGCCGGGGCCGGCGCCGACGAGCCAGACGGAGCCCGGTTCGAAGCAGGGGAAATCCAAGTCATCGAGGGCAGCGAAGCGGCCGTGGAGGCGGAGGAGGGATTTGAGGCGGTCAAGCATGGGCATGGCGGAAAACACCCCCCTCCCGTCCTCCCCCGCAAGGGGGGAGGTGCTGCATTTTGCTCGTGGCGCGATCCCGCCAGGAAACGGGAACCACACCTCCCCCCTTGCGGGGGAGGATGGGAGGGGGGTACTGCTCGGCCCACCCTAACAACAGGCCCCACGCATGCGCATCCTCATTCTTGGCGGCACGGCGGAAGCTCGGGCGCTTGCCGGAAGGCTGGTGGGGATGGGGCACGAGGTCGTGACGTCCCTCGCCGGGCGCACGCAGACCCCGAAGCTGCCGCAAGGGAACGTGCGCGTCGGCGGGTTCGGCGGCATTGCGGGGCTCGAGACGTACCTCCGGGCCGCGCATATCGAGCGCGTCGTCGATGCGACCCACCCTTACGCCGGCACGATTTCCGCCAACGCCGTTGCCGCCGCGCGAGGCTCCGGCATACCGCTGGTGCGGCTGATGCGGCCCGCATGGGAGCCGGAAATGGGCGAGCGCTGGACGATGGTCGAGAGCTTTTCCGAAGCAGCCGCTGCCTTGCCGGCGGGAGCGCGGGTGCTGGTCACGACGGGACATGCCGAACTCGGCCGCTTCCTCGAACGAAACGACTGCCGGCTGGTGGTGCGGCTCATCGAGCGGCCGGGCGAGCCGGTGCCCGGACACGCAAAGCTCATCCTTGCCCGCCCGCCCTATACGCTCGCCGACGAGCTCGCGCTGATGCGCGGCGAGGCGATCACACATCTCGTCAGCAAGAACTCGGGGGGCGAGCAGACCCGCGCCAAGCTCGAGGCGGCCCGGCAGCTCGGCATCGAGGTGGTGATGATCGCGCGGCCCGCCTATGGACCGGCGCGGGAGGTGGCGAATGTCGAGGACGCCATCGCGGCGCTGGAGCTGGCCTGACGTCATCGCAGCGCTCCGGTGAGGCGCCCCAGGGCGCAGGTGGCTTCCGCCGACAGGCGCTTGGGCAGCACCAGTTCGCCGCACGCCAGCACCGCAGCTTCGGCCACTCCCGGCAACCCGACGTGGTCGGCGACCATTGACGACGGCGTCTGCAGGTGTTCGGCCAGGCGCTGCAGCTCCTCAGCCGGCACCGCCCGCACCGGCACGCCGAAATGAGTGGCGGCGGCGTGCACCGCCGGTTCCCCGGCCTTGCCGACAAGGGTGGCGATGAGCGCAAGTTCGGAGGGGGTCGAGCCGGCTTCGGCGAGAGCGGTTTCGATGAGGGTGATGAGCCCTTCCGCCGAGGCGCCGCGCCGGCAGCCGACACCGGCGACGAGCCCGGCAGCGACATCCGCGGGAGGGGGAGACAGGACCGACATGTCCAATGCGCCTCTTTGTTGACGAGCGACAAGAGGCAGGTCCGCGAAAACCGTTGCAGCTCCGGCCTTGGCCCCCGATTTGGGTCGGCCGCACCGGACTCTGTTTCAGTTCCTCATGTGGAACGCTGCGCTGAGCAAGCCTTTAAAGGCGGTGAAGAGCTTGGTCAATCAAGGGCTTGGCCGGAACCTCCTGCAGACGAGAATGCTTCTGAAAATCATTGGCAAAAACAAGGACTTGCCGGGATCACAGGCCTCGTCTATGCCGGGCGCAGGCTTAAGCCGGGGAGCGGCACATGGCGGACACATCGACCCGGCGCACGATCGCCATTTCCGTTGCGAGTCTCCTCGTTGCGCTGGTCGTGCTCGGCCTCAAGGGGCTCGCCTGGTATGTGACCGGCTCGATCGCCCTCTATTCGGATGCGCTGGAATCGATCGTCAACGTGGTGACCGCCGCCGTCGCGTTGGTGGCCGTGTCGCTTGCGGCCAAACCCGCCGATGCCGCCCTGCCCTACGGCTACCACAAGGCCGAATACTTCTCGGCGGTCGTCGTCGGCGTCATGATCATCATCGCGGCGATCCTCATCCTGCGCGAGGCCTGGCTCGGCTATCTCGAGCCGACGCTGCCGCAGGCGCCGGTGCAGGGCCTTGCCATCAGTGGAATCGCGACGGCGATCAACGCGGTCTGGGCATTCGTCCTCATCCGTCACGGCAGGGCGGCGCAATCCCCTGCCCTCGAGGCGGACGGCAAGCATCTTTTCACCGATGTGCTTTCCACCATCGGTGTCATCGTCGGGCTGGTCCTCGTCTACCTGACGGGCTGGGCGGTGCTCGATTCACTGCTGGCGGCGCTGGTGGCCATCAACATCCTCTGGTCGGGCTGGACGGTCATCCGCGACAGCGTCGGCGGGCTGATGGACGTCGCCGTGCCCGCCGAGACGCAGCGGGTGATCCGCGAGGTCATCGCCGGCAATGCGGACGGCGCCATCGAGGCGCACGACATCCGCACCCGCCAGGCCGGCAAGATGACCTTCATCGATTTCCACCTGGTGGTGCCGGGCGCCATGAGCGTCGCCGACGCGCACGAGATCTGCGACGGCATCGAAGCCAAGCTGCGTGAAGCGGTGGAGCCGGCGCAGATCACCATACACGTCGAGCCCGAGGAAAAAGCCAAGCACACGGGGATCGTGGTGGTGTAGGCACGTTCTCAGGGACGAGTCCCGGTTCCCGCACAGCTTCTCATTCGCAAACCTTGAAAGCGCGTCTTCGCCCCGTCATCTCCTCCTGGTAGGAGGAACAACCATGAGCATGCCAAGCCTCTACGACTGGGTGGGCGGAACCGCGGCGCTCGAGCGCCTGACCGCGGCATTTTACGACAAGGTGAAGGCCGACGACGTGCTGGGGCCGGTCTTTGCGCGGATGAACCCGGATCATCCGGCGCACGTGGCGGCTTTCCTCGGTGAAGTTCTGGGCGGTCCCAGGCTCTATTCGGAGCGATATGGCGGGCACCCCGAGATGATCCGCCACCACCTCAACCGCAACCTTTCCGAAGCGCAGCGGCGGCGCTGGATCAACCTGCTGCTCGATGCCTATACCGAGCTCGGGCTGCCGGACGACCCGGAATTCGCCTCGGCGCTCGTCGGCTACCTCGAATGGGGCACGCGCATGGCGGTGCTCAACTCGAAGCCCGGCGCAAGGCCCGGGCTCGACGAGCCCATGCCGGAATGGGGATGGGGTGAGGTCGGCGGACCCTACCAGCCCAAGAAAAGTTGAACCCTTGCCGATTCCGGCGACGCGACGCACACTCGCCCACATGCGGATTCTCCTCGCCCTCCTCCTTGCCGCCCTCGCCCTCGTAGCTCCCGCCCATGCGCGCGAGCTCGGCTGGAGCCGGTACGACAACGCGCGCTTCGGCTATGCCGCCGGCATTCCGCCGCGGTTTTCCGGCTATGGCGAGAGCGACAACGGCGACGGGCAGATCTTCGACGATAGCGCCAAGGGCCAGGTGCTCTCCTTCTGGGGCAGCATCCTGGCCGAGGAGAGCTTCGAGGGAGCGGTCAAGGCGCGGATAGGCTATGCGGAGCGCGACGGCTGGAACATCGCGGCGCAGACTGTGACGCCGCGCTGGGCCAATTTCTCCGGCGTCCTCGGCCAGCGCATGTTCAATGCCCGCATGATCCTGCTCTGCGACGGCGAGAGCTACGCGGTGATGACGGTGCAGTACTCGGTGATCCATGCCGGCGAGATGCAGGACCGGCTGCCGCAGCTCGAGGACACTTTCCGTGCCAAGGGCTGCTAGAACTCTATGCCCGCCTGCGCCTTCACGCCCGCGCGGAAGGGATGCTTGATCTCGGTCATTTCGGTGACGAGGTCGGCGATCTCGATGAGCTCGTCCTTGCCGTTGCGGCCGGTGACGATGACGTGGGTGTCGTGCGGTTTGTTGCGCAGCGTTTCGACCACTTCCTCGATCGGCAGGTAATCGTAGCGCAGGCAGATGTTGAGCTCGTCGAGCAGCACCATCTTGTAACGCTCGTCGACGATCATCGCCTTGGCCGTCTCCCAGGCGGCGCGGGCGGCGGCGAGGTCGCGCTGGCGGTCGGCGACGTCCCAGGTGAAGCCTTCACCCATCGCCTTGATGGTCACCTGATCGGGGAATTTTTCCAGGATATCGCGCTCGCCGGTACCCCACTTGCCCTTGACGAACTGCACGACGCCGACGTTGAAGCCGTGGCCGATGGCGCGGAAGACCATGCCGAAGGCGGCGGTCGACTTGCCCTTGCCCTTGCCGGTATGGACGATGAGGAGGCCCCGCTCCTCGGTCTTGGTCGCTAGGATCTTGTCGCGGGCGGCCTTCTTCTTCTTCATCTTTTCGGCGTGATAGGCGTCGCGCTCCGCCTCGCTCATGAGGTCGGTTTTCTTTTGCGTCTTGTCGGTCATCGCAGGCGCTCCGCATGGTCGATGATGATGCGCGCCGCCTGTTGCGGCAGCAGGTCGGTGGTGTCGAGGTCGAGGCGATTGGGGTGGTCGACGGCGAGCAATCGCGTGTGGCGGCGCTTGCGTTCGGCCGAGGCAGCGTCGGTATGCTTGAGGCGCTCTTCGCGTTCGGGCGAGGGAATGCGCATCGCATGAGCTTCATCGGACGCGGTCAGCAGGACCGGAACGAAAACGCTGCCGCGGCGATCGGCAAGACCGACGATCTGCTCGTAGGTGGCGAGATCGACCGGATCACCTTCAATGAGGGCGTTGGTCAGCACGAAACTTATCTCGGGCGGCGTAAGCTCCTCAATGGCGGCTACCGCCTGGTCGCGGATAGCGCCGATGAAATCCCATACTCGACCGGGCAGCGGCGTCTTGCCGTCCGCGCGGATCAGCGAGAAAATGACGTTGTTGGCCAGATGGTTGTCGAACAGGCGTGCATCGGTCATGGCGCAGATCTGGCGCGCGATCGTCAGCTTGCCGACGCCGTAGTGGCCGATGAGATAGATGATCGTTCCGTTCATGCCGCTTCTCCCGAGAGAAGGGCATAGGCCGAGTTCGAGCGGGGTGTCCAGAGGCCGCGCTCGCGCGCTTCGTTGAATTTGGCGATCAGCTCGTCATAGCCGAAGCGGTTGTTGGACTTGAGGAAATCGCGCACGGCATCGGTCTCGACGAAGGCCTCGAAAGCGAGGTCGAAGTGATGGGGCTTGACCGCGCCGGTGGTGGCGGCGAAGGCGAACATGTAGTCGAGCGTGGCGATGATCTCGAAGGCGCCCTTGTAGCCGTGGCGCATCATGCCGGCGATCCACTTCGGGTTGACGACGCGCGCGCGCATGACGCGGGCGACCTCTTCCTCGAGCGTGCGGGTCAGCGGGCGCTCGGGGCGGGAGTGGTCGTTGTGGTAGGCGGCGGGACGGCGGCCGGTGAGGGTTTCGGCCGTCGCCAGGAGTCCGCCCTCGAACTGATAATAGTCATCGGAATCAAGCAGATCGTGCTCACGATTGTCCTGGTTGTGGACGACCGCTTCGATGTCGGAGAGGCGGGCCTTGAAGAGGTCGCGCTCGGGGGTGCCGCCGGCGTGGGCGCCGTAGGCGTACTGGCCCCAGTTGAGGAACGCTTCGGAGAGGTCGGCCTTGGTCTGCCACTTGCCGGAATCCATGAGGCCCTGCAGGCCGGCGCCGTAAGCGCCTGGTTTTGAACCGAAAATCCGGTGGCCGGCGAGAAGCGCGGCCTCTTCCTCCGATTTTCCGGATTTCATCAGACCCAGCGCCTCGGCGCGCATGCGGGCGGCGATGGGGTTCTGGTCTTCGGGCTCGTCGAGGGCGCCGACAGCGCGGGCGGCCTTGTCGAAGAGGGATATCTGGGCGGGGAAGGCGTCGCGGAAAAAGCCGGAAATCCTGAGGGTTACGTCGACTCGGGGGCGGCCGAGCCTTGCCAACGGGATGATTTCGTAGCCCGAGATTCGCAGCGACGTGGGGTCCCATTTGGGCTTGGCGCCGATGAGGGCCATGGCCTGGGCGATGTCGTCGCCGCCGGTGCGCATGTTGGCGGTGCCCCAGACGGAAAGGGCGAGCGATTTCAGGTAGATGCCGTGATCCTGGAAGTGGCGCAGGATCAGGTTTTCGGCCGATTTGCGGCCGAGCTCCCAGGCGGTGGTGGTGGGGACGGCGCGGTTGTCGACGGAATAGAAGTTGCGCCCGGTCGGCAGCACGTCGAGACGCCCGCGCGAGGGAGCGCCGGAGGGACCGGGAGCAACGAACCTGCCGTCGAGCCCATCGAGCAAAGCCTTGATTTCATTGGGGCCGGAGGCGGCGAGGCGGGGGCGGATGACGGTTTCGATGGTTTCGAGAACGGCGCGGGTGGCGGTCCATTCGGGGTCGGGACCGCGGCCTTCGACCAGTTCGGCAGCGAGGGCTTCCAGAGCTTCAACCACATGCCCGATGGTGTGCAAACTTTTGTAAAATTCCGGCCTCGAAAGCGTAAAACGCCCCTGCACATTTGACAGATTTTGAGGCCCTTTCCACTCGGAGCCGAGCTTAGCGGTCAAGGGATCGAAGCCGAGCTTCAGGTCGTCGGCGAGAGCGCGGATGAGACTGGCCTGACCAGCGCTATCGGAGCCGCGCGGGGTGCGGGCGAGCGCGACGATCAGGTCACGCTCCATCGTACCACCGGGTGAGCGGCCGAGGATATGTAGCCCGTCGCGGATCTGTGCTTCCTTGAGGTCGCAGAGGAAGTTGTCGATCTCGATGAGGGCGGCGTCGGGATCGAGCGGCAGGCCGATATCCTCGTCGAGCCGGGCGTCGCGGGTGAAATCGAGGATGCGGCGCTTCAAATCCGTGAGGCGGCGGCGGTCCATGCCGGAGGCGGCGTAGTATTCGTCGAGCAGGGCCTCGAGGTCTTTGAGGGGGCCGTAGGTCTCGGCGCGGGTCAGCGGCGGGACGAGGTGGTCGATGACGACGGCGCCAGTGCGGCGCTTGGCCTGCATGCCCTCGCCCGGATCATTGACTATGAAGGGATAGAGGTGCGGCAGCTGGCCCCAGAGGACGTCGGGGTAGCTCGCCCCGTCGAGCGCCACCGACTTGCCGGGGAGCCACTCGAGATTGCCGTGCTTGCCGTTGTGGATGAGGGCATGGGCGCCGAACTCCTCGCGCAGCCAGAGATAGGCGGCGATATAGGCGTGCGGCGGGACGAGGTCCGGATCGTGGTAGTTGGCCGCGTCGTCACGCTCATAGCCGCGGGCGGGCTGGAGGAGGATGGCGACGTTGCCGAAGGTGTGGATGGGCAGGTGGAAGGCGAGGCTTTCGTCGGCAGAGGAAGGCCCCCTCACCCGGCCCCATGTGGGGCCGACCTCTCCCTCAGAGGGAGAGGTGTGGGAGCGCGCGAAGGGGTCGGTGGCAGGGTCGCCCCAGCGGATGGTGACCTCGGACTGGACCGCTTCCGGCAACGTGGCAAAGAGGCTGCGGTAGCGGGTGAGCGGGAAGCGGATGCCTTCGCCTCGTTCTGGATGGGCATTGGTTGGGCCGGATTGCAGGAGGGTGATGAGGGCGTTGCCGTCTTGGGGAATGGCAGCGCGATGCTGGGCGCCGCTTGGGGTGAAAGCCGCAGCTCCCCCCACCCTGTCCCTCCCCTCCGGGGGGAGGGGACCCTCTCGGTCATTGGCGGCAAACTTGGGCGC
>NZ_JZEX01000089.1 GCF_000969415.1 Devosia geojensis | reverse complement strand
GACCCCCACCCCCGACCCCTCCCCTCAAGGGGGAGGGGAGGAGAACGCTCCGTTTCCGTCAACGCATGACCGAGTCTAGTCGCGCTTGCGGCTCATTTCGATCATGCGCTCGACCGCGAGCCGCGCCGGAGCGATGATCTCCTCGGGCACCGTCACCTCCTCGGTGCCGGTATGCAGCGACCAGAGGACGTTCTCGAGGTTGATGCGCTTCATGTGCGGACAGATGTTGCAGCCGCGCAGGAAATCGACGCCGGTGGTCTCGCTCGCGACATTGTCCGACATCGAGCACTCGGTGACCATCACCACCCGCGCAGGCTTTTCGGTCTTGACCCAATCGATCATCGCCGCCGTCGAGCCGGCGAAATCGACGGCGTCGATCACCTCCGGCGGGCATTCCGGATGCGCGATGATCTTGGCCGTCGGATAGGCGTGGCGCAATTCGGCGATGTCGTCGGCGGTGAACGTCTCGTGCACCTCGCAGGCCCCCGCCCAGGTGATGACTTTCTTGCCCGTCTTCTTGGCCGTGTTCTGCGCCAGGTACTGGTCGGGGATCATGATGACGGTGTCGCCCTCGACCCGGTTGACGATGTCGAGCGCGTTGGACGAGGTGCAGCAGACATCGGTCACCGCCTTCACCGCCGCCGAGGTGTTCACATAGGTGACGACCGGTACGCCCGGATACATCTCGCGCATCGCCTTGACGTCGTCGGCGGTGATGGATTCGGCCAGCGAGCAGCCCGCGCGGCTGTCGGGGATCAGCACCGTCTTTTGCGGATTGAGGAGCTTGCTCGTCTCGGCCATGAAGTGCACGCCGCACTGGACGATGACGGACTGGTCGACGCGCGTCGCCTCGATGGCGAGCTGCAGGCTGTCGCCGACGAAATCGGCGACGCCATGGTAGATCTGCGGCGTCTGATAGTTGTGGGCGAGGATGACCGCGTCCTTCTCCTTCTTCAGCCGGTTGATCTGGAAGATCAGCGGCGCATAGAAGGGCCACTCGATCTCCGGGATCTTGTCGCGGACGCGATCGAAGATGGAGCCCGTCTCCCGCTCGACGGCGGGAGAGAACTTGAGGTCGAAGTTCTCGGCGAGGATGGCGCGCGCATCTTCAAGCGGGGTGAGCGCGTTGATCGTCTGAACCATCGGCATGCCTCCTCGGCGCACAGGAGCATTTCCGGGAAAAGTGGGCGCCACTTTTCTGGTTCGAAAATGCGAAGCTAGAACCGCCGCGGGCGTTACCTAGGCACTTTCGATGCTTATTTCAATCGCCGTACTTGCTCTATTTGAGCCGACCGCCTAACCACGGGTTACTCGTTCGAACGCCCCAGGGACCGCCGCCATGCCTCAGGACGCCGCAGCCATCCGTTCCATCCTCTCGCTCGCGCCCGTCGTGCCGGTCATCATCCTCGACGAGGTGGACAAGGCCCGCCCCCTGGCCGAGGCGCTGGTGGCCGGCGGCCTGCCGGTGCTGGAGGTGACGCTGCGCACGGCCAACGCCCTCAAGGTCATCGAGGAAATGGCCAAGGTCGAGGGCGCGGTCGTCGGCTCGGGAACCGTGCGCACCGCCGAGCACATGCGCCAGTCGGTCGATGCCGGCGCGTGCTTCATGGTCTCGCCCGGCGCTCCGCCGCGCCTGCTCGATGCCGCCGAGGATTTCGGCGTCCCCCTGCTCCCCGGCATCGGCACGCCGACCGAGGCGATGGCCGCCGCCGAGCGCGGCTATTCGTTCCTCAAGTTCTTCCCGGCCGAAGCCATGGGCGGCGCGCCCGTCCTCAAGGCCTTCGCCTCGCCGCTCCCCGACATCACCTTCTGCCCGACCGGCGGCATCGATGCGGCAAAGGCCCGGACATACCTCGCGCTCCCCAACGTCATCTGCGTCGGCGGCTCGTGGATCATGCCGGCGGACGCCATCGCGTCGGGCGACTTTAACCGCGTCGAGACGCTGGCGCGCGAAGCCGCGGCGCTCAAGGGCTGACACGATGGCCGGCGTGCCCGAGACCGGCCTCGGACACCTGCGCGTCACCCTGACCGAAACCGCCTATATCGGCCCCGGCCGCGCCGACCTTCTCGAAGGCATCGCCGAAACCGGCTCGATCTCGGCCGCCGGCAAGCGCATGGGCATGAGCTACAAGCGCGCCTGGAGCCTGGTGCAGGCCTTGAACGAGGGCTTTGGCGCCCCGCTCGTCGAAGCCAGCCGCGGCGGCGCTGCGCAGGGCGGGGCGCACCTCACCGATCTCGGCACGGAAGTGCTGACCCGCTATCGCGCGATGCAGGCGCGAACGGCCGAGGCCATCGCCGGGGATGTCGCGGTGTTGAGGGCGCTCATCGCCGACATGTCCGGCAAGAAATAACGCTTGATGCGCGCTCGAACGTCTGACACACGATATGTCCGAATGAACATATCGGAGGCAACCATGCGCGTTCATCCCCCTCATCCGGCGCTTCGCGCCACCTTCTCCCACGAGGGGAGAAGGGAGGGTGGCCAGCCCAAGGCCCGGTATGCGACGTCCTTCCGCAGGATTCAGGTGGGGCACCTTCCCTTCTCCCCCCGTGGGAGAAGGTGGATCGGCCGAAGGCCGAGACGGATGAGGGGGATCTTTGCGTTGGCCGTTGCACTGCTTGCCCTTCCGGCCCAGGCCGAAACCCTCAACGCCGCCGTTGCCGCCAACTTCACCGCCGTCGCCGAGGAGCTGGCCGCGCTGTTCGGGCAGGAAACCGGCAACGAGGCAGTCCTCAGCTTCGGCTCGACGGGCCAGCTCTACGCCCAGATCAGCCAGGGGGCGCCGTTCGACGTGTTCCTTGCCGCCGACGACGAGCGGCCCGGCATCGCCATCGGCAAGGGTCTGGCGGTCGAAGGCACCGATTTCACCTATGCCGTCGGCAGGCTGGTGCTCTATAGCCCGAGCCTCGATATCACCGCCGGTGAAGCCGCCCTTAGCGGCGATTTCGACAAGCTCGCCATCGCCGACCCGCACGCTGCCCCCTACGGCGCCGCCGCCCTCGAGACGCTCGAAGCCCTAGACCTCTATGAGGCGATCCAGCCGAAACTCGTCACCGGCGAGAACATCTCGCAGACCCTGCAATTCGTCGAAAGCGGCAATGCCGAACTGGGCTTCGTTGCCGCCAGCCAGGTGATCGGCAAGGCCTACCAGTGGGAGGTGCCGGCCGAGCTCTATAGCCCCATCCGCCAGGACGCGGTGCTGCTGACCCATGGGCAGGAAAACGCCGCCGCCAGGGCCTTCCTCGATTTCCTGCGCTCGCCGGAGGCGCTCGCGATCATCGAGGCGGCAGGGTATTCCGTCCCATGATCGACCTGGCGCAGCTCTGGCCGCCGGTCGCGCTGACCCTCCTGCTCTCGGCGGCGACCACTATCTGCCTCCTGCTGCTGGGCACCCCCCTCGCCTGGTGGCTCGCCCGCACCCGCTGGGCGGGACGCGAGATGGCGGGGGGCATCCTCGCCCTGCCGCTGGTGCTGCCGCCGACCGTCATCGGCTTTTATCTCCTCATCGCGCTCGGCCCCAACGGGCCGGGCGGCTGGGTCGCGGGGCTCTGGGGCGGGCGCACCCTCGCCTTCTCCTTTCCGGGCCTGCTCATCGGCTCGATCCTCTATTCGCTGCCCTTCATGGTCCATCCGCTGCGCTCCGCCTTCGAAGCGGTGCCGGAGGAAAACCTCGAAGCCGCGAAAACCCTCGGCGCTTCCAACGGCAAGACCTTCTGGCGCGTGGCCCTGCCCGAAGCGCGCTCGGGTTACCTCACCGGCACGGTACTGACCTTCGCCCATACCGTCGGCGAATTCGGCGTCGTGCTGATGATCGGCGGCAACATTCCGGGCGAAACCAAGCTCCTCTCCATCGCCATCTACGACTTCGTCGAGCGGCTGCAATGGGGCAACGCCCATATCCTGTCGCTCGGCATGGTCGTCTTCGGGTTCGTCGCCATCACCGCCATGCTGATGGTCGACCGCAGGGCCGCCCTGCCGCGGCCGTAACTCCCTTCCCTTCACCATCGTCAGGTACGGAAGGCCCCCTTCACCCGGATTGCTTGGGCAATCCGACCTCTCCCCCAAAGGGAGAGGTGAAGAGGGCATCGCGCGGGAGCCGCGATTACCTCTCCCTCAGGGGGAAGGAGGCGGATCGTGTCGCGATAAGTTTGCGGCAAAAACCGCCTCCCGCCCCGCTGCACAATCGACTACAGTCCGCCCATCGCTTGCTAGGGGGAAAGAACCATGGACGTCATCGACGGCGGTAGCCTGACGCTTATCATCATCGGCATCCTCGCCATCCTGGTGCTGTTCGCCGGCATCAAGACCGTGCCGCAGGGCTACAACTTCACCATCGAACGCTTCGGCAAATATACGAGGACGCTGAAGCCCGGCCTCAACCTCATCGTTCCGTTCATCGACACGGTCGGCAAGAAGATCAACATGATGGAGCAGGTGCTCGACATTCCCCACCAGGACGTCATCACCCGCGACAACGCCACCGTCACCGCCAACGGCGTCACCTTCTTCCAGATCCTCGATGCGGCGGCGGCCGCCTACGAGGTGACCAACCTCGAGCACGCCATCCTCAACCTGACGATGACCAATATTCGCTCGGTCATGGGCTCGATGGACCTGGATGAACTCCTCTCCAACCGCGACGAGATCAACACCCGCGTGCTGCGCGTCGTCGATACGGCCGTCTCGCCCTGGGGCGTCAAGATCACCCGCATCGAGATCAAGGACATCGACCCGCCCAAGGACCTCGTCGAATCCATGGGCCGGCAGATGAAGGCCGAACGCGAGAAGCGCGCCACCATCCTCGAGGCCGAAGGACGCCGGCAGGCCGCGATCCTCCAGGCCGAAGGCGAGAAGCAGGCGCAGGTGCTGGAAGCCGAAGGCCGGCGCGAGGCCGCCTTCCGCGACGCCGAGGCGCGCGAGCGCGCCGCCGAGGCCGAAGCCAAGGCGACGCAGATGGTCAGCGAGGCCATCGCCGCCGGCGACGTGCAGGCGATCAACTATTTCGTCGCCAACAACTACATCAAGGCGCTCGAAGGCATCGCCACCTCCCCCAACCAGAAGGTGCTGATGTTGCCCGTCGAGGCGGCAAGCGTCATCGGCGCCGTCGGCGGCATCGCCGAGATCGCCCGCGAAGCCTTCGGGCAGGAGCGTCCCGCCCCGGTGCGCGGCGGCCGGCCGCCGAACGCGGGGTAGGACGTGCACATCATCCTATGCACCTTGCCGCAACACCCACGATTGTCACCCCGGCGAAGGCCGGGGCCCATCCTGAGATACCGCAACAGCCACAATTTGGTGGTTTCGATGGCCTGAGTGCCATTTTCACAGTCCTTGCGGCTGTGGTTCCATCTCAGGATGGGTTCCGGCCTTCGCCGGAATGACGTTCGTGCCGGAACCGGCAAGGTGCCCAACTCATACGGGGCGAGCCCATGCAGATCCTTGATTTCCTTTTCAGCTACGGCCCCTGGGCCTGGATCATCGCCGGACTGGTGCTGCTCGCGCTCGAGCTGGTCGTTCCCGGCGGGTTCCTGCTCTGGCTCGGCATCGCCGGCATCGTCACCGGCCTTGCCGCCATGGTCCAGCCGCTGACGCTCCCCATGCAATGGGGCCTTTTCGGCGTCCTTTCGCTGGTGGCGATCTTCGCCTGGCTGCGCTTCACCCGCTCGCGCCCGCAGGTCAACGACCGCCCCTACCTCAACCGACGCGCCGATCGCCTGATCGGCCGCGAGGCGGTGCTGGAGGATCCGATCGCCGGCGGCTACGGGCGGCTGATGCTGGAGGATACGGTCTGGCGCGTGGCCGGCCCGGACCTGCCGGCGGGCACGCGGGTGAAGGTGGTGGGCGCCGAGGGAACGGTGCTGCAGATCGAGGCGGTGTGACCCCCCTCATCCGTCTCGCGCTTCGCGCGATCCACCTTCTCCCACGAGGGGAGAAGGGAGGGTGGCCAGCCACCAAACCCGCGTGAGACACCTCCCCTTCTCCCCTCGTGGGAGAAGGTGCCCGAAGGGCGGATGAGGGGGAGCTACTCCAGCCAGAACATCGGCTTCAGATCCACCGAAACCGGCTCGTTCTTCTCGTTCGTTGCCATGATGTCGGCCATATGCGCCCACCAGCGCTGCATCACCGGATGGGCGGGCAAATCGGCCATGGTGTGGTCCCTGCGCCGCCAGAGCACGCCGAAGAGCGTATTGGTCTCCTCGTCGAGATGGATCGAATAGTCCCGGACGCCGGCGTCCTTCAAGAGCGTCACCAGCTCGGGGAAGATTTCGTCGTGGCGCTTCTTGTACTCGGCGGTCATGCCGGGGTTGAGCCGCATCTTGAATGCGTGCTTTTCCCACCCGTCCTTCTCGATCATTGGCGTCTCTCCTTCCACATCCGATAGAGGATCGGCAGCGCGATCACCGAGATCAGCAGCCCGCCGATGAAGATCGACATGACGATGCCGGGCACGTTGAGAAGCCCGAGCCCGAAGGTCACGAGCCCCATGATGAGCGCGGCGAGCACGACGCCGAGGATCGAGCCGGCGCCGCCGAGGATGCTGACGCCGCCGAGCACGACCATGGTGATGACCTCGAGCTCCCAGCCCTGCGCGATCGAGGGCCGCGTCGAACCCAGCCGCGCCGTCAGCATGACGGCGGCGATGCCGCTCATGAGGCCGGTGAGGCAGAAGAGCACGAACTTGATGCGGGCGACCCGCACCCCCGAGAACTGCGCGGCCAGCGCATTGTTGCCGATGGCGAAGATCCGCCGGCCGAAATTGGTGCGGTGCAGCACGAACCAGAAGACGATGGCCGCGGCGATGAAGAAGACGAGCTCGAACGAGATCACCCACCACACATAGCCCTGGCCTAACCAGGAGAAGTCGGCCGGATAGCCGCCATAGGCCTGGTCACCGAGGATGGCGTAGGAGAGGCCGCGGAAAAGGCTCATCGTGCCGATGGTGACGACGATGGAGGGGAGCTTCAGTCCCGTGACGAGGAAGCCGTTGAACGCCCCGCAGGCGAGGCCGACGCCAATGCCGATGGCGACGAGCCCCGGCGTCGGCACGCCCCACTGCACGGCCATGCCCATCAGCGTCGAGGCGAGCGCAATGATGGCGGCGACCGAAAGGTCGATCTCCCCGGAGATGATGAGGAGCGCCATGGCGAGCGCGATCACCGCCTTCTCGGTGAAGTTGAAGGTGAGGTCGGAGAGGCTCCACTCGTTGAGGAAGTAGGGCGAGGCGAAGGCGTTGGCAGTGAAGATCGCGACGCCCACGAGGACCAGCAGTGTCTCCCAGGAGAAGACGGCCGACTTGACGGGGTTGTCGAGCCGGTCGGGGATATGGCGGTGGGGGGTGTTTGTGGTGTCGGTCATTGACGGTCCTGCGCATGCGCCGAGAGATCGGCCACCCCCCTCCCATCCTCCCCCGCAAGGGGGGAGGTGCGGTCCGGCGTGTTGGGTAGGATAGTGCCAGAGGCACAATGCGGCACCTCCCCCCTTGCGGGGGAGGATGGGAGGGGGGTGGTGCCTGCCAACGGCATAGACATTGCTGTAGTCACCCCACCCATCACGCCGCCTCCGCGCTCTTGAGGATGATGCGGCCGCGCTTGCGCTCGCCGCGCGCGTTGAAGATCACCGCGGTGATGATCGCCGCGCCCGAGATCGCCATCTGCCAGAAGGGCGAGACGCCGATGACCGGCAGCGCGTTGTTGATGACGCCGAGGAAAAGAGCCCCGAGCACCGCGCCGCCGACCGTGCCGATGCCGCCGGCGATGGAAACGCCGCCGATGACGCAGGCGGCCACCACCTGCAGTTCCAGCCCGCGCGCCACGTCCACCGAGGCGATGACGTAGCGCGAGACCCAGAGATATCCGGCGAGCCCCGCCACCATCCCCGAGATGGTGAACGCGATGAACTTGGTTTTGCCGACGTCGATGCCGGCATAGGTCGCCGCCGTCGGGTTGATGCCCGCCGCATAGAACGAGCGCCCGAGGGACGTGCGGGCCATCAGCAGGACGAAGAGCGCGATAACGACGATGGCGAACCAGGAAAGCATCGGCAGCCCGAGAAAGACGAGGCGCGTCAGCTCCTTGAACCGGTCGGACATGTCGACGGCGTTGACCCAGGTGCCGCCCGAAACGAGGAACACGGCGCCGCGATAGATGGTCAGCGTGCCGAGCGTCACCACGATCGGCGGAATGTTGAGCTTCCAGACGAGGACGCCGTTGAAGGCGCCGAGGAGCCCCCCGACGACGACGCAGCCGACGATCAGCACCTCGACCGGCACGCCCGGCATCGCCGCGTTGATCATCGCCGCGATCATGCCGGTCAGCGCCAGGTTGGCGGCGACGGACAGGTCGATCGAACGGGTGAGGATGACGAGCAGCTGCCCGCAGGCGAGCATCGCCAGCACCGCCGTGTCGTTGAACACCGCGGCGAGGTTGCGCGGCGTGCCGAACCCGGACGAGCGGGTCGTCACCAGCGCCACGATGATCGCGATGATGGCCAGCAGCATCACCTCGCGTTGCTTGAAGAACCGGATCATGCCGCCTGGCTCCTGATGCCGGCGGCGGTCTCGACGAGCGTCACGGGATCGAGCCCCTTGTTGTCGAAGATGCCGGCGATGCGCCCTTCGCGCATGACGACGATGCGGTCGGACATGCCCATGACCTCCGGCAGCTCCGAGGAAACCATGATGACGCAGAGCCCTTGGCCCACGAGCTCGCTCATGAAGGCGTGGACGGCGGCCTTGGAGCCGATGTCGATGCCCTTGGTCGGCTCGTCGAGGATGATGACCCTGGGGTTGGTCGCCAGCCACTTGGCGATGACGACCTTCTGCTGGTTGCCGCCCGAGAGGGTGCCCACATCCTGGCTGAGGGACGACGCGCGCAGGTCCAGCCGCTCCGTATAGGTGCGCGCCAGGCGGAATTCCTCGGCCAGCCGCAGCACGCCGTTGCCGCTGGTGCGCCTGAGCGACGGCAGCGACACGTTCTGGAAGATCGGCAGGCCAATGACGACGCCCTGCCGCCCGCGCTCCTCGGGCACGTAGACGATGCCCGCCTCGATCGCGTCGGCGGCGGACTTGGGCGCAACCTCCCGGCCCTCGACGGTGATGCGCCCGGCAGACGGGCGCGTGATGCCGAAGAGCGCCTGCATCACCTCGGTGCGCCCGGCCCCGACGAGGCCATAGAAGCCGAGGATTTCCCCGCGCTTCAGCTCGAAGGAAATGTCGGCGAATTCTGTCGGGTGGCTGAGGCCTTCGACCGTCAGCACCGTCTCGCCGATCTGCGCCTGCGTCTTGGGATAGATATGGTCGACGGAGCGCCCGACCATCATCCTGACGATCGCATCCTGCGCGGTCTCGGCGATCATCCCCTTGCCCACCATCTCGCCGTCACGGAAGACCGTGAAGCGGTCGGCGATGCGGTAGATCTCGTCGAACTTGTGCGAGATGAAGAGGATGGCCTTGCCGTCCTGCTTCAGGAGCTCGACGAGGACGTAGAGGTCCTCGATCTCCTTCTGGCTGAGCGCTGCCGTCGGCTCGTCCATGATGACGATATCGGCGTCGATCGAGAGCGCCCGCGCGAGCCCCACGAGGTGCTTCTTGGCGATGCCCAGCTCCTTGAGCTTGACGTCCGGATCGATCCCGGCGCCCATCGACTGTAAGAGGCTCGCCGCCTCGGCGCGCATCCTGCCCCAGTCGATGAGGCCGAAGCGCGTGCGCGGCGCGTGGCCGAGAAAGACGTTCTCGGCGACGGTCAGCTCGTCGAACAGCACCGTCTCCTGGTGGATGGCGGTGATGCCCCTGCCGAACGCGGCATGCGCCGTCGGCAGGCTCACCGCCTCGCCCTTGACGGTGATGCTGCCCTCGTCCGGCTGATAGATGCCGGTCAGGATCTTGACGAGCGTCGACTTGCCCGCCCCGTTCTCGCCGATGAGCGCGGTGACCTGCCCGGGATAGAGCTCGAGCGACACATCATGCAGCGCGCGCACGCCCGGGAAGGATTTCGAGATGCCGGAGAGGGTGAGAAGGGGTTGGGTCATATCAACTTGTTCGGTTGCAGCCGGGCACACCCGCCAACGCAACCACCGGCTGTCATCCCGGCGGAAGCCGGGACCCAGTACACGCCGAAGCTGCGCTTTTGGCCCGATGCCGCCACCGCGCATGAGCCGCGGCGGCGCCGTTTACTGGGTTCCGGCTTTCGCCGGGATGACCGTGGCAATGCGACAGCCGCGGCAATAGGGACGCCCGGCGCACGCGGCGCCGGGCTCCTGGCGCATCAGAAAATCGACGAATACTCGTCGATGTTCGAGGCATCGTAAGTGAAGGGTTCGGCCATGGCCGCCTGGCCGTCCTCGCCGATGGTGACTTCCCCGACGCGCCCGATCGGGATCACCGAGCCGGGCTCGGCGGTCGCCGCGTCCGTTGCCAGCGCATAGGCGATGTGGGTCGCCGAATAGCCGAGGTCGATCGGGTTCCAGATGGCGAACGAGTGGCTCGCCCCGGACTTGATGTGCGCGGCCATTTCCGAGGGGAGCGCCAGACCCGTGACGTTGATCTCGCCGATCTTGCCGGCGTCGGTCACCGCCTGCGCGGCGGCCACGATGCCGACGGTCGTCGGCGCGATGATCGCCTTCAGCTCCGGATAGGACGAGATCAGGCCCTGCGCCTCGCGGTAGGACTTGTCCGACTGGTCGTCACCATAGACGGTCGCGACGAGGTTGATGCCCGGATAGTTGGGCAGCACCTTCTCGGCTTCCTCGATCCAGATGTTCTGGTTGGTGGCCGTTGCCGTGGCCGAAAGGATGGCGACGTCACCGCCCTCGGGCAGGTGGTCGGCGGCCAGCTTTATGATGGTGTTGCCGATGAGGTCGTTGCCCGACGGGTTGAGGTGCATCTCGCGGCCCTCCGCCGCGACCCCCGAATCCCATGAGATGACGGTGATGCCGCGCTGCATGGCGCGCTGCAGCGCCGGCACCAGCGCATCCGGATCGTTGGCTGAGATGGCGATGGCGTCGACCTGCTGGGCGATCAGCGAGTTGACGACCTCGATCTGGGCTTCCGCCGTCGGTTCGGTCGGGCCGGTATAGATGATCTCGACGTCGCCGATCTCTTCGGCCGCTTCCTCGGCGCCGCGCGCGGCCGCCTCGAAGAAGCCGTTGCCGAGCGACTTGACGACGAGCGCGATGCGCGTCTGCGCATAGGCCGGCGCCGCCGCCAGGACGGCCGCCAGCGCCGTGGTCACGGCAAGGGTGGTTATGAGTTTCATTTGGGTGTCCTCCCGAGTGAAGTCCGCGGCCTTCAAGAGGCCGCGGACGCTGCTTGCTGATCCGTGTCAGCGCCTTTTTCCGCCACGATGAGGCCGACGCCCGCCGTTTCCAGCATCTGCCGGTCTTCGTCGCGGATGCCCCCGTCGGTGATGACGGTGGTGATCCGATCGAGCCCGCAGAGGATGAGGCTCGATTTTGCCGAGAATTTCGAGGAATCGGCCAAAACGATCAGCTCGTCCGCCTGGCCGATCAGCGCCAGCTCCGACTGCACGACCATGGGGTCGGCCTCCATCAGCCCGTGCTGGTTGAGACCCTGGCAGCCCATGAACATCTTGCGCGCATAGAAGTGGCTCGCCACCACCCCGCCGAAGGGCGAGAGAATGACGTTCTGCTCGCGATAGACCGTGCCGCCGGGAATGACGACGCTGTTGCGCGAATTGTGCAGCAGGTACTCGGCGATGGCGAAGGAGTTGGTGAAGACCGAGAGGCGCCGCGCGGCCAGGTGCGGCACCATCTGGTAGGTGGTGGTGCCCCCGTTGATGATGATCGACTCCCCGTCCTTGCACATCTCGCCCGCCACCCGCGCGATGGCGCGCTTGGCGGCGATGTTGATGGTCTCGTTGACCGAGAACGGGCGCCCGATGAGGGCGCTCTGCTCGGGCGGGTTGACCGCTTCGGCCCCGCCGCGCACCCGCCGCAGCTGCCCCTGGATATGGAGCGCGGCGATGTCGCGCCGGATCGTCGCCTCGGAGGTCCCGGTGATCTCGACGAGCTCGGCAACGGTCGCGACCGGCCGCGCCTGCACGGCGGCCAGGATCACCCGATGGCGTTCAGTTTCGTGCACTCGGGCACCTCCCTTTCGCGGATTCCAGTTCCATCAAAACCGATCAGTGTCAATCAGAATTTCGCATGTACCGTTCTACATCCCTGACAGGTGACGGGAATTGATTGTTTCTGATTGACATGACGTAAGGTTCGTGGCCATTTCCACCCATCGTTTCGACCCTATTTTCCCCGGGAGGAGGTCCTATGTCCAATTCCGCGCAGCCGCGCCTCGCCAACCTGTGGGACGACGCCAAGGCGGCCGCGATGAGCGAGCCCGAGCGCCTCGTCTACCGCTCCAACCTCCTCGGCTCCGACAAGCGCGTCACCAACTATGGCGGCGGCAATACCTCCTCCAAGATATTTGAGAAGGACCCGCTGACCGGCGAGGAGGTCGAGGTGCTCTGGGTCAAGGGCTCGGGCGGGGACGTGGGCACCATCAAGCTCGACGGTTTCGCCACTCTTTATATGGACAAGCTCCGCGCCCTGAAGGGTCTCTATCGCGGGGTCGAGTTCGAGGACGAGATGGTGGGGTACCTGCCCCACGCGACCTTCAACCTCAACCCGCGCGCCGCCTCGATCGACACGCCCCTCCACGCCTATGTGCCCAGGCCCTTCGTCGACCACATGCACCCGGACGCGATCATCGCCATCGCGGCGAGCAAGGACTCCAGGGCGCTGACGAAAGAGATCTTCGGCGACGAGATCGGCTGGCTGCCGTGGAAGAAGCCGGGCTACGAACTCGGCCTGTGGCTGGAAAAATTCTGCATCGAGAACCCGCAGGCCAAGGGCGTCGTGCTCGAGAGCCACGGCCTCTTCACCTGGGGCGATACGCCCAAGCAGTGCTACGAGGCGACCATCGCCATCATCAACAAGGCCATCGCCTGGTTCGAGGAGAAGACCGCCGGCAAGGCGATCTTCGGCGGCGAGGCGGTGAAGGCCCTGCCCGCGCAAGAGCGCCGCGCCATCGCGGCCAAGCTCATGCCCCTCATTCGCGGCTTCATCTCCGAGGACAGCCACAAGCTCGGCCACTTCGACGATTCCCCGGCGGTGCTGGAGTTCGTCAATTCCAGGAACATGCGCCCGCTCGCGGCGCTCGGCACCTCCTGCCCCGACCATTTCCTGCGCACCAAGATCCGCCCGCTGGTGATCGAGTTCGATCCGGCAAACCCTGACGTCGATGCAGTGGTGGCAAAGCTCGCCGATGACGTGGCCGCCTATCGTGCCGACTACGCGGCCTATTACGAGCGCTGCAAGCACGACAATTCGCCCGCCATCCGCGACCCCAACGCGGTCGTCTACCTGATGCCGGGGGTGGGCATGTTCACCTTCGCCAAGGATAAGGCGACGGCGCGCATCTCGGGCGAGTTCTACGTCAACGCCATCAACGTCATGCGCGGCGCTTCGACCGTTTCCGAGTATCAGGGCCTGCCCGAGCAGGAAGCGTTCGACATCGAATACTGGCTGCTCGAGGAAGCCAAGCTCCAGCGTCTCCCCAAGCCCAGGTCGCTGGCCGGTCACGTCGCCCTCGTCACGGGCGGCGCCGGCGGCATCGGCAAGGCGACGGCCGCGCGGCTCCTGCGCGAGGGCGCCTGCGTCGTTCTCGCCGACATCGACGAGACCGCCCTCGCCGCCGCCCATGACGAGCTCGGCGCCGCCTTCGGCAAGGATTTCGTGCGTCCGGTCAAGCTCGACGTCACCAAGGAAGACGCCGTGATCGCCGGGTTCGTCGAAACCAGCGTCGAGTTCGGCGGCCTCGACATCCTCGTCTCCAACGCCGGCCTCGCGTCCTCCGCCCCGATCGAGGAGACGACGCTGGCGCTCTGGAACAAGAACATGGATATCCTCTCGACCGGCTATTTCCTGGTCAGCCGCGAGGCCTTCCGCCTGTTCCGCGCCCAGAAGATCGGCGGCAACGTCGTGTTCGTTGCAAGCAAGAACGGCCTTGCCGCCTCGCCGAACGCGGCCGCCTACTGCACCGCCAAGGCCGCCGAGATCCACCTCGCCCGGTGCCTGGCGCTCGAGGGCGCCGAGGCCCAGATCCGCGTCAACGTCGTCAACCCAGACGCGGTGCTGCGCGGCTCCAAGATCTGGGCCGGCGAATGGCTCGAGCAGCGCGCGTCGACCTACAAGACCGACAAGGATGGCCTTGAGGAAATGTATCGCCAGCGCTCGATGCTGAAGCGCTCCGTGTTCCCCGAGGACATCGCCGAGGCCATCTACTTCCTCGCCTCCGACATGTCGGCCAAGTCCACTGGCAACATCATCAACGTCGACGCCGGCAACGCGCAGTCGTTCACACGGTAATCAACGGCAAGGCCCCCTCACCCGCCGCTTCGCGGCGACCTCTCCCCCCAAGGGAGAGGTGGGTGCCTCCCCGTCGCGCAGCGACACCTCTCCCTTGGGGGAGAGGTCGGCCCGCAGGGCCGGGTGAGGGGGCCTTCCTGTCCGCCCAGGAGGAGAGAAAAATGACCGAACACATCATCGACCCATCCATCCTCGACGCCGAGAACGCCCGCCGCGAAGCGGACCTGCGTCGCGACTACGAAACACTCGGCGAGCGCCTCGACCGGCGCGGCATCGCCGTCGACGCCATCAAGGAAAAGGTCGCCGCCTTCTCCGTCGCCGTCCCCTCCTGGGGCGTCGGCACCGGCGGCACGCGCTTCGCGCGCTTTCCCGGCCTCGGCGAGCCGCGCGATATCTTCGACAAGATCGAGGACTGCGCCGTCATCGCCCAGCTGACGCAGGCGACACGCACCGTTTCCCTCCATATCCCGTGGGACAAGGCGGACCCCAACCGCCTGAAGCAGGCGGCGAGCCGCTTCAACCTCGGGTTCGACGCCATGAACTCCAACACCTTCTCGGACACCAAGGGGCAGCTCAAGAGCTACAAGTTCGGCTCGCTCTCGGCTGCCGACAAGGCGACCCGTGACCAGGCCATCGAGCACAATCTCGAATGCATCGAGATCGGCAAGACCATCGGCTCCAAGGCACTGACGGTGTGGATCGGCGACGGCTCGAATTTTCCGGGCCAGACCAACTTCACCACCCAGTTCAGCCACTACCTCGACTCGATGAAAGCCATCTACGCGGCCCTGCCCGACGACTGGCGCATCTATACCGAGCACAAGATGTATGAGCCGGCCTTCTATTCGACGGTCGTGCAGGACTGGGGCACCAACTACATCATCGCGACGGAACTGGGCGAGAAGGCCTTCTGCCTCGTCGACCTCGGCCACCATGCGCCCAACGTCAACATCGAGATGATCGTCGCCCGCCTCGCCCAGTTCGGCAAGCTCGGCGGCTTCCACTTCAACGACAGCAAGTACGGCGACGACGACCTCGACGCCGGCGCCATCGATCCCTTCCGCCTGTTCCTCGTCTTCAACGAGCTGGTGGATGCGGAAGGGCGCTACAAGGACTTCCACCCCGCCCACATGCTCGACCAGTCGCATAACGTCACCGACCCCATCGAGTCGCTGATGCTGTCGGCCGCCGACGTGCAGCGCGCCTATGCGCAGGCGCTGCTGGTCGACCGTAAGGCCCTCAAGGCCGCGCAGGAGGCCAACGATGCCCTGGCCGCAACCCAGCAGCTGCGCACCGCCTTCCGCACCGACGTCGAGCCGATCCTTGCGCTTGCCCGCCTCGAGCAGGGCGGCGCCATCGATCCGCTCGCCACCTATCGCGCCGCGGGCTATCGGCAGAAGGTCGCCGAGATCCGCCCGGCCGTCGAAAGCGGCGGTGGCGGGATCGTTTAGATCGCAAGATGAAGGGTGTGGGAGGCAATCCCAACCCCCATACGCGATGTCACCCCGGCGAAGGCCGGGGCCCATCCTCAAATACATTGCCAGCCGCCAGGTGTGTGAACAGGGTACGATAAAGTGCCCGCTACAAACACCTGGCGGCTATTGCTGTATTTCAGGATGGGCCCCGGCCTTCGCCGGGGTGACATCGTTGGCTGGATGAGCGCGGTGGCTACCAAAAGCTCCCATCAATCCTTTGTTAACCATAACCGAGTCAAAGCTTACCCGAACCTGCCCGTCGTGCACCGGGTGGGCGGATGGAGCGCCGTTTGTCCTGCCGAACGTCCCGGCCCGTGAAGCTCTTCGTCGGCCTGCTGCTCGCAGCCGCGCCGATCACGGGCGCATGGGCGGCCGACGACCGGCTTGAGCCGGGGCTTTATCCCGTCGCCCCGGGCACCCCGCCGGGCGAGCCGTTCGACCTGCCCGTCGATGTCGACTGGAGCGTGGCGCTGCGCGGCAGCTATGTCGAGGACGACGACGGCAGCCGCTACGAGGCCTTGCTCGTGCCGCAGGTCTCGCTCACCCGCGCCGGCGGGCGCTGGGGCGCCACCCTCGACGGCGAGGCCGAGCTCGCCCTGCCGGTCGAGGGCGAAGCCCACCTCGAGAGCCTGCGGCTCGGCGCCTCCGGCACCTATGCGCTCGACAGCCTGACCGACGTCACCTTGAGCGGCGCCCTCGCCTATATCCAGCCCAACCCCCATGATCCGGGCATTGCCGACGACGTCGCCGACCCGGCCGACAGCATCTCCGGCAGCGTCGGCCTCGGCGTCACCCGCCGCTTCGGCCTGTTCTCGGCGAGCCTCGACGGCGGCCTCGCGCGCACCGTCTACGGGCCGACGACGCTGACCGACAACACCGAACGGCTCAATGGCGAGGACAATCTCTGGGCGATCGACGGCGGCCTGCGCGTCGGCTACCAGATCACCCCGATCTTCGAGGTGTTCGGACGCGGCACGCTCAAGCGCGACATCTTCGATCACGACGTGCCGGGGCTCGGGGTAAAGGCCGACGCGACGCAGTACGCGGTCCATGCCGGCGTCGTCGGCAACTGGCGCGGCATCCTCACCGCCGAGGCTTCGGTCGGCGCGGGCCTGCGCCGGTTCGATGCCGGCGTGCTGGACGAGATCGAGTCGACGCTGTTTGACGCGCGCCTGACCTATACCCCGAACTCCACCGTCAGCCTCTCGGCAGGTCTCGGGCGCACCCTCGAGGCGGCGGGCGTCGACGCCAATGGCACTGCCCGCATCGAGACCCGCGCCGATGTGGCGCTCGCCTATACCGTCAACCGGCTCTTGCGCCTGCGGTCCAGCGCCGACTGGTACGAGGCCGACCTCGAAGGCTCCGGCGAGACCGAAACCGGCTATGGCCTCGGGCTCGGCGCCGACTACCGCCTCGGCCCCCACACCCAGCTCTCCGCCGACTACGGCTACGCGCGCACGGAAAAGTCCACCGACACCCCGGAGGACACGCACCGGGTGACGGTAGGCGTCACGGTCTCGCGGTAGGAAATCGTGCCACGCCCTCGTGGTTCGAGGCTCGCAAGAGCTCGCACCTCACCATGAGGGCTGATGTTGATCCCGTGCCAGTCCAGTAGCCCTCATGGTGAGGTGCCGCGAAGCGGCCTCGAACCACGAGGGCGTGGCACGAACGACTAGTTGATCTCCCGCCCCACCCCGAGCTTGTTGAGCTCAGCCAGGAACCCCTCGCGGATATCGTCGCGGTCGAGCGCATAGACGACATTAGCGGTCAGGAACCCGATCTTGGAGCCGCAGTCGAACGATTGCCCGCGATACTTCACCCCGATGAAGGGCTGGCTCTTCATCAGCGTCTGCATGGCGTCGGTGATCTGGATCTCGCCCCCCGCGCCCTTGGTCTGCTCGGCCAGAAGCGCGAAGATATCCGGCTGCAGGATGTAGCGGCCCGAGATGATGAGGTTCGAGGGCGCTTCCTCAACCTTGGGCTTTTCCACCATCTGCGTGATGTGGAACCCTTCGTCCGACCCTTCCCCGCGCGCCACGATCCCGTAGGAGCTGACGTCCTCGCGCGGCACCTCCTCGACGGCGACGACGTTGCCGCCCGTCTCCTCATAGGTCTCCATCATCTGCTTGAGGACACCCGGCTCACCCTTGAACAGCATGTCCGGCAGCAGCAGCGCGAACGGCTGGTCGCCCACGATATCGCGCGCGCACCAGACCGCGTGGCCGAGGCCGAGCGGCTCCTGCTGGCGGGTGAAGCTCGTGCGGCCGGCCGAGGGCAGGTCCTTGCGCAGCTCGGCCAATGCCTCGTCCTTGCCGCGCACCTCGAGGGTCGTCTCGAGCTCGAACTGCCGGTCGAAATGATCCTCGATGACGCCCTTGTTGCGCCCGGTGACGAACACGAAATGCTCGATGCCCGCCTCGCGCGCCTCGTCGACCGCGTACTGGATCAGCGGTCGGTCGACGACCGTCAGCATTTCCTTGGGCATCGCCTTGGTCGCCGGCAGGAAACGGGTTCCAAGCCCGGCGACGGGGAAGACGGCGGTCCTTACGCGTTTGTGCACCATTCTGGCTCTGGCTCTCTGTCTCTTGTCGGAATGGAAAGTTGGATGAAAAGCTTGGTAAAGCTATTGCAACAACTGGCCAATAGCATCCGCCTCGTTTCGTCATTCCTCCCCAGGGTAAACAGCATGACCGTTCTCGTCACAGGCGGCGCCGGCTATATCGGCAGCCATATGGTTCTGAGGCTCGCCGACGCGGGCGAAAAGGTCGTGGTGCTCGACAATCTCGTCACCGGTTTCGACTGGGCGGTGGACCATCGCGCGCAACTCGTCGAAGGCAACGCCGGGGACATGGATTTCGTCGGCGAGGTCATCGCCAAGCACGACGTGAAGGAAATCGTCCACTTCGCCGGCTCGATCGTCGTGCCGGAATCGGTCGAGAACCCGCTGAAATACTACGCCAACAACACCGCGACCTCGCGCAACCTCATCGAAGCGGCGGTCAAGGGTGGCGTCAAGCACTTCATCTTCTCCTCGACGGCCGCCGTCTACGGCATGACGGGGCTTGCCCCCGTCGTCGAGGACACCCCGCTGCAGCCGATGTCCCCCTATGGCCGCTCCAAGCTGATGACCGAGTGGATGCTGGCCGACGTCGCGGCCGCCCATCCCGTCACCTATGGCGTGCTGCGCTACTTCAACGTCGCCGGCGCCGACCCTGCCGGCCGTTCGGGCCAGTCGACGCCCATGGCCACCCACCTCATCAAGGTCGCCTGCCAGACCGCGCTTGGCCAGCGCGAGAAGATGTCGATCTTCGGCACCGACTACGAGACGCCCGACGGCACCTGCGTGCGCGACTACATCCACGTCACCGACCTCATCGAAGCGCACGCGCTGCTCCTCGAGCACCTGCGCAAGGGCGGCGCCAGCCAGACCCTCAACTGCGCCTATGGCCGCGGCTACTCGGTGCGCGAGGTCATCGATACGGTCAAGGCGGTCTCGGGCGTCGACTTTGCCGTCGAGGAAGGCCCCCGCCGCGCTGGCGACCCGGCCTCGATCACCGCGACGGGCGAAAAGGTGCGCAAGGTCTTGGACTGGGAACCCAAGCATGACGATCTGACCGGCATCGTGCGCACGGCGCTCGATTGGGAGAAGCATCTGATGCGGCGCAACAGGTAGTTTTGTGCCACGCCCTCGTGGTTCGAGGCTTCGCTTCGCTACGCTTCGCACCTCACCATGAGGGCTGATGGGAGTTCGGCAATCTACCAGTAGCCCTCATGGTGAGGTGCCGCGAAGCGGCCTCGAACCACGAGGGCGTGGCATTATCGGGAGGCTTGGCCATGAAGCGGATATTTGCAGCGCTTGTTCTGATACTGGCGAGCATCCCCGCCCTCGCTCAGCCGATCGAATCCTTCCCCGCGTTCCTTGCCGGTTTCGAGGCCAAGGCCGTGGCCGCCGGCGTCGGCCGCGAGGCCTATCGCGCCGCGACCGCCGGCCTCACGCCCGATCCGCAGACGCCCGGGCTCGTCAGCGGCCAGCCCGAGTTCACCACCCCTGTCTGGGACTATATCGACGGGCGCGTCACCGCTGACCGCATCGCGCGCGGGCAGGCCGCGATACAGCGCAACGCGGCGCTCTTCGAGGCGGTCGGCGCCCGCTACGGCGTCGATCCTTATCTCCTCGCCGCCATCTGGGGCATGGAAACCGACTACGGCGCCGTGCTCAGCAACAGCAGCCTCATCCGCCCGGTCATCCGCTCGCTGGCGACCGTCGTCCACCAGCGCCGCTCGCGGCTCGCCGAGGACGAGGCGGATTTCGTCGCCGCTTTAAAGCTCGTCGAGCGCGGGCCGCTCGACCGCGACACCCTCGTCGGCTCCTGGGCCGGCGCCATCGGACACCTGCAGGTCAACCCGTCCAACGTGCTGCGCCACGGCACGGATGGCGACGGCGACGGGCGCATCGACCTGCACAATTCGCTCCCCGATGCCCTGGCGACGAGCGCGGTCTACCTGCGCGGTCTCGGCTACAAGCCGGGCGTCGACTGGGGATTCGAGGTGACGCTGCCGGAAGGCTTCGACTACCTCCTCGCCGACCGCACGCAATTGCGCCCCGTCGCGTTCTTTGCCGAGCGTGGCGTCTCCCGCGTCGGCAACCGCCAGTTCGCGAATACGTCCGAGCCGGTCTTCCTCTACGTGCCCGCCGGCAGGGACGGACCGAAATTCCTGATGACCGCCAATTACCTCGTGCTCAAGGGCTACAATTTCTCCGACAGCTATGCCCTTTCCGTCGCCCACATGACCGATCGCCTCAAGGGCTCGGGCGGCTTCGTCGACGACTGGCCCCGCGCCACGCGCTTCCCCGATCTCGCCGAGCGTCAGGCGATCCAGCAGGCGCTGAAGACCCTCGGCCTCTATGACGGTGACCTCGACGGGCGCATCGGGCCGATCACCCAGGCCGCCTATGCCCGCTTCCAGGCGAGCCGCGGCGAAGTGGCCGACGGCTTCATCACCCGCGCCGCCTATGAGGCGCTGATGGGGGCCACCCGGTGAGGCGCCTCACAATCCAGCCAGCAAATGGCGCCCATCGCCGCGCTTTGATACAATAGCATCATGGTCCGCCTTCTCGCCCTCCTGCTGGTCCTCTGCATCGTCGCGGTCGATGCCGCCCCTGCCTTTGCGCAGAACGGCACGCTCGTCGTCGCCCAGCAGGAGCCGCGCCGGCGCACGCTCTTCGACCTGCTCTTCGGCGAACCCGAACCGCAGCGCCCGCCGGTCGAGCAGCCGCGCCAGACCGCGCCCCGCCAGACCGCCCCGCGCTCTTCCGCGCCGGCCGCCAGCCTGCCGCCCCCCAAGCCGACCGTCGAGAAGGCCCCCGACGCGACGCGCCTCGCCGTCTTCGGCGACTCGCTGGCCGTCGATCTCGCCAGGGCGCTGGAACGGTTCTATGCCGAGGACCCGAACCTCATCGTCGTCAACCAGGGCGTCGGCTCGTCCGGATTCGTGCGCGACGATTATTTCGACTGGAACAAGGCCGTGCGCGATGCCATCGCCGCCGACAGCTTCGACCTCGCCGTCGTCGCCATCGGCATCAACGATCGGCAGGAGCTGCGGGTGAACGGACAGGCGGCCGAGCCGCTCACCGATCCGTGGAACGCCGCCTACCAGGCGCGGGTGATGGATTTCCTCAATCCACTGCGCGCCGCCGGCAAGCCGGTGATCTGGATCGGCCTGCCACCGATGTCGTCGACCACGTATTCCACCGCCATCAGCCAGATCAGCGCCATCCACCGCCTGGCGAGCGTCTCGGGCGGAGCCGACTTCATCGACATCTACGAGCGGTTCCTCGGCGAGGACGGCAAGTATTCGGCCTACGGGCCGGACCTCAACGGGCAGAACGTGCGCATGCGCAAGGACGACGGCATCCATTTCTCCACCGCCGGTGCCGACAAGCTCGCCTTCTTCGTCAGCCAGTCGATCCGCAAGTTCTATCGCGAGGGCGGCATTTCCATCGAGGTCGCCGATCCGCTCGCCGGCACCGATGCCGGCGCGATGCTGCGCCCGCCCTTCCAGGGGCTCGGCCAGATCCGCTTGCTCGAGGTCGCCGGCGCCGTCACTCCGCTGACCCGCTCGCCGGCCCCTGCCAACGACCTCATCTCCGCCGCCGCCCTGCTGGAGCGGGGCGCGCCCTTCGATCTTACCGAAATGGTCAAGGCCCCGGTCGGGCGCGCCGACGCCTTCGGCGTCGGGATCGCACCCGGGCAGGAGGTGGAGAACGCCACGGGGCGTTGACGCAGAATGCCCTCTCCAGCGCTTGAAACGTATCCGGGATACGCTTAATCTCCTGGGTAACAGGAGATTTACATGGGCGTTCAGGACAGGATGAAACGCTATCGCCAATCCGGCGGTGCTGCCGGTCTCGTTCGCGTCGAGGTTCTGGTTCCCGCCAGCGCTCGTCCGCACGTGCTGGCCTATGCCGCCTCCATCAGGAAGAAGCACAGAGACGACAGGAATGAACTCCGCAAGCGCATCGACCAGGCCGTGGAGGACTATGGTGTGCGTGTACTGGATAACGTCGACCTGTCGCGTCTTTCAGACGTGTCCGAAAGAGCTCGCGTCGTCGGCAAGGCCCTGATGGAACGAGGCAATGCACGCGCGTTCGTCATCGGCCGCCAACTTCTTGAACTGGCCGGTTAACTCATGACACTGACGCCACTGCAAAAACAGGTGATGAACGTCATCGCCGCCAATCGATCCGAAACCAGCTACATGGCCGGGGGAGCGGTTCTGAATAAGGATTGGTTCCGCGTCTCAGATGATCTGGACATATTCCACGATACCGACGAGGAAATCGTCGACAGCGCCAGGGCCGACATTACGGCCTTGAAAGCGGCCGGTTTCGACGTGCACATAGACGTCCTTATCTATGGGGTCGTCGAGTGCACCGTTTCCAGGAACGGCAGCGCAACGATGCTGCAATGGATGAGCGAGACAAAGATACGCTTCTTTCCGTTGGTCCGCGACAAGGAATGGGGCGTACGACTCAATACGGCGGACCTGGCCATCAACAAGGTCATGGCGGCCTCTACGCGTAGTAAGGCGCGCGATTACGTCGACCTGATCACCATAGCCGAAAATTATTGCAAACTCGGCCCGCTGATAATGGCAGCTTCCGGAAAACCGCCCAACTTCTCGCCCCAGAAGATCATAGACGAGACCCGGCGGCGTTCACTGTCCATACCGGCCGAAGAATTCCTCTCCGTGCGGGGGCTGCCAATTGAAACGACTGTCGACCATATCCGGGACAGCCTTTCGCAAGCCCTGGATCAGGCCGAAGCCTATATCCATGCGGTCGAGCCCGTTTTTGTCGGCCTGCTGTCGCTGGACAGGCGCGGCGTGCCTGTCGAGGTAACTGCCGAGACCGCTGGTGACCTCATCTTCCGCAGGGCCACCGCCGAGCCCGAGGCAGTGCCGGGACTGCCGGGCAAGAGCCCCGGCTTCGAGCCGTAACCGCGGGGAATTCACTCCACGAACCGCACGGCCCCGATATGGGGCAGGTTGCGGTTGCGCTGCGCATAGTCGATGCCGTAGCCGACGACGAACTCGTCGGGAATGTCGAAGCCCACCCACTTTGCCGCGACATCGGTCTCGCGCCGCGAGGGCTTGTTGAGGAGGGCACAGACTTCCATGCGCCGCGGATGGCGGGTCGCCAGGATTTCCAGCACGTGCTTCAGGGTATAGCCGGTATCGACGATGTCCTCGACGACGAGCACGTCGCGGCCGGCGATCTCGCCCCGCAGATCCTTGAGGATGCGCACCTCGCGGCTCGATTCCATGGCGTCGCCATAGGAGGAGGCCTCGAGGAAATCGACCTCGACCGGCAGGTCGAGCTCGCGCACCAGGTCCGCGATGAAGATGAACGAGCCGCGCAGGAGCCCGATGACGACGAGCTTGTCGGTATCGCGGAAATAGGCCGAGATCTCCTTGGCCAGGGCTTCGACGCGCGCCGCCACGGCCTTGGCCGAGATCAGCTCGTCGACGACGTAGTTTTCGCCCATCGTCCTGTCAGTCCTTCAGAAACGGGAAGAGAAGATTCCGGTGGGCACCGGCCCCTTCAGCCTATAGTGGATCAGGTTTTGACGGAAGCGCGAGCCGTTCGCTCCCCTCCCCTTGAGGTGGGTCGGGGGTGGGGGTCCATCAGCGATCCACCGAACCACCCCCACCCTCATTC
>NZ_JZEX01000088.1 GCF_000969415.1 Devosia geojensis | reverse complement strand
CCCTCAATCCCTCCCCTCAAGGGGGAGGGAAGCGCATCGTGCGGGGGGCAACATGCAGCCACTGCCCGGCGTTACCCCCCTCCCATCCTCCCCCGCAAGGGGGGAGGTGCCGTACTGTGCTTGTGGCGCGATCTCGCCCAACGAACGGAACCACACCTCCCCCCTTGCGGGGGAGGTTGGGAGGGGGGTGTTTCCCCGTGACCGGAGCCCGGCATGGAAATAGAGCTCGGGCATTTCGCCTTCATCCTGGCCTTCGCCATTTCCGTCGTCTCGGCGGTGGGCGGCTATATCTTCTGGCGGAGGGGCGATCGGGTGGCGCTGTTCCTCCAGCAGGGAGCGGTGCTGCAATGCCTGCTGGTCGCGGCGGCGTTCGCCGCGCTGATCCAGGCGTTCGTCGTTTCCGATTTCTCGCTGGCGCTGGCGGTCAACAACTCGCATTCGTTGAAGCCGCTGATCTTCAAGATCTCCGGGGTGTGGGGCAATCACGAGGGCTCGATGGTGCTCTGGGTGCTGATCCTCGTCGCCTTCGGGGCGCTCGTCGCGCTCTTCGGGCGTGGGCTGCCGCGTCCGCTGCTTTCGCTCGTGCTCGCAACGCAAAGCCTGCTGACGGCCGCGTTCGCGGGGTTCACCATCTTCACCTCCAACCCGTTCGAACGCATGATTCCGGCCCCCCTCGAGGGCACGGACCTCAATCCGATCCTGCAGGATGTCGGCCTCGCCATCCATCCGCCGCTCCTCTATGCCGGATATGTCGGGTTTTCCGTCTGCTTCTCGTTCGCCGTCGCCGCGCTGATCTCGGGAAAGATCGACGCGGCCTGGGCGCGCTGGGTGCGGCCGTGGACGATGCTCGCCTGGCTCTTCCTCACTCTCGGCATCGCCATGGGCTCCTACTGGGCCTACTACGAGCTCGGCTGGGGCGGCTGGTGGTTCTGGGACCCGGTCGAGAACGCAAGCTTCATGCCGTGGCTCGCCGGCACCGCGCTTCTCCACTCGGCCATCGTCATGGAAAAGCGCAACGCGCTGAAGATCTGGACGATCTTCCTGTCCATCATCACCTTCTCGTTGTCGCTGCTCGGTACCTTCATGGTGCGCTCGGGCATCCTGACCTCCGTCCACACCTTCGCCAGCGATCCGACGCGCGGGCTCGTCATCCTCTCGATCCTTGCCGTACTCATCGGCGGCGCCTTCGCGCTCTTTGCGCTGCGCGCCTCGGCGCTGCGGGCAGGGGGGCTCTTCTCGCCGGTCAGCCGGGAAGGGGCGCTGATCCTCAACAACCTCTTCCTCGCGACCGCGACCGGCGCGGTGCTGGTCGGCACGCTCTACCCGCTGCTGCTCGACGCGCTGGCCGGCATGACCATCTCCGTCGGCGCGCCGTTCTTCGACCTGACGTTCTCGATCCTGATGGCGCCGCTCCTCGTCGTCCTGCCGTTCGGACCGCTGCTCGCCTGGAAGCGGGCTGACGTGGTCGCGGCCGCCCAGCGGCTGATGGCGGCGGCGGCGCTGGCGATCTTCCTTGCCATCCTCATCTCGGCGCTTGGGGGCGTTTCGATCTCGATGGCCCCGATCGGCCTGCTGCTCGGCTTCTGGGTCGCCTTCGGAGCGCTGGCCGAGCTCGTCGAACGCGGCCGCATCGGACGCCTGCCGCTGCGCGAGCGCTGGCGGCGGCTCGTCGGCCTGCCGCGCTCGGCCTGGTCGACGGCGCTCGGCCATTTCGGGCTCGGCGTCACCGTCCTCGGCATCGTCGCCACCACCGCCTGGGAGAGCGAGCTCGTCACCACCCTCAATCCCGGCGAGACCACGCGGCTCGCCGGCTACACCATCGCCTTCGAGAGCTTCGAGGAGGTGCCCGGACCCAACTACATGGCCGAGCAGGGTGTCTTCCGTGTCTCCGAGGAGAACGGCTCGACCCGCACGTTGACCCCCGAGCGGCGCATCTACGTGGCCAGCGGCACGCCGACCACCGAGGCCGCCATCGAGACCTACGGCTTCTCCCAGCTCTACCTGCAATTGGGCGAGCCGCTGGCGGACACCCATGTCGTGCGCGCCTGGTTCAAGCCCTATGTGACGCTGATCTGGATCGGCACGATCCTGATGGCGCTCGCCGGCGTCGTCTCGCTGACCGACCGGCGCATGCGCGTGGGCGCTCCGGCCCGCAGGCACGCCGCCCAGCCGGAGCCGGCGCAATGAGGGCATTGCGCGTCCTCGCCCTGCTGCTCGCGCTCTGTGCGCCGGCCTTCGCCGTCAATCCCGACGAGATGCTGGCCGATCCCGCCCTCGAGGCGCGGGCGCGGGGCATTTCGGCGGAGCTGCGGTGCCTCGTCTGCCAGAACCAGTCGATCGACGACAGCGACGCGGACCTCGCCCGAGACCTGCGGATCATCGTGCGCGAGCGGCTCACGGCCGGCGACAGCGACGAAGAGGTCATGGACTACGTCGTCGACCGCTACGGCGAGTTCGTGCTGCTGCGGCCGGTCTTTGCCGCGCACACGCTCATCCTCTGGATCGCCGCGCCCCTGATCCTCATTGCCGGGCTGACCTATATCGGGCTTTCCGCCCGCCGCCGGCAGCCGCAGGTTTCCCCCGAGCTGTCACCCGAGGAGCAGGCGGCCCTCGATGAGCTTCAGTCGGGATATGTCCAGGACGCCGGATCGAAGTCCTCGGGCAGGAACGAGACGCCGTAGCGCGCGGCGACAACGTATCGTTCCTCCTCGTTGGTGGCGGCGTGGAACTCGTCGAGGAACGTTTCCAGCATCGCCGGCACCGTCATCAGCAGCACGCGCGCCTCTGCCGACAGCACGTCCCACGCGTGCGGCTCGCCGCGCGGCAGGAAGACGAAGCCGTCCGTGTCGAGGTCGGTGACGCGCGTGCCGTGCCAGACGCGGATACGTCCGGAAACGACGTAGAAGAACTCGTCCTCGCGGGTGTGGACATGCCAGGGCGCGCCGCCGGTCGTATCCGAGCGGATGAGCGTCATCGCCCCGCCCGTCGCCATCGCGGACGCCTTCACGGCCTCCCCGTATCCGGCCGTTTTCTCGCCCGGCCGCAAGGCATATGAGCGCTCCGCCACAGTCGTTCTCCTCCCTGCCGCAGTCTCGCCGTCAGGCTTACGAATTTGTAATGTGAGCGCAACCTCCCAGAAAGGCGCAAGGTTTCATATGTGTCCCTCGAAAGCTGTAGAGGGCTATCCCAAGGAGAACATGTCCATGCGCTCGACCATCCTCTCACGCACCCGGCGCTGGCTCGGCGCGTCGGCGCTGGCGCTGCTCGTCGGCGTAGGCGGCGTTTCGACCGCCTTCGTGCTGAACAGCCAAACCGCGACCGCCCAGATCCAGAACGCCGCACAGGTCGTCGTGCCCCAGACGACGCCGAACGGCGGCTTTGCCGACCTCGTCGAGGCGGTCAAGCCCGCTGTGGTGTCCATCCGCGTCGAAGGCGAGGCCCAGGGCGGCGGCAGCTTCGGCGGCGGCGGCCAGGAGTTCCGCTTCAACTTCCCGGATCTGCCCGAGGGGCACCCCTTCCGTGATTTCTTCGACCAGTTCGAGTTCGGCCCGCGCGGGGATTCGCCGCGTCCGCCGCGCCGCTTCATGGCCGCCGGCTCGGGCTTCATCATCTCCGAGGACGGCTACATCGTCACCAACAACCACGTCGTCCAGGACGCCCAGACCGTGACCGTCGTCTTCGATGACGGCACCGAGGAGGAAGCGCAGGTCGTCGGCACCGACGAGCGCACCGACATCGCCGTGATCAAGGTCGAGGGCGACGATCTGCCGTTCGTGACCTTCGAAGCCGAGGCAAGCCGTGTCGGCGACTGGGTGGTTGCCGTCGGCAATCCGTTCGGCCTCGGCGGCTCGGTGACCGCCGGCATCATCTCGGCCTCGGGCCGCGACATCGGCGGCTCGAACTACGGCGATTTCCTGCAAATCGATGCGGCGGTCAACACCGGCAACTCCGGTGGCCCGGCCTTCAACCTCGAGGGTGAAGTGGTGGGCGTCAACACCGCCATCTACTCGCCCAACGGCGGCAATGTCGGCATCGCCTTCGCGATTCCCGCCTCGACGGTCAAGCAGATCGCCACGCAGCTCATCGAGAACGGCTCGGTGACCCGCGGCTATCTCGGCGTCTCCATCCAGGACGTCACCCGCGACATCGCCAACAGCGTCGGCCTCGACCAGCCGCGCGGCGCGATCGTGCGCGAGCCGGCCGAGGACGGCCCCGCCGGTGACGCCGGCATCCGTTCGGGCGACATCGTCCTGCGTGTCGATGGCGAACAGATCGACGATGCGCTCGATCTCTCGCGCACCATCGCCAACAAGGCTCCCGGCAGCGAGGTCGAGCTGACCATCTGGCGTGACGGCGCCGAGACCACGATCAACGTGACGCTCGATACGCTCAATGAGGAAGTGGCTCAGGCCCAGCCCGAGCAGCCGACCCCGCCCGCCGAGGTTGCGCCTGCCGAGTCGAGCATCGGGCTGACCCTGGTGCCCGACGCCGAGGGCGGCGGGCTCCTCATCCAGGCCATCAATCCGGAAAGCCCGGTCGCCGACAGGGGCCTGGCCGTCGGCGACGCCATCCTCGAAGTCGACAACAAGCCGGTGACCACCGTCGCCGAGTTCGAGGCCGCGATCACCGGCGTGCGCGACAAGGGCCTCAACACCGCCCTCGTCAAGGCGAGCCGCGGCGGGGAAGCCCGCTTCATCGGCCTGCCGCTCGGCGAGCAGTAAGCTGCAGGGCCCCGGCGCTTGCCGCCGGGGCCCGCTTTCCGCCAAGGGGCGCGCGATGAAGATCCTGCTGATCGAAGACGACCGGGAGGCCGCGAGCTATCTGATCCAGGCGCTCGACGAGGCCGGCCACATCACTCACCACGCGACGGACGGCGAGACGGGCTATGCCATGGCCTCGGGCATGGACTACGACATCCTGATCGTCGATCGCATGCTGCCGCGCCGCGACGGACTCTCGATCGTCGAATCCCTGCGCGCCGAGGGCGACAAGACGCCCGTCCTCATCCTGTCCGCGCTGGGCGAAGTCGACGACCGCGTCACGGGCCTGCGCGCCGGCGGTGACGATTACCTGACCAAGCCCTACGCCTTCACGGAGCTTCTCGCCCGCATCGAGGTGCTGGCGCGCCGTTCCAGCCCTTCGGAAGCGGCGACGACCTACGAGGTCGGCGGGCTGGTGCTCGACCGGCTCTCGCGCAAGGTCGAGCGCGACGGCGAGCCGATCCTGCTGCAGCCGCGCGAGTTCCGCCTGCTCGAATACTTGATGAAGAACGCCGGCAAGGTGGTGACCCGCACCATGCTGCTCGAGAACGTGTGGGACTATCACTTCGACCCGCAGACCAACGTCATCGACGTGCACATGTCGCGCCTGCGCGCCAAGATCGACAAGGGGCACGCCAGCCCCCTGCTGCAGACCGTGCGCGGCGCGGGCTACATGATCCGGGATTAGGGGGCTGGATACCGTGTCTGCCTCGGTACTGCCTTACCCACCGGGTCATCCCCGCGAAAGCGGGGACCTCCGTTTCCCGGCCAGTCCAGCTGAAACAGGGGTTCCCGCTTTCGCGGGAATGACCCGGTGGGTGGAGGTCTTCGGACCGAACTCGGATTCGAGTGGACACAATATCACGACGAATTCAATGAGCTGACCCTTGCGCTCCCTCCCGCAAATCCTGCGCACCACCACGGTCAGGCTGACGGCGACGTTCATCCTGATCTTCGTGGTGTTCTCGGTGGCGCTGCTGACGCTCATCGCCTGGCAGTCGAGCTACCAGATCCAGCAGCAGCAGACCGCCGACATCGACCGCGAGGTGCGCCAGCTCGAGCGCATCGACCGGCGGCAGGGCATCCGCGCCATCGCCTTCGCCGTACAGCGTCTATCGAGCCAGCCGGGGCCGGGCATCTATTTCCTCGGCGACCCGTCCGGCGTCTACCTTCTCGGCAACATCGCGAGCGTTCCGGCCGAGATCATCCTCGAACCCGGTGTCTACAGCTTCGACTACGAGCGCTTCCGCCCGTTCGACGTGACCGAGGAAGGCGAGGCAAAGCTGCGCCGCGGCTACGCGGTGGTGCGCTCCGTGCAATTGCCGAGCGGCATGCGGCTCGTCGTCGGGCGCGACGTCGTCGAGCGGCAGGGTTTTACCGCCATCATCATCCAGGCGTTCCTTGCCGGGGTCATCGGCATCCTCCTCTTCTCGCTGGTGGCCGGCGGCATCACGGCGCGCCGGGTGCTGCGCCGGATCGATGCGATCAGCGCCACCTCCTCCAAGATCATGTCGGGGAACCTTTCCGAGCGCGTGCCGGTCACGCGCCGCAACGACGAGTTCGATGGCCTTGCGACCAACCTCAACGCCATGCTTGAGCGCATCGAGCTGCTGATGCAGGGGTTGAAGGAAGTCACCGACAACGTCGCCCATGACCTCAAGACGCCGCTGACGCGCCTGCGCAACCAGGCGGAATCGGCGCTGCGCGCCGGCGCCGGCGACGAGGACCGGCGCAAGGCCCTGGAGACGACGATCGCCGAGAGCGACAAGCTCATCCAGACCTTCAACGCCCTCCTGATGATCGCCCGCGCCGAGGCCGGCGCCCCCTCCGGTACCCTGGCCGACGTCGACATCAGCGCCGTCGTCGCCGATGTCGCCGAGCTCTACATGCCCGTCGCTGAGGACGCCGGCATCGAGCTGGCGACGGAAGTGACGGAGGACGTCCACCTGCGCGCCAACCGCGAGCTCATCGGCCAGGCGATCGTCAACCTCATCGAGAACGCCATCAAGTATTACGAACCGGCGGAGGGCAAGGCTGCACGCATCGTCGTCGGCGTGCGGCGCGAGGACGAGCGCGTGCTGATCGAGGTGGCCGACAACGGCCCCGGCATCCCGCCCGAGGACCGCACGCGCGTGCTCGAACGGTTCGTGCGGCTGGAAAAGAGCCGCACCGAACCCGGCTCGGGCCTCGGCCTCTCCCTCGTCGATGCCGTCGCCCACCTCCACAAGGGCACTTTCCGCATCGAGGACAATGACCCGGGCGTGCGCGCGGTGATCGATCTGCCGGGTTGAGTGAGCGTCAGGCGGCGTCCGCTGGCTGCACTTCTGCCGCAATGCGCTGCCCGAATTGCTTTTCGGTCATGTAAAGGTCGTACTGCGTCTGAAGGTTCAGCCAGAACTGGCCGTCATTGCCGAAGAACCGTGCCAGCCGCAGCGCCGTATCCGGCGTGATAGCGCGTTTGCCGTTGATGATCTCGGTGATGCGCCCGGAAGGCACCCGCAGCGCCAGCGCCAACTGGTTGGCCGACAGGCTGCGCGCCTCCAATTCGTCCTTCAGCGTCTCGCCGGGATGGCTTGCGATGATCATCCTCAACCTCCTAGTGGTAGTCCACGATCTCGACGTCGAAGGCATGCCCGCCCTCGAAGCGAAAGACCAGCCGCCACGGCCCGTTGATCGTAATGGCCCAGTGGCCCTTTCTGCCGCCGGAGAGCTTGTGCAGACCTAGCGACTTCAATGGGCTGATCTGATCGAGCGACGAAATTGCGTTGAGATCGGAAATGCGCCGCTGTGCTCTGGCTGTATCGAGACCTGAAAACCGGCTCTTGCCGGTTTCCGCAAACTGCCGGGTCGCACCGTTGGCCCATGACTTGATCACCCATGGAGTGTACTACGCCTGACGTACGACGACAAGCGTGTAGCGGTAGCCAACCCGCAGGCCTCGCTTTCACCCTTTCGGTGTGCTTGGTAAGACCCCAAGAGCCCGCATACGAAAGGGACGTCATGCACCTCGCGCCTCTTCCCGCCATTCCGCACGCCGCCTTTGATGCCTGGCGTGATTCGCTGCCGTCGGAAGTGCAGGGACCCGTGGACGAGGCGGCCCCGACGCTCGGGCCGCTGCTTGAGAGCGCCCCATATCTGATGAGCCTCGCCCAGGCCCATGCGGAGTGGCTGACCCAGATGCTGACGGGCGACCCGGACGAGGCCATGGCCGGAATCCTTGCCGACGTGCGTTCGGCAGGCACCGAAGACCTGGACGAGACCCGGCTCGGCGTGCGCCTGCGCATCGGCAAGGGGCGGACGGCTCTGCTCGCCGCTGTCGCCGAAACCGGCGGCGCCTGGACCACGGCGCGGGCGACCGAGGTGCTGGCGGACCTCGCCGACGCCGCCCTTCATTCCGCCCTCGACTTGCTGATGCGCCGCGCCCATGAGCGGGGGCTGCTCGCCGTTCCGCTCGAAGAGGCGACGGCCGCCAATTCGGGCCTCGCGCTCTTTGCGCTGGGCAAGCATGGCGGGCGCGAGCTGAACTATTCCTCCGATATCGACATCGTCGCCTTCTACGACCCCGGCAAGGGCGTGCTCGCCGACCCTGGCGAAGCCGGCAAGACCTATTCGCGCATGGTCCAGAAGCTCGTGGCGCTGATGGAGGAGCGGCGCGAATACGGCTACGTCTTCCGCACGGACCTGCGCCTGCGGCCCGATCCGGGCTCGACGCCCGTCGCCATCTCGTTCGACGCGGCGCTGACCTATTACGAGGGCCGGGGGCAGAACTGGGAGCGCGCCGCCTGGATCAAGGCGCGGCCCTGCGCGGGCGACATCGCGGCGGGCGAGGGATTCCTCAAGGAGCTCGCCCCCTATGTCTGGCGCAAGCACCTCGACTTCGCCACCATCGCCGATATCCAGGCGATGAAGCGCCAGATCAACGTGAGCAAGAAGGTCGGCGACATCCGCGTCGAGGGCCATAACGTCAAGCTCGGGCGCGGCGGCATCCGCGAGATCGAGTTCTTTGCCCAGACCCAGCAGCTGATCGCCGGCGGGCGCGACGCGAGCCTTCGCGTCCGTCCCACCGCAGAGGCGCTCGATGCGCTCGCCCGCACCAGTTGGATCGGCTTCAAGACCGCTTCGGACCTCAAGGAGACATACTGGTTCCTGCGCGCCGTCGAGAACCGCCTGCAGATGCTCCGGGACGAACAGACCCATGTCATGCCCGAGACGCCCGAAGGCGTCGCCGTCGTCGCCCGGCTCATGGGTTTTGCGGACAAGGCCGAATTCGAAGCCGCCTATCGGACCGCGCTCGAGCAGGTCTCCGGCTATTATTCCGAGCTCTTCACCGAGGGCGACAGCCTCGGCGTCGAAAGCGGCAATCTCGTCTTCACCGGCAGCGACGACGATCCGGGCACCCTCGAAACGCTGACGCGTCTTGGTTTTGCCGACCCCTCCAAGGCCTCGGCGACCGTGCGCAAATGGCACTATGGCGGCTACGCCGCGACCCGCACGGCCGCCGCCCGCGCGCATCTCACCGAGCTCATCCCCGCACTCCTCACCACCTTCGGCTCGTCCGGCAATGCCGATGAGGCGATGAGGAAGTTCGACGATTTCCTCTCGCGCCTGCCCGGTGGTGTACAGTTCTTCGCGCTGCTGCGCAGCCACCCGCAGCTGATGACGCTCCTCGTCCAGTTCATGGCCTCCGCCCCGCGCATGGCCGAGGCGGTCATCCGCCGCGCCCATGTGATGGACGGGCTGATCGACCCGGCCTTCGCCGACGACGTCACCCGCCGCGAGGTGCTGATCCAGAAGGTCGACGCGTTCCTCAAGGAAGGCCGTACCTATGAGGAGGTGATCGACCGCGCCCGCATCATCGGTCAGGAGCAGCGCTTCATGATCTGCGCGGGGCTTCTCTCCGGAACCATCGGCGCGCGCGCGGCCGGCGAGCAGTTCACGGCGCTGGCCGAGACGCTGGTGCATCGGCTGTTCGATGCGGTGCTGCGCGAGTTCGAGGCGCGCTATGGCGTCATCGCCGGGGCGCGGGCAGGGCTCCTCGGCTTCGGCAAGATGGCGAGCCGCGAGATGACGGCGACCTCCGACCTCGACTTCATCCTGCTCTACGATGCCCCGCTCGATGTCGAATCCGACGGCGAGCGGCCGCTGCCGACCAGCCAGTACTTCACCCGCCTCACGCAACGGCTCGTCGCCGCCATCACCGCGCCGACGGCAGAGGGCGTGCTCTACGAAGCCGACATGCGCCTGCGCCCCTCGGGTAACGCCGGGCCGCTCGCCACCAGCCTTTCCGGGTTCCTCGCCTACCACCGCGAGAACGCCTGGACCTGGGAACACCTGGCGCTGAGCCGCGCCCGCGTCGTCCTCGCGCCGGAAGACCTGACACGCGATATCGATACCGCCATCGCTGAGACGTTCGCCCGCCCACGCGATGCGGTGAAGACCATCGACGACGTCGTCTCCATGCGCGCCCTGATGGCGCGGGAGAGAAAGCCCAAGCACGATTTCGATCTGAAGCTCGTCGATGGCGGGCTCGTCGATCTCGAGTTCATCGCCCAATCCGCCCAGCTCGTCGCCGGCGCTGCCATCGCGCGCCCGCAGGCGCCCGTCGCCGAGGTGCTGATGCGGCTGGAGGAGACCGGCCTCGTGCCCGAGGGCGGCCGGTTGGCGCAGATCCACGCGACCTATTCCATCATCCTGCAGGTGATGAGTGCGGCGCTGCCCAACCCACGTTCGACCGAGCCCTGGGGCCAAGCCTTCAAGGAGCTCATCGCCCAGCTCACCAACTACCCCGATTTCACCCGGCTGGAAGTCGACCTCAAGGATATGCAGGCGGAAGTCTCCGCCGCTGCCGCGCGCTGGTACGAGAAGGCGAAGGGGCTCTGACGGTCAGGCTGCCGCCTGCGTCGCCGGCAGCGCCGCTTCGCCCGTCCGCAGCGGCAGCGAGAAGGCGACGGTTGTGCCGAGCGCCGGGCTCGAATCGATGGCCATGCGTCCGCCGCTGAGCTCGGCGATGGCGCGCGCGATGGGGATGCCGAGGCCGAGCCCCCCGTTCTCGCGGGTGAAGCTCGCGTCTCCGAGCGCGAACGGATGCGCCAGGCTCTCCAGCCGCTCGGCGCTCATGCCGAGGCCGGTGTCGGAGACTTCGAGCACGACGCCGTCGGTCGCAGCGAACGCTGCGAGCGTGATGCGCCCGCCAGCCGGAGTGAAGCGGATGGCGTTCTCGACGATATTGGAGAGCATGCGGGTGAGGCTGAACCGATCGCCGGTCAGCACCGAGCCGCACCCCTCGCCGAGCTCGAAGCGCACGCCCGCGCGCACCGCCTGCGGCTTGAAGCGGGTGGCGACGGAGGCGATGAGGTCGTCGATCGCCACGGGCTCGGTCTTCAGCACCTTCTGCCCGCTCTCCAGCTCAGCCAGGTCGAGGATGGTGGCGAAGGAATCGAGCAGCAGCTCGCCCGAGGACTTGATGTTCTGCACATATTCCAGGTACCGCGCGTCCCCCAGCGGCCCGTAGGTCTGGTGCCGGATCAGCTCGGCAAAGCCGATGATGTGGTTCAAGGGCGTGCGGATGTCGTGGCTGAGGTGCGCGAGGAAATTGGTCTTGGAGCGGCTCGCCGCCTCGGCCTTGAGCTTTTCCTCGTGGTAGCGGCGGGCGAGCAGGCGCTGCTCTTCGCGGATGTTGGTGAGCAGCGCATCGGTGCGCTTGCGCTCGGTGACGTCCGAGACGAGGGTGACGAACCCTTCCCTGCCGAACGGCCGCTCATCGATGAGGAGGCAGCTGCCGTCGCCCCGGTGCAGCTCCAGCACCCGGTTGGCCTCGCCATCAGCCACCATCTTCATATAGCCGGCGCCGATCAGGCGCTTGACCGCCTCGCCATAGACGATCGCCTCGTCCGCCCCGCTGCCGATGCTGGCGCGGTAGCGCTCATTGCAGGCGATGAGGGTGCCGTTGCGGCTCCAGCAGGCAACGCCGTAGGGGATGGCCGCGACGAGGTTGTCCAGATTATTGACGGGCGCCGGCGCGGGCGGAGCCACCTCGCGGCGGCGCAGCGCCAGCACGCCGATGATGATCGCCACGAGATAGGCGCCGGCGCCGCGCGGCAGCACGCCCGAGAGCGCGGCCGCAACGTCGTGCCGCAGCTCGACGATGCCGATCTCCGGCACCTGGAAACGGTAGGCGACGAGTGGAGGGGTATCAGCAAGGTCGGTCTCCACCACTCGCGCCGCGACGGCCGGCGAATAGGCCTTCGGTAACTGCGCCATCGCCTCGGCGTCGAGCCCCGGCGTTTCCATCAGGTCGGCGACCACCGCCCGGCCGATGAGCCGTAGCTGCCCGCGCGCATCCTCCAGGGTGCGGGCGGTGTCGAAGATGACGAAGAGGGTGGCGGCAAGGAAGGCGGTGAGCGCGACGGCGACCGAGACGGGCGAGATAGGATTGAGGAAGGCCGGGGCGGCCCCGGCAGTCTTTGCTTTGCTCGTCTGTTGGCCAGAGCCGAATCCTTCGGCCCCGGCGTCGGAAACATCCGACGACCGCATCAAACTCTCCATCTTCTGAATCGGATTGCCCCGCCCGATTTGCCCTGGTCGAGACAATGAATCAGCCCATGAATCGTGTCCAGACCCTCGCCGGCGCTCCCTACGGGGTGATCGCGAATTCGCGAGTCGCCAGAATCACTTAGGCGAGAAGAAAAATTCTTCTAATGTTAAGAGCATTTTAACCATGTCGGTCGGGGTGGTCCGCTCACCTCACTCCCGCCGTGGCCGGAGCCGGACACGAGTGGTTTGGGCACCAAACATCCCCACCCCACCGGCTGTCATCCCGGCGAAGGCCGGGATTCCGCCCTGAACGCATCAGCAGGCTTGGGAGGAGCGGCTATGCACTCCTGCCCCATTCATACACCTTGCGGCTGGGGCCGTATCTCAGGATGGGCCCCGGCCTTCGCCGGGGTGACATCAGGGGTGGTGGCGTGGTGGCGCACGACCGCCGGCCAGCGTGTGTACTGGATCCCGGCTTTCGCCGGGATGACAGCAGGTGGAGGTGAAGATTTCAGTGCTGATCGACGGGGCGCAACGCGCCGTGCGGGTGGCCTGCACCTCCTTCCCCACAAGGGGGAGGAAGGGGCAGGCCGCACCTCGGTGCCTATGGGGCACAACCCTTATTCCCCCAGCATCCGCGTCAGGATGTCCGATGTATTGCGGCTCAGCCCCTCGCTCTCCTTGAGTGCCGTCAGCGCCTCGCGTGCCGCCTCCCGCCGGGTCGCCTCCAGCATCGGCCAGACGCGGAAGCCCGTCAGCACGCGGGCGGCGACCTGCGGGTTGCGAGTGTCGACGTCGGCGACGAACTGGGTGACGAACCGGAAGCCCGCCCCGTCGGCCCTGGTGAACTGCACCGGATTGTTCATGGCGAAGCTGCCGACCAGCGAGCGCAGCCGATTGGGGTTGTTCTTGGGGAATGTCGGATCGGCGAGGATCGCCTGGACGCGCTCCAGCACGCCTTCGTCCTCGGCGCGGGCGCTGACCGCCAGCCATTTGTCGAACACCAGCGGGTCGCCGGCAAAGCGCGTGCGGAAGTCTGCGAGGAGCGGAGCGGCGTCCGCCGTCCAGGCAACGCCGATGGCGGCGAGCGCGGCGAACCGGTCGGTCATGTTGGTCGCGTTGCGGTATTGCTCGGCTGCGAGCGCCGGACCCTCAGGATCGGCGGTGACCAGCAGCGCCATCAGGCGGTTGCGAAGCGCCCGCCGGCCGGCCTGCACTGCATCCGGCTGGTAGGGCGCATCGCTGCCGAGTGCCACATAGGCCCCGCGCATCTTGCCCGCCAGCGGCCGGAACACCGCGCGGATAAGGGCCACCCGGGCCCTGTGGATGGCCTCCGGGTCGATGTCCTTGCCGATCGCGCGCCCGATGAGCTGCTCGTCCGGCAGGGTGAGGGCCAGCGCCTTGAACGCGTCGTCGAGCGAACCGCTCGCGAGCGTATCGTCCATCGCCGCCGAAAGCGCGCCGATGGCGCCTTCGTCGGTCTGCTTGCCCGCCACCATGTCCTTGACCAGCGCCAGCCCCACGTCCTGCAGCGCCTGCCAGCGGTTGAAGGGATCGCTGTCGTGCCGGGCGAGGAACAGACGGTCCTCCTGCGTGAGGTCGGTCTCGAGGTTCACCGGCGCGGAGAATTCGCGGAAGAAGGAGGGGACGGGCCTGCTGGCGACGCCCGAGAAGGTGATCTCGGCGCTCTTGCCGCGCAGCACGATCATGTCGTCGCTCACTTCCCCGCCGGTCACCCCACTCCAGCCCATCGGGCTGCCATTGGGGCCGATGAGCCCGAATTTGATCGGCAGGACGACATCGCTCTTTTCCGGCTCGCCGGGTGTCGGCGCCGTCTCCTGGGAGATCGAGAGCGTGTAGGTCTGGCTCGCGGCGTCGTAGCTGTCGCTGACCGTCACCTTCGGCGTGCCCGCCTGCAGGTACCAGGTCTTGAACTGCGTAAGATCCACCTCGTTGGCGTCCTCGAACACCTTGAGGAACGCCTCGATGGTCGTCGCTTCCCCGTCGTGCCGCTCGAAATAGAGGTCCATGCCCTTGCGGAAGCCGTCTTGGCCGAGGAGCGTGGCGAGCATGCGCACGACTTCCGCGCCCTTCTCGTAGACGGTCGGGGTATAGAAGTTGTTGATCTCGCGGTAGTGGTCCGGCCGCGGCGGATGGGCGAGGGGGCCGCCGTCTTCCGGGAACTGAGTGGCGCGCAGCGTCACCACGTCCGATATGCGCTTGACGGCGCGGCTGCGCTCGTCGCTGGTGAATTCCTGGTCGCGGTAGACCGTCAGCCCCTCCTTGAGGCAGAGCTGGAACCAGTCGCGGCAGGTAATGCGGTTGCCGGTCCAGTTGTGGAAGTATTCGTGCGCGATGACCCGCTCGATCGACTCGTAGTCGGCGTCGGTCGCCGTCTCGGGCCTGGCGAACACCAGCCGATCGTTGAAGATGTTGAGCCCCTTGTTCTCCATCGCGCCGAAATTGAAGTCGGAGACGGCGACGATGTTGAAGACGTCGAGGTCGTACTCGCGCCCGAACCGCTTCTCGTCCCAGGCCATGGAGCGCTTGAGGCTGTCCATGGCCCACAGGCACTGCTCCTCCTTGCCGTGCGCGCAATAGATGGCAAGGTCGACCTTGCGGCCGGAACCCGTCGTATAGGTGTCGGTGATCGAGCCGAGGTCGCCCGCGACCAGCGCGAAGAGATAGGCGGGCTTGGGGAACGGGTCCTCCCACACGGCGAAATGCTGCCCGTTGCCAAGACTCCCGCGCGAGACGAGGTTGCCGTTGGCCAGCAGCACCGGCGCCAGCGCCTCATCGGCGGTCATGCGCACCTTGAAGGTCGCAAGGATATCCGGCCGGTCGAGGTAGTAGGTGATGCGGCGGAAGCCTTCCGGCTCGCACTGCGTGCACCAGACGCCGCTGGAGCGGTAGAGTCCCATCAGCCGCGTATTGGTTTCAGGCGTGATCGCGACCAGCGTTTCGAGGACGAACCGCCTCTGCGGCGGGTTGACGACGGTCAGCCCGTTGGCGTCCGCCGCATAGGCCGAGAGCACCAGGGGCGCTCCGTCGATGGCGATCTCCTCAAGCTTCAGCTCTTCGCCGTCGAGCACCAGCGGCGTGCCGGCCGCCGTTCCCTCGCGCGGCTCGATGGTCAATTGCGCGCGCACCTTCGTCGTATCCGGGGCGATCCCAAAGTCGAGGTCGACGCTGACGATGGTATAGGGCGTCGGCGCATAGTCCTTGAGATAGATCGTGTGCTCGGTTTCGGTGCGCATGCGGGGCTTCCGTAAAGCGGGATTTTTGTGATGGGTCAGACGATAGCCGACTCGACCCGTTCCATGTATTCTACGCGGCTCGCAACCGCCAACCTAATCATTGCGTCAATTGGGACGGGATTGGGGAGGAGACCGGCGGTCCGCGGCGCGCGGCCCTCGATGCACAACATCTTCCTGTCGCATCGGGCGCGTAATCCAACGATAACCCGAGGAGCCCGTTCGCTCCCGGTCGCCCCCTTGACCTCAAGCAGACTTGAGGTTGTAGCGGTGTCGCCCTGAGCGAACGGCATCAAAGGACAAGAACAATGCTTAGGGCCCTATTCAACTGGTTCGAAACGCGCCTCGAGCCCTATCCGCCCGCCGAACCGGCCGAGCCCCCCAAGGGGCTGATCGCCTTCTGCCTGCACTATAGCCACGGCGCCAAGAAGTGGCTGGCGCTGATGGCTGTCACCTCGGCGCTGATCGCGGCCGGCGAGATCATGCTCTACGGCTTCGTCGCCGATATCGTTGACTGGCTCGTCAACGCGGACCGCGCGACCTTCCTTGCCGAGGAAGGCGGGCGGCTCATGCTCATGGGCGCGTTCATCCTCGTGGTGATGCCGCTGCTCATCCTCACCTCGACGCTGACCATGCACCAGACGCTGCTAGGCAATTTCCCGCAGCGCATCCGCTGGATGACGCACCGCTACATCATCCGCCAGTCGATGAGCTACTTCCAGGACGAGTTCGCCGGCCGCATCGGCGCCAAGCTGATGCAGACCTCGCTTGCCGTGCGCGAGGTGGCGATGAAGGTGCTCGACATCCTCGTCTATGTGTCGGTGTACTTCACCGGCGCGGTGATCCTCGTCGGCTCGGCCGACCCGATGCTGGCTCTGCCGTTCCTCGTCTGGCTCGCCGCCTATGTCGGCATGATGTTCTATTTCATCCCGCGGCTCGCCAAGATCGCCGAACAGCAGGCGGACGCCCGTTCGCTGATGACCGGGCGCGTCGTCGACAGCTACACCAACATTGCGACCGTCAAGCTCTTCTCGCATTCCAACCGCGAGGAAGGTTACGCCCGCGAGGCGATGGACGAGTTCCTCGGCACCGTCCACCGGCAGATGCGGCTCTTTACCGTGCTGCAGGTGTCGATCCTCTTTTCCAACTACGCGCTCCTCGCCTCGGTCGCCGCGCTCGGCATCTGGGCCTGGCTCGGCGGCAGCCTGACGCCGGGCGCGCTCGGCATCGCGCTCGCCCTCGTCATGCGCTTCCAGGGCATGAGCCAGTGGGTGATGTGGGAGATGTCGGCGCTGTTCGAGAACATCGGCACGGTGCGCGACGGCATCTCGTCGATCTCGATGCCACGCATAGTCACCGACAAGCCTAGCGCCAAGCCGATCGGCAAGGTCGAGGGCGACATCCGTTTCGAGAATGTCTCCTTCCACTACGGCAAGAAGGGCGGCGTCATCGACGCACTCAACCTCCACATCCGGCCGGGCGAGAAGATCGGCCTCGTGGGGCGGTCAGGCGCGGGCAAGTCCACGATCGTGAACCTGCTCCTGCGCTTCTACGACCGGCAGGACGGGCGCATCCTCATCGACGGCAAGGATATCGCCGAGGTGACGCAGGATTCGCTGCGCGAGAACATCGGCGTCGTCACGCAGGATACCTCCCTGCTGCACCGGTCCGTCCGCGAGAACATCCTTTATGGCCGTCCCGATGCCAGCGAGGAAGAGATGCGGCAGGCCGCAAAGCTCGCCGAGGCGGAGGACTTCATCCTCAATCTCACCGATCCCAAGGGCCGCAAGGGGTACGACGCGCACGTGGGCGAACGGGGCGTCAAGCTCTCGGGCGGGCAGCGCCAGCGCATCGCCATCGCCCGCGTGCTCTTGAAGAACGCGCCGATCCTCGTGCTCGACGAAGCGACCTCCGCCCTCGACAGCGAGGTGGAAGCGGCCATCCAGAGCCAGCTCCAGCGCCTGATGCAGGGCAAGACGGTGATCGCCATCGCCCACCGCCTGTCGACCATTGCGGCGATGGACCGGTTGGTCATCATCGACGAAGGCGAGATCGTGGAAGAGGGCACGCATTCCGAGCTCCTCGAGCTCGGCGGCACCTATGCCCGCCTCTGGCACCGCCAGTCCGGCGGCTTCATCGACGTCGAGCAGGCCGAAGAAGCGGCGGAGTAGGGGCGGGCACGACTACCCCTCTCCCCTTGTGGGAGAGGGACAGATTTTCCGCGTCCAGCGGAAAATCAGGGTGAGGGGTCCGCGATGCCGCCGAGTGTACCGGCGCTGGTTGTTGCACCACCCCTCATCCGCCCTTCGGGCACCTTCTCCCACAAGGGGAGAAGGGAGGGTGCCAACCTTCCGCTATGTGAGCCGGAAGGTGTACCTCCAGCGCAACGTCCTGCAGCCATCATCCGCAAATGGCCGCAGGACCGGCCATTGCCTCTTGCAGGCCGCCGCGGCCAGGGGTAGCGATTCACCCCTCAATCGCAACTGCAACGATTCAAACCCATCATCAAGGAGACTCCCATGGGAGACATCGCGATCAATCTGCCCTCCGTCGCCCGCAATAGCCATCCGCTGGACCGACTCCGAACCTGATCCTCGACTTTTTCCAAGATCAGGCGCGGCTTCAGTAAGCGCGCTGCGAGTCTTCTCGCGCGCAAGCAATGAGCCAATAAAATGCTAGACCGCGTCGTCTCCTTCTTCGACCATCTCTATTCGCCCACCGCGCTCGCCAAGAACCGGCAGCCGCCCATGGGCCTCAAGCGTTTCCTCATCTACTTCCTCGACCAGTTCCGTATGGTCTTCGTCATCCGGTTCGTGCTGGTCGCCATCGGTTCCATAGCCGATGCGATGATGCCGATCTTCGTCGGCATGATCGTGGGGATGCTTTCCGACACGCCTCCGGGCGAGATCTTCTCGGCCCACTGGCCGGCGTTCCTGATGATGATCGCCGTCGTGGTGGTGGTGCGTCCCACCGCCTTCCTCCTCGATACGCTCATTCGCAACCACTCGATCGTGCCCAACCTCGTCAATATCGTGCGTTGGCAGAGCCATTGGCACGTCATCCGCCAGAGCTGGACCTTCTTCCAGAACGATTTTGCCGGCCGCATCGCCAACAAGATCATGCAGGCGGGCGAGTCCATCGAGACGGCGGTGAACCTCGGCATCGATGCGGCCTGGTACGCGCTGATCTTCGTGGTCGTCGCCGTCTTCGTGCTGGCGGGCATGGACCCGGTGCTGCTGGTGCCGGTGGCGGTATGGATGCTGCTCTATGCCATCCTCTTCGTCATCGTCATGCCGCTGATCGCCCGGCACTCCGAGGAGCTCTCGGAGGCCAAGTCGGTCATGACGGGCCGCATCGTCGACAGCTACACCAACATCCAGACCCTGAAGACCTTCTCGACCGACGGGCACGAGGATGCCTATGTCGCCGAGTCGGTCACCGAGCACACCGTCGAGTTCAGGAAGCTGATGAAGGTCTTCACCTATATGTGGTCGACCCTCTTCATCCTGAATGCGGGCCTCGTGGTCTCGATCACGTGGCTGGCGCTCGCCGGCTGGAACAACGGCACCCTGACCACGGCGGCCGTGGCGACCGTCGTGCCCTTCGCGCTCCAGATCATGAACATGTCCGGCTGGATCCTCGAGATCGGCTCGAACATCTTCCGCCAGATCGGGAATGTGCGGGATTCGATGGATACCATCGCCCAGCCGCTGACCATGGTCGACAAGCCCGAGGCCAAGCCCCTGGTCGTGGAGCGGGGCGAGCTCGTCTACGACAACGTCTCGTTCAACTACTGGCGGGGCAAGACGGGCAGCGTCATCGACGAGTTCAGCCTCAGGGTCGAGGCGGGCGAGAAGATCGGCCTCGTCGGGCGCTCGGGCTCGGGCAAGTCGACGCTCGTGAACCTCGCCTTGCGGATGTTCGACGTGCAGTCGGGCTCGATCCGCATCGACGGGCACGACGTGCGCGACGTGACGCAGGAGAGCCTGCGCCACGCGATCGGCCTCGTCAGCCAGGACACGTCGCTCCTGCACCGCTCGGTGCGCGAGAACATCAAGTACGGCCGCCAGGGCGCGAGCGACGAGGAGATGATCCGCGCCGCCGAGCACGCCAACGTCCACGACGTCGTCATGGGTCTCGTCGACCCCAAGGGCCGCACCGGCTACGACGCACATGTGGGCGAGCGCGGTGTCAAGCTCTCGGGCGGTCAACGGCAGCGCATCGCCATCGCCCGGGTTCTCTTGAAGAACGCGCCGATCCTTGTGCTCGACGAAGCGACCTCCGCCCTCGACAGCGAGGTGGAAGCCGCGATCCAGGAGCAGCTGACGAGCCTGATGCAGGGCAAGACGGTCATCGCCATCGCCCACCGCCTCTCCACCATCGCCGCCATGGACCGGCTGGTGGTGCTGGAGAAGGGCCGCATCGTCGAGGAGGGCACCCACGCCCAGCTCCTCGCCTCGGGCGGCCACTACGCCCAGCTCTGGGAACGCCAGTCCGGCGGGTTCCTCGACCTGGAAGTGGCGGCGCAGTGATCCGGAAGGGCGGGCGATGAGCCCGCCCTTCTTGTTCTGGCGAGGCAGGATGCCCCACCCCCTCGGCTGTCATCCCGGCGAAAGCCGGGAACCAGTAAACGCAGGCGTGGCGATTTTTCTCGACGCTTCCACTCCTGCGGGACCCGGTGGGTGGTGTGACCTGGAGAGCAAGAGCCGTAGCGGCGTCGTTTACTGGGTCCCGGCTTTCGCCGGGATGACATCGGAGGTGGAACAGAACCTGTGCCAAAAATTCTGAACCTCCTCATCAACTTTCGTTGCCAAACCCCTAGACCCGCGGGCCTCCCGGCGCGACACTGCGCTCCCATGAAGAGTCGCCCATGAAGCTCATCGACCGCATCAACACCGCCTTCGAGTCCTGGATCGACCCGTTCGGTAAGACGGGCGATCTCAAGCCACCCAAGGAGCCGCTGGCCTATTTCTGGTTCTACATCCGGCAGGCCAAAGGCCCGTTCCTCGTCATGCTGGCGCTGGGCGGCGCCGTGGCCCTCGTCGAGGCCGGGCTCTTCTATTTCGTCGGCCGCCTCGTCGATCTCCTCGACAGCTCGGCGCAGGCGGAAGGCTGGTCGGGGCTGATTTCTGCGCATGGCGGCGAACTGACATTCATGCTGGTGACGGTCGTCCTCATCCGCTTCGTCGTCACCTGGGCCTCGGCGCTGGTCGAGGAGCAGACCGTCAATCTCGGCTTCTACAACCTCGTGCGCTGGCAATCCTACGCGCATGTCGTGCGCCAGAGCCTCTCCTTCTTCCAGAACGATTTCGCCGGCTCCATCGCCCAGAAGGTCTGGCAATCGGGCGGCGCGGTCGGCGATTTCGTCGTCGGCATCGTGCAGGTCGTCTGGTTCATGGTCGTCTATACCCTGACCACCCTCATCCTCGTCGCCCAGCTCGACTGGCGCCTCGCCGCGCTGGTGGCGCTCTGGGTCGTGCTGTTCTTCGTGCTGGCACGCTTCTACGTGCCGCGCATGCGCGGCTATGCGGCGGCGACTGCCGAGACCGCCTCGGCTCTCAACGGGCGCATCGTCGACAGCTACTCCAACATCCTCACCTTGAAGCTCTTCGGCAACGCCGACACCGACGACCGCTATGCGCGCACCGGCTTCGACCGCTTCCTCGAAGCGCTGCGGCTCCTGGCCCGCACCGTTACCTCCGTCCGGGCCAGCATGGCCATGCTCTCGGGCGTGATGATCGCCGCCATCGCCTGGCTCTCGGTGCATCTGTGGACCATGAACGTCGTCTCGGTGGGCGGCGTCGCCTTCACCCTCGGCCTGCTCCTGCGCCTCAACATGCTCCTCGGGCGCATGATGAACCAGCTCAACGCCCTGATGCGCAATTTCGGTGTGGCGCAGAATGCCGCCGAGCTGATCTCGCAGCCCCTGCGCCTGGTCGACGCGCCCGACGCCACGCCATTGAAGATCACCAAGGGCGAGGTGCGCTTTGACAACGTCTCCTTCCACTACGGGCGCGAGAGCGGCGTTATCGACAATCTCGACCTTGTCATCGCTCCGGGCGAGCGGGTCGGCCTCGTCGGGCGTTCCGGCGCCGGCAAGTCGACGCTGGTCAACCTCCTCCTGCGCTTCTACGATCTCGAGGGCGGCCGCATCACCATCGACGGGCAGGACATCGCCAAAGTCACGCAGGAGTCGCTGCGCGCCAATATCGGCGTCGTCACGCAGGATACCGCGCTCCTTCACCGGTCGGTGCGCGCCAATCTCGCCTACGGCCGGCAGGACGCGAGCGAAGAGGACATCATGGGCGCCGCCGGGCTCGCCGAGGCGCATGAGTTCATTTCCGACCTCGTCGACTATCGCGGCCGCACCGGCTACGACGCGCATGTGGGCGAGCGGGGCGTCAAGCTCTCCGGCGGCCAGCGCCAGCGCGTCGCCATCGCCCGGGTGCTGCTGAAGAACGCACCGATCCTCGTCCTCGACGAGGCGACCTCCGCCCTCGACAGCGAGGTGGAGGCGGCCATCCAGAGCCAGCTCGAGCGGCTGATGGCCGGCAAGACCGTGCTCGCCATCGCCCACCGCCTCTCGACCATCGCCGCCATGGACCGGCTGATCATCCTCGACAAGGGCCGCATCGTGGAGGAGGGCACCCACGCCGAGCTCCTCGAGCGCGGCGGCCATTATGCGAACCTCTGGGAGCGCCAGTCCGGCGGCTTTCTCGACCCCCAGGCGAACGCGGCGCAGTAGGATACGGCGTGGCTGCCTTGCCACGCCGCGTTGGTCTTGCCGTCACATGGTCCGCGGATAGGCGATAGCCTCGCCCGTCTCCAGCAGGCTCTTGAGCGAAGAGGCGATCTGGGCCCAGCCGCTCGTGACGCCCGGGGGCGCTTTGTCGATGTCGTGGTGGGTGATGGTGAACTTGCAGACGTCCCCCGCAGGCTCGATGGAAAAGGTGACGCGCGTTGCCCCCTTGCTTTCGCCCCAGTTGGGCAGGAACGTGCTCACCAGCTTCCTGTTGGGCTCGATCTCGACGAGTTCGCCGTCGAGCAGCAGCTCGCCGTCCCGGAAATACTGGAAGGGGCTGCCAGGCTTGAGGTCGCTCTTCAAGGTCGAGCCGTAGTAGTAGAGCTGGGTCTTCTCGGGGTTGACCAGGGCTTCCCAGAGCTTTTCCGGCGTCGTCCTGATGAATGTCTCGAGCACGAAGGTCGGGCGTTCGGTCATCGCAGTGGGTCCTTCCAATGTAGCCTTCAGATCCATCGCGAACCGCGCCGCCGGCTTTGCGTAGGGCGCTATCCATCGGTCCGCGACCTCCTGGATCGGGGCCGGGTTGAGGTAGTGGTGCTTGAAACGCCCGGCCTTGCGCGTGACGACGAGGTTCGCCTCCTCGAGCACGGCCAGGTGCTTCATCACCCCAAAGCGCGTCATTCCGAGCCCCGCTTCGAGCTCGGTCAGGGTCTGTCCGTCCTTACCGCGAAGCGAGTCCAGTAGGCCACGCCGGGTCGGATCACTGAGCGCTTTGAAGATCGCATCCACGGCAAGGATAATAGGTGACTAAATGGTCACATGTCAAGCGGCAAGAAGGTGGTGTGCTAGGTTGTGTGGACAGTTAGGTCAGGGTGAGCCGAAAAGGGTGGTTTTTGAGAACCGGCGCGCAGCGTACGTTCGGGTACGTGAGCACGGCAAGCGCAGAAAACCGCCCTTTGCAGGCCGCCATCACCTAAATGTCCACACAACCTAACGCTCGTTCACAGCCGCAGCCGGTAGTGTGGAAAGCAGGTGCCTTTCTTAAAGCCAGCGCCGCGTCCGCGTCAGCAGCGTCCGGTATTCGTCGCCGAACTTGGCCGTGAGATACCTTTCCTCCCGCGCAACGATCACCTGGTCGAACACCAGCCAGAGGACCGGCGTCAGGATCACGCCCCATTCGAGCGAGAAGACGAGGCTGAGGCCAAGCAGCAGCATCACCATGCCGAGATACATCGGATTGCGGGTGTACCGGTAGGGGCCGCCCGTCACCACCTTCAGCGCCGGCTGGGTCGGGATGACGTTGGTGCCCTCGCGGTGGAACAGCATCATGGCGCTGCGGGCAAGCCAGATGCCGCCGACTACGAGCACTAGCCCGGCGACCGTCTGCAGGTTGAGCCCGACGGGCGCAGCGAGGAAATGCAATGGTATCCAGTCGAGCACTATGGCGACGGCCAGGGCCCCGAGCAGGAGCACCGGCGGCAGCACCGGCAGTTGTGGTCCATTGTCGATGTCAGTCATGGGTTCCTCCCTCCATTCCCGTTGAATCTGGGAAGCCGCAGCCTCGCCCGCAAGCTGCGCCGCTTGCCTCCCGCAGGCCATTGGCATCCGGCAGGACTCCCACTAAGAATGGCGCAAAGCGCCGGCGAAATCGATTGCAGGACCCTGCCGGTCCTCCTTTCGCCACTCCGGCGTCCCGCCACGACAGTCCAGCCGGCGCGTGCCTCCGCCGGCGTCCCGGAGGAGACAAATGACCTATTCCGCGCTCGACCTGAGCGGCACCTTCCAGCTGTCCTCGACGGCCAAGGATGTGAAGACATCCATCGCGCTCCCTGGCGACGTGCACACCGCCCTCCTTGCCGCCGACATCATCCCCGATCCCTATTTCGGCGAGAACGAGAAGGCGGTGATGTGGGTCAACCACACGCCCTGGACCGTCGAGCGCACCTTCGAGGCGTCGGCCGCCGACATCGACGGCTACCTGACGCTGACCCTCTCCGAAATCGACTGCATCGCGACCGTTTCCCTCAACGGCGAGCCAATCCTCGAAGCCGACAATTCATTCGTGCGCTACGACATCGACGTTACCGGCAAGGTGCGCGAGGGCGACAATCACTTGAAGATCGATTTCGCCGTCACCCGCGATGTGGCCAGGGCCCGCGCCGAGGCGCATCCGTTCCCCATACCCTTCACCAAGAACTACCAGACCAACGGGCTCGAAGGCGTGCACATGAACTTCGTGCGCAAGGCCGCCTGCCACGCTGGATGGGATTGGGGCATCTGCCTGATGCCGACCGGCGTCTATGGCACCATGAGCATCCGCAAGTCCCGCCTCGCCCGGCAGGAGAGCGTCGAGGTGGAGCAGGCCCATGGCAAGAACTCCGTCGAACTGACTCTGAAGACTCGTCTTTTCGCCTTTGCTCATGGTGAGGTGGAACTTCAGCACGAGATCGACGGCCAGACCATCACCGACAAGGTGGCGGTCAACAAAGGCGAGAACGTCTTCACCCACAACGTCACCATCAAGGAGCCGCGGCTCTGGTGGCCGGCGGGGCAGGGCGAGCAGCCGCTCTACGAGCTCGTCACCAGCCTCGAAGGCGAAGTCATCCGCCGCAAGATCGGGCTGCGCAAGCTCGAATGGGTGGTCGAGCCCGACGAGATCGACCACACGTTCAAGTGCCGCATCAACGGGCGCGACATCACCATGATGGGCGCCAACTGGATCCCGGCCGACGCCATCCCCTCGCGTATCACCCCGGCGGCCGTCCGCGACCTGCTCGAGAGCGCGAGGGCCGCCAACATGAACATGCTGCGCATCTGGGGCGGCGGCCAGTACGAGCCGGACTTCTTCTACGAGCTCTGCGACGAGCTCGGCCTGCTCATCTGGCACGATTTCATGTTCGCCTGCATGAGCTACCCGTCGGACCGCAAGTTCCTCGACAACGTCAGGACCGAAATCACCCAGCAGATCCGCCGCCTCTCCCACCACGCGTCAATCGCGCTCTGGTGCGGCGACAACGAGGTCATCGGCTCGCTCTCCTGGTATCCCGAGACCCGCGCCGCGCCCGAGCGGTATGTTGCCAACTACGACCGGCTCAATTCCATGCTCGGCAACATCGTCGAGGACGAGGATCCCGGCCGCCGCTTCTGGCCGTCCTCGCCCTCCATGGGCTACCTCGACTTCTCCGACGGCTGGCATGCCGATACGCGCGGCGACACCCACTACTGGGACGTCTGGCACTCGGCCAAGTCGTTCGAGGCCTACCGCACGGTCAATCCGCGCTTCGCCTCCGAGTTCGGCTTCCAGTCCTTCTCCTCGATGAACGTCGTTGCGACCTTCGCCGAGGAGAAGGACCGCAACCCGTCCTCGCCGGTGATGGAAAACCACCAGAGGAACGACGGCGGGAACGCGCGCATCCTCGAGACCATGTGCCGCTACTTCCGGTTCCCGCGGGACTTCGAGCAGATGGTGTTCCTCTCCCAGGTGCAGCAGGGCCTCGCCATCAAGACCGCCATCGAATACTGGCGCTCGACCAAGCCGCGCTGCATGGGCACGCTCTATTGGCAGATCAACGACATCTGGCCGGTGGCCAGTTGGTCGAGCCTCGATTATGGAGGGCAGTGGAAGCTGCTCCATTACATGGCCAAGCGCTTCTTCCTGCCCATCAACGTCGTCGCCGTGCCGCAGAATTCTGAAGTGCGCACCAACTCGCGCGGCCTCGCCGTCGAAACGCTGCCCACCGAAATCGCCCTCAAGGCCATCAACGACACCGCCGACAAGGCCGAAATCCACCTCGAGGTGCAGGCGGTGAAAGTCGGCGGCGGCGCCCGTACGCTCTCCGAGGGCAAGGCCAAGGTCGGGCCTGATGCGGCCAAAGAGGTGGCGACCATCAAGGCCAAGAAGCTCGAGGAGGATGAATTCCTCTTCTTCTCCTGGACTGACGAGGACGGCAACCTCATCGGCGAGAACGATTACTTCCCCAAGCCCTACAAAGCCTACGAGCTCGTCCGCCCGACGATCACAGCCAAGTGGTCTCAAGCAGGAGCTACCCCCGTGCTGACTCTCGAGACCGACAAGCCGGCCCTCTTCGTCACCGCCACTGTCGATGCGCCGGGCTATTTCTCGGATAACGCCGTCACGCTGCTTCCCGGTCGTCAGACCGTCCTCACCTTCACTCCACGCCTGGGTGCGAGGGTATCGGCGGAGGAGTTGGCGGAGACTCTCAGGATTTCCGAGTTGTCGCAAACCTTCTAGGCCGGAATGAAACGTCAGCCGCATTGACATTCATGCGCCGATCCTCAACCCTCCGATACGCCGCCCGTCCTGCTGCGGTGTATCGGAACCGCCAATGAAGCCCACCGTCGCGCCCGTCGAGGAGCGCAGCCTGATGGGCATCGGCCTCGTGCTGCTTGCCTATTTGATGTTCACCGCCATCGACTCCTCGGCCAAGTGGCTGGGTCTTGCGGGCCTGCCGGTGATGCAGATCGTCTTCGCGCGCTATGCCATCCATCTCGGCATCGTCTCGGCCGTCTACCTGCCGACCCGCCGCATGGACCTCCTGCGCTCCGGCAACCTAAAGATCGAGGTGTTGCGCGCCATGGCGCTCCTCGGCTCCTCGCTCTGCAACCTCACGGCCGTGCGCTACCTGCCGCTGACGGTCACCGGCTCCATCCTCTTCACCATGCCGCTGATCATCTGCGCCCTCTCGGTACCCTTCCTCGGCGAGAAGGTCGGCTGGCGGCGCTGGACGGCCATCGCCGTCGGATTCGTCGGCATCCTCATCATCGTGCGCCCCGGTACCGAGGCCTTCCATCCGGCCGCGTTCCTGTCGCTCGCCGGCGCCGTTTGCTCGGCGCTCTATTTCCTGTGGACCCGCCGCCTCGCCGGCGTCGACTCCGCCGCCACCCAGCAGTTCTACGGCGCCGTTCTCGCCACTGCCGTTCTCGCGCCCCTCGCGTTCGCCGACTGGGTCTGGCCCGCACGCGCCGTCGATTGGCTGGCCTTTGTCGGCATCGGCATCGCCGGCTATGTCGGCCACCAGCTCTCGACCGTCGCCCACCGCTTCGCCTCCCCGACGGTGCTGGCGCCTTTCGCTTACCTCCAGATCATCTATCTGACCGCCGCCAGCTGGTTGATCTTCAACCAGCCGCCCGACATCTGGCTCTATATCGGTGCGCCGATCGTCATCGGCTCCGGCCTCTACATCTGGCTGCGTGAACAGAGGCTATCGCGGGCTGCGGTGGAGCCGGTGGGTTAGCCCTCCGCCTTCGTCACTTCCTTCAGCGGCGCCGCCTTCTCCGCCGGTCCCTGCGTGATCAGCCGGGCGCTGCGGCGGCCGGTGAGATAGATCCACAGCCAGCTCAGCGCCACCGAGAAACGGTTCTTGGCGTCGATGAGAAAGTAGATATGGGCAAGTCCCCATACCCACCAGGCGAGCCGGCCCTTGAGCTTCAACCAGCCGAAGTCAATCACCGCCGCCCGCTTGCCGATGGTCGCAAGGCTGCCGAGGTGCTTGTAGCGGAACGGCATCGGCGCCGTGTCACCCGCGAGCCGCGCCTTGATGACCTTGGCCGCATGCCGCCCGCCTTGCTTGGCCGCATCGCCGATGCCCGGCACCGGCTTGCCGTCTGGCGCCGCGATCGTTGCTGCGTCGCCGATGACGAAGATCTCCGGGTTTCCCGGCACCGAAAGGTCCGGCTCCACCTTGATGCGTCCGGCCCTGTCCGCCTCGGCGCCGAGCCACTTGGCGACGGGTGAGGCCTGCACGCCCGCAGCCCAGATCACGGTCTTGGCTTCGAGCCGCTTGCCGCCATAGGTCACGCCGTCCTTGTCGACCTCGCTGACGTTCTCGCCGAGCTCGACGATGACGCCGAGACGCTTGAGCGCCTCTTCGGCGTAGGCGGAGAGATCCTTGTCGAAGTTGAGCAGCACCCGGTCGGCGCCCTCGATGAGATGGACCCTGGCCTCGCGCGGATCGATGGTGCGGAACTCGTCGCGCAGCGCCGCCCGCGCCAGTTCGCTGATCGCGCCCGCCAGCTCCACGCCGGTCGGTCCCGCGCCGATGACGACGAAGGTCATCAGCGCCGCTCTCTGGTGCGGGTCGAGCGTGCGTTCGGCCGCCTCGAAGGCCTCGAGGAGCTTGCGGCGGATGGTGGTCGCGTCCTCCAGCGTCTTGAGGCCTGGCGCGTCCGCCTCCCACTCGTCATGGCCGAAATAGGCGTGCCGCGCGCCGGTCGCCAGGATCAGGCTGTCATAGGGCACGACGGTGCCGTCCTCGAGCCGTACCTGCCGTGCGCCGGTGTCGATGTCCATCACCGTGCCGAGGATGGTGCGCACCTCGCGCCGGTCGCGCAGGATCGTGCGGATCGGCCAGGCGATTTCTGAGGTGGAGAGGGCGGCCGTCGCCACCTGGTAGAGCAGCGGCTGGAAGAGGTGGTGGTTGCGCCGGTCGACGAGGGTGATCTCGACATCGGCGCCCTTGAGTTCCATTGCAGCCGAGAGGCCGCCGAACCCGCCCCCGACGATCACCACACGGTGTTTCTGCGTCGTCACGATAGGCCTCCTGTCTCCCTCTCAAGTGGAGGGATTGCGTCGTCCGCACAAGCCCCGTGAACGCAGGCGAGCTATGTGCCGGCGCGTGCCCTCCAGGCATCGCGATAGGCTGCGAACCCATCATGGACGAGGGGCATGAGCGCTCCCGGCTCATGGCCTCGTCCGTCGAGAGGCGCCAGCAGCAGGCTCGCCCCGAGGCTGGTGCCCGTGGCGTCGGCCGAGGCCGTCACCGGCACGCCCGTCACCCGGGCCAACGCCGCGCCGAACAACGCGTTCCGTGCCAGCGGTCCTTCGATGACGATCCGCTTGCCGGTCCCGCAAAGCGAAAGCGCCGCCTCGGCGACGAGCGCGAGGTAGAGTGAGGCCGCCGCATACCGCTCGCCGGGGGTCAGGCCTTCCGGTGCCGTCGTCCAGCGTCCCTGGCCCCTGGGGAACGGGCCGACGCCGGCAATGAAGGTCGGCAGAACTTGCACTCGGTCGCGGATCACCCGGTCGAGCTCAGCCTCGCTCGGCGCGCCCGCGCCCGCTGCCAGCGTGTCGAACTCTCTTCCCCCCATGAACCGCGCCGTCGGCACCGGCCGGCCGAACGCATCGACATTGGCGAGGCTGTCGCGCTCGCGGTCGAGCCCGGTGGTGGCTCCGCCCACGGTCATGCAGATGGTCCAGGTGCCCGTCGAGATCACCGTGAACGGCGTCTCGTGCCGCCCGAGGTGCGGCAGCAGCGATGCATTGGAATCGTGGATGCCGCAGGCGACCGGCGTATCCGCCTTAAGCCCCGCCCCGGCGGCGATCTCCGGCAGGATCGGCCCCAGCGCGGAGGCCGCTGGCTTCACCGCCGGAAACAGCCTGCCCCAACCCTGCGCCGCAACGAGCGAGGAGAAATCGCCCTTGTCCGGCGCCCAGAGGTCGGTATGGCAGCCGAGCGAGGTCACCTCGCTCGCCTTTATTCCCGTCAGCCGCCATGCCCAGTATTGCGGATAGGTGAGGATCGCCTCGGCCCGCCCGAACTCTGCCGGAAACTTGCGCGACTGCCAGAAGATCTGCGCCCCGAGGTTGAGCCCGTTGGGCAGGCGCGGCGAATAGCTCTCGGCAAAATCCGCACGCACCTTGCCGTACTCGAGGCCCGTTTCCTCCGGGCCCGCATATTCGTAGTCGAGCACCGGCAGCGCCAGCCCGTCGCCGGCGACCAGCGCCGCCGTCGCGCCGTGCGTTGTGATGGAGATGGCTGAAATCCCGTGCCGGGCATGCAGCATCTTCAAGGAGGCGAGGATGAACGCCCACAAGCCCTCGACATCCGCGTGCGGGTAGGGCCCGTCGACCACCGGCGTGTTCGGCATCGACAGCACGTCGACTTGCGTCGCGCTCGCCGTGTCGATCAACACCACCTTGGCATTGGTCTTGCCGATGTCGATCACGGCAATGGTTGCGGGTGTCGGCATGCGCATCCTCCTCCAAGCGTCCCGCATTTAGCCGAACGCCTCCGCTTGCACCAGCCTGACATGTTAGTTTTGCGGGGCTAGCAGGAGATCCCGACTTGGAAAGTCGCGACAGCAATCAGTTCTGACTGAAAGACAAGGTCAGCCCCTCGATGTCTGAAACGGCCGTGTCGCGCATGTGGTGGATGATCGTTTCGACCGAGGCCGAAAGGGGGCGGCCGACCGCTGTTATGACGCTCCAGCGGAAGGGAATGTCGAATGAGAGGGGAACGGTCCGCACACCCTGCAATGGCAGGCCCATGACCGTGAGAGGCTCGACGATGGCGATGCCGAGCTTCTGGCGCGCCAGCGAAAGCGACACGTAAGTGGCATTGCAGTCGATGACGGAGTTCGCCACGACATCGTTGGCGGCCAGAGCTTCCTCGATCTGCATGCGCAGGCGATAGGGATTGGCGGCAACGATCAGCCGCTGGCCCTTGAGCTCGGCCGGAGTGATGACCGGGCGCCCGGCCAGCGGATGGTCGACGGCGACCACGGCCTTGCATGCGACTTCCGCTTGCCAGTGAATCTCGACGCCTGGATTGTCGAGCGGCCAGCTCGCAAGGCCCAGGTCCGCAGTGCGCGCCACGACGGCCTGGACGACGTTCTCGGCCGAAATGCTCTGGATATGCACCTTCTGCGGCAGCAGCGCGGGACTGATGCCCGCAAGCGTGCTCGGCAGCAGGCTGCTGGCCAGCGCCGGCACGGCTGCGATCTGCATCGGCAGGGGCGCCGCCGTCTCGATGGCCTCCGCCTTGTCGGCAATGGCGCGCAGCCCCGACAGGAAGACTTCGACCTGTTCGTAGAACGCCAGTCCCTGCGCGGTGGGCGATATACGCGGCCCGCTGCGGTGCAGCAGGGCAAAGCCCACCTCCGCCTCGAGGTCCTGGATGAGGCGGGTGATCACCGGCTGCGAGCGGCCGATGGCCCTGGCCGCGCCGGTCATGCTGCCGATCGACACCACCGCGGAAAAGGCCTCGAGCTGCTTGGTGTCGAAGTATTTGAGGCTCATTGCATTTCCCCCGGCTATGGCCTTTGCCAGAGTCCCAGCCGCTCCGCAAACCTGTCCGGCGCAGGTTCTATGGCACCCTCGGCCATGTGCAGGACGACTTTCATCTTTTCGGTGAAGCGCGGCCATGCATGGGGCAGGGGATCGCCGGCGATGAAGGCGCGCCAGACCTCGTGCACCTTCTCGGCGAAGGCAATGTCGGTGACGCGCTGCCGCTCAGGCTGCTCGGTCGGGTCCATACCCCGGCGATACCATACCGCGCCGACCTCAGCGCCATGGGCCGCACCGGTTTCGTCGGGAAGGACGGGACCGTAGAGATATTTCCACACCGGTTGGTGCCGGCCGTGAAGCAGGGCGAAGCGGGTGGTCGGATTCTGGAAGACGAGGTCGCCGGCCACGGCCCGCCAGATGCCGTGTGGCGAGTGGTCGGACAGGGCCTTGCGATAGGTGTCGACTATGCCTTGTCCGGTCCAGCCGAGGGGGCGGACGCGCTCGTGCAGAAACCTCGCGGCGCCGGCGAAATCGAGATCGTCGGGCAATATGGTCGAATGGGTGAGATATTCGGCGCTGGTGCAGCCGATCATCATCGGCACCGGCATGGTGCGGCCCGCCGCCGCGGCCGCTTCCGGATGCTCGAGCAGGCTCACACCATCGATCACCGGCACGAACGGCACGCCGAGCATCGCCGCCGAGCCGTCACGGTCGTAGTCGTGCTGCTCGTAGCTCTCATTGCAGAGGTCGCGCTGGGCGACGAGCAATGCATCGATCGGCGCATCCATGATGCCGGCTTCGTCGGTCCCGAGCGCGGTGCACATGCGCCGAGTGAGCTTTCGCGCGTCGTCCATGCCGGCAATGGCGGTGCTGGCTCCGCTCTGCGGCATGGCGCGCGAGAAGAGCCCCTTGGCGCCGGGCATGGCCATGACGGCGGCGATGGCAAAACCGCCGGCCGAGCGGCCGGCAAAGGTCACCCGGTCGGGGTCGCCGCCGAAGCGCTCGATATTGTCCTTGACCCAGCGCAGCGCTGCCAGCAGGTCGAGCAGGCCGCGATTGTCGGGCATGCCGTCGATGTGGAGGAATCCGAGCGCCCCGAGGCGATAGTTGACGGTGACCTCGACGATGCCGCTGGCAGCGAAAGCACCGCTCTGCAGCACCGGCTCATTGGCCGAGCCCACGGCATATCCGCCGCCGTGCACCCAGACCAGCACCGGCGCCCGGCCGTCGAGCGATGGCGTGCGGATGTTGAGCGTCAGGAAATCCGTGCCCTGGGTCAGCGAGGAGGTCGCCCCCCTGCCGACGGGGCCATAGGTCGGGACCTGCGGACAGACGGGACCGAGCCTCGTCGCGTCGCGCACGCCCCGCCATGGCTCGACCGGTTGCGGCGCGAGGAACCGGCGTTCCCTGGTGACTGGCGCGGCATAGGGCACCGAGAGGAAGCAGAGATTGCCGTGCTCGGAAAAGCCCTCGATCTCGCCGCCGGGTACCATTACGCACGTCATGGCTAGCTCCTATACGGCCTTGCGCAGGCCAATCAGCCGCTCGAGCACGATCACCACGGCCACCGAGATCAGGATCAGCACCACCGAAAGCGCGGCGATCTGTGGGTCGGTGGAGTATTCGAGGTAGCGGTAGATTTCCGTCGGCAGCGTCGAGCTGCGCACCGACACGATGAACAGCGAGATCGTGGTCTCGTCGAACGAGATCAGGAAGGCGATGACGCCGCCGGCGATGATGCCGGGCCGGATCAGCGGCAGGGTGATGCGCCAGAAGACGTTGAAGGGCGAAGCGCCATGGACGAGCGCGGCTTCCTCGACGCGGCGGTCGACGGACATCAGGCTCATGCTAACGGTGCGCACCGTATAGGGAATGGTGATGCCGAGGTGTGCGAGCACGATGCCCGGATAGGTGTCGAGCAGACCGAATCCGGCCAGCACCAGCACGAGCCCGACGCCGAGCACGATGTTGGGGACGATAAAGGGCGCGATGACGAGGAAGTTGACCGCCCCTTCGCCGCGAAACCTGTAGCGGGTGAGCGCCAGCGAGATGAGCGTGCCGACGGTCACCGCGCCGAGCCCGACGATCGCGCCGATGAGGAGGCTGCGCCAGAAAGCCGAGATGAAATCGGCGTTCTGGAACACTTTCACATAGGAGCCGAACGAGAGGCTTTCGGGCGGGAAGGCGAGGTACTGGCGCGTGTCGAAGGAGACGACGAAGACGATGATGATCGGCGCCAGCAGGAACACGTAGAGAAGGCCGATCAGCAGTCGCCAGGCGAACTTTGCGGGCAGGGAGGTTTCCATCGCCTCATGCCTCCAGCGCGCGCAATGCGCGGCGGTAGATGACGATCACCGAGCTGAACAGCACCAGAAGCAGCATGGCGAGCGCCGCCGCCAGCGGCAAGTTGAGCGTGACCGTCGCTTCCTGGAAGACTTCGGTGCCGAGCACGAACACGCGCCCGCCACCCATCAGGCGCGGAGTGACGAAGCCGGAAATCGCGAGCACGAAGACCAGGAGCGCGGCGGTGATGACGCCGGGCAGGCTGAGCGGCAGGATGATGCGCCAGAACACCTTGAGACGATTGGCGCCGAGCATGGCGGCGGCCTCCTCGAGCTGGGTGTTGAGCCGTCCGAAGCCCGAAAGCATGGCGAGGATCGCATAGGGCATCAGGATCTCGATCATGGCGATGGTGGCGCCGAGGAAATTGTTGGAGAGCCGGATCGGCGTTTGGATGAGCGAGAGCGCCTGCAGCGTGCCGTTGATGACGCCCTGGTCGCCGAGGATGACCATCCAGCCATAGGTGCGCACGACGCCCGAGGTCAGGAGCGGAGCGATGGCGAGCGCGGTCAGCACGCCGCGCCAGCGGCTGGTGGTGCGGGCGAGAAAGAGCGCGATCGGGTAGGAGAGGACGACGGCAAAGGCCGCGACGGTAAGCCCGTAGTTCAGCGTGTTGCCCGCCACCCGCCAATAGAAGGGGTCGAGCACCACATCGGCATAGTTCGCCAGCGTCCAGCTGCCGTCCGCGCCGCCCAGCGCCGAGGTCGAGAACGAGGCGCGCAGCAGCCAGAGGAGGGGCGCGACGAAACTCACCCCCAGGGCCAGCAGCCCCGGCAGGAGCAGCAACAAGAGAATGCCGCGGTTGCCTTTCCTGTCGCTCGTCGTCACGCTGCCGTCCCGATGACTGTCACGTCGTCACGCGCGACGGTGAGGGTTACCCGGTCGCCGCGCTCGGGCAGGGTGCCGGCATGCGTGGGCAGGTCGACGAGGAAGGTCCGGTCCTTGACGTCGACGTCGAGCGTCAGCGTGTCGCCGCGATAAACGAGGTGCCGGACCACGCCCTCGAAGGCATTCTCGCCCTTGCCGTTGAGGGTGAAGCGGTGCGGGCGCACGAGCAGGCGCACATCCTTGCCCAGCGGCGCATCCAGGCCGAAGACGACCATGCCGAGGCCGGGTACGTTGGCCTGATGCGGCTCCACGACCGTGCCGGTGAGGAAGTTGCCGGCACCGATGAAATTGGCGACGAACTCGGTGGCGGGCCTGTCGAAGATCTGCCGCGGCGTGCCGATCTGTTCGATCCTGCCGGCCGACATCACCGCCAGCCGGTCGGCCATCGAGAGCGCTTCGTCCTGGTCGTGGGTGACGAAGATCGCGGTGACGCCGGTGCGCGCCTGGATGTCGCGGATTTCCTCGCGCATCTCGTCGCGCAGCTTGGCGTCGAGGTTGGAAAGCGGCTCGTCGAGAAGCAGCAGCTGGGGCTCGATCACCAGCGAGCGGGCGATGGCGCAGCGTTGCTGCTGGCCGCCGGAAAGCTGGGTGATGCGGCGCTCGCCGTAGCCCCTGAGCTTGACAAGGTCGAGCGCCCGCTCGACGCGCGCAGCGCGCTCGGCCTTGGGCACGCCGCGCATTTCGAGGCCGAAGGCGACGTTCTCGGCGACGCTCATATGCGGAAAGAGCGCGTAGGACTGGAAGACCATGCCCATATTGCGCTTGTGGACCGGTATCTCGGCCATGTCCCGCCCGTCGAGCCGGATGCGGCCCGAAGTCGGCGTGATGAGGCCGGCGACCATGCGCAGGATGGTGGTCTTGCCGCAGCCGGAAGGACCGAGAAGGGCGAGCATTTCGCCCTTCTCGAGATCGAAATCGACGTGGTCGACGGAAGGCGCGCCGCTGCCGGGATAGGTCTTGACCAGTTGCTCGACGATGACGTGCTTGTCGGCCATGGGGCGCTTCCTGTCCGGGTGACTAGTTGAACGCGATGACTTCGCGATTAATACGCTGGATCCAGTCCGAATAGACCGTGGCGATGAACGGCCAGTCCAGCGTCATCTGCGCATCCTGGGCTTCCTTGGAACCGTAGATGCGCTGGGCGACTTCGTCGGTGAGCTCGACCGTGGAATTGACCGGGCCATAGAAGCTCTTTTCGGCAAACGTCGCCTGCGCTTCGGCGCTCAGGGCATAGTTGATGAAGAGCTGGGCCGCTTCGGCGTTCCTGGAGCCCTCGATGAGGTTGATGGTGTTGGTCTGGCCGATCGAGCCCTCGACCGGAGCGGCGATGCCGATGACGCCGTCCTGGGTGTCGTGCAGGTACTGCGCGCGCCCGTTCCAGCAGATCGAGAGGTCGACTTCACCGCTCTGCACCACGGCGTAGCAGTCCGGCGCCGGGTCCCAGGTCAGGACGTTCGGGGCGAACTCGTTCATCGCGGCGATGGCCGGGTCGATGGTTTCCTTGTAGTCCGCTCCCGCCATCTTGTTGAGGATCGGGATGAGGATCACGCCGCGCGTGTCGGCGAGGCGGGCGGCGATGCGGCCGGCGTATTTCGGGTCCTTGAGGTCGTTCCAGCTGGTCGGCGGCTCGGTGACGGTGTTGGTGCTGTAGAGGATGGCGAGGTTGTCCTGCGAGAAGGCGATCGAGCGGTCGCCCTCGATGCGGGCCCAGTCGGGCGTCTCGGCGAGGTTGGTGACGACGTTCGGGTCGAGCGCCGCGGTCAGGCCTTCCTGCGCAGCCCGGATGCCGACGGCCACGTCGATCAGCGCAACATCGACGGTCGGATCGCCCTTCTGCAGGGTGAGGAGGGCCAGGGTTTCGGCCGAGTTCCTCGACGGCTGATAGACCACGTCGATGCCCGGATACTGCTCCTCGAAGGCCGAGATGATGAACGTCTCGTAGTTCTCGGCGAAGACGCCCGAAAAGCCGATGACGTTGACGGTGCCGGTGACATTGGCGTCCTGCGCGACGGCGGCGCCGGCAATGGTGAAGGCGGTGGCGGCCAGGAGGCCGGTGGTCAGGTGGCGGATCATGTGTCTCTCCAGAAGGTAGTCGGTTTTCAACCTTGCGGCGTCCAGGCGGCGTCGAGAACGCGCAGCCAGTTGCCGCCGAGCAGCTTGGTGATGGTCGTCTCGCTCCAGCCGCGCGCCAGCATGCGCGCGGTCAGGTTCGGCATATCGGTCATGCGGCGGATGCCGGCCGGCTTGTTGATCTTGACCGAGCCGAATTCGGTGAGCTTGCGGGCCGTGCCCTTGTCGCGATTGGCCCAGAGCAGCCAGTCGCTGGGGCGGGGCCGGTCGAGCGAAAAGTCGGTGCCGATGCCGACATGGTCCTCGCCCACGAGGTTGATGACGTGCTCCATGGCGTCGAGCACGTCCTCGACCGTCGCGTCGTTGCCCGCGGCGAGGCCCGGCGCGAAGAGGCTGATGCCGATGAGCCCGCCCTTCTGCGCGCAGGCGGTGAACAGGTGATCCGGCTTGTTGCGCTTGACGTCGTGCAGGGCGCGCGGCAGCACGTGCGAGATACAGACCGGCCCCTTGGCATAGTCGATGGCGTCGGCGCTGGTCTTGTCGCCCACATGGCTGAGGTCGCAGAGCACGCCGACCCGCGCCATCTCGCCCAGCACCTCGCGGCCGAACCCGGTTAGCCCGCTGTCGTGCTCCTCGAGATATCCGGCGCCCGAATAGTTCTGGGTGTTGTAGGTCAGCTGCATGATGCCGACGCCGAGGTCCTTGAAGATCTCGACGTAGTCGAGCTTGTCCTCGAGCGGAGACGTGTTCTGCCAGCCGATGATGATGCCCGTCTTGTTCTCGGCCTTGGCGGCATGGATATCGGCCACGGTCTTTACCGGGCGCAGGATGTCGGCATTCTCGCGCAGGTGGCGCTTCCACTGCGACACATAGTCGATGCCCTCGCGGAAGTTCTCCCAAAGTACCGTCGAGACGTTGACGGCCGTCAGCCCGCCGGCCCGCATCTCCTCGAAGATCGGCCGGCCCCAGAGCGAGGTCTGCAGCCCGTCGACGACGATCGAGCGATCATGCAGGGCCTGGGCCTCGGGCGGAACGATTGTGGTATCGGTGCTCATCACGCGGTTTCCCTGAGGCTTGCGGCAGCCAGCGCCCGTTCGACGAAATCGAGGCGGTCCTGGCCCCAGAACAGTTCATCGCCCACGACATAGGTCGGCGTGCCGAAGATGCCGCGCCGCTCGGCCTCGGCGAGGTTACCCAGCCACTCGTCCCGGATGTCCTGCGGCTGCGGATCGCGCACGAGCTCCGCCCCTCCCTCACCGATGGTGGCGCGGGCGAACTCGCGCAGGGTATCGAGATCGGCGATGTCGCGATCCTCCGCCCAAAGCCCACGCTGGATGGCAAAGGAGAAGGCGAAGGCATCGAGCCCGGCGCGCTGGGCGGCGATCACCGCCTGCGCCGCCGGCTCGATGGTGCGGCAGGGGTAGAATTTCGGCTTGAGGTTCAACGGGATGTTGAGGAACCTGCGCCAGCGGTCGAGCTCGACGGCATGGTATTGCTGGCGGCTGTCGGGACGGTTGCGCAGGGGTATGCCGCCATTGGCCTCGATGATGCGGATGGGGCGCAGCACCAGCTCGGCGCCGGCCGCGTCGGCGACGGCCTTGGAGCGCTCCGCGCCGAAATAGGCCCATGGCGAGGAAATGCCGTAGAACGCCTGGAGGAGGAGGGGAGAGGATCTGGTCATTGGGCGAAGGCTTCCTCGTCGGCATCGGTCCATTCGTCGCCAAAAAGCTCGGGCACGGCGAAATCGAGGAACGATTCCAGGTGGATGGCGCGGTCCTCGACGAAGAGCGAGCGGGCGATGGCCTGCGCCAGGCGCGTGGCGCCCTCGCCGATCGAGGGGATGCCGCTGGTGATCTTGCCGTGCGTCAGAACCGCGGGATAGGCAAAGCAGTAGATGTTCGAGATGCTGGCCGGCGCACCGGCACGCGGGGTAAACTCGAAGCCGGGACCGAGATAGGGCATTTCGGCAAGGCCGGCATGCTGAAGGTCGGCGGGCGGCTGGTAGACATCGGCCCAGCGCCGGATGAACGGGGCTATGCCGGCGAACTCGGGCCGGTTGGCGAAATCGACGGCAAAGCCTGTGGCGAAGATGATGAAGTCGGCCCGATAGCGCCCCTTGGGCGTCGTGATCTCGACCGCTCCGTCGTGTTCGGCCAAGGCCTCGATCGGGCTTGCCAGATGGAAATGCGCGTTGGGATGGCGCGATACGCGCTGGACGCTGTGGCGGGGCGGTGGGATCTGAGCGCGCTCGCCCTCGACCATATAGCGCCACTTGGCATCGTCCGGCAGGCCGACATAGCCATACGTCATGCCGCGGCTGCCGACGCCGGTGAACTTGTCGATGCGCGGGATATCGGTCCGGCGGATGAAGATGTCGACCCGTGCTGCCCCTGCTTCGAGTGCCGCCGCGGCATTGTCCATGGCCGACGCGCCGGCGCCGACGACCGCGACGCGCTTGCCGGCCAGCCCGGCCATGTCGATGAGGTCGGAGCTATGGGCGCGGTAGTGCGCCGGCAGGTGCCTCGCCACCTCCGGCAAGGCGGGTTCCCCAAGGCCGTCGATGCCGGTCGCCAGGACCACGCGGCGCGCGAGGATGTCTCTCCTGCGTCCCGCCGACTCGATCTCGATGGCCACGAGACCATCCGCCCGGAGACTGATGCCGGTGACGCTCGTTTCGTTCTCGACCGGCAGCGACAGCACGCGGCGGTACCAGACGAGATAGTCCATCCACATCTCGCGCGGTATGCGCTCCATGCGCTCGAACGCATCCGCGCCGTGCTGGGCCTCGAACCATGCGCGGAACGTCAGCGACGGTACGCCGAGAGCCGGCCCGGCGGCATCCTTGCGGGTGCGCAGCGTTTGCATGCGGGCCGAGGTGATCCACGGCCCCTCGCGGCCGGCCGCGGCGCGGTCGAAGGCCTGGATCCTGTCAACGCCGATATTGCGCAACGCCGCCGCCGTCACCAATCCCAGCATGCCCCCGCCGACGATCGCCACGTCCAGCACCCGCGCATCGCCATGCGTGCGCGCCGGCACCCAGGGCTTGGCAGGCAGATTCAGCCACGCCAGATCCTGAGCCAACCGCAACTCGAGTTCGTATAGGTTCCTGGGGTTTACCAATGCGCTCATTTCATCGGCCTAGTCGCCTAAGTATGCATAAATCGCATTCTTAGTGCTCTAGTATGCTGGAAATGAATTTTCTATCCCACCCTCCGTTTGAGCAAAAGCATTTGGCGGGCGGCGACCGGCCGAACGCGGATGAGCGCGCGACCGTGGCTGGACACCTTCAAGAGCGAGGTGCTGAAAGCGCTGGAAATCGGCTTTGTGAGTTCGACTACTTCGGATCGATCATCGATCGCCTGCCGAGGGAGGAGCCGATACTGAAATGGGAGACGATCAATTCCTCGGCCAGCGCTTCGTCGCGTTCGATGATGGCGGCCAGGAGCTGGCGGTGGTGCTCGGCCACATAGGTCTCGAGCTCCGGGAGCTTCGTGATACGCACGCGGCGTTCGAAATGCGAGCGTCGCAGCAGCGCCGCGATACCGGCGTAGAGACTCTCGAGCATGGGCGCGTGCGCGGCGGCGACCATGGCGGCGTGGAAGGCGAAATCCGCGTCGGCGCCGGCGGCAGCATCGTGCAGCGTCGTCTCGATGTCACCAAGACGCGCGCTGAGTTGAGCGATGTCCGCAGAGTTCGAGCGCCGGCAGGCGAGGCGGATCGCCTGGCGTTCGATGGCGATGCGTGCTTCGAGAATGTCCTCGACGACATCGTCCTGCTGCGCCAGCATCAGGGTGAAGATGTCCCCGAGCTCGCGGAAATCGGGCTTGCGCACGACGCTGCCGAACCCGTGCCGTATCTCGACGACGCCGATGGCGGCGAGTGCGCGTAACACCTCGCGCACAACCGGCCGGCTGACTCCGAGGCTGAGCGCGAGGTCGCGCTCGGGAAGCAGGCGGTCTCCGGCCTTCAGGGCCCCGGAGATCAGCTGTTCGCGCAGAAAAGCGAAGACCTTGTCGTAGTGACGGACCTTCTCGTCCTCGCCGCGCTTGAGCTTTGCATCCATGTCCCAATTCCTCACTGCAGGAGCGCTTGGGCCCGATGCGCGACAATGTCAAGCGAAGGGCTTGTCAAAGAGGTATTACCACGGTAATGACTCGGTCAGCAATGAGGACTGGCCACATCTCGGAGGAGAATGTCGATGCAGAGCGAAGCCGAGCAGCACGGATCGGGCTTCGTCATCCCGCGCCGCGCCGCCATCGGACTGGCATCCGATCACGCCGGTTTTCCGCTCAAGCGCTTCGTCCACGATATCGTGGCTCCCCATTGCGATGAGGTGATCAGCCTCGGCGCGACCTCGGAGGAGCCCATCGACTTTCCCGACGTGACGCGCGAGGCGGTCGAACTCATCCGCACCGGACGGGCGCAGCGCGTCGTTCTCGTCTGCGGCACCGGGGCGGGAGCGTGCATCGCCGCCAACAAGGTCAACGGCATTCGGGCCGCGGTTGCCCACGACACCTATGTGGCGCGCCAATGCGTCGAGCATGACGACGTCAATGTCCTGTGCATGGGCGCCTGGATCATCGGCCCGCAAATCATCGGTTCGGTGGTGCGGACCTTCCTTGCCGCCGAATTCTCAACCGAGCCGCAGTTCCGTCGCAGGGTCGCCAAGCTCGGCGACCTCGAGGCGGAGATGCGACGCGAACAGCCCTGAACACGAACCGAGGAGGAAAGGTCGTTGGATACGGCAAAACGCAAAGAGATTCTGGATACTGTCGCAAAGCTGCGCGTCACGGATATCCGCGACGGCATGGACTGGGTGGGCCTGCACCATGTCGGCACGGTCGACCCGGAGATTCGTCCGCTTTATCGTACCAAGGCAGCCGGCTTCGCCCAGACTTACCGGCACATTCCCACCAAGACCCGCGTGCCCGATCTCGCACCGGAAGACTATACGAAGTGGGCCTATGAATACTGGTACGGACAGCTCTGGAACATGGGCGATTTCCGCGAGCAGGTCGGGGAAGGCGATTTCCTCGTCATAGACACCATGGGCCAGAAAACCCCTGCCATCGGATCGATGGACTCGATGGTCTGGGCGGCGCGCGGGGTCAAGGGCGTGCTGACCAATGGCGGTGCGCGCGATACCGACGAGCAGCTTTACCAGAAGGCCATGCCTTGCTGGCATCGCTGGGTGGTGCAGCCCATGTATCAGGGGCGCGTCGAATTCGGTGAGCCCGATTCGACGGTCGAAATCGGCGGTGCGGCGGTCAAGCCGGGCGATCTAATCGTGGCCGACGGCGACGGGGCCATCGTCGTGCCGCAGGACGTCATCGACGACGTGCTGTATTACGCCAAGCAGGAGTCCGAGAACGACCGCTACGACCGGGCCATGCTGTTCGAGGTTCTTGGCATCGAGCCCGATGAATCGACCAAGCCGATGTTTCCCGACATGCCGCCGCATCCCTACAAGAAGAAGCGTGAGGACTTCCTCAGGCGGCTCGGACGGGCATAAGCCCACGACTGTCCTCCCGACAGAAGGCGCCTCCAGGAGGGGGCGCCTTTCTCATGTGTTGAGAAGGAAGGACTATGTTCGTTCGAGCATCAGTCCCCAGTCCTGGGCATCGGGGCGCTGCGGCAGGACGAGGACCGAGCTGCGGGGCACGACCAGCATGTCGGCGGGTGCGTGCCATTCGCCCTTGCGCGGATCGAAGAACCGGGGGCGGTAGCGCGCGCCGACCTCGACCCCGCGCAACTTGGCTTCGAGCGGCGCCTGATCCTCGAAATAGAGCATGAAGAGGCTGCGGTCCGGCGTGCGCGCGCAATAGCTCCAGCCGTGATAGGCGAAGTCCGGCGCGGCCTTGTTGGGCATGACGAGGTCCGCCATCGGTTCGAGCTGGCGGTAGGTTTCGCCCTTGATCATGGCAAAGGCTTTCAGATGCTGCACCTCCGCGCCCGACTGCCAGCGGAAGCTGTCCCACATCTTGTGGAGCGAGTCGGGTTCGGTGTCGGACTGCCAGATGCCTTCGGCGCCATAGATGAAGCCCGCCAGCCCGCCCGACAGAAAGCTGCCGTAAAGCCCCGAACGCACATAGTAGCGGTCCTCGCGGCTGTCCGGCGGGACACGCAGCGGATAAGGCGTGCCGAGCTGATGGAGCCCCGCGTAGTAGGGTTCGCCGTTGATGGCGGGCTTGGTCGGCGCGGCGTGGAAGATCTCGGTCAGGTACCAGTAGGTATAATGCTCGCGCACGTTGCCCGACTGATGCAGGTCGACCCAGCTGTCGGCACCGAAATTGACCAGCGTCGAGGGATTGGGATTGGCCGACAGCATGGTGCCGAAAGGCGGACGTCCGTGCCGCTCGAGCGCGTGCTCGATCGCGGCCGAATAGTCGGCTGCGGGTATCGTCTGCTCGTAGTAGTCGTAGTGGATGGGGCTGAGGATGGTGATGTTGGCCTGATAGCGCGCGAACACGTAGTTGACGTAGCGCGCGTAGGACTCCGCGAAATCGTGGAACTTCTGCCAGGCCTGCCCAGTGTCGCGCCGGGCGACCTCGATGAACGGTACGAAACCCTCGGCATTGAGATAGTCGATCTTGGCATCGAGCACCTTGAAGTAGTCGGGGTTGATCCGGTCCATGTCCGGAAACACGTCTTCGAACCCCGGCACCTTGCCCGGAAACTCAAATGGAAGGCCGCCCTCGTTGTGCATGTCCTTGGCCGATTGGGTGCCGGGCTGGCGCCAGGCCGCACGCACCCACGTGCCGTCCTCCATCTGCAGGCTGTTTGGCTTGCCGTCGTTCTTCCAGGCCGGCTGCGCGGCGATGAGGCCGATGCAGTTGAAACCCTGCGCCTTGCGCAGCGCCACATAGTCATTGAGCGTTGCATGAGGTCCGATGGCGTCGGCGTCGCCCCGTCCCCCCTTGAGCGGAAAGCGGAAGCTGGGCAAGGACCACCAGGTATCGCCGATGAGGAAATAAGGCGTACCGTCTGCATACTGCAGACCGCGTCCGTCGGGAGTGGCTTTCACCATGCCCCGCCGGTTGGGGTTTTCGGCAAGTTCGGCTTCGTTGAAGCCGCGTGCGGTGAAGCTTCCGGACCGGCCGGTAAGTCCCGGGTCTTGCATGTTGCTGCCGGATGTCCAGTGCCATTTACCCGGTGTGGTGGCGAGCACGCGCACGATGAACTCAGAACCGCCGTTCCAGAAACCGTAGACGCGGCGGAAAAAGCCTGGCCCTTGGAGGTCGACCCAGACGTCGACCTCGACGTAGGGATTGTCGTACTGGCGGCTCGATGTCAGGACCAGATCGATCTTGGTCCAGACCGGAATGTCACCGGTCGGGTTGAGCATTGCTTCCTCCTCGATGCAATGGCCGGCCGCCCGGCGGCCATGGGAACTTCAGCGGCCGGTCCATTTGGGGGTGGTCTTGGAAACGAAGGCTGCGACGCCGCGGCGAAAATCCTGGCTGCCATAGACGAGCGAAACCAGATCGTCGGCGGGATCGATCTCGCGCTCGGCGAGGCGGGCCATCGCGGCCTTGCTAACCCTGAGGGTCAGCGGAGCGTTGGCCAGCAGCGTCGCAACGAGCTTTTCAGCGGCTTCGTCGAGCTCATTGGGTTCGACGACGTGAGTCACGAATCCTGCCTGGAAGGCTTCGTCGGCGTCGATGAACTCGGCCAGCAGCAGCATGCGCTTGGCGCGAGGCTCGCCGAAACCGGCAACGATGCGCACATAGGTTTCCATCGACACGCAATTGCCGATGGTGCGGGCGATCGGTGTGCCGAACTTGGCGCTGCGTGCGGCTAAACGAATGTCGCAGCACGCCGCGATGTTGAGTCCGCCCCCTACCGCCCAGCCATCGATGATGGCGATCGTCGGCATCGGCAGATCGATGAGCCGGCGGAAATAGCGGTTCATCTTGGCTTCGTAGGCGATGCCGTCGTCGCCCCCGTTGAACTGCTGGAACTGGCTGATGTCCGAGCCGGCAACGAACGCTTTGCCGCCTGCGCCCCGGAAGGTGACGGCGCGCAGGTTCTCGTCCCCGGCCAATTCGGCGCAGATCGCGTCGAGTTCTTCGTACATCGCCCAGGTGAAAGCGTTTCGCGCCTCGGGGCGGTCGAATACGACATGGGCCACCTGATCCTGGCGGGTCAGGCGCACCGCACCGGAAGCCGTGCTCATGCTGCAAAAGCTCCCGCTTCGTCGAGCCTTGATTGTTCCGCGTCGAGCCCTAGTTCGGCAAGGATCTCCTCGGTATGCTGGCCGAGAAGCGGAGGTGGCATGCGCACGCTCGCTGGCGTCGCGGACAGCTTGGCCGGGAAGCCGAGCGCGCGGAACTTGCCCTCCACCGGATGCTCGATCTCGATAACGGCCTTACGGTGATGGACGTGGTCATTGTCGAGCGCTCTGGCGTAGTCATAGATCGGGCCGGCCGGAACGCCGGCAGCAAGGAAGGCGTCGACCCATTCCCCGGCCGTGCGTGTCAGGAAAGTTGGAGCAAGCTCAGCCGCCAGTTCCGAACGTGCGCGGACCCGCTCGACATTCGTGGCATAGCGCGGATCGTCCTTCAGGTCGGCGCGGTCGACGACATCGCAGAAGATCAGCCACAGCTTCTGGTTGGCGGCCCCTACGACGAATGTGCCATCGGAGGCTGCGAAGGCCTGGTAGGGCGCGCTCATCCGGTTGGCGGTGCCGAGCGGAGCCGGCGAATTGCCGGTCGCCCAGTATTCGGTGCTTTCCCATACCGACAGCGCCAATGCCGCGTCGAGCAGGGAGGTGTCGATGTACTGGCCGCGTCCGCTGGTCTGCCGACCGATCACGGCGCTGAGGATGCCATATGCCGCAAAGAGGCCAGCGCCCAGATCGCCCACGGGAATGCCGGATTTGACCGGCTCGGCCCCCGCAAGTCCGGTGGCGCTGATCACGCCGGCCATCGCTTGGGCGATAAGATCGAACCCGGCGCGCTGCGACCACGGGCCGGTCTGGCCGAAGCCGGAAATGCTGGCATAGATAAGCCTTGGATTGATCTTCGACAGGGTTTCGTAGTCCGCCGCGAGGCGCTTGGTGACGCCCGGCCGGCCGTTCTCGACGACGATGTCGGCAGTCTGAACTAGTCGGTGCAGGACTTTCCTTCCGGCTTCGGTCTTGAGGTTGAGCGTGATCGACCGCTTGTTGCGGTTGAGCGCCAGAAAGCCCGGGCTATCCTCGCCTTTCATGCGAAAGCCCATCGATTTGCGCGTCTGGTCGCCAACTCCGGGCGGTTCGATCTTGATCACGTCGGCGCCCATGTCGCCGAGCAGCATGCAGCAGAATGGCCCGGCCATGACCTGGCTCATGTCCAGCACGCGCAATCCCGCGAGCGGCTGCGGTTGCGCGCCTGTTGACCCAATTACGTCTGCCATGCCTATCCTCCATCCTGGCGCAACTGGACGTTGCTCGTCGCGATCGGCTCGCTAACTTCCAAATCTTGTATGCAAGAATTGGATAGTGGCAAAATCGTACCGCTGCAACATTCGTGTTGTCTTTTTTTCCTCGATTGCATACGAGCAGGCATGAAATATCTCGGCCCGCAGTCCCAGGAATCCGATGAAGACACCGCTCCAGCCGGTCGTCGCAAAGGACACTTGCATACAGAAGCTGCAGCGCATTTGCGCTCGATGATCCTGACGGGAGAGATGCCTCCCGGCACCCGATTGCGGGAGCAGCAGCTCTGCGAGCAGTTGGGTGTGTCGCGGACGCCGGTGCGCGAGGCATTGCGTACCCTGGCAGCCGAGGGGCTGGTGGATCTGCTGCCCAATCGCAGCGTTGTCGTTTCTCAAGTCCGCGCGCCGGACATCGCTGATTTATTTACGGTTTTCGGAACGATTGAAGGGCTGGCGGCCGAAATGGCCTGCCGGAAGATCACTGAGGCGGAAATCGCGGAAATCGGCCGGCTGCTTGCGGAGATGGTGGACCTCCATACGAACAAGGACCGCGCCGCCTATATGCGCGTCAATCAGCTCATCCATAGGCGAACCGTGGAAATCGCTGACAGCCCGGTGCTTTATTCGGTCTGGCAATCCTTGCTGCCGCGCGTCGAAAGAGCCCGCGCGCTAGCCAATCTCGATACCGGCCGCTGGACACAGGCCCTGATCGAGCACACCAAGATGTTCACGGCGCTCGCCGCTCGCGACGGGGTCCTGTTGGCATCGCTGACGCGCACGCATTTCGAGAACAGCCTGCCCTATCTTGCCGAACGGATCGATACGACGCAGTCACCGCCCGGCGCGTCGTCTTGATCGATCCTGGCGCGAATGAGCGTCCTCATTGCATGTTGACAGCTCCTCTTCTTGCATACAAGATTGCCTCTCAACAAGGTCGTCGCCGGAGGGAATGCGCCCAAGCCGGCCAGCATTGGGAGAGGGTTTGCCATGTCCGCACCGAGCGCAATGGACTCCATGGGTCGCACGTTGGATCCCTACAGGATCCGCAAGTATTTCGAGCCCTTACGCGTAGTGGATGTTGCCGACGCCATGGATGGGCTTGGCTATTTCAACGTCGGTCTCGTCAGCCAGGAGATCCGCCCTCTGTGGCTCGGCATGAAGTTCTGGGGACCGGCCGTCACCCAGCGCTGCGTACCTGCCAATACGCCGATGTGGAAGCTCGATACCACCGAGGATATCGTCAATGCCCACGGCATCTGGTTCAAGAAGCAGGGGCATAAGGGACGCGGGCTCACCGACCTTGTGCGCGAGGGTTCTGTGGTCGTCACCGATACGGGTAGTGCTGGTGAAGTGGGGTTCTTCGGTTCTGAGAATGTGCTGGCGCTTCAGGCTGCGGGCGCTGTCGGTATCGTCACCAACGGTTATTGTCGCGACACCGGCGAAGTCACCATGCAAAAGACCCCGATGGCCTGCCGCGAGCGCGGCCGCACAATCATTCCGGGCCGTATCGAGGTGGTCGAGCTGAATACGCCGATCGGCATCGGAGGCGCCCAGGTTCGCCCCGGCGACATCGTCGGGTGTGACGACGACGGCCTGATTGTCGTTCCGATCGAGATCGCGCGTGAGGTGGCTCTCCATGCCAAGGCGGTTCTCGCTGCCGACATGAAGGCTCGTGCTGCGCGCTACGACAAGCTCGGGCGGCCGCATGATGAAAGCGTCGATGTGGCCGCGATCGATCGCTACTACGCTGAGCTTGAAGCCTGACGGGGCTCCGTCGTGCGCATCCTCGATGCCCATCAGCATTTTTGGGATCTGTCGGCCAACTACCTCCCCTGGTTGGCCGACAAGCCTGTGAGCTTTCGCTACGGCAACTACGAGGCCATCAAGCGCGATTATCTGCCCGATGATCTGCGCGCGGATGCTGAGGGGTTCGAGCTCGTCGGCAGCGTTTTCATCGAAACCGAGTGGGACCCGGCGGATCCTCTGGGCGAGGTGGCATGGGTTGAGAGGCTGCGCCAGCGCGAGGGGCTTCCGAACGTCATGGTGGCTCAGGCCTGGCTCGACCGTGACGATGCGCCCGAAGTGCTTGCCGCCCATGGCCAGGCAAGTTTCGTGCGCGGCATCCGCCACAAGCCGGCTGCAGCGTCCAGCCCTGACGCCGTCGAGCGCGGCGCTTCAGGTTCGATGGGTGACCCCAACTGGCGGCGGGGCTATGGCCTATTGGCCCGCAACGGCCTGTCGTTCGATCTGCAGACGCCATGGTGGCATTTGGCGGAGGCTGCCGACTTGGCGCAGGCCTGCCCCGAAACACAGATAATCCTCAATCATACCGGCCTGCCTGCCGACCGTTCACTGGAAGGACTTGCCGGATGGCGCGAGGCCATGCGCCTGCTTGCCGACAACTCCAACGCCGCCGTGAAGATTTCGGGCCTTGGTCAGCGGGGGAAGCCCTGGACGGCTGACTCCAATCGCGGGATCGTGCGTGACACCATAGAGATCTTCGGCATCGGAAGATGCATGTTCGCCTCGAACTTTCCGGTCGATAGTCTCGTCGGGTCCTACCATACGATCTTCTCCGGATTTGCCGAGATCGTAGCCGATCTGCCTGTGGAGGAGCGTGACCAGCTGTTCTGGCAGAACGCTGCTCGCATCTACCGCGTCGAAATGGAGGGTGTGGCATGAACGACAAGCCCGCCATCGGCCTCGTCGGCCTCGGCATCATGGGAGCTCCCATCGCGCTCAATCTCGCCTCGCGCGGTTACCAGGTCACCGCCTGGAATCTCGAGCGCGACCGCTATGAGGTGGTCCGCGATAGCGGTGTCGAATGGGCGGATAGCGCTGCCGAGGTCTGGTCGCGGTGTGAGGTCGGGCTGGTCTGTGTCCTCGGAGACGACGCGCTCGAGGAGGTTGTCCTCGGCGAGAAGGGATTTGCCGCGGGCAGGGGGCGGGCAGAGCTCGTCATAGACTTGTCGACATCCTCGCCCGCGTCCACGCGCGAGATCGCCCGGCGTTTCAAGCACAAGACCGGCGCCGATTGGCTCGACGCGCCGATGTCGGGCGGTCCTCAACCCGCCCGTGAAGGCAATCTGGCGCTGATGGTCGGGGGCGACAGGGCTCTCTTCGAGCGCGTCGAACCCCTGCTCCGCGAGATAGGCAGCAATGTCACGTATATGGGGGCGCTCGGTTCGGGCCAGAAAACCAAGATACTCAACCAGGCGATCGTCGGGGTGAACTACATCCTGATGGCCGAACTGCTCGCCACCGCACGGGCGGCGGGCATCGATCCAAAGCTGTTGCCGACATGTCTCAAGGGTGGTCTGGCCGATAGCGCCATCCTGCAGCGCATCTATACCCAGATGGTAGACGACGACTTCGATCCGCCGCGCTCCTATGCCAGGCAGGTGAACAAGGATCTCAAGTCGGTTCACAAGTTCTTGGCAGAACTCGATCTCGATATGCCCATGATCGAACTGGCGGTCGCGCGCTATGCCGAATTCGCCGAGGAGGGCAATGAAATGGCCGACAGCGCGTCGGTCTCGCGGCTTTACCAGAAGAGGTAGGACATGCTGTTCATCGTCAGCGGCCGCGACAAGCCAAACGGGCTCGACGCGAGGTTGGCGCATCGTGACGCCCATCGAGCCCACTACAACGCCCTTGGCGTCGATCTGATCCTTGCCGGTCCCTACCTCGACGGGGCGGGTGAGCCGATAGGCAGCATGATCATCATGCGGGCCGAGAACCAGGCGGCAGCCGAAGCCTTCGCCAGTGCAGATCCTTATTGGACTGAGCGCGTTTTCGCCGAGCTCAGCGTTTCACGCTGGGACTGGTTCATGAAACGTCCGGAAGGACTGAATTCATGATTGCTATCTTGTATGCATAAGACGGATGATCGTTTAAGCGTATCATAAGTCTGTGGAAGCCAGAACGCAGTGTCGTGTTCCGTGCCGGTGCCGGCTGTATGCCCGCGCCAGCGCGGATTTTGGCGGAAAAACGCCAACTTTGGCCGCGCGGGAATCCGATAGGATTTTTGCTCCGGCGCCGAATTCGTAGTTGACACGTCTTTATCTTGCATACAAGACTTAAGCCGTGACGAAGGAATGGGTCAGGCAAAGTACCTGCCGCACGTCATGCACGATGCGCGCCGGCATCACCGCCGGAAGCAGCGATCGCAAACAGGAGGGATGCCATGCAAGTTCAGTTCAGGGCCGCGCCGACGCGCCGGTCGTTCCTTTCCGGCACCGCAATTGCCTTGGCGTTGGCCGGCACGGCTGCGCCCATCGCGGCTCAGGACCTGGCGGGGGAAATCCGTTTCAGCTGGTGGGGCGGCCAGGTTCGCAACGACAAGACCGATCAGATCATCCAGCTGTTCGAGCAGCAGAATCCGGGCGTCCGGGTTGTCCGCGAAAATGCGGATTTCGCCCCCTATTGGGAGCGCCTGACCATCCAGTCGACCGGCAACAACCAGCCCTGCGCCATCACCATGCAGTCGCGCTGGCTCGCCACCTATGCCCGGCCCGACATATTGCTCCCGCTTGATGATCTGGTCGCCGATGGCACGCTCGATGTTTCGGGCATCCCCGAGACCGTCCTGAACGCAGGGCGGGGCGCCGACGGCAATCTCTATATGATCCCGCACGGCGTCTTCTATTTCGCCCTTATGTATAACGAGCAGATGCTCGAGAACGCTGTCGCCAACGGTGTCGAGCCGATCGAATGGCCCTATACCTGGGACGAGTACGCCAACCATCTGCGGGCCGTGCAGCCGACACTGCCCGAGGGGGCAGTGGCCACTCACAACATGGGCCGCGAGCCGGATGCGTTCATTCCGTGGGTGCAGTCCCACGGCGAGCAGGTGTTCGACGGCTCGCAGGTCGCCTTCTCGCGTGAAACAGCTGTCGCCTGGTTCAACTATTGGGAAACGCTGCGCAACGAAGGGGTGACGGAATCGCCGGAGGAGATGATCAGCGAGAACAGCGCGTTGGTCGAGGAATCGAACCTTGCCAACGGACGCGGTTACGCCACCAATCGGCCACCGAACCAGCTGGGTTCGGTGCAAACGGTGACCAACACCGTCAATCCCGGTGCGACCATCAACATTCGCCCCTATCCGGTGGGGCCGGACGGTACGGTCGGCATGGATCTGGGCTCGAACGGTATTGCCATCGGAGCCAACTGTGCTGCCGAGCAGCTGCCCATCGCTACCGCCTGGATCAACTTCTGGACTCAGGACACCGAAGCGGCCGGCATCTATGAATCGGACAATGGCGTCGTCGCCATCCCCGATCTCGCCACGGCCCAGGCTGAGGATCCCGACACCCAGCCGACACAGGTCCGTCATATCGAGCTCTATCAGCAGGTCGTCGACACCGCCAAGCCGGTGTTCTGGCCGGCGGGTGGCTACCAGGCCATGACCGACACGCTGAACCGTGCCTACGATGCGGTGGCGTTCGGTCAACTCACCCCCGAACAAGGGGCCGACCAACTGATGAGCGAGCTGCAGCAGCAACTGAGCCAGGCCTCCCGTTAGCTCTGCCAAGACTCGTGCGGGCTACCTGCCCGCACGTTCCTTTTCCAGGCCGCATGTGCCTGATGTGGCGACGCTAGCTAGTGCGTTCCATCCTGTGCCGAGGGGAAAGATGAGCACGCTTGATGCCTCAGACGACCAGGCTTCTCCGGCGACCATGTCTGCTCGCCCAGTCCGGGTCATTCCGCAGGGCCGTTCGGGCTCGGCGCTGAAGAAGGCCGACAACCGCGCGGCCTATCTGTTCCTGCTGCCCTGGCTTGCCGGCATCCTGCTGATCACGACGCTGCCCATGCTCGCGTCGCTCTACCTCAGCTTCACCAACTATGCCGTGATCGGCCTGCCTGCCTGGATCGGGTTGGACAACTATATCCGCCTGTTCACAGCCGACCGGCGCTTCATCACCTCGATCTGGGTGACGCTGACATATGTGGGCTGGTCCGTGCCGCTGGTGCTGCTGTTTTCGCTGGCGATCGCAGTGGCGCTCAATCGGGGTCTGCGCGGCCTCGCTATCTACCGCTCGCTGTTCTACGTGCCGTCTTTGATCGGGGCCAGCGTCGGCATCGGGCTTCTATGGAAGGAAGTGTTCGGCGAGCGCGGCGTCGTCAACGACATTCTCGGCTGGTTCGGCATTGCCGGGCGTGGCTGGATCAACAACCCGACCTTCGCACTGCCATCGGTCATCGCGCTCAATGTCTGGACTTTCGGTGCCTCGATGGTGATCTTTCTTGCCGCCCTGCGGCAGATCCCGGAATCCTATTACGAGGCCGCCTCGATCGACGGCGCCAACGCCTGGCAGCGGTTCCGGCGCATCACGCTGCCGCTGATCGCGCCGGTCATCTTCTTCAACACCGTCCTGTTGCTGATCAACTCGTTCCAGTCGTTCACGCAAGCCTTTGTCGTCTCCAACGGGCGGGGCGGACCGGTCGACTCCACGCTCCTTTATTCGCTTTATCTCTATCAGCAAGCCTTCCAGCAGATGCAGATGGGCTACGCCTCGGCCATGGCCTGGATCCTGCTCATCGCCATCGGCATCGCAACGGCGCTGATGTTCTGGTCCTCGCGCTATTGGGTGTTCTATGGCGACCGCTAGAACCTACGATCCCGAACTGCTGCGCGCCGAGAAGCGCCGGCGCGAGAACATGCGCCGGCTGAAAGGCCTTGGGCTGCACGCGCTGTTGATCGCGCTGCTGTTCGTCATGCTCTATCCGGTGATCTGGATGGTGTTCAGCGCGCTGCGTCCCGAAGCCGAGATCTTCGGCGACATGGGGTTCATACCGACAAACTGGACGCTCGAGAACTTCGTGCGCGGCTGGCAGCTCTACGGCAACCTGACTTTCACGCAGTTCTACATCAACTCGTTCATCATCTGCGCGCTGGCGATCGTGGGCAATCTCCTGGCCTGCTCGATGGCAGCCTATGCCTTCGCGCGGCTCGAATTCCGCGGCAAGTGGTTCCTTTTTGCCATCATGCTCGGCACCATGATGCTGCCGATTCATGTGCAGCTCATTCCGCAATACATCTTCTTTCTCAACATCGGCTGGGTGAACACCATCCTGCCGCTGGTGGTGCCCAAGTTCCTCGCGCATGACGCCTTCTTCATCTTCCTGATGGTGCAGTTCATGCGCTCGCTGCCGAGCGAGCTCGAACAGGCTGCGGTCGTCGACGGCGCCTCCTACTGGCAACGATACTGGCGGATCATCCTGCCGCTGTCGATGCCGGCGCTCGCGACCACGGCCGTGTTCACCTTCATCAACACCTACAACGACTTCTTCAGCCAGCTCATCTACCTCACCGACACCGATCGGATGACGGTTCCGGTGGCGCTGCGGCTGTTCCTCGACCCCAGTGGAGGCTCGTCCTCCTTCGGCGGCCTGTTTGCGATGGTGCTCGTCTCCATCGGCCCGGTGCTGGGGTTCTTTCTTGCCTCGCAGCGATTGCTCACCAAAGGCATCGCCACACAGGGCATCAAGTGATCCGGTGGGAGTGACAAATGGCCAGCGTAACCCTTCAGAACCTGACCAAAAGCTACGCCGGCGGCGCGCTCAAGGCCGTCAATGACGTGACGCTCGATATCGAGGAAGGCGAATTCCTCGTGCTCGTCGGCCCTTCCGGCTGCGGCAAGTCAACGGCCCTGCGCATGATCGCGGGCCTCGAAGAGATCACCGACGGGGCGGTGTGGATCGGCGACGATTTCGTCAACGACGTCCACCCCAAGGACCGCGACATCGCCATGGTGTTCCAGTCCTACGCGCTCTACCCGCACATGAGCGTCTACGACAACATCGCCTTCCCGCTGCAGATCGCCAGAATGCCGAAGGCGGAGGTCGACACGCGCGTCCAGGAAGCGGCGCGCATCCTCGAGCTCGAAGCCTACCTCAAGCGCCGGCCCGGTCAGCTTTCGGGCGGCCAGCGCCAGCGCGTCGCCATGGGCCGGGCGATCGTGCGCAAGCCCTCGGTCTTCCTGATGGACGAGCCGCTCTCCAACCTCGACGCCAAGCTGCGCGTGCAGATGCGCGCCGAGATCGCCTCGCTCCAGCATCGGCTGGGCGTCACCACCATCTACGTGACGCATGACCAGGTCGAGGCGATGACGATGGGACATCGTGTGGCGCTGCTCAAGGACGGCGTGCTGCAGCAGGTCGATACCCCCTCCAACATGTACAACAAGCCGCGCAATACCTTCGTTGCCGCCTTCATTGGCGCGCCGACAATGAACCTCTACTGGGCAACCCTCGAAGGTGGGAACGACAACCTTGGGGTCAGGCTGGGCAGTCATCTGCTGAAGCTGCCGGCGCATGCACGTGCCGAGCATCCCGGTCTCGAGCGCTATGCGGGCAAGCGGTTGATCGTCGGCATCAGGCCGGAGGATGTCGCCGATGCGGCGACGGTTCCAAATACCGATCCGGTCAATAAGATCACCGCCGAGGTCGACCTCGTCGAAGCGCTCGGCGCCGACGTCATCGTGCATCTCGGCATCGATGCCCAGGCGGCCGAGGTGCGCAGCTCCGACAGCCTCGATGAGATCAAGGCCGATGAGAGCAAGTCGCGGTGCGTGGCGCGTTTCACCGCCAAGAGCGACGTGCGGATCGGGCAGACCGTGACAGTCGCGTTCGATACCGAGCGCTTGCACTTTTTCGACGGCGAGACCGGCGAAGCCATCAGGGCCTGACGTCCGTCAGTCGCGCCTTTTCAACTCACCCAGCAACAGGACACCATCATGGCAATCAATTCAGACGTACTCACGATCCTGCGTAAGGTACGTACCTCAGACGTTACCGACGCCCTCGACTCCATGGGCTACATGAACACCTATGAGATGGATCCGCGTCTGCGCCCGCTGTTTCCCGGCATCTTCTTTGCCGGCATCGCGACGACCGCCGAATTCAACATCATCAATCGCACCATCCCGGCGATGAGCTACGAGGAGTTCGACGACCGCCAGTACAAGCGCAATCCCGATCGCAGCACCCATCCGGATGCGCTGTGGCCGGCCGGTCACTCGTTCGGCGCACCCGACGAGGTGCATGTGATCGACACCAAGCAGTCGCGCTGCGGCCTTCTGGGCTCGAACAACGTGCTTGACGCCAAGATCAAGGGCACGGTGGGCCTGATCATCGATGGAGCCTGCCGCGACTCCGGCGAGTGTATTGCTCAGCAATCGCCGGTGTTCTGTTCGGTGCGCTCGATGCGCCACATGGCTGGCCGGCTTGAACTCGCCTCCATGGGCAAGCCGATCACCTGCGGGGGCGTCTATGTCCGTCCGGGCGACGGCGTGATCGCCGATGACGACGGCATCGTCGTCATTCCCCAGGAAGACGGGGAGGAGGTCGCCAAGCGCGCCTGGATGGTGCAGGACAAGGATCGTCGCCAGCGCCGTGCGTTCTATGAAAAGCTCGGCATGCCGATGGACAAGACCGTCGAGATCGAAGAGCGTCCCTGGTAAAAGATCGAAGGCGGGGCTCATTGCGGCCCCGCCTTTCGCTCCCCTGCGGCGTCGCTATCGAGCCCGCTTCCTGGTCATCAGAATACCGGTCATGATGAGTGCGACGCCCAGAAGCCGGGCCCAGAGCGAGCCGGGCGCGTCGCGCGCGATGTCCAGCGCGACCCCCGACAGCATCTGACCGCTGATCATCAGCATCGTGGTTTGAACGGCCCCGATGCGCGGGATCAGCCAACTGCTGGTTGCAACGAAGATCACCCCGATCGGGCCGCCGAGATACGCGTACCATGGCGAGTTCAGGGCATCGCCGGACAGAAGCCCTCCGATTGCCGCGCCGGCAAGGCTGAGAAGCACGAACCCGACCAGATGGTTGGTGAACGAGGCGAACATCGGCGAGGTGGAGAGCCCGAGTCGGCCGTTGATCTGGCGATTGAGGCCGACCAGTATGCCCGACATGGCGGCAAAGGTCAGTGCAAGGATCATGGATCGCGGCCGGCGAAAATGATGATCGCGCTGCCGGTAACGATCAGCAGGACGGGCCAGAGATCGCGCCAGGCCAGGCGCTGCCTCGGCAGGCCCAACAGACCCCAGCGATCGGCAGCAAGGCTGAACAGCATCTGCGTCGACAACGCAACGGCCTGCGTTCCCGTCAGTGCCAGGCCGATGTTGACGGCGGTCGAGCTGAGCATGACGTTGACGGCCCCCGTCATGCCCCCGAGATAAGCCCACCACGGCGCCGGCGCTGCGCTATAGCGAAAGCTCTGACCGGGCGCTCCGCTCCTCGTTGCCAGCAGCAGGAGGAGAGCGATGGCGACCAGCGCGCCGGTGCCGTGAGCCGTCCAGGACGCGAACAGCGCGCCGCCATGCCGGGCCAGCTCACTGTTGAGCAGCAGCATGAGAGTCAGCAGGCAGCCCGTGCCCACAGCCGCGGCAAGATGCAGAACGCGAGCCTGACGCACGTCGAGCAAATGCATGGTCATGCCTCTTCGGCAAAACTGGTGGGATTCAGCCTACCATGGATTGCCGGTTCCGAGGCCTAATTGCTTGCCGGCTATCGAAATTTTTGTCCTGAGATCGCCGGGGCGATACCTGTAATGTTAGCCAGATGCGCGCATCGCATTGCTCAACGGGCATTGGCCGGTGACCCGGTGGAAGGTGCATGCCGGCAGGCATCAGGCCCGGCGTTTCAGGATATCCATTGCTGCATGCACGCCGCCGCGTTGATGGGGAATGCCAAGCCCGCTGAGGCCCATTTCGATACCGGAGAGTGTCGCCAGCAGGACCAGTTCGTTGCATTGACCGAGATGGCCGATGCGGAATATCTTGCCCTTGAGGTGGCTCAGGCCCTGGCCGAGGGCGAGATTGAAGTTCTCGAGCACATAATGGCGCAACGCGTCGGCGTCGTGTCCGTCCGGCATCATTACGGCCGTCAGCACCGAGGAGTGGGCTTGCTCGTTGGCGCAGAGGACTTCGAGCCCCCAGGCCTGAACGGCTGCACGAGTGGCGGCGGCGAGGCGATCGTGCCGGGCGAAGACGTTGGTCATGCCCTCCTCCTCGATCATGGCGATCGATTCGCGCAGGCCATAGAGGAGGTTGGTCGCGGGCGTGTAGGGGAAGAAGCCGGTGCGGTTGAACTCGATCATCTCGGACCAATCCCAATAGGATCGGCGCATGCCTCCCGATTTCGACTGCTCGATGGCTCGGGAGGAGAGGGCGACGAATGCAAGGCCCGGCGGCAGCATCAAGCCTTTCTGCGAGCAGGTGACGGCGACGTCGACCCGCCAGGCGTCGTGCTCGTAGGGCAGGGAACCCAGCGAGGAAATGGCGTCCACCATCAGCAATGCCGGGTGGCTCGCGTCGTCGATGGCTTCACGGATGGCCTTGATGGGACTGGCAACGCCGGTCGAGGTCTCATTGTGTACCACCATGACGGCCTTGATCTGGTGATGCGTGTCGGCGGTCAACTTCTCGTGGATTGCCTCCGGATCGGCCCAGTTCCGCCAGTCGCCCGGAATGAAATCGGTCACCACGCCCCACTTTTCCGTCAGCCTACGCCACTGGCTCGCGAAGTGACCGGTTTCCACCATCAGCACGCGATCCCCTTCCGAGAGCGTGTTGACGACGGCCGACTCCCAGGCCCCTGTGCCCGATCCCGGAAAGATCAGGACCGGATGCTCGGTGCCGAAAATCCGGCGGATTCCGCCCAGGACGGTCTGTGCCAGCTCGGCGAATTCCGGACCGCGATGATCGATGATGGGCATGCTGATGGCGCGCAGGACCCTGTCGGGAATGGCGCTTGGACCCGGGATCTGGAGAAAGTGAGGTCCGAAGTGGTGGGTCATGGCACGCCTGTGATCAAAGCCGGTGGAATCTGCTCGGCAGTTTTGCATTCATTTTTTCCATCGTACAAGCGATTTGAATTCGATCTGCCCAAATGATATGCACTCAGGGATTGGTTTGTGAGGATCACTATGGCTGAAGCGAGCGGCGCCGGGGTTGTGGAAGTCGGCGAACTTCGGACCGCGAGCGGTGCTGGCAGTTCGCTGCATGAGGAAATCCTTCAGGGGTTGCGCCGCTACCTGGTGGAGGGTGGTCTTCCGGACGGCGCGCGCATCCCCGAGCGCCTCCTGTGTCAAACGATGGGGGTTTCGCGCACACCTTTGCGGGAGGCCCTGAAGGTCTTGGCTGCCGAAGGCCTGGTTGAGCTCCTGCCCAATCGCGGAGCCCGTGTCCGGGCGTTCGGCGAAAAGGATATCAGGGAGCTGTTCGAAGTAATGGGCGGTCTCGAAGCGCTGGCGGGGCGGTTGGCTTGCGAACATATCACCGACGAGGAAATCGCCGCCGTCGAGAAACTCCATTACGACATGTACGCCAGCTATATGCGGCGTGACCTGCCCGCCTATTTTGCGCTGAACCAGAAAATCCACCAGGCGATCGTTGCCGCCGCCCGCAATGCCGTATTGACCGCCACGTACACCAATTTCTCCAGCCGCCTGCAGCGCGTGCGCTACAACGCCAATCGTGAAAATCACAAGGATCGCTGGGGCGAGGCCATGCGCGAGCACGAGCAGATACTCGATGCCTTGCAGCGCCGCGCCGGGTTGGAGCTTAGTGACATTCTCTTTCGTCACCTGCAGAACAAGCGCGCCGCCGCCCTGCGTTATCTTAGCGACCACCCGTCCGAAACCGACCCGATGAAGGGATAGGCCGGGCGGGCGACGGTCAGGGCGCTTTTATCCGCACGTAAGTCATAAATCCTTCACCTGCCCTCAGATAGCGCTTGAATTGAATGCATAGTTGGGCATTGTATGATTGTATTGCATTCGGTCGGGGGGCGCGGGTGAGGGCGTTGGTGATAGGCGGAGGGGTGATCGGAGCCGCGGTGGCATTTCGGCTGGCTGAGGTCGGCGCGCCGGTTCTGCTCGTTGAAGCCGGCCGCATAGCCGAAGGAACGTCCCTGGTCAGCTTCGCCTGGGTCAGTGCCTGTGAGAAGGTTGACTGCGATGATTACTATCGCCTGAGCTTGGCGGGTGTTCGTGCTCATCAGGAGCTTGCCGAAGAGCTCGGCTCGCAGGGAACCTGGTACCGGCGTCCCGGTGTCATTCAGTGGCGCAAGGCGCAGTATGAGGGGGGCGGGCTTGCCGATCAGCCCACTGACCAAAAACTCGCGCGCCTCCAGGCACTCGGTTATCCCGCCGAGGCGATCGGCCCGGAGGATCTGCGCCGCCTCGAGCCCAACCTCAAGGCCGGAGCTATTTCCGACGCGGACTGGGCGATCCACTATCCGCAGGATGGATATATCGAGGCGCCGATTTTCATCGGCGCGCTTCTGAGGGCTGCGGCCGAGCGCCATGGCGCCGAAATCCGCACCGGTACACCTGTCCGGGAGGTTCTGCTCGAAGGCGGTCGGGCCGTTGGTGTCGTTACGGCCAGCGGCGAGCGCATTTATGCGGACGTGGTGGTGAACTGTGCCGGGCGTTGGGTCAACGATGTGGTGGGGCACGACGAGCTGAAGGTGCCGCTCGCACCGACACTCGGGTTGATCGCCTATACGCCGCCGGTCGCCAATGCGATCGGCAAGGTCTTGCGTACGCCCAACCTCAACGTGCGCCCCGACGGCGGCGGCCGGTTGCTGCTGCGCGCCAATGACCTCGACGAAGATCTGTCCGACGGCGACCGTCCGTCAACGAGCCATCCGGCCGCCCATGCGCTCGCCGAGCGTCTGGGCGGTCTGGTTCCGGCGCTGCGCGGGATCGCTGCCGAAGCGGTCCGCATCGCTACGCGTCCGATCCCAAGGGGCGGGCTGCCCTGTGTCGGATCCATCCCGGGCGTCGGTAACTACTGGGTGGCCGTCACCCATGGCGGCATCAATACCAGCGCTTTCATCGGCCTTGCCTTGCGCGACGAGATCCTCCACGGCCGCCCGGCGCCTGAATACGCGTCCTATCGTCCGGAACGCTTTTTCAAGGCCGCGGCATGACCGGGACCACGACAAGCCAGCCGCTGCTCAGTGTCGAGGATTTCTCGCTCAACTTCTCCGGAATGGAGAAGGCCAACCTGATCGACGGCATTTCCTTTTCGGTGCTGCCGGGGCAGACGTTGTGCCTCGTTGGGGAATCGGGATGCGGAAAGAGCGTGACCTCACTGGCGCTGATGGGGCTTCTTGCTTCGCCGCCGGCTCGCGTGAAGTGTGGGCGGGCGCTCTTTAACGGTCGGGACCTCTTCACGCTTTCCGAACGGCAACGAGCCGATCTGCGTGGCAACGAGATCGCCATGATCTTTCAGGAGCCGATGACCTCCCTCAATCCGTCGCTGACGGTAGGCCACCAGATCGTCGAGGGCATTCGCCGCCACAATGCCGTTTCCAGTGAAGATGCCCGCGCCCGGGCACTCGAGATGCTGGAGCTCGTGCGCATTCCGGCGCCCGAGAAACGGTTCGATGCCTATCCGCACCAGATGTCGGGAGGCATGCGCCAGCGCGCCATGATCGCCATGGCGCTTGCCAATTCTCCCAAGCTCCTGATCGCCGACGAGCCGACGACGGCGCTGGACGTGACCATCCAGGCTCAGATCCTGGCGTTGGTCAGTCGCCTGCAGCGGGAAACCGGTACGGCCATGATACTCATCACCCACGACCTCAGCGTGGTGGCCGAAGTCGCCGACCGGGTGGCGGTCATGTATGCGGGCCGGATCGTCGAGACGGGCTCGGTCGAGGAGATTTTCTCCGATCCCCAGCACCCTTATACCCTCGGCCTCTTCGGCTCGGTGCCCTCGCTTGGCCGGCGGACCGGCGCGCTCGCGACCATTGAGGGCTCGGTCCCGCCGCTCGAGAAAATGCCCGCCGGCTGCCGTTTCGCAACGCGTTGTCCCTTTGCCGACCAGCGTTGCCATCGAGAGGCTCCGCCGCGCTACGAGCCCACGCCGGGCCATCAGGTCACGTGCTGGTACGCGCCACTCGAAGATCACGTGAGGGCGGCATGAGCCAGGACGCAATTCTGGAAGCCCGCAACGTCGTCAAGCGGTTTGGCAAGCCTGCCAATTTCATGCGCGCTTCGAGTCTTGTGCATGCGGTTTCGAATGTTTCCCTGTCGGTGCGCCGCGGCGAAACGCTGGCGATCGTCGGCGAATCCGGTTGCGGCAAGTCCACCCTCGGCCGCGTGCTGCTGCGTCTGCTCGAGCCGACATCCGGCCAGGTCTTCTACGAAGGCACGGAGATCACGGCGCTCGGTCAGCGCGAGATGCGCCGGCTGCGGCGCGAGTTGCAGATCATCTTTCAGGATCCCTTCGCCTCGCTGAACCCTCGCATGAGTGTGCGCCAGATCCTTGCCGAGCCGATCCGGCTCCATCGCGTGGCGACGGGCAGGGCGGTCGACGAGCGCGTGGACGATCTGATGCGCACCGTGGGTCTGCGTTCCGATTGGGCCGACCGTTACGCGCACGAGTTCTCGGGCGGGCAGCGTCAGCGCATCGGCATCGCCCGGGCGCTCGCCGGCGGCCCTAAGCTCATCGTCGGCGACGAGCCGGTCTCGGCATTGGACGTTTCGATCCAGGCGCAGGTGGTCAACCTTCTCGGCGAGCTCAAGCAGGATTTCGGCCTCACACTTCTGATCGTCGCCCATGACTTGGCGGTCATCCGTCACATGAGCGACCGGGTGGCTGTCATGTATCTGGGGGAGGTCGTCGAGCTCGCTTCCGCCGACAACGTCTACGAGGCGCCGCTCCACCCCTATACCGCGGCGCTCCTGCAGGCGATCCCGGTCTCGAACCCTTCGGCGCGCGGGCAACGGCAGCTCCTGCAGGGCGATGTCCCGAGCCCCACGGCGCCGCCGTCCGGATGTCGCTTCCACACCCGCTGCCCCCATGCGCGACCACGCTGCACAGAAGACCATCCTCAACTCGAAACCGCTGGAGACGGACGGCAGGTCGCCTGCCACTTCTGGCGCGAAATTCAGTCCGCGGGCGTCAGCGTGCCGGCCCGGGGCGAGCAGCGCGGCGCGCTCGACAAGCGGTTGGCCCTCTACCGCGCAAGGCAGGCTCAACGATTGGAGACTGGCATATGAGGCGACACCTCAGCCAACTCCGGAACCAGGTGTCAAACAGGAGAACTCGATGTTGAAGAAGCTAGCCATGGGCGCAACCCTTTGCGGGTTGCTCGGATCGACGGCCGTTTCGGCTGCCGATCTCACTGTCGCCCTGCAGGACGATCCGGATATTCTCGATCCCCACCGCGGCAACACCTTCGTCGGACGCATGGTGTTCGGACCCATGTGCGACGCCTTGTTCGACATCGACACGTCCCTCAACATCGTGCCGCGCCTTGCGGCCGAGTGGGCTTGGTCAGAGGGCGATACCGTCCTCACCATCACCCTGCGCGAGGACGCCCTCTTCCATGACGGAACACCGGTCAACGCCGAAGCGGTCGAGGCCAATCTCGATCGGGCAATGACCTTGCCCGAGAGCAACCGCAAGGCCGAGCTCGCTTCGATCACTTCGGTCGAGGTGGTGGGCGAGTACCAGGTTGCGATCACGCTGGAAGCGCCGGACGCAGCGTTTCTCGCCAATCTCACCGACCGCGCCGGCATGATGGTTTCGCCTGCTACGTTCGAAACGACAGGCGAGGGCGGGCTCGTCTGCGCGGGTCCCTACAAGTTCGTCGAGCGCATCCAGAACGACCGCATCGTCATGGAGAAGTTTGCCGACCACTGGGACGCCGACAACTACCACTTCGATACCGTTACCTACCGCCCGATCCCGGACACTACGGTGCGTCTGGCCAATCTGCAGTCGGGCGACCTCGACATCATCGAGCGTCCCGCGCCGTCCGACATGGCCACGATCGAGAACGATCCCAACGTCGTTTTCGAGCTCGTCACCGGTCTCGGTTTCTATGGCGTCAACTTCAACATGGGGAACGGCGACCGCTCGCAATCCCCGATCAACCAGGACGCGCGCCTGCGCGACGCGCTCAACCTGACGATCGACCGCAACGTGCTCAACGAAGTGCTGGGCATGGGAACTTATCTGCCGGCCTATCAGCCCTTCTCGACCGCTTCGTGGGCCTACAATCCCGAGTTCGACGGCGGCGAGCGAGACGTCGAGCGGGCCAGGGAACTGATGGCCGAGGCGGGCCATGAAACGGTCTCGTTCGAGATTCTCTATGCCAACAACAGTGCGATGCAGCAGCTCTTCGAGCTGGTGCAGGCCATGGCGGCCGAAGCGGGCTTCAACATCACGCTGCGCCCGACCGAATTTGCCGCCTATGTCGACGAACGCGAAGCCGGCAATTTCGAGGTCAGCCAGTTCGGCGCCTCCGGCCGCATCGATCCGGATGGCAACTTCCACCGCTATCTGGCTTGCGGAAGCGCTGGCAATGTCGGGCACTACTGCAACGACGAGCTGACCGATCTGCTGAACCAGGCCCGCGTCGTTAATGATATCGAAGAGCGCAAGGCGCTCTATGATCAGGCCCAGCGGATCGCCGCCGAGGACCTGCCGGCGCTCTACTTCTACTATACCCCGCGCACCTGGGCCTACAGCGCCAATCTCGAAGGGTTCGTGCCCTATGCCGACGGCGTGCTGCGCCTGGCCGGCCTCAAGCCCAAGCAATAGCAGCGAGCGGGGCGGCTGCCTGCGGGCCGCCGCCCCTTCCCGACATTCAGGCCCGAACTCGTGCTCAAACTCATTGCAAGACGCATTCTCGTCGCCATTCCGACCTTGATCATCCTGTCGATGATCATCTTCGGCCTGCAGCGCATGCTGCCCGGCGATCCGATCCAGACGATGATGGCCGAAGAGTCCGATCCGCAGGTGATCGCGTTCCTGCGCGAGAAGTACCGGCTCGACGATCCCGTGCCGGTGCAATATCTCGCCTGGGTCGGCAATGTCCTGCAAGGTGATTTCGGGCGCTCACTGCGAACCGGCCTGCCGGTGGCGGAGATGATCCTGCAGAAGCTGCCGATCACGGTACAGTTGGCGACCATGGCCATGATCATGGCCATGCTGATTGGCATACCCGCTGGCATTTTAGCGGCCGTCCGCAAGAACACCGTCCTCGACTACATCGCCAATGCCGTCGCGCTCTCGGGCATGTCGATACCCAATTTTTGGCTCGGCATCATCCTCATCATGGTGCTGGCGGTGAGCTGGAAGCTGCTGCCGGCCTCGGGTTACGTGCCGATCACCCAGGATTTCTGGCTGTCGGTCAGGACCATGCTGATGCCGGCCTTCGTGCTGTCGACCGCTGTCGCCGCCTATCTCATGCGCCATACACGCAGCGCCATGCTTGGCGTCCTCAGCTCCGATTATATCCGCACCGCACGCGCCAAGGGCCTGCTGAGCAAGACGGTGATCCTCAAGCATGCCCTGGGCAACGCGCTGATGCCTATCGTGACGCTCTCGACGCTGCTGTTCGGCGATCTCCTCGCCGGCGCCGTGCTCACCGAGCAGATCTTTGTCATTCCCGGTTTCGGCAAGCTCATCGTCGACGCCGTCTTCACCCGAGACTACGCCGTGGTGCAGGGCGTGGTGCTGTTCACCGCCATAGGCTTCATCGCGATGAATATCCTGGCGGACGTGCTTTACATCGTCGTCAACCCCCGTCTCAGGCACCCGCAATGACGCTAGCCGCACAAGCCGAGACCGTCGCGCCGCGCCGCCGCTTCCGTGGGCTGTCGAGGCTTGTGCGCAATCGCGGCGCACTGGTCGGTGTCGTCGTCGTCCTCTTCTTCGTGGTGCTCGCGGTGTTCGCACCTTGGCTGGCGACGCACGATCCGTTCGCGTCCTCGTTCACCAGCGTGCGTAAGCCCCCTTCGGCAGAGTACCTGCTCGGCACTGACGAGATCGGCCGTGACATCTACAGCCGCCTGCTCTACGGGGCGCGGGCATCGCTGATGGCGGGCGTCGTTTCGGTCGCCATCGCGCTTGCCATCGGCGTGCCGCTCGGCCTCATCGCGGGGTATTTCGGCGGGCTCGTCGATGGAGCGGTCTCGCGCGTTATCGAGGCATTGCTGGCCATCCCTTCGCTCATCCTCGCTATTGCGCTTGCCGCGACGTTGGGACCAAGCCTGATGAACGCCATGCTGGCCATCGGCATCGCCGCAACGCCGATCTTCGTGCGTTTGACGCGCGGCCAGGTGCTGGCAGTCAAGACCGAGGACTATGTGGAGGGCGCCCGTGCCATCGGGCTCCCGCACATCCTCATCATCGTGCGCTATATCCTGCCCAATGTCCTCTCCCCGATCGTGGTGCAGGCGACGATCACCATCGCCACGGCAATCATCGCCGAGGCCAGTCTCTCCTTCCTCGGCCTCGGGCAGCAGCCGCCCAATCCATCCTGGGGCTCGATGCTCAACACCGCCAAGAACTACATGACCCAGGCCCCCTGGATGTCGATTTTCCCGGGCGGGGCGATCTTCCTCGTCGTCCTCGGCTTCAACATGCTCGGCGACGGCCTGCGCGACGCGCTCGACCCGCGCAACAACTGACCAGTTTTCAGGAGTACTTGCACATGTCCCTTCGCGTAGCCGAGCATCTGGAAACCCAGCTCGACGCCATCATCGACCGGCTCGGCCAGTACGTCGCCTGCGCGAGCGTCAGCGCCGATCCGGCCTTCGAACACGGCATGCAGGCGGCGCGGGACTTCCTCATCGCCCGGCTCGGCGAGATCGGCATGGAGAACATTCAGCTGCTCGACGGCGGCGGACATAAGGCAGTTTACGCCGATTGGCTGCACGCACCGGGCAAGCCGACCCTCATCGTCTACGGCCACTATGATGTGCAGCCGCCCGATCCGCTCAACGCCTGGGAAACCGACCCATTCGTTCTCACCCGCAAGGGCGATCGGCTCTACGCGCGCGGGGCCTCTGACAACAAGGGCTCCTCGACCATCGCGATCGAGAGCCTTGCGGCCTATCTTGCGATCGAAGGAGGCTTCCCGTTCAACGTGCGGTGCCTCTTCGAGGGCGAGGAGGAGGTCGGCGCGGTCACCCTACCGGCGATCTTCGAGCGCTACCGCGATCTGCTCCAGGGCGATCTGGTGCTCTCGGCCGATGGCGGGCGAAACGGCTTCTGGCCAGCGATCAACGTCGGGTGCCGGGGCGTCAACGCCATGGAAGTGACCCTCAAGACCTCCGCCGTGCGCGATCTCCATTCGGGCCGCTATGGCGGGACCACCCGCAACGCCCTGCACGACATGGCTCGTCTTCTTTCCAGCCTCCACGACAACGACGGCCGGGTGATCGTCGATGGCTTCCTGCCGGAGACGTCGCTGCCGAGCGCCGAAGCTCGGCGGCACGTGGCGGAACTCGGCATGGACGAGGAGGCGTTCTTCGCCAGCTTCGGCGGCGCGTCGCACGGCTATCCCGACTATTCGGCGATCGAGCGGCTCATGCTGATGCCGACCCTCGAGATCAACGGCATGTGGGGCGGCTATACCGGACCTGGCTCTAAGACCGTGATCCCCAATACAGCGCACGCCAAGATCACCATCCGGCTGGTGCCGGGCCAGGACCCGAAGGAAACGGCGGCAACCGTCGCCCGGCATCTCGAGGCACATGCACCTGCGGGAACCAGCATCGAGATCACTTCGGACCGCGGCGGCGCGCCGGCCTACAATCTCGCCGAAGACAGCCCGCTGGTCATCGCCGCGGACCGGGTGCTGCGCGAAGTCACCGGCGAGACCCCCGTGCGCGTGCGCAGCGGCGGCACATCGCCCATCACCTCGACCATCCGCCAGGAGCTCGGCATCGACACGCTGATGTTCGGCTTCAGCCTGCCGGCGGACGGGGTGCATGCGCCCAACGAGTCCTACGCCATCGAAAGCATTCGCGAAGGCATCCGATGCTGGCCGCTGATGCTCACCGAGCTCGGTCGCGTCTGGGCTGCGAAATAGGAGACAAGAACATGAAAGCCATCGTCGTCGGAGGCGGTGTCATCGGCGCCTCCATCGCCTATAGCATGTCGCAGGGGGGAGCTGAGGTCACCCTGGTCGAGGCCGGCCGGGTGGGGGCGGGCACTTCGTCCACCAGCTATGCCTGGGTCAATGCATGCGAGAAGCTGACCTCGCGCGCCTATTTCGAGCTGAACTGGGCGGGCGTTCGCAGCCATTGCAAGCTTGCTGAGGAATTCGAAGGCGCCAACTGGCTGCATCGTCCGGGCGTCGTGCAGTGGCAGGACGCCGGCGCCGAGGCGGCCGGGTTCGACGAAGGCGATTTCGACAAGTTCGAGCGCCTGCGCGAGTGGGGCTACCCGGTCGAGAAGATCGATGCGCAGACGCTCGCCGAGCTGGAGCCCGATATCGATCTCGGCACCTTCAATGAAGACGGGGCTCTCTATTATCCCGAGGACGGCTGGCTCGACGGTCCTGTTTATGCCGGCGCCATGGTCGCAGCCGCCCGGGCGCGCCATAGCCTCAAGGTCGTCAAGGGCAAGGTGACCGGCCTCCTGGTGCGCGGCGGCGCGGCCGCCGGCGTCACGCTGGAGAATGGCGAGACGATCGAGGCGGACGTGGTCGTCAACAGCGCCGGCCGCTGGGCCAACGAGGTTGTCGGCAACCCGGAGCACGAGCTGCCGCTTGCGCCGACAGTCGGTCTCATCGCCTACACGGTCAGCTGCGACACGAGCCTGCGCCACGGGCTGCGCACGCCGCTGGTCAACTGCCGGCCAGACGGCGCCGGGCGCATCCTGCTGCGCGCCAACGATATCGACAAGGGCGTGCCGGCTGACGCGGACCCGGTGCCGTCGAACCCGGCGGCCCAGAAGCTGCTCTCGCGCGTCAAGAAGCTGATGCCGACCCTGAAGGGCGTTCACGTGGAGGCCGTCCGCACCGCGATCCGTCCCATTCCCAAGGACGGGTATTCGGCGATCGGCCCGCACCCGGCGCTCTCCAACTACTACGTCACTGTCACCCACAGCGGGGTCACGCTGGCCGCCTTCATCGGCGAGGGAGTGGCGAGCGAACTGGTGCATGGGCGCGATGTCGCGGAATTCTCCGCGTTCAGGCCGTCTCGTTTCTTCTAGGAGCCCGTCTTGCGCATCGCAATTCTCGGCGCGGGGGCCATCGGCTTCGCCAGCGCCGCATATCTCATGAGCCGTGGCCACGATGTCATCTTGTGGTCCCCATCAGGCAAGAGCACGAGTGCGCTGCGCACCGAACCGCTGACCTGCGAGGGCTTTCTCGAGGGAAAGTTCCGTCCAGCGATCGCCGGCTGCGCCACCGAGGCGATTTCGGGTGCACAGATTCTGTTTGTCGCTCTTCCCGCCAACGGGCACCGGATGGTCTACGAGCACCTGGCCGCCGCAATCGCGCCCCGTCAGGTCGTGGTGATCAACGCGCACCCGGCGCTTGGCGGGTTTCATCTGGCTTCGCTTCTCGAGGCATCGGGAAAGTCGAATGCGATCGTGGCCTGGGGTACCACGCTTCTGCGCGCCCGCCGTGGCAGTGGAACCAGCGTGCGCATCAACACGGTCAGAAAGCGCGTCGATGTCGCGACGCTCCCTGCGGGAGACGAGCACGCCATCGCGCTCTGCCGCGACGCCTTCGGTGATCATTTCGAGCCGCGGGCGGATCTGCTCGCCATCTCGCTCTCCAATCTCAATCCGCAGAGCCATCTGGCGCTCGCGCTCACCAATTTCACCCGTATGGAGCGGGCGGAAGCGTGGGGGCAGGGCGAGAACCTTACTCCTGCCGTGGCCAGGCTGATGGAGGCGCTCGATGAAGAGCGGTTGGCAACGGCCAAAGCCCTCGACGTATCGGTGCGCACGGCCGCCGAGCACTATCACCTGACTTACGGCATCCCTCTGGCGCCGCTCGAGGCGATGGCGGTGCAGATTCGCGCAAAGGGGCAGGGACAGCTTGGGCCTACGAGCGAGCAGAGCCGCTACGTGCTCGAGGACGCCCCCTTCGGCCTCTATCCGCTCGTCCGTCTCGGCGAAGTCGTCGGTGTCGACCTCAAGCTGCATCGCGCCGGTCTTCACCTGCTTTCAGCGCTTTATGATCGGGACTTCGCTGCCGAGAATGATCTCGTGGATGATCTCGATTGGAACCGCCTGTTGCGGCTGCGCAATCCAACGACATAGCAGCTGCGACACGTCCGCTTTGCAGTGCTTCGATCATGCCGAAGCCGTCATCTACGCATCTTTGGTGCAGAGTAACCCGCCCGGGCACCGGGCGAGTCCATGCGGGCTTGCGGCGCTCAGGCGGCCAGCGTGGGCGCAACTTCTTTTGCGGCGGCGCGCACGGCTTCCAGCGTCTGGTCGACGACATCGTCGTCGTGCTCGCTCGATACGAACCAGGCACCGCGTTCGAGAACACGCACGCCGCGGCTCAGCAGCGCCTTGGCGAAACGCGCATAGCCGGCCTTGTCGGAGCCGGCGAGATTCCGGTAGTTGCGAGCCGGGGCATCCATGCCGAAGGCGACATGGAACATCAGTTCGAACCCGGTGACCTGAGCCCTGACGCCGGCCTCGGCGAGCGCGTCGCGCATGCCGTTGCGCAGGCGCACGCCGTAGGCCGAGGATTTTTCGTAATGCTCGGGAGTCAGCGCCTTCTGGGTGGCGATCATGGCGGCCATGGTCACGGGTTGCGAGTTGAAGGTGCCGCCATGGAGCACGCCGCCGGTTGCGAACATGTCCATGAGGTCGGCGCGCCCGACGATGGCGGCGACCGGGAAGCCGTTGGCGATGGCCTTGGCGAAGATGGAGAGGTCCGGGGTGACGTCGAAGCGGCCCTGGGCGCCCTGCCCACCGAGGCGGAAACCGGTGATGACCTCGTCGAAGATCAGGATGGTGCCGTACTTACGGCAGGCCGCCTGCACGCCTTCGAGATAGCCGGGCATGGGGGCGATGGCGCCCTGATTGCACATGGCCGCTTCCATCAGCACGGCGGCGACGTCGCCGCGCGACAGGCGCGCCTCGACGGCGGCGAGGTCGTTCCACTGGAGGACGTCGAGACCGTCGCTGTCCTCGCGGGGCTGGCCTTTGCTGCCGCTCACCAGCACCGGATCGTCCCCGGGACCGGCATCGGCCAGGGCCGGGGCGGTGGACCACAGGATATTGTCGAACCAGCCGTGATAGTGGCCCTCGAACTTGACGACGGTGCGGCGCCCGGTGGCGGCACGCGCCAGGCGCATGGCGGCCTGGGCGACCTCGGAACCGGACGAACCGAAGCGAAGACGCTCGGCGCTGGGGATGCGCTCGCAGATGATGCGCGCAGCCTCGTATTCCACCGGAGACTGGCCGGCGTAGAGAATGCCTTTTTCGACCTGATCCTTGACCGCCTGCAGGACACCGGCAGGGCTGTGGCCGAGCACCATGGCGCCCATGCCGCAATAATAATCGATGATCCTGTTGCCATCGACATCGAACAGGTATGGCCCCTGGCCATGGGTGAACACCAGTGGGCCATGCCCCATGCCCAGACGGAAATTGCTGTTCACGCCACCGGAAACATAGCGAGACTCCGACGCAATGATGCGCGCGGACTCGTCGAACTTCAGCATTCGCTGCTCCTCGAGTTGTTTGGCCTAAAACACACGATGGGATGGTGCAGGTAAACGGCACGCCATTTCGTGGCACGGAACAGTTGCCGACAAATCCGGGAGGCTAGAGTGCGGTGCCGGCGAGGCCCGATTCCACAGTGAGAACGGCGTCCACCAGATTGCGGGTGGCGGGGGCAGCGGGGCGGGTAAAAAGCTCCACCGGTCGTCCGACCTCGACGATGCGGCCGGCGGCGATCACGGAGACTCGGCTGGTCGTATAGGCGACGACCGACAGGTCGTGGGCGATGAAGACCAGCCCCAGTTGCAGGTCCTGCACGAGGTCCTTGAGCAGGTTGAGAACCTGGGCCTGGATAGAGACGTCGAGCGCCGAGACCGGCTCGTCGGCGACGAGGACACGCGGATTGGGCATCAGCGCACGGGCGATGGCGATGCGCTGGAGCTGGCCGCCCGAGAATTCATGCGGGAAGCGTCCGAGAGCGCTGCGATCGAGGCCGACCTGATCGAGCACTTCGTGGATGCGCCTTGTGTGGTTGCCCTCGATGCGCAGGCTGCGCAGCGGCTCGAGCAGTGCGGTGCCGATGCGCATGCGCGGATCGAGCGAGCTGCGCGGATTCTGCAGCACCATCTGGACGGAGCGGCGGAACCGGGTGCGTTCGGCGGCGCCGGCGGCCCAGAGATCTTGCCCGTCGAACTCGACCTGGCCCCGCTGCGGGCGTTCCATGCCGGTGAGAATGCGGGTCAACGTGGTCTTGCCGGCGCCGGATTCGCCGACAAGGCCGACGGCCTCACCGGCACAGACATCGAAGTCGATGCCGTCGAGCACGGTGAAGCTGCTGCGCGGGCCGAAGAGGCTGGTGCGGGGCAGCTGGTAGGATTGGGTAACGTCCCTGAGGGCGAGGAGAGGGCGGCGCTCGATGGTCATCGCGGTCATGAGGCCACCGCCGGTTGGGAAGCGGCCACAGGGTGCCAGCAGGCGGCGCCCGTCGCGGCGTCGATCTCGGGCATCCTCGCGCGGCAGATATCGGTGGCTACAGGGCAGCGCGGATGGAAGGCGCAGCCGCTGGGCAGCGCCGGCAATGGCGGCACCATGCCGGGGATGGAGGTCAGCCGCGAGGAGCCGTCGAGGGCAATATTGTCCATCGTGGGCTGGGAGTCGAGAAGGCCGCGCGTATAGTGGTGGCGGGGATTGCGGAACACCTGCCGAACCGGGCCGTATTCGACGATGCGGCCGGCATACATGACTGCGACCGTGTCGCACATGGCGGCGATGACCGGCAGGTCGTGGGTGATCATCAGGAGGGCGCTGTTGCGCTCGCGGGTAGCGGCGCTGAGCAGGCGCAGCACCTGCTTCTGCACTGTGACGTCGAGAGCAGTCGTCGGCTCGTCGGCGATGATAAGCTGCGGATAGCAGGCCAGCGCCATAGCGATCATGATGCGCTGCTTCTGGCCGCCGGAGATCTGGTGCGGATAGGAGCGCGCTAGCTGCTCGGGACGTGGCAGGTTCATCTGCATCATCAGGTCAATGGTCTGCCCCATCGCTTCATGGCGGCCGACTCCGCCATGGCGCCGGATGACGTCGGCGATCTGGTCGCCGACGCGGCGGACCGGATTGAGCGAGGACATGGGGTCCTGGAAGACCATGGAGACGGTGCGGCCGCGGCGGGCGGAAAGCGCCTTGTCGGTCTGGGTGATGAGATCGACGCCATCGTGGAGGATCGTGCCTTGCGCCTTCCAGCCGGGCGGCAGGAGGCCCATGAGGGCGAGCGCCGTCATGCTCTTGCCCGAGCCGGATTCCCCGACCAGGCCCATGCGGCCTCCGGCCGGCACGGTGAAGGAGAGGCCGCGCACGGCAGCCAGCCCGTCATAGACGACGTGCAGGTCGCGGACCTCGATGGCGGCGGGCGCGGTCATGAGGATCTCCGCGCCAGCTTGGGATCGAGCACGTCGCGCAGGCCGTCGCCGAGCAGGTTGAGACCCAGCACGACGATGACGATGGCCAGGCCCGGCCACATGGCGAGCGGCGAGGATATCCCCACCTGCTGCTGGGCCTCGTTGAGCATCATGCCCCAGGAAATGGAGGGGCGTGTCACGCCGACGCCAAGATAGGAGAGGCCCGCCTCGGTGAGGATGCCGGCGGCAAAGTAGAGGGTGAACTGCACGATCATGACGCCGGCGACATTGGGCAGCACGTGGCGGAGGAGGATGAACCAGGTGGGCCGGCCATAGAGGCGCGCGGCGATGACGAAATCCTCCTGCGTCACCGAGAGGGCGGCCGAGCGGATGACGCGCGTGAAGGAGGGGGTGAAGAAGGCTGAGAGGGCCAGGATGGTGGTCAGCGCGCCCGACCCGATGGTGGCGGCAAGAACCAGCGCCGTCACCATGCCCGGGATGGACAGCATGATATCGGCGCCGCGCGAAATGGTCTCGTCTGTCAGGCGTCCGAAGGCAGCGGCGCTGAGCCCGGCGACGGTGCCGACAAGCAGGCTGATGAGGGCGGCGCCTGCGCCGACCAGGAGGGAGGTGCGGGCCCCCACCATCAGTTGCGAGAAGATGTCGCGGCCCAGCGCATCGGTGCCCAGCAGGTAGCCCGGCGAACCCGCCGGCAGCAGCCGGTCGGGAATGCGTGGTATGTTGGGGTTGTGCGGCAGGTAGAGGAAGGAGGCCAGCGCGATGGTGATGAAAGCCGCGGTGATGACGATGCCGATGGTGAGCGTCAGATTTCGGCGGCGCCGGCGCCGGGTGGCGCGCGCCGGAGCGGGTGCGGGAGCGGTGGCGAGGCTGGTCATCGCGCGAGCCTCACGCGTGGATCGAGCACGCCGTAGAGCAGGTCGACGATGAGATTGATGAGCATGACGAAGATGATGATGAGCATCACGGTGGATTGCACCACGATGACCTCGCGGGCGGCGACATTGGCCAGGATCATGCGGCTGAGGCCGGGCAGCGAGAACACGGTTTCGATGATCACGGTGCCGCCGATGAGCTCGGCGATCTGCAGGCCGACGACCGTGGCGATGGGCAGCGCGGCGTTGCGCAGGCCAACCTGCAGCAGCGCCTGCATTTGCGTCATGCCGGTGGCGCGGGCGGTACGCACATAGTCCTGGTTCATGACGTCGAGTACGGCCGAGCGCACATAGCGCGTGAGCGAGGCGCCGAGGATCAGGCCCAGCGAGATGACGGGCAGCACGAGCGAGCGTACGGCGCCCCAGAAATTCGCGTCCCAATTGGTCCACCCGCCGGTGGGCAGCCAGCCGAGGCGCACGCCGAACAGCAGCGAAAGCAGGATGCCCGCCCAGAAGACGGGAACGGCGATACCCACCTGGCTCAGGAGCGCCACCAGCGCACCGAGGGGCCGGTCGGAGTAGAGGGCGGAATAGGTGCCGGCGGGAATGGCGATCAAGAGGCCGAGCACCAGGCCCGATACGCAGAGCGGAATGGAAATGGAGAGGCGCGACACGACCAGGTCGGCAACGCTCTCGTTGGTGCGGAAGGAGCGCCCGAGGTCGCCCTGGAGCAGCTTGCCGATCCAATCGAAGTACTGGACCACCATCGGGCGGTCGAGCCCGTATTGCTGGGCGAGGGCGTTGATGGCCTCTGCCGTCGCATCCTTGCCCAGAACGACGGCGGCGACATTGCCGCCGGCCCCGCGGATGAGCAGGAAGATGGCGATCGAAGCTGCGATGACCGCCAGGATGAAGAATGCAAGTTTTCGGGCGATATAGATCGGCATCAAGAACCCGTGCTCGTGGGGAGCCGGCCGGAACCGGCTCCCGCGATGGCCTTACCAGTGAAGCGGTGCGAACTCGATCGCCACGGCAACGCGCGGTTCGAGAAAGCCCTTGAGATCGGGTTCGAACAGACCGACGCCCTTCTTGGCGATGATCGGGACGATGACGGCATCCTTGCGCAGGATGTCGGCGGCCTGCTTCATCAGGGCGAGGTATTCCTCGTCGGTGAGGGCCTCGTCTGCATCGGCGAGAGCCTGGGTGTAGTCGACCGAGCAATAGGTGCTCCAGCTGGCCTGGCTCTCGTCCGAGCACGCCCACTGGGCCGGATCGGCGTCGCCCGACATGACGGTGACATCGAACTGGGGCGGGCGGCCCTGGAAGATGAGCTGGGAGTAGCGCGCCAGGTCGATGGCGTTGCGCGTCATGTTGAAGCCGGCGGCCTGCATGGTAGGAACCATGATATCGGCCGGCAACGACAGGTCGGGCACGTCGCTGAGCGAGGCATATTCCAGCGGGGTCGAGGCGTAGCCCTTCTCGGCCACGAGCGCCATGGCCTTTTCGATATCGTAGGGATAAGGGCAGCTTTCGGCGCTCGCCGGCTCGTACCAGGGCTGGTTGGGCAGCGCGAAGGTGCAGGTGTTTTCCGCACCCCAGGAGGCGCCGAAGGCGTCGTTGTAGGCCTGGCGGTCGAGCGTCATGGCAAGGGCCTGGCGCAGCTCGGGATCGAGCTTCTGGTTGATCACCGCATAGGTGGGCTCACCGATCTGCGGATAGGTGACCATGGTGAAAGACTTGTCGAGGCCGCGGGCCATGAGCTGTTCCCAGAGGTCAATGGTGATGACCGGGATGGTATCGACCTCGCCCGCCTCGAGGGCATTGAGGCCGGCGGTGCCGTCGGTGATGATGCGGACGGTGACGTCCTTGATCGCCGGCGCCTCGCCCCAGTAGTTCTCGTTGACGGTGAACTCCAAAGCGCTGTTGGAGGTGTAGCTCACCAGCTTGTAGGGGCCGGTGCCGATGGGATTGGTGGCGATGGTGCCGGCAGCGGCCTCGGGCTGGATGAGGCCGGCGGTGGAGCCCATGCCCCTCCAGAAATTCTGGCTGGGGCGCGACAGGGTGATCCTGACGGTGCGGTCATCGACTTTCTCGATGGAGCTGACGGCCTGATAGGCCGAGGAGTTCTGCGAGACCGGGCTCTCCTTCATGGTGTTGAGCGAGTAGATCACGTCTTCCACCGTGACGGGCTCGCCATTGGAGAACTTGGCCTCGCGAATGACGAAGGTGTAGGTCAGCCTGTCGTCGCTGATCGTCCAGGACTCGGCGACGCCTGGGGATACAGAGCCGTCCTGGTTGAAGTAGACCAGCGGCTCGACCACGTTGGCCGGGATCCACAGGCGCAAGGCCGTCAGGTTGCTCTTGGTGTAATCGAGTGTGCCGGGGTCCTGGCGCGCCACCAGGATCATCTTTCCCTCTTCGGCGCGGGGCGAAGCGGCCATTGCGCCCGGCATGGCCGCCAGGATGGCGGCGGCTGCGGTCAGCGTGGCCAGCCCCAGGCGGAAGGACTTGGAGTTCGTCAGCATGTTGGTCGTTCCCTTGCTCGTGCAGCCTGTTCCTGCCGCCTCGCATGGCGAGGCGCCCTTCGGCAGTCGGCTCGTTCACAGAGAAGCCTTCGAGCGAAATCTGTAAATGCGACCGTGTTTCGCTTCACGAAAAAAGAGGGCTTCTCCTGCACAAGTGTTGGGCAGATTTGGCCTCTGTTGACAGGGCGAGCAGCATGTCCTCCTATCATGTCCGATTGGGCGCCGCGGAGCGCTTCCGTTGCACTGTTCGAGGGATTTTGCGATGAGCAAGGCAGGGGACCAGTACGCCGTGCTGCCGGTGGCCAAGGCGATGCAGGTTTTCGCCTATGTGGCCAGCCAGGCCCATGACGTGACGCTGACCGAGGTCGTGCAGGCGCTGGACATGCCTAAGACCACGGTGTTCCGCTACCTGCAGACATTGTCGGCGGCAGGGCTCTTCTCGCACAACATCGAACAGGATCGGTATGGCGTCGGAGAGCGCTTCCGAGAGCTGGCGCGGCTCGATGCGGTCTATCACAGCCTGCGCAGCACTGCGCAGGGCGAACTCGACAAGCTGGTGGGGGGCTTTCGCGAAACCGTGAACCTGGCGGTCTTGTCGCGGAGCGACATCGTCTATGTCGATATTCGCGAGGCCAACCGGTCGCAACGCTTCCAGGCGCGCATCGGACATCGGAATCCCATCCATTCCACCTCGCTGGGCAAGGCGATCGCGGCCTTCCTGCCCGAAGAGCAGGTGCAGGGATTGCCGGTGAACTTCGAGCCGCGCACATACCGCACGGTTGCGGACGCCCGCACGTTCCGTCGCCATGTCGATGACGCGCGCCGGCGCGGCTACGCTATCGAGATCGGCGAGAACGAGGACGGCATCGCCTGCATCGGCGTGCCGATCCTGGACGGGTACGGCTACCCGATCGCGGCGGTGAGCTTGTCGGCGCCGGACAACCGGATGAAGACGCTGGTGGACCGCGCGGCCGAGGCCCTGCAGGAGGCGTCGCGCCGGATCACCGCGGCCCTGCCGCAAATTTCGCTGCGGGGTGGTGTCTAGTCAGCGCATTCGTTCCTTCTAACGAAACCGACGCCGCTTACCGGACATGGCAGGCTGCAGTAGCGTTCTGACGTGCAGGAGGACCTGGCCGCTCGAGGCCGATCCGCTCGGGCTGGATGGGCGATAGCGGTTGCCCGTGTTCGGGGCTGCTCCCGGATTTCCCGGCGCACCGGCGGACGTCAGACGCGTTGGGCCTGCTGGCGGGTGGCGCCGACATAGGCGACGCAATCAAGCTCGAATTTGAGTTTGGTGCCGAGCACGCCGACGATGGTGCTGCGGCTGGGGCGCGGATCGCTGAAATATTCGGGATAGATGCGGTTGTAGAGCTCGCCGTCTGCTTCGTTCGCGAGGTAGGCCTTGACGTTGACGACGTGGTCGAGACTGAGCCCGCCGGCTTTCAGGATCGCCCGCAGGTTCTCGATCGAACGGCGCATCTCTTCCTCGAAGGTGCCCGGAATGATGGCGCCGGTGTCGCGATCGACCGAGGCCTGCCCGGATACGAACATCAGGTCGCCGGCAATGAAGGCCGGGCTGAAGGGCAGATGGGAGCGGGCGCCGCTGTCGATAAGCTTGAGCATCGTCATTCCTTGAATTAGGGAACAAAATGGGCGGGGAAGTTGTGCACTTCCCCTTCTGCGCGGCGGTCCTCGAGTTTCCGGTAGATCATCGGCAGGGTGGATTTCATCCAGTCGTCGCTGGTCACGACGAAACCGGGTCGGGAGGAATCGAGGCCGAAGGGATAGATGCGCACCGGCTTGGACAGCACCTCGGCCATGCGCGAATGCCAGCTGCGATGCATGTAGCCGCAGATGAGGTCCGGCTGGAATTCGGCGATGGCCCGTTCGAGCGGAGCGAAATCGGATGACTGGTCTTCCTGATTGACGGTGGCGATGCGCAGCGTCTGCAGCGCATCGGTTTCGCCGCAGGCCGCCTTGAAGGCGGCGAGGCGCGCCGCCTGCTCGGTGGAGACGTGGACGGTATCGAGGTAGAGGACGCGGTTGGGCTTTGAGCCGAACCGGGCGAACATCTCCCGGAAGGCGGGAGCATAGTCCAATCGGTAGCTGTGGACGCCCGGCAGGTCGATCAGGGCGTCGAGCACGCTGATCTGGCTGGTGGTCTGGCTGAGAGCCGAGATGTCGGTTTCGCCGGTGATGCCGGTCAGCACCACCATGTCGAGGCGGTCCCACAGGGTCACGGGCATCTTGGCGTGGGTGAAGCTGCCCATGATGAATTCGTGTCCGTCCGAGACCACGCCCTTTTCGAGGGCGATGACCAGGCGAGTGTAGAACTCGTTGTTGAAGATGCCGTCGCCGACGATGTTGCGGTTGTAGAAGAAGCCGACGCGGTGATGCTCCTCGGCCCACGGCGCCTGCACGAGGAACGAGCCGCGCCCGACCTGCCGGCGGATGACGCCCTCGCTCTCGAGATCCTTGAGCGTCTTGATGACGGTGATCAGCGAGAAATCGCAGAACTTGATGATCTCGTTCTGCGATTCGATCTTGTCGCCGGCCTTGAGGCCGTTGGTCTTCCAGCGGCGCAGCAAGAGGTCGCGAAGCTGGAGATGGCGCGGCGTCAGTTCAACGTTCACGGTTCTTCGCCCCAGGACATTTGATTGGCCAGGATACCACCATCGATGAACAGCATCTGCCCCGTGATATAGCGGGCCTCTTCTGACGCAAGAAAGACTGCGGCACCACCGATATCATCGGGCTCGCCGATGCGTCCCAGCGGAATCTGCCGCTCCAGCAATTGCCGGCGGCTCTCGGACTGGAGCCCGGCCGCCGTCAGCGGCGTATGCACCAGTCCCGGGCCGATTCCGTTGACGCGGATGCCGCGGTGGGCGAGCGTGACGGCCATGGACCTGACCAGCATGAGCACGGCGCCCTTGGAGGCGTCGTAGGCGACGCTGTCGCGCTCGGCCGCCATGGAGTTGGTCGAGCCCACGCAGATGATGCTGGGATTGACCTGGCCGGCCGCGACGCGGCTGGCGAAGGCCTGGCTGGCAAAGAGATAGGCGCGCACGTTCAGCGCGAAGGTGCGGTCGAATGCGGCCTCGGTGAGCTCGCCGAAAGGCGTATCGAGGAAAGTGCCGGCATTGTTGACCAGGGTGTCGAGCCGTCCCCATCGCCCATAGGCCGCCTCGACCAGGCGCCCGGCCTCGCCGGGCTGGGACAGGTCGGCCTTTATGAAGGCGGTTTCGGTCAGCGCCGAAAGTTCGGAGAGAGCCTTTTGAGCATGCTCGTCATCTCGATGGGAATTGATGATCACACGGGCGCCGGCCGTAGCGAAGGCCCTGGCGATGGCGAGGCCGATGCCATGGCTCGATCCGGTAACGCAGACGGTGCGCCGATCCATGTTTACACCCGATCCGAACTGAGTTAACTCATTAGCATAATAACATGCTAATAAGGGTTCGCCGATGGGTGTCAAGCAGAAGTGGGCCGGAGCGCTTGTCGTTACCCCCACCGGCGTCGTTCTGCGCGACCTGCTGATCGAAGACGACCGTATCGTCGATCTCGCACTTCCCGGCACACCCGTGGGTGAGGACTGGAAGGTGCTCGATTGCCGGGGCAGGCTGATCTTCCCGGGTCTCATCGACCTTCTGCAGCATGGGTTCGATGTCAACCTCTATTCGGATGCGACGCCGGAGGGCGTGGCCGATTCGGCGGCCAAGCTGCCCGCCCGGGGGGTAACCGGGTTTCTCCCTTCCATCGGCTGCCAGCCGCCACGCGCCTTTGCCGACGTGCTGACCCGTCTGTCGGCGGCTTGCGGCCGGGCGCAAGGGGCGCGCGCCATCGGCATCCACAGCGAGGGACCGTGCTTCAATTCGCCGGGTGCACACAATCCGCAGAACCTGCAATTGCCTTCCTCCGAGCTGGCCGCGCTTATGCTCGACAATGCCCATGGGCGGCTGGCGGCTGTCACCATCGCTCCTGAGTTGCCCGGCGCCGAAGCCTTCATCCGCACGATGAAGGACAATGGCGCGTCGGTCCATCTTGGGCACAGCCGGGCGGCGCCGGACGACGTTTCACGCTATGTGGGCTGGGGCATCGATGCGGTGACGCACATGTACGACGTGATGCAAACGCTACCGCCCGATGACTCCGGCGTGCATGTGTTTTCACTGCCGGACGCCCTTCTGGCGGAGCGGCACCTTGCGCTGGGCGTGGTGGCCGACGGCATCCATGCCCATCCCAAGCTGCTGCGCATCCTGGCGCAATTGCCGGTCGATCGCGTCTTCCTCGAGACGGACTCGATGAAGTATGCTGGTCTTCCCGGCACGGAATTCGAGTTCTATCCCGGCTATTTCGTGACCAGCGCGCCCGGCAAGGCGGTGCGCGACCGCAATGGCGGGCTCTGTGGGTCGTCGCTGACGCCGGACGAAGGCATGCGCAACTACATGGCGATGGCCGGGGCGGACCTGGTGCAGGCGGCTCATGCCGGCAGCCTGGTGCCAGCGCGGGTGATTGGCCGCCAGCGGGATATGGGCAGCATCGAGAAGGGCAAGCTGGCTGATTTCGCCGTGCTCGACCCGCTCGATCTTTCGGTGGTGGAGACGATCATTGGCGGACAGTCATTCTACAGGCGAGCAGATGCCCCGGCAGCAGCTTGAGAAATCCCTGCGCTATCAGGAGGACGGCAACGTCCACCTCGATTTCCACGGGGCGGTCAACACGACCATCGACTTCATCGTCGAGCGCTACGGCATCGAGGTGCTGCACGAGATTTTCGCCAAGGTCGGCAAGGACGTCTACCGCGACCTGCGCCAGCACATGCTGGATGGCGACCCCGACGAGATGGTGCGCCACTGGCGGCACTTCTTCGACCGCGAGAATGCCGACTACGACATAGCCGTGGGCGAGGACGAGATCGTGCTGACGGTGCGCCGCTGTACCGCTTACCACCACGTCGCCAAGATCGCCCCGGCAGTGTCGCCCTATTTCTGCGACCAGACGAGCAAGGTCAACGAGGCCATCGCCGAAGGCTCGGCCTATCGGATCGATACCGAAATTACCGGGCCGGGCGCCTGCCGCCAAGTCATCCGGAGGCGCGCATGATCCCGAGCGACCATTTCACCCGCTTTTACAACGAGGTCTTCAAGTTCCTGGAGAGCCGGGGCGAGGAGGACCTCGAGCTCTACTGGCTCGAAATCAGCAAGAACCAGGAGCGCCACATCCTGGAGCTGATTGAAACCAAGGGCTTTGAGGGCATGTACGAATATTGGTCGGTGATCCGGGACGAGGAGAATTGCGATCTCGACCTGATCGTCGATGACGAGCATATCGAGCTGCACATGCATAAATGTCCGAGCCTGACCAAGGCGATGGACAATGATGCCGAGCCGATGGAGCGCTATTGCGACCATTGCGCCGGCTGGATCGGCCCGATCATGGACAAGACCGGCTACCACCTGGTCTATGACGCGATCAGCCGCACCGAGCCGCGCTGCGTCAGCCGCATCTTCAAGGATCCGGCCAAGGCGCGCGAGGCCGAGAAATCGGCGCGGCTGCTGATGAGCTGGCCCGGGCGCAAAGCCAAGCAGGACGGATCAAAACCCTAGTTTTTCGCGCGGGGCAGAACAGCGCGCATCGATACGGCGAGCAGGACCATGAGGGCCCGGTGCGGCTCTGTCAGATGTGCTGTGCCGTCGAGTAAGGCCAGAACGAGATCACGGTCTTTGTGGCTGGCGGCAGCGATATCGGGTCGCAGGGCCTGGAGGGCGGCGAATGCGGTTTCGGTAGGGCCGTTGCCAAATTCGCTGGCCGCGGCCTGCAGTGTCCGGGCACGGATTCGGGCAGCTTCGCCCGACGGCATCGCCTTGGCGACCTTGCCCAGAAGTTCGGGCAGGCAATAGCCGGGCATCTTCTCCTCGCGGCGCCAGTTGCGCGCGAAACGTTCTTCGACGTGCAGGATCTTGGCGATGGCCAGCAGAACCACCTTGCTGCGCGGCTCGCTGACATGGCCGCCGTCCACCGCTTGTTGGACGTAGACGGCGACGAGCGCCGGGACACTCTGACGGTCGCCATATTTGCCGAGGGCCGAGGCGGCCGCCAGGCGGCAATCGATATCGGGATCGTCGGCCAGCATCGCACGGATGGCCGGCAGCTGGGCGGGGCTGCGGATATCGCCGAGGGAGCGGGCGGCGCGCGAGCGCAGCAGCCGGTTGGGATTGTCGAGGAAGGCGGCGATGGCGCCGGCGCTCGCAGTGGAGCGCAATTGGCCCAGGGATTCGAGCGCGGCATATTGCAGTTCGATCAGCCCGTCATAGCTGAGCATCTCCTCGAGCGCCCGGATGGCGGCAGGAGAGGGCGGCAGGCGGCCGAGGGCCCGGATGGCTTCGTGGCGAACGTCGAAACTCGGATCGGAGAGCGCGCCGATCAACTCGTTCCGGGCCAGGGTGCTGCCGATGCCGCCGAAGCCATAGGCGAGGTCGCGCCGCCGTTGCTCGGAGGTGAAGCTGGAGAAGCGCTGGATGCTCCAGAGCGCGCGGAGCGGATTGCCGGAATAGAACTGGCCGAGGAAGTCGCGGACGCCGGTGGCGCCTTCTTCCTGAAGCTGCGAGAACACCAAGGCCGAAAGCGCCGTGGCGAGGGCGCCGGCGAGGAAGAGAAGTTCATAGCCGCCCAGGTGAACGCCTGCGGCGGTGATGCCCGTCGGCTCGAAGTGCTGCACGAGCACGCCGGCAAGGACGGTGAGGCCGCCGCCGAAGATGCCGTCGCTGCTGTAGGCCAGAGCCATATAGCTCTCGCGATGGGCCGGGGGCACGTAGTTCAGCATGTAGATGCTGCCCGGCACCATGGCGCCCTGGACCAGGAAACCGAACAGCAGGAAGACGGCGCCCGCCAGGAGCTCGACGCCGGGAATGCCGGCATGGACGAAAGGCAGGACGAGCAGAAGCACGACCTGCAGGGCCTGCAGGGTGATGCGGATGGCGCGCGTGCCGTGGCGGTCGACGAACCAGCCGGCGGCATAGCTGCCGGCAGCAGCACCCACCGGCACGAGCGCGGCCATGAGCACAAGCTGGCCGCTGGAGATGCCGAGCCGTTCGCGGAAGAACAGCAGCAGGAAGACGTTCATCGCCGAGAAGATCAGGTACTGGCTGCCCGAGGAGAACAGGAAGGCGAGGAAATTGCGGTCGCGCAGGGGCACGCGCAGATTACCCAGCAGCTGAGATGATCCTCCGGCCGCCTGCCTTGGCGCGCCGCCGCCAAGGCCGAAGAGACAAAGAGCGCCCAAAGCACCGATGACGATACCGATGACGAAGACGGGGTAGAAGCGCTCGATGCCGTCCCGCCCATCCAGCCAGAGCTGGATGAGGAAGGAACCGATCAGCGCCACCGGCAGATAGGCGATGGCGATGCGGCCGCTGATCTGGCCCCGCACGAGGCGGGGGATGAACTCCTGCTGCCACGGCGTCACCGCGGCCTCCGAGAGGGTGCGGCAGATGGCGTAGGCGATGACGGCGCCGAAGATCAGCGCGAACGCGACGTCGGGGGCGTCGATGAATTGCGGCGCGAAGAACAGCGGCACGAGGAAGATGTAGCGCGCCAGAAGCGCGAGGGCGGCGACGCGGCGCATACCGAAGCGCAGGATGATCGGCAGGCTGGTAATACCCAGGATCTGGAAGAAAGGCAGGATGCCGCCGATGAGGCCGATGCGGTCCTTGTCGATGCCCAATTCGGCCGAGAACAACACCAGCGGCGCCCCGACCGTGCAGAGCACCGCGGTGGCCGTAAGGGCGGAATAGAGATAGAGGAACGGCAGGCGGCGGAGCTTTTCGTAGTCGGTCAACTCGGGCGCGGTGGACACGGGCGGATGCCTCAAAGCCGGATACGGAAGGTCTTGACGACATACTGGCAGTTTTCAACCTGCCAGCAGCAGGCGAGGAACTGGCAGTCGGCCAATCGCTGTCCGAAGCGGGGATTGGCGTAGGGCGTGCCGGCCTCGACGAGCTGCATTTGAGCCTCACGCGAAGGGGTTCGAGCGGTGGCGGAACTGCCCCGGCGTGCAGCCGCGGCTGCGGTGGAAGGCGGCAATGAATGTCTCGGCGTGGCCGTAGCCGACCAGATGCGCGATCTCGCCGATGCTGTGGCGCGTGGTGGACAAGAGGTCCTCGGCGCGGCGCAGGCGCATCTCGCGCAGATGGCCGCCGGCCGATGTGCGGTAGAACCGGCGATGCCGGGCGCGCAAGGCGCTTTCATGCACACCGAGAAGCGCAGCCACATCGCTAAGCGTGCGAATCTTGGGCAGGGTCTTGGCCGCCTGCCGCCAGGCCATCTCGAGGGCGCGATCGAGTTCGGGCGCAGGGGCGTCGACGGCGACGGCCGGATGCTGGAAGCAATCGAGAATGGCCAGGAGCAGCCGGCGACGGCGGTCGGCATCGACCGCGACGATGGAGCCGGCGAGATCGAGGCTGAGGCGCAGCATGGCCTGGATGTGGAGAGCATCCCCGGGCCGCGGGCGGAGATATCCCGGGCCATCGAGGCCGAGCGCGGCGGCATCGGGCCACTCGAAATGGCAGATGGAGGCAGTGGCGAAACCGTCGACGGCGGCGCCGGCGAAATGCGTGCCCGGCAAGATGAGCAGTCCGTCCGGGGCGGCGATGGTCAGGTCGTCCCCGGCGATGGCGAGGTGCACGGCACCTTCGTGAATCCACAGGAGGTCATGGAAGTCCCAGACCACGGGCCCGATGGGCATGCGTCTGTCGAAGCGGCCGAGGCGATGCTCGCGCAGGACGATGCCGTCGGGGGTGATGGGACCGCTCATGACAGCACTGCATCACCGCGGCATGGCGAAAGCCACCGCAAAGTGCGCTGATCGATCGGAATTCCTCGTTTGGCGTCGCAGGTCTCAACAGACGGGACGACCGGAACGGGCTTTGATGACCGAGAGGGGAACGCAGAAGGAGAGCATCCATGTCCCAGATCCAGCCGAACCTTGCCGGCCTCAAGCAGGACTTCGATCGCGACGGCTATATCGCCATCCGGCCGCTGTTCGACGCAGCCCGGATGGCCGAGATCAACCGCGAGTTCGACCGCTATATCGCCGAATGCGTACCGAAGATGGCGGACACGGAAGTGTTCTATGAGGCCAAGGGCGACAAGGGCTCGCTCAAGCAGATGCAGAACATGCAGCACTACGACGCCTATTTCCGCGACCTGTTGGAAACCGACACCATTCGGCAATTGGCCGAGACCATGCTGGGTGAGCCCGCCAGGGCGGTGAACCTCGAATACTTCAACAAACCCGCCGGCATCGGCAAACCGACCCCGCCGCACCAGGACGGCTACTATTTCCACTTCAATCCGCCGGCGGCGGTGACCGGGTGGCTGGCGCTGGAGCCCGTCGATGCCGAGAACGGGTGCATCCACTATGTGCGCGGCTCGCACCTGGCGCCGGGCTACCGCCCGCACGGTCGATCGGAAATCCTCGGCTTCTCGCAGGGCATCACCGATTTCGGCACCGAGGACGACAAGGCCAATACCGTGGCCTTTCCGGGTGAAGCCGGAACGCTCTTGATGCATCATTCCAAGACGGTGCACTGGGCGGGTGCGAACACCTCGCCAACGCGCGCCCGCCGGGCGCTGGGCTTCGTCTATTTCGGGCAGAGCGCAAAGGTCGACGAGGCGGCCAAGGCCGCTTATCAGGCTAGGCTGCAGGCCGATCTTCGGGCGGCCGACAAGATCTGAGCGACAGCGGAGCCCGGAGGGGCTCCGCCGTGCATCGATGCGATCGCTGTGGCAGCGCGGCATGGCGGCCCTCAGTGCAACGAGATGACCTTGCCCTCTAGCTTGGTGAAGGGCAGGCGGCGCAGGTCGCTGGTGCAGAGGCCGGGACTATCGACGTAGAAGCCGGCCCGCATGATCGGATCGTAGGCGGCACGGTGGGAAACGGCCGCCTTGATGACGACATAGGTGGCGTCTTCCGGCCGCAGGCCCTGCGAATGGTACTGGCCCAGGTCCATCGGCGCCGTCTTGCGTTCGGAGAGCAGAATCTTGGCCTGTCCATTGCTCACCACGGCGCAGCGGCCCATGCGGATGGTGGTGCCGCCCATGGAGGCGAGGTGCGACTTTGGATTCTCCAATTGGAAGACCCCGTCGCTGAGATGCTCGACCGTGCCGATGAAAGGGATGGGCTCGCCGTGGTGCGCGTCCGTCTTGCCGCCGATCTCGAGGGAGACGGTCTGACCCTTGCCGGCGGCGAAGCATTGAGCGACGGAGTCGCGGTCGGCGATGGCGGCGAGGATGTTGGTGCGGCCGGTTGCGAGCAAAGGCCCGAGCAGGCCCGTGGCGTCGCCAGGCGTACCGCCGCCGATGTTGTCGGCCGGTTCGATGAGCAGGATCGGTCCTTTGCCCGCCGGCAGGGCATCGGCCTTCGCCAGGGCGGTGGCGAGGTCGTCCTCATGCGGGTAGCCGGCGGCAATATTGGCCTCGAGCACATCCACCAGCGCGTCGAGGTGTTTTTCTGCCGCTGCGACCGGGCCTTTGGTGATGAGGTTCAGACTGAAGCCGCAATCGGCAATGTCGGAATAAGCGTAGCCGGCCATGACGTTGATGGCGAGGATATCGGGATCCTTCGCCTCGATAGCGCGGGCGGCGGTGAGCACGCTCCTCATCGGGTCGTTGGCTGACCCGACGCCTGTGGGCGGGATCACGTATTTGGTCGCTCGGTGCAGCGGTTTGAGGTCGGGTTCGCTGAAGGCGCGGTCGAGCAGTTCGGCGGCAGCGACCGCGGATTCGTAAGCGTCCGTGTGCGGGTTCTCGCGATAGGCGCGCAGGACCGTGGTGTTCTCGACCATCGTCCGGGAGATATTGCCGTGCAGGTCGAGCACGGCGCCGATCGGCAGGTTGCCGCGACCGGCTGCCGCCAGGCGTTCGCGGACGGTCTTGAAGATCAGGCCCTCGACGTCGTCCGAACCTTCGCTCACCATTGCGCCGTGCAGCACGAGGAAGATGCCGTTGATCTCGTGCATGTGGCGGTCGAGACCGGCGAGGAAATGTTTGAAGAAGAGGTCGACGACGTCGTCCGTCACCTTGCCGGCCGGCTGCGCCGCCATCTGGATGGTGGGCAGGATGCGCCAGCCGGCCTTGTCGGCATAATCGATGAAGCCGGCGCTGGGCGAGCCATTGCCGCGGTTCTGGTCGACGGCCGCCCGGCCGATCCTGATGCCGCCGTCCTCGAACTGGGCCATGCCGGTCTTGTGGGCGAGGAAGGTGTGGGTCTCATGGTAGAGGCCACCGAACAGGATGGTCTTGGTCATGACGGGCGGGCCTTGGGTCAGAAGAAGGTGAGGACGCCGTCGATGACGGTGTAGTCGTCGTCGACGATCGGCAGGAACCGCCATTTGTCGAAAGCGGTGCAGGGATGGGAGACGCCCGAGGCGACGAGATCGCCCACCTGCCAATCCGCGTCCGGACCGAGGCGGACATAGGCGTGCTGGTCGTTGGTGGCGAAGATTTCGGCCGTGCCGACCGGCAGGAAGCCGGCGCCCGGGCGGTAGCGTTTGAACGGCACCGGCAGGCCGGAATCGTAGGGCACGTCGCGCTTGCCCATGGAAAGGAAGGCCAGGCCTGGCTCCGGTATGGACTGGACATAGGCCCAGGCTTCGAGCGCCGGCTCGAGGTCGGACTTCCACGAGCGGCGCGGATCGGCCTTGGCCTCGTCCTGAGCCTTCTTGTAGGCGCCGGAATCGTTGGTGACGTAGCAGCCCGAACGCAGCAGCACGCGCACCGGAACGGGCAGGTCGAGCGTCGCGAAGCGGTCGGCGACGATGTCGAAATAGGAGGAGCCACCGCCCGAGAGGATGAATTCGTCGAGGCCGGCATAAAGGCCCGGCGGCAGGGCGCGGGCAATGTCGACGATCGATTGCGCGAAGGGCTCGACCAGCATCGGGTTTTCGCCGATGCCGGGTAAGACGCCTTCGAAGGTGGCAAGGCCGGCGAAGCGAACGAGTTTCGCGTCGCTCGCCGCGAGCCTTTCGGCCAGCGACAGGGCCTCGGCCTGGTCGCGCAGGCCGGTGCGCCCGCCCTTGGCGCCGATCTCGATCAACACCTTGACCGGACGTGGCGGGGCCAGCGGCGCAAGGTGGCGCAGCATATTGTCGAGTTGGGCGGGGGAATCGAGGAAGCAATAGAAGTCGAAGTCGGGATCGTCCCTGAACAAGGCGACAATTCCGGCCAGATGCGCCTTGCCGATCAGCTGGTTGGCCAGCACCACGCGTCTGACGCCGTAGTGATGCATGACCTGCACCTGGTTGATCGTCGCCGCGGTCATGCCCCAGGCGCCGCCGGCCAGTTGCTCGGCGAAGATGTGCGGACTCATCGTCGTCTTGCCATGCGGGGCGAGCGACAGGCCGTGACTGGTCAGGTATTGCCCGAAGACGCTGGCATTGTGGTCGAGGGCGCTGCGCTTGAGGACCATCAGCGGAAGCGGCAGGTCCTCCCTGAGCACGTTCCAGCCCTTGCTGCCGATCTCGGCGAGGGGGAAGGGGGCGGCTGTCGCGGGGATGCCCTTGGTGCGGCCGTCGAGCAGCGTTTTCGCCAGCGCTTCGAGGTCCATTGCTGCCTCCTAGATGGCGTCGAATGCGGACAGGACGTCGTCGGCATAGGTGGCCAGCGCCACCACGTCCGCACCGACGCTCAGCATGTTGTAGCCCATGGAGACGTAGTCCCTGACATTGGCCTTGCCGGCGACGGTCACGGCGATCTTGCCGTACTTGCGGGCGACCTCGGCGACGCGCTGGCGCACCTTGACGATCTCGGGCGCCTGGAGCTGGCCGGGAATGCCGAGGCGGACGGAGTAGTCGCCGGGACCGAAGAACAGCGCGTCGACGCCGTCGATCTCGGCGATGGCCTCGATCTCCTCAAGGGCCTCGGGATCCTCGATCTGGTGGCACACGAAACGTTCCCTGTTCGCCGCCTCGAGATAGTCGAGGAAGCCGACGCGGGTGAACATGCCGTCATTGTTGCCGCCGTCGACGGCCCGGCGGCCGAGCGGGGCGAACTTGGTCATGTCGCGTACGGCGCGGGCGTCGGCGGCGCCCATGACATGGGGCACGATGAGGCCGGCGGCATCGGCTTCGAGCGGACGGATATAGTCGGAATAGCTGCCGCGGGCGACGCGGACGAGACTGTCGACATCGTAGATCTTGGCGGCACGGATCTGGTTCTCGATGGCTTCGAGACTGGCCGACGTATGCTCCTGGCAGAGCCAGAGCGCATCGGGCCGGGCCTGGGCGAAGATCTCGGCAACCTTGGCGTCGAAAGTATTGAGCTTAAGCACGCGGGCGACCCCGCCGGCGGCGATGGTGCGCAGCACGCGGCTGGGACGCATGCGGTGCGCCGTCGCGGGGGTGGCGGAATAGGGCTGCTTTTCGGACATGGGGGACCCGGTGCTATTTTGCGGTGTAGCCGCCATCGACCGGGATATTGGCGCCGGTGATGTAGGCGGATGCGTCGGAGGCGAGGAAGACGATCGAGCCCATGAGGTCGGTCTCGTTGGCCATGCGGCCAAGCTGGGTCCGGTCGGCGTAATTCCTGACGAAGGGCGCCGGCTGGCCGCTGTAGAGGCCGCCGGGGGAGAGGCAGTTCACCCGCACATTGTCCTTGCCCAGGATGCTGGCGGCCCAGCGGGTGAAGTTGAGCATGCCGCCCTTCTCATAAAAGTAGATGGGCGAGGGATTGGCATTCATGTCGGTACCCGCATAGTTGCCCATCTCCACCCCGACCATGCCCATCATCGAGCCGATATTGATGATCGAGCCCGACTTGTTGGCGGCCATCGACTTGCCGAAGAGCGAAGTGATCTTGAAGAGCGCCGAAGCGTTGACGCGCAGGCTTTTGTCATACTCATCGAGGTCGTGGTCCCAGCCGTCGATGGCCGAGCGCGCGACCGCGTTATTGACCAGCACGTCGCAACGCCCGGCACGCTCGAGGATGGTCCTGTGCAGGGCCTCGATCGAAGCATCGGAACTGAGGTCGAGCGGCAGGGCGGTGACGTCGTTGCCGGCGGCGCGCTCCTCGGCGGCGACGGCTTCGAGCTTGCCCTGGTCACGGGCGGCGATGAAGGTCGTGGCGCCCGCTTCGGCCAGGGCGGCGACGATCTGGCGGCCATAGAGGCCGGCGCCGCCGGTACAAAGGGCGACCTTGCCCTTAAGGGAGAAGGTGTCGAGTACGCCCATGGTCAGGCTCCGAAGCTGGAGAGCAGGATTTCTGCACCGCCGGCCTCGCGGCTTTCGATGCCGGCGATGACCAGTTGCATCAGCTCGCGCGTCTGTGCAAACGGCACGGGAGGAGTGCCGGTGCGCAGGAACCCGACATAGCTTTCGAGCTGCGCCTTGAACGCAGTATAGGTGTCCTGGCTGCGTAAGGTAACGCCGCCCTCTGTGCCGGCAAGGGTGATGAAGCCGGAGCCGCCGATCTGGTCGGCGGTGGTGGTGATCACCACGTCGATGCCCCTTGAGTGCTTGAGATGCACGACATTGCGCTCATAGGTGCCGGTGTTGCGCACCGAGACGAAGCCGGGGCCGACGATCGGATAAATCGATTCCAGCGCGTGAATGCCATAGGTCTCCCACTTCTTGGCCATCGTGGCAAAGACCGTGCGCAGGGCGCCGAACTCGTGGGTGGCGCCGTGATAGGGCGCGAACTCCTTGGCAAAGCGCATGCCGGACGAGGAGATGATGGGCTTGCCCTCGGCCACCCAGCGGCTGAAGGTCTCGAGATCGGCCCGGTTGTCGCAAAGGGGTTTATCGACGAAGACCGGCAGCCCGGCTTCGACGAAGGGGCGGGCGCGTTCGACATGCTCGAAGCCCTTGTCGGTGGCGACGATCACGGCGTCGACCTCGCCGACCACGTCCTCGGCGCGGGCGACGACATTGGCGATTTTGGCGACCGCGGCGACCTGCGGCGCGTCGGCGGGATCGTCGGTCCAGACATGGGTCACCTCGACGCCGGGGATGCCCAGCGTTTCGGGGGGCTGCTTGCCGATATAGTTGATGATCGCCGGGTAGGGGCAGGTCTTGAGTGCCTCGGCGTCGTAGCGGCCGTTGATGATCATCGACCAGGAATAGGGGTGGCCGTTGCCCTCGACCATGCCGAGCATGGCCAGCCGGATCGGGCGGTCTCCAAAGGGAAAGTCCATCAAGTCCTCACCAGGCGGTCCAGCCGCCATCTACGCCCAGCACCTGGCCGGTGACGTAGGAAGCGGCGTCGGAAATCAGGAAAACGGCGGCGCCGGCGGTCTCGTGCTGGCGGCCGATGCGGCCGAGCATGGTCCCGGCCTCGAGATTGGCGATGAAATCAGGATGCGCCTGCTGCACGGCGGCATGCGGGAAGGGGCCGGGATAGAGCGCGTTGACGCGGATGTTGCGCGGGCCGTAGTGCCCGGCCATGTAGCGCACCATCTGGTTGAGGCCGGCCTTGCCGACGCCATACTCGATGGCGTTGGGCGCCATGCCGCCCGGGTATTTCTTCGGGTCGGGCGAGACGACGCCGTACATGGACGAATAGAGGACGATCGCGCCGCCCGAACCCATCGCATCGGCCGCAGCGCGGGCCAGAAGGAACGTGCCGGTGAGATTGATGCGGTTGGCCAGATCGAACGTCGCCGCGTCGAGCTCGCCGAAGGTCTTGCCGGAATTGAATGCGGTGGCGGCGATGAGCCCGGAGAGCGGGCCGAAGGCTGCCGCGGCATTCTCGACGCAGGCGAGGATGGAGGCCTCGTCGGCCATATCGAGAGGCAGCGTGGCGACGCTGCCCTTGCCCGGCGCCGCCTCGACCTCGGCCTTGGCCGCGAACAGGCGCTCGGCGTCACGGTCGGCGATGACCACATTGGCGCCCTGCGCCTTGAGCAGCAGGCAGACGGGAGTGCCGAGATATCCGGCGCCGCCGGTGACCAGAACGTTGCGCCCGTCCAGTGCGAACATGGCGTGCCCCCTCAATTGTCGACGGTGATGATCTTGCGCTCAGTCCAGGACCGCTTGGCGGCGAGCGCTACCTTGAGGTTCAGGCGGGCGTCCTCCAGCGTCGCCAGGTGGCACGGCTTGCCCTCGAGTGCATCGAGCATGGCGTTGGCCTGGATGGTGAAGCGTGCCTGATGCGCCTCGGTGGGCACAAGGCCATCCATGTAGTCGCGGGTCTCGACCGGCTTGCCGCTGTCGTCGGTGGAATAGCTGAGCACCGAGTGCTCGAGCGTCAGGTTGCCCTTGGTGCCGATGAAGTCGCTGCGGTTGGTATTGGGCTTCTGGAACTGGTTGATGGTCAGGTTGGCCATGGCGCCGCTTTCGAAGCGGATGTTTACGAGGCAGGTATCCTCGGTGTCGGTCCCCTCCAGCACCAGCCGGTCATACATGGCGCCGACCTGTACCGGACGTCCCATGAGCCAGATCAGCATGTCGAAGGCGTGGCTGGCAGCGTCGAGAATGGCACCGCCGCCCATTTCGGGGCGGGCATAGTAGGTGCGCTGGAAATCCGGGCGGTATTTGGGGAATTCCTGGGAGGAGTTCACGTAGGCGAGCCGCAGGGCGCCGATATCGCCATCGGCGATGCGCTGGCGCAGGGCCAGGAGTTCGGGAGCGATGCGGCGGATATAGCCCACTCGTGCCAGGATGCCGGCTGCGGTCACGGCTGCGAGCGCTTCGTCGACGCCGTCCATGGTCACGGCCAGAGGCTTCTCGACCATGAAGGGCAGCCTGGCCGCGGCGCAGGCCAGCATCAGAGGCACGTGCAGATGTGCGGGGGCGCAGATCACTGCGAGATCATGGGCTGGAAGGTCCACCTCGGCGAGGTCGGCATAGCCGCGTTCGAGGTCGAACATGGCCGACGCTTCGGACCGCCTCTCTGCATCGGGCTCGACGATGGAGAGCCTTGCCCTGCCGGTCGCGAGATAGCCGCGCAAGTGCCGACGACCGATCCCGCCACTGCCGATGACCAGGACCCTCTTCATCAATTCCGCCCCCCGCCATGCGACCTTGATTGTCGCTTGACACCCAAAAAAGATATGTTGTTATGTTAATGAGATATCTTTGACTGTCAACTGGATCGCCGGGGCTCGTGAAGAGAAATTTGCCCATAAATAGCCGATTTCACGCACATCGTTCTGCAGATAGTGCGATCACAGGTATCTTTGAGCGAATTTTTTGCTTTCAGAGGGAAAAGCCGTCAGAGAGACGTGAAGCTTCTGGTCAGTCGAGGTGCCGAAACATCGGCGCACGTGTCCGTTTTGGTCGACCAAAAAGGAAATATTTGACACCAAAATGGGATGTGTGGTTGCCTTTTGGCGAGTTAGGTGTGGGGAACGCCATGGCTGTGACGGCATCGGAAATCGCCAATGTTCTGGCCCGCGAAGTGCATGAGGGCGTCCTTGGCGTCGGCGCCATGCTGCCATCCGAGCGCGACCTATGCGCCCGTTTCGGAGTGGGGCGTACGGCGATACGCGAGGCGATCGGGCTGCTCGAATCGATGCGGCTGATAGAGCACCGCAAGGGATACCGGCCGCGCGTCGTCTATCCCACGCTGTCGCAGTTGCTCGCCAGCATTTCCGAAGCGTCGGGCTTGTTCTTCCGGGGAACGGAGGGCAGCGCCCATCTCGAGCAGGCGCGACTGTTCCTCGAGGTCAGCATGGCCCGCTATGCAGCCGAGTGGGCGACGCCGGCGCAGATCGGCAAGATGGTCGCGGCCATCGAAAAGGCGGATATCGCCGTCGAGGACCTGTCGCGGTTCCGGGACGCTGACGTGGAGTTCCATCGGGCGCTGGCGGAAGTGCCCGGCAATCCGATCTTCGTGGCGCTGCACGATGCCTTCGTCGACCGGCTGATGCGCGCCCGCCCGGCACCCAGGGACATTCCCAGCCACAACCGCCGCAGCAACGACGAACATCGCGGCGTGGTGCAGGCCATCATCGCACGCGACCCCGAGGCCGCCGTGTCGATCCTGACCAAGCATCTGACGCGAAATTACGCCGTCTACGTCAACCACGTCCTGGCTCCGTCCATGGCCGGCACGAAACCAGCGGAGGCGTGACGCGGCGAGACGGGTAACGCGGGGGACACACCCGCCCTGGTTCGAGATGCCGGCAGGGAGTGAAACCGGTCCGGACCAGATCAATCAATCTTCATGACAGGGGAACGCATATGCATATGAAGAAGCTCATGGCCCTGGCCGTCGCGGGGCTGATGTCGACGACTTTCAGCGGCTCGGTAGCCGCCCAGCCCATCAATGACAACCAATTGTCCGATCCGCGCGTGCGCCAGGCGATCGCCTATGCCATCGACATGGATACGATCGCCGAGACGATCTTCGAGGGCCAGGCCGTGCCGGCCGTCGGCATGCTGCCCGATGGTCCCAACAAGCCGACCGACCTCGAGCCCTACGCCTACAATCCGGACAAGGCCCGCGAGCTGCTCGCCGAGGCGGGCTGGGATTCCAACCGCGTGCTGGACGTCGTCTACTATTATACCGACCAGCAGACGGCCGACCTGATGGCCGCCATCCAGGCGTATCTCGCCGATGTCGGCATCCAGATGAACTATCGCCTGCTCGAGGGCGATATCGGCTCGCAGATCTCGGTGGTGCCGGATGATCCGGTCAACGGCCCGTCCAAGGTCACCTGGGACATGCTCTACGGCGCCCGCGCCGCGTTGGCGCTGCAGGAGTATTTCAACCGCTACGCCTACGGCCTCAAGCCGATGATCCCCAATATCCCGCGGATGAACGAGCTGGTGGCCAAGGTCAACGGCACCACCGATCCCGAAGTGCAGCGTGAAGGCTACTTCGAGATGGAGCACATCATCAACGAGAACGTCTACCAGATCCCGCTCTACTACCAGCAGCTCTTCACCTATGAGAGCGACCGGTTGAACCGCAACGGCGCTCCCTATGGCAACGAGCAGTACAACTACGACTGGGCCGTCGAGACCTGGACGATCGAGCCCGACGCCAGCGGCAAGGGTGTGCTCTATACCAATGCCGGTCCGGCGCAGTTCTTCGAAGTGCCGTGGCAGAACTTGGGAATCTGGGTGCACAACAAGTTCGCCTTCGACACGATCCTCGAGGCCGATGGCACATTGACGCCGATCGGCGGGGAACTCGCCGACACCTATTCGGTGAGCGAGGACGGGCTGACCTTCACTTTCACGCTGAAGGACGGGCTGACTTGGCACGACGGCGAGCCGATCACCGTCGATGACGTGGTGTTCTCGATCGGGGCGGCCCTGAAGTTCCCGATCACCCAGCCGGTGCTGCAGGCAACCCTCAAGAAGATCGAGGGCGCCGAAGCCTATGTGGCCGGCGAAGCCGACACCCTGGCCGGCGTCACGACCGAGGGCAACACCGTCACGATCAAGTTCGCCAGCATCGACCCGAACGTGCTGCTCAGCTTCAGCCAGTTTGCGCCGTTGCCGGCCAGGCATTTCGAGGGTGTCGATCCGTTGAACCTGCAGCAGGCGCCGTTCTGGCAGAAGCCGATCGGCTCGGGCCCCTTCAAGATCGACGAGGTGGTGATGAACGACTACACCACGCTGGTGCCGTTCGAGGGCTACCACAAGGGCACCCCGAAGATCGAGCAGATCATCGCCCGTCCGTCCTCGGACAATGACGGCAACCTGCTGGTCAACGCCACCGCGGGCAAGGCGGACTTCGGCTACACCAAGTCCGCCGCCGACGTGCCCGGCCTCGAGGCCCTCGACTTCATGAACATCCACCCGATCGACATCCCGTATACGCGTATGCTGTGGATCAACCAGTTCGAGCATCCGGCGAACTGATCCGCCAACTGCGGGAGCGCCGGGCCTCGCCGGCGCTCCCGCAGCCATTTGTCGATCCCAAGAGAACGCGGACCGGGCGAGCATGCTGACCTACATCATCAGGCGTGTCCTGATCCTCATCCCCATGGCGTTCGCCATCTGCTTCCTGGTGTACCTGGGACTGGAGCTGACGCCGGGGGACGCCGTCTCCCACATGATCAACCCGGACGCGCTGGGCAGCATGAACGCCGATCAGCTCGAGGCGCTCCGGCAATCGCTCGGCCTGGGGCAACCCTTCTACGTCCGCTTCTGGGCCTGGTTCACCAACCTCATCCAGGGCAATTTCGGCTACTCCATGAATGGCGGTGTGCCGATCGGCAGCATCATCGCGACGCGCCTGCCGGCGACGCTCGAACTGGCAGCGGTGGCGCTGGTTTTCTCGACCGTCCTCGGTTGCCTGCTCGGCGTCGTTAGCGCGCTCAGCCGCGGCAGCAGGACCGACAATGTGCTCACGGTCATCGGCATGCTTGGCGTTTCCATCCCCGAATTCTTCTTCGGCCTCGTCGCCATCCTCGTTTTTGCGCTGAACCTGGGCTGGTTTCCGGTGGGCGGGCGCTCGATGCCCGGCTATATGACGTTGTGGGACCGTCTGCCGCACCTGGTGCTGCCGTCGCTGGTCCTGTCGATCATGCTGACGGCCGGCGTGATGCGCTACGCGCGCTCGTCCATGCTGGACGCTCTGAGCCGGGATTTCATCAAGACCGCGCGCAGCAAGGGCATTCCCGAGTGGCGCGTGAACCTGCTGCACGGCTTCCGGGTGGCGTTGACTCCGGTCGTCGTCCTGATCGGCTTCCGACTGCCGGTGCTGATCGGCGGCTCGGTGATCATCGAGCAGGTGTTCCAGTGGCCCGGCATCGGCAACGAGTTCATCTCGGCGGTGCGCTCGCAGGACTATCCGGTGGTGATGACCATCGCGCTCCTGTCGGTGATGGCTGTGCTGCTGGCGAGCCTGATCGTCGACATCCTGACCGCCGTCATCGATCCGCGCGTGCGGCTGGGAGAATAGAAATGGCCCATCAAACCTACCCCACGACCCGCAAGCGGACCCGGCTCGATGCACAGTTCGACCGCATCAGTGCCCGCGAGGAAGCGGGTGAAGCCCGCTCGAAAGGCGGTTCGCGCGCCTTCAACAAATTCCTCAACAACCGCCTGGCGGTGATCGGGCTCATCATCTTCTCGGTGATCGTGCTGACCGCGATCTTCGCGCCGCTGCTGACCCCCTACGATCCCAACAGGATCGATTTGCGCGCCATGCTGCAGCCACCCTCCTGGGAACACTGGTTCGGCACCGACCGGACAGGGCGGGACCTCTTTTCGCGCGTGCTCTATGGCGGACGCATCTCCATCCTGGTGGGGCTCGGCAGTGCCGTGCTCGCGGCGATCGTCGGCATCCTGATCGGCGTCTATACCGGCTATGTCGGCGGATGGCTCGATGCGTTGGCCATGCGCGTTTCGGAAATCTTCATGTCGTTTCCGCAGATCATCCTGGTGCTGCTGCTGGTCTCGATCCTCGGCCAGTCGTTGGTCAACCTCATGCTGATCTTCACGCTGACCGGCTGGGGCGGCATCTACCGCATGGCGCGGGCCCGCATGCTCAGCATCCGTGAGGAAGAATACGTGCTCGCATTGCGCAGCTTCGGGCTCAGCCGGCCGCTGATCGCCTACAAGCACATGCTGCCCAATGCGCTCGGTCCGATCATGGTGAACATCACCCTCTCCACGGCCGCCTTCATCCTGCAGGAGGCGGGGCTGAGCTTCCTGGGGCTCGGCGTGCCGCTCTCCATTCCCACCTGGGGCAACATCCTCAACGTGGCGCAGGATTTGCGCGTGCTGCAGAGCAATTGGTGGGTCTGGCTGCCCGTCGGCACCGTGATCTCGCTGTTCGTCCTCAGCGTGAACTTCATCGGTGACGGGTTGCGCGATGCCACAGACCCCAGCCAGCAGGGATAGAGCGATGACCGACACCCAGGACGTCGCCATCAGCGTGCGTGGCCTCAAGACCTTCTTCTACACCAACAACCGCTGCAACAAGGCGCTCAACGGGGTGTCCTTCGACATCAAGAAGGGCAAGACGCTGTGCATCGTAGGCGAGAGCGGGTGCGGCAAGTCGGTGACCGCCGCCTCGATCATGCAGCTGCTGCCTACCCTGTCGCGCATCGAGGAAGGTGAGATCATCTACCACTCCGACCGTGGCGACATCCCGCTGCATGCGCTCGAGCGCAACGGGCGCGAGATGCGCCGGGTGCGGGGCGCGGAGATCGCCATGATCTTCCAGGACCCGATGACCGCCCTTAACCCTGTCTACAGCGTCGGTTTCCAGATCAAGGAGAGCCTCAAATACCACACGGACATGTCGCGGCGCGCCGCGCATGAGCGGGCGATCACGCTGTTGACCGAGATGGGCATCGCCCTGCCCGAAAAGCGGGTCAACGACTTCCCGCACCGCTATTCCGGCGGCATGCGCCAGCGCGCCATGATCGCGATGGCCATGGCCTGCAACCCCAAGGTGCTGATCGCCGACGAGCCGACGACGGCGCTCGACGTGACCATCCAGGCGCAGATCTTCGAGCTGATGGACAAGCTCAAGCGCGAGCACGGCACCGGCATCATGCTCATCACCCACGACATGGGCGTGGTGGCCGAACTCGCCGACGACGTGGCCGTCATGTACATGGGCAATATCGTGGAGGCCGGCACGGTCGACGAGGTGCTGCGCAATCCGGTGCACCCCTATACCAGGGCATTGCTGGCCTCCGTGCCGGTGCTTGGCAACGGCAAGGACCAGGACATCAAGGCCATCCGGGGCTCGACGCCCGATCCGTTGAACCGGCCCAAGGGCTGCCAGTTCGCCGACAGGTGCGATTTCGCCACCGCCCAATGCCAGGCCATGCCGGACGAAACCCACATCACGCCGACCCACCGGGTCATGTGCTGGCGCCACGAGGAGCTTTCCGGCCATGGAGCACAATAACGACGTCATCCTGCGCCTGCGCGGGGTGAAGGCGCATTTCCCGGTGAAGGCCGGCGTGTTCAAGCGCACGGTAGGGCACGTCAAGGCGGTGGATGGCGTCGATCTCGACGTCTATCGGGGCGAGGTGCTGGGCCTCGTGGGCGAAAGCGGCTGCGGCAAGACCACGCTGGGCAAGACCATCCTACAACTGGTTCGCTCGACCGAGGGCGAGATCGTCTATCGCTCGCCGCAAGACAAGGAAACCGACCTCACCCGGCTCGACAACGAGGGCCTGGTGCCGTTCCGCAAGCGGCTGCAGATCGTGTTCCAGGACCCGCACTCGTCGTTGAACCCGGCCTTCACCATCTTCGGCTCGCTGGAAGACCCGCTGAAGAAATACGGGGTCAAGTCGCGCGAGGAGCGGCGCAGGATCATCGGCGACCTGCTCGAGGCGGTGAACATGCGCCGCGAATACATGGACCGCTATCCGCACGAATTCTCCGGCGGCCAGCGCCAACGCATCGGCATCGCCCGTGCGCTGAGCATCGAGCCGGAACTGATCGTCTGCGACGAGGCGGTGAGCGCCCTCGACGTTTCGATCCAGGCGCAGGTGCTGCAGCTGCTGATGAAGCTCAAGCGCGAGCGGAACCTGACCTACATCTTCATCACCCATGACCTCAGCGTCACCGAATATATCTGCGACCGCGTGGCTGTGATGTATCTGGGCCGGGTGGTTGAGCTCTGCCGCTCCGAAGACCTCTTCGCCAAGAACCTGCACCCCTATACCGAGGCGCTGCTGTCGGCCATTCCGGTGGCGGACCTCGACAAGAAGTCCGAACGCATCGTGCTGCAGGGCGACGTGCCGAGCCCGGTCAACCCGCCCCCGGGTTGCCCGTTCCATCCGCGCTGCCGCTACGCCAGGGACGTATGCCGGACCGAAGTGCCGCGTCTCAAGCGCTACCAGGTCGACGGCCATGACCATTATGCCAGCTGTCATCTCATCGATTTGCCGGAAGCCGCGCCGGAAGCGGTCGCCGCCTCGGCCTGATTTCCTCATCCCGGAGCCAAAATGCCTCGCAAGCTATCCCAGATCACCGGTGTCCTGCCCGCCCTGGTCACGCCCTTCGACGAAAACGAGGCGTTCGACGAAGGCCGCATGCGCACCGTCGTCGACTTCCTGATCAGGCGCAAGGTCGACGGCCTCTATGTGACCGGCAGCACCGGCGAGGCCTTCATGATGTCGCCCGAAGAGCGCAAGCGCGTGCTCGAAGTGGTGATGGACGAGGTCAAGGGCAGGATACCCGTCATCGCCCATGTCGGGGCGATCAGCACCCACCTTTCCATCGACCTGGCGCGCCATGCCGAAAAGGTGGGCGCCGACGCCCTGTCGTCCGTACCGCCCTTCTACTGGGGCTTCTCGCAGGACCAGATCGTCTCCTACTACACCGACATCACCGCTTCCACCGGCCTGCCCATGTGCGTCTACAACGTGCCGCTGGCCGGGCTCTTCGGCTTCGATATGATCAAGCGGCTGGCGCAGATCAAAGGCGTCGAAGGCATCAAGTACACCGCCTCCACCCACCATGACATCATGCGCATCAAGACCGAGATCGGGCAGGATTTCGTGCTCTATTCGGGCGCCGACGAAATGGCGATGTCGGGTGTTGCCTTCGGTGCCGACGGCATCATCGGCAGCTTCTACAACACCATTCCGGAAGTCTTCATCGACCTCTTTGCCGCGGCCAAGGCCGGAGACATAGAGAAGGCAAGGGCGCTGCAGGAGGTGGGCAACGCCATCATCTTCTTCGCGCTGGCGCGTAATCCGATCGCGGCGATCAAGCGCAGCATGGCCTGGCAGGGTGCCGACGCCGGCTATTGCCGCAAGCCCTTCGGCAACTTCTACGACGCGGCCTCGGAGGAAAAGCTCAAGGCCGAGTTCCGCGCCTTCAAGGCCGAGCGCGGGCTCACCGGCGTCAACTTCCTCGACGCGATCTGAGGTACATCGCGGCCGACCGGAGGATCACGCGCTCATAGCGGCGCGTACATCCCGCCGGGCGGCATCGACCAGGCTGCGGGCCGTGTCGTGGAACAAGGCTCGGCGCTGGACTGCGTCGAGTCCCACCTGGCGGGCGCCGCGTTTCATGGCCCGCAGTTGTTCGTAGCGAATGAAGGTCATGCGGCCATCGCAATGGCCGAGCGAGAGCTGGTGGTTGGTCTCGGACAGGAAGGCCCAGGCATAGCCGAACGCGATATACTTGCCGCGCATCGGACCGATCATGTCGTCGCTGCCATACATGACCCGGTCGACCCCCACGCCGGTATAGAGCGCATCGAGAGCGTCGGCCTCGCAGACGGTGGACGTGTCGTACCAGATGTTGGGCAGGCCGCGCAGGCTCGCGGCCGCCCTCTCGATGGCCCAGGCGGAATAGGACCGCGCGCAGTGGGCGAGGATCCAGCGAACGCGCGGATAGGCTTCGCTCAACCTGCATAACTCTTTGATATTGTTCGGGTCAGCCACAGCCTGGCGCTTGGAGAGGTGCATCATGACGATCAGCCCGAGCCGGTCGGCCAGCGCGATCTGGTGCTCGGGCAGGAAGTCGGTGATGGAGGCCTCGGCGCGGTCGGCATTGGTGGCATAGACAAGATAGGGCTTGAGGCCGACGGCGCCGGTGCGGCGGAGCGTCGCCTCGATGACGGTCGCGCTCATGCCGGGATGCACCAGCATCAGCGACGCGGAATCGGCGGCCTTGGCCATTTCCCTGCCGACATGGTCGTTGGACGCATCGAAGTCGCAGGCTCCGGCGAACGGGAAAGGGAAGGCCAACCGCTCGATCTGCCGGCCGGGCATCAGGGCCTCGTCTATCTGGTTGGCCAGCTCGAACGTCACCTCGGGAAAGTGCCGGCCGATGCTGGCGGCATAAGGGCCGCTCTCCTTGTCCTGGTTGATGTTGAACGCCCAGCGATAGATGTGCGTATGCACGTCGAAAACCTGTCGCGGCACAAAGGCATCGAGTTCTTCCTCCCAGATGCGCCGGTCCAGATCGGTGGGTGCATATTCGCTCATCGATATCGTCCTGATCCTGAACCATTATATTACATTGATAATAGCCCAGATGAAGCCGACATGACCCTGAGGCCTGGCCTCAACTCGAGACCGAATCTCTTTTGAGCGACCGATTTCCTTGCCAACATCCTTCATATCCCCGATATGCAGGTCGATCAGATTTGCGAAGGGCTTAGTCCCGTCCTTATGCTTGGGAGCTTTTGGCCCGAGTCAATCTCGCGTCCTGCTTGGCGAGAAGCTGGATGCCATCCCGTGCACACTGCGGGGGTACAGAACGCGAAAGGCGAGCTTGCGCACGTTTAAGGCCCGGAAAGACACGAGAAAAACCTTGAATTATCAAGCGCATAGATTTTCCGTCGCGCCCATGATGGAGTGGACGGACCGGCACTGCCGCTATCTCCACCGGCTCCTCAGCCGTCGGGCGCTGTTGTTCACCGAAATGGTCACCAGCGCCGCGCTCGTTCATGGCGATGCCGAGCGGCTCCTCGCTTTTTCGCCGGCCGAGCAGCCTGTGGCCATTCAGCTCGGCGGTTCGGACCCGGCCGAGCTTGCCGCCGCCACGCAGCTCGCCACGGCCGCCGGTTACGCTGAAGTAAATCTCAATGTCGGCTGCCCGTCCGATCGCGTGCAGTCCGGCCGGTTCGGCGCCTGCCTCATGGCCGAGCCGGACCTGGTCGCCGATTGTGTTCGCGCCATGCGCGAGGCGACGCATCTGCCGGTCACCGTCAAGTGCCGCATCGGCATCGACGATCAGGATCCGGAAGTGGGGCTCGACCGGTTCGCCGACGCGATGGTCGCGGCCGGCGCCGAGGCGCTCTATGTCCATGCCCGCAAGGCGTGGCTGCAGGGACTGAGCCCCAAGGAAAACCGCACCATCCCGCCGCTCGATTATGACCGGGTCTATCGTCTGCGTAAGCGCCTCGCGCCCTATCCGGTGATGATCAACGGCGGCATCGATACGCTGGAGGCTGCGCTCGCCCATCTCGACCACGTCGATGGCGTCATGCTCGGCCGCGCCGCCTACCACAATCCGATGATTCTCGCCGATGTCGATGCGCTCGTCTTCGGCGAGCCGGCGAAGCCGGTGACGCTCGAAAGCGTCATGGCCGGCATGCGCGTCTATGCCGGGGAGCAGATCGGGCAGGGCGCCCGCATCAACCAGATCACCCGCCACATGCTGGGCCTTGCCAATGGTCTGCCGGGCGCGCGCCAGTTCCGCCAGATCCTTTCGACCGACGCCTGCCGCAGGGGCGCCGGCGTCGAGGTGCTGGACAGGGCAATGGATGCTTTGGACGACGCCCGCCGGCGTCAGTCGGTCAGCTCCAGCGCGTTGCTGGTCACCGCGTAGCGGCTGAGGGTCTCGAGGAACGTCATCCCGAGAAGGCTCGTTTCCAGCGCTCCGTCCTCCGAGATGAAGGCGCGCACGTTCTGGCGCGTGATGCCGCCGACTTCGACGGCATCGAGGGTTACCCGCGCCGCCATGCCGGTGCCGTTGGCGGTCGAGACGGGGATGTCGAAGCGCAGCGTGTCCGTGTCGATCCCGGCCGCCCGCGCATCGGCTGTGGTCAACACCACGGCGCTCGCCCCGGTATCGAAGATCATCGGCGTCGTATGCCCGTTGACGGTCGTGCTGACCTCGAAGTGCCCGCCGATGCCGCGCCGGAAGGTCGCCGTGCCGCGCTCGGCGTCGACGACCGCGACGCCCGGTGCCAGCTCGCCGAAGACACGGCTGGCGACCCCCGCGATCTCCGCACGGTAGGAGTAGGTGAGGAGCGCAACGCCGAAAATCGCCACCCACATGGCGACGCCGCTGACGAGCTCGCCTGCCTTGTGCCGCCGCATGAAGGTGCCGCCGGCCAGGAAAATGAGGATGATGACGAGGAAAAGCAGCTGCCCCGTCTGGGATTCCGTCAACCCCACCAGGCTTCCCGCATCGCTGGCGATGAGAAGTCCGAGCCCGGCGGCAATGACGAGCGCGATACCGATGAAGATCATGTGCGGTCTCTGCCCTCGCCGAAGTCGTTCCTTATCCCGATAAAGTCATTCGTCTTGTCCGTTTCAAGGCAGGGCTCGGGATTTCTGGTTGAGGTCGACGCAAACTTGCGTGTGTTCTCCAAAACAGCCTTTCCACCGGGCTGGAGTTGGGTTCAGGACGCCAGCAGAAATGCCGTCAGCGCGGCTATTTCGCAAAGCGCGATGAGTCCTCCGGTCAGGTCTCCCGTCTGTCCCGCAACGAGCTTGCGGCAGAGCGCCGTCCAGCCGGCGACGGCGAGCGCGAGCAGCACGAAGGCGACGAGAAGCCCGAGATAGCCGGCGAACGGGCCTGCCAGCACGAGCGAGAGGATGACGGCAAAGCCCGCTCCGGCGGCAAAGCTCTTCCAGCCGAGCTCGCCGGCCGTGGCGCCGGCGCCCGTCTGCCGCGCCGGTGGCAACGCCACCGGCAGCCAGAGCGCCGTCGAGCGGGCGAGTACGCCTGCCGCCAGCCACAGTCCTCCCGCCGCCAATGGGTTTTCCGCGCCGATCGCTCCAAGCGCCGTCACGCGCAGCAAAAGAAAAAGGCAGAGCGCCGCCACGCCATAGGTGCCGTGCCGGCTGTCCTTCATGATTTCCAGCCGGCGCTCACGACTCGCCCCGCCGAAGAGCCCGTCCATGCTGTCGGCCACGGCGTCCTCGGCCATGGCGCCGGTCGCCAGCACCGCCGCCGCCACTGCCAGCGCCGCGGCGAAATAGCTGGGCAGCCCCAGCAGCAATCCGAAAACGAGGAGCAGCGCCGGGCCGATCCCGATGACGAGGCTGGCGAAGGGCAGGGCGAGCGCCATGCGCGCGAGCGAAGGCGTCTCGTGCGGGCTGTCACCCGTCGGCAGGCGCGAGAAGAAACGCAGCGCCATCACCGTATCGGCGAAGAGCCCGCCCGCGTCGTCCCTCGCGAGGCGAGGCCCCGGCCCCTCCTCGGTTTGCGCAATGGTCGGTTCGCTTTCCTGGCTCAATTGCAATTCCACCCACTTTGGGCAACAAGACCCAGCCTTCCTACCATAGCCGGAGTCGTCATGTCCGCCCCGCTCAATCCCGCCTATTCCGACGTCCTCGATCTCATCCTCACCGTGCCCGATGGCGACGAGGCGGCCGTGGCGGCGGTGCGCGAGCGCGACGCGCAGCTCACCAAGCCGCCGGGTTCATTGGGCGAGCTCGAGCGGCTGGTCGAGCACCTCGCCCGCTGGCAGGGCAAGCCCAGGCCCACCCTCGACAATCCGATGGTCACCATTTTCGCCGGCAACCACGGCGTCACCGATCAGGGGGTATCCGCCTTCCCGCGCGAGGTGACGGCCCAGATGGTCGCCAATTTCACCAATGGCGGGGCTGCCATCTCGCGCATCTGCGCGCTGCACGAATTGAACCTGCGCGTCTTCGAGCTGGCGCTGGAACTGCCGACCGGCGACATGACCCGCGAGCCGGCGCTGGACGATCGCATGTGCGCGGCCACCATCGCCTATGGCATGGAGGCGATTGCCGGCCGTCCCGATCTCATCTGCATCGGCGAGATGGGCATCGGCAACACTACGGTCGCTGCCGCCGTCTACGCCGCGCTCTTCGGCGGCACCGGCGCCGATTGGGTCGGGCGCGGCACCGGCGTCGACGACGCCGGTCTTGCCCGCAAGGCCGATGCGGTGGATCGCGCGCTCGCCTTCCACAAGAACGAGCTCACCCATCCCCTCAATATCCTCGCCCGCCTCGGCGGCCGCGAGATCGCCGCCATGCTGGGCGCGCTCCTCGCTGCTCGCCACCAGAAGATCCCGGTCATCGTCGACGGGTTCGTCGCCACCTCCGCCGCGGCCATCGCCTATGCGATCAATCCGGAGGCGATCGACCACTGCATCTTCGGCCACACCTCCGCCGAAAGCGCCCATGCCCGGGCGCTGGCCGCCATGGACCGCAAGGGCCTCCTCGATCTCGGCATGCGCCTGGGGGAGGGGAGCGGCGCTGCCCTTGCCGCTGTCGTCACGAAGACCGCGCTCGACCTCCACAACACCATGGCGACCTTCGCGGAGGCGGCCGTCAGCGGCAAATCGGCCTGAGCGCGTCTGCCCATCCACCGACGGTGCGGTTCGAGCGCCATCCAAACCTTACCCACGGGCTGTCATTCCGGCGAAGGCCGGAACCCATCCTGAGATGCCGCGCCAGTCGCAAGGTGTGTGAATGGGGCACGACAGCCCGACGTGCGTGTGGATGCGTTCAGGGCTGGGTCCCGGCCTTCGCCGGGATGACAGCCGGTTGATAGGGAGAAATTTGCGACACGTAACTTGCCGCTTCCGGCTACCCCGCCTCGGAAAAGATCTGCAGCCTGTCGCGCCGCTCCACCACCGGCGCCAGCGCATCCATCACCCGCGCCCGCGGGAAGCTGGCGATGACCTCGGTGCCGAAGCGCACCTTGGAGAAGAGATCGAACCGGCCCTGGTGCAGGTCCATGATCTTCTGGACGATGGGCAGGCCCAGGCCCGCGCCCTGTTCGGCGGTCTTTTGCGCCAGCGACCCCTGTCCGAACGAGGAGAGCACGGTCTCGATCTCGTCCTCGGGAATGCCCGGCCCGTTGTCCTTGACCGAAATCAGCTGCCCGCCATCGGCGCTGCGGTTGATGACGAGTGTCACCTTGCCGCCCTGCGGCGTGAACTTGATGGCGTTGGAGAGAAGGTTGAGGACCACCTGCCGGATCGCCCGCTCGTCGCCCCACAGCTTTGGCAGGGCGTTGCCGTAGCTGAAGGTCAGGTCGATGCCCTTGGCCTTGGCGCGCAGCTCCATCATCCGCCGGCAATCCTCGGCGATGTCGATCAGCGACACGACCTCTTCGTTGAGCTCGTACTTGCCCGCCTCGATGCGCGACAGGTCCAGCAGCTCGTTGATGAGATTGAGCAGGTGCAGGCCCGACCCGTGGATGTCGGCGGCATATTCCTTGTACTGCGGCACCTGGTGTGCACCCAGCAGCTCTGATTTCAGCACCTCGGAAAAGCCGATGATGGCGTTGAGCGGCGTGCGCAGCTCATGGCTCATGGTCGCAAGGAACTGCGACTTGGCAATGTTGGCCTGCTCGGCATGCCGGCGCGCCTCGTCCGACATGTGCTGGGCTTCCTCGAGCTCGGCAATCAGCGAATCCTTCTCGGCCTGGTGCGAGATGCGCTCGAGCTCGGAGGCGTGGAGCTGGCGCGCCAGATAGACGAAGAAGATTTCGGCGCAGATGACGATGGCGCCCAGCGTGTAGTTGAGCGTACCGCCGAGATAGATGAGGTTGATGGCGACCGTGAGCGTTGCCGGCAGCGTGCTCATCACCGTCGCCGGGGTGAGCGTGCGCGTCGCCACCGCGTTCGAGGCGATGCTGACCAGCACCATGGCGAATGTCACCAGCGTCAGTTCGGCTGCCTGCGTCAGCAGCCCGAAGAGGGTGATCAGCGACCAGGTGACGCCGTAGACCGTTTCGGCGGCGACGAAATTGGTGGTCCAGTGCTCGGCGTGGAACTTGGCCGGCGACACGCGCTGGAAGCGCCGGCAGAGCAGGGCGACCGCCAGCAGGCTGAGGAGCACCATCCCCGCCCAGATGGCGGTGAACATGAACGGCACCCAGAAACTGGCGACGACCGCAAGGATGATGACGATGGCCGAGAGGGGGAGCGCTGCGCCGATGCGCGACTCCGCATAGGCTTGCATCAGCTGATAGTCGAAGGCGGCGCGCGTGCCCGAGCTCGACGTCAGGCGCTGGCGCGCGTCGAGCACGGTCTTCTGGATGTTGCGGCGCACCTCGCGCCCCATTTGCGCGCGGACGTCGGTGCTGGATGTCGCCGGCTGGGACGGCATGACGCGGTTACTCGATAACTAGATGATGCGAACAGAAAACGCATTCGCTACGCTGGTTAAAAACACTATCAACAGCGTGGTTAACAGGGGATGAAACCTTGGTTTTTACCTATCGGCGCGGTAGCCGCCGGCGAAGCCGCCTCGGCGGACTGTCCGGCACCCTGACGGCGCTGGCCGTGCTCGCCGTCGTTGCCGTCGGCGCCACCCTCCTCGGGCCGCGTTACGATCCGGTCTCCGGCCGGGCGCGGGTCAGCGACGGCGACAGCTTCCGGCTGGGCGAGGAGCGCATCCGTCTGCTCGACATCGACGCGCCCGAGTTCGACCAGACCTGCACGGATGCGTCCGGGGCCGACTGGCCGTGCGGGCGCGCCGCGCGCGACCACATGGCGCGCCTCCTCGCCTCCGGCGTGGTCTCCTGCGTTCCCCACGGCCACGACCGCTTCGGCCGGCTCCTCGCCAATTGCGAGATCGGTGGGCGCGACCTCGGCCGCGAGATGGTGTCGGCCGGCCTTGCCATCGCCAATGGCGGCTACGACCATGAGGAGCAGCAGGCCCGCCGGCAGCGTCTCGGCATCTGGGCCGGCACCTTCGATGCGCCGCGCGCCTGGCGCGACGATCACCAGGACGGGCTAAGCCCTTTGAAGTGGTTGTCTGATTTGTTCCGCCCGTCGCAAACTTGACTGCCGGAGTAGAGTTGACAAGTGAACGTTTTTTGCTTTGACTAGGTTGATTTGGCGCATATCGCGCTAGATTTCCTGTATAATTTCATTAAATCCGCAAACGGATTTCTTCTGGGGGCTTCAATGGCGCTGGATAAGATCGATCGCAAGATACTGGGTCTCCTGCAGCGGGATGCGACCATGCCCGTCGCCGAGATCGGGCGAAAGGTCGGCCTGTCGACGACGCCGTGCTGGCGGCGCATCCAGAAGATGGAGGAGGACGGCGTCATCCAGCGGCGCGTCGCGGTGCTCGATCCGGTCAAGGTCAACGTCGGCGTTACCGTCTTCGTCTCGGTCAAGACCAACGAGCACAACGAAGCCTGGATGCGCAAGTTCTCCGCCGTCATCGACGATTTCCCCGAGGTCGTCGAGTTCTACCGCATGAGCGGCGACGTCGACTATCTGATGCGCGTCGTCGTGCCGGATATCGCCGCCTACGATTCCTTCTACAAGCGGCTCATCGGCAAGATTGCGCTGACCGATGTCAGCTCGGCCTTCGCCATGGGCCAGATCAAGTACACGACAGCCCTTCCGCTCGATTTCGCTCTCGTCGTCGACGACGACAAGTAACCGGCCATGCTTATCGGCTTCGAGCACGTCGGCATGACGAGCGGCAATCTCGACCGCACCATCGACTTCTATGTCGGCCTTCTCGGGCTCGATCTCGTCCTGCGCAAGCGCCAGACCCGCGGCGAGGTCGCCTTCCTCGACGCCGGCGGCGGCATGCTCGAGGTGATCGCGCCCGACCGCGAGGTCGATCTTGCCCGCGACGTACCCGAGGGCGTCGCCGGCATCCGCCACCTGACCCTTGCCTATGACGATATCGACGAGGTCGTCACCCGTCTCGAAGCTGCCGGCATCGAGATCATCGAGCGCCCGCGCCTCGCCTACAACTCCGAAATCCTCAAACGCGTGGCCTTCTGCCGCGATCCCGACGGTATCATCGTCGAGCTGGCGGAACGGTCGGCGAACTAGCGCACGAAAGTGTCCATATCTCGTGCCGGCCCGGGGACCTCGAGACCGAGGTTGTCGCATAGCGTGCGGATGTTGGTGGCGATGAGATCGCCGAAGTTCTTGTCGTGCCTTGCGATCTCCCCGAGTTGGCCGTTGAGCGTGCGAACCGCGCGATCGGTCGCTTCCTGGAGGATGCGGCGGCGTCCCGCGATGGAGCTCAATCCCAGTTCGGCAAGGAAATCGTCGAGGGCACGAGCGTCCACCTGCGCCAGCGCTTCCGCGTTGCCGATGCGGTATGCGAACTCGTCCGTGGTGCCCCGGTCCAGCACGGTCGGCAGCACATCGTAGCGCGGCGTCGTTCTGATCCGGTTTCCGGGCAGGTGGAACAGCGAGAAGTTCTTGGCGTGGGCGTCGGCATTGCCGATCAGCATGTCGAATATCGTGATGTCTATGAAGAGCTGGCGCTCGCGCACCGGATCGATCGTCCGGTCCAGGATGGTTCGAACCGCGGCGACATCGAACCGGCGTCCTTGCGTCCCCCGGCGTTCGTATTTGAGCCGCGCCGGCAGCCCCAGGGCTTGGCAGAAGTCCTCCTGATGGATGCGCCGGACGCGCCCGCCCTCGACCACCCGATCGTATCGCTCGACGAGCAGCGCGGGTATGCCCGCGATCTCCATGAGTCCGGTTGCCGCCGTTTCGAAGCCGCTTTCCCGCGAAAGAACCATCGCACGATGCTCTCGCGCCGCCTCGCGTTCGTGACGCTCCTGAGGCACCTTGAGGATGTGTGTCGTTGGCGCGCCGCCCAGCGGCGCAGCCATTCTTCCGTCCGGCAGGACCGTCACGGCGATCTTGCTCTGCACGCCTGCCAGAGGCGAGGGGTCCTGGACCTCCTCGGGTAGCGGCCTGCGTTCATGGAGCGATCGAACGATGCTCTCGAGTTGTGCATCCGCATAGGGCTCGTAATCCCTGGAAAGGACGCCGGGGACTTTTACCGCCGGGGCCCCCTCGGGCAGCACCGATACGGCGCCGGAGCAGTCCTTGCCCAGGTGATAGAGAATGCCGGCGATATCGTCATTGGCCAGGCCGTATTTCGCGATGATGTCGGCGCGCGCCGTATCCCGCTCCTGCAGCAGGTTGTCGAAATAGGCGCGGGTGGCAACATCTGCGAAAGGTTGTGGCGTCAAGGGCAGGGCAAGGGAGAGCGCCAGCGCATCCGCGCGCTCCAGGTGCTCGCCCGTATAGGTGAACGTGACCGCGCCCCTGTCGTCCGCCGCGAGCTCGCCGATCGGCGCGCCGAAGCCGTCCAGTCGAACATCGAGGATCATCAGCGGTCCTTTACGACAAGATCCAAGCCCAGCGCATTGAGCACCTGTAGAACCTTGCCGATCTCGGCCGTCGCCTTACCGTCTTCCAGTTCCGACACGAAGCGGCGTCCTACCCCGGCAAGGTCGGCGAAGTGCTGCTGCGTGTAGTTCCGCGCCCTGCGCTGCTCGGCGACGCGTCGCCCGAGGTCCTTGATGGTTCGGATCATCTCCGATGAAGGTGCGGGAACCGCCATGTACGTTCTCCTGCCGGGATGCAATGTGCTCCCGTACGGGAACATATAGGCTGCATTATCCACTTTGGCAAGCAATTGCTCCCGTGCGGGAGCGCGGCGCGGGCGATCAAGGGGAAATGGAATGCAATGTTCCCGAGCGGGAGCGCGAGGCTACCCTCCCGTCACCGACATATGTCGCATCACTGCCGGCTCTGCGTGTTCGCGGTCGAGCACGAAGTCGTGCCCCTTGGGTTTGAGGATCATCGCGTGTTCGAGCGCGGCATCGAGCGCGTCGAGCCCGCCTTCGCGCAGCGCGTCGCGCAGGTTCACCTGGTCGTCCTGGCCGAGGCACATGAAGAGCTGGCCGGTCGCCGTCAGGCGCACCCGGTTGCAGCTCTCGCAGAAATTGTGGCTCATCGGCGTGATGAAGCCGAGCACGCCTCCGGTCTCGGCGACCCGCACATAGCGCGCCGGACCCCCGGTGCGCTTGTCGATCTTTTCGAGGGTGTAGCGCGCCGCCAGCCGGTCCCGCAGCTCCTTCAGCGGCAAATAGCTCTCCACCCGGTCGATGCCGACTTCGCCGAGCGGCATGCCCTCGATCAGCGTCAGCCCCATGCCCCGGCCATGGGCGAAGGCCATCATCGGCTCGATCTCGTCCTCGTTGACGCCGCGCATGGCGACCATGTTGATCTTGATCTCGAGCCCCGCCGCCTGCGCCGCCTCGATCCCGCCGAGGACGTCCGCGATCCGCCCGCGCCGCGTGATCGCCGTGAACCGTTCGGCGTCCAGCGTGTCGAGGGAGACGTTGATCCGGCGCACGCCCGCCTCGACCAGCTCCTCGGCATATCTGGCGAGCTGGCTGCCATTGGTGGTGACGGTCAGCTCCTTCAGCCCGCCGCCCTTGAGGTGCCGGCCGAGGCTCCTCACCAGGTCCATGATGTCGCGCCGCACCAGCGGCTCCCCGCCCGTCAGGCGCAGCTTCGTCACCCCGCGCGAGACGAACGCCTCGGCGATCGTCTCGATCTCCTCGAACGAGAGGATTTCGCGCTTGGGCAGGAACGTCATGTTCTCGGCCATGCAGTAGACGCAGCGGAAGTCGCAGCGGTCGGTCACCGAGATGCGCAGATACGTCACGTGCCGTCCGTAGCGGTCGACGAGCGGCCGTCCGGCGGAAGGTAGGGCAGGGCGGGAGGCGAGATGCGTCATGAGGCGCAATCTATATCGTGGCTCTTCTCATTCAAAGCGCCCTCAAAACAAAATGGCCGGCGCAGACGGCCGGCCATTGGCAAACTTTGCTTTGGAGGGCGTCTAGGTTGTGTGGACAGTTAGGTCAGGGTGAGCCGAAAAGGGTGGTTTTTGAGAACCGGCGCGCAGCGTACGTTGGGGTACGTGAGCACCGGAAGCGCAGAAAACCGCCCTTTTGCAGGCCGCCATCACCTAAATGTCCACACAACCTAGTGTTTCACCACGACGGTCGCGCCCACGCGCACCCGCTCATAGAGATCGGTCACGTCGTCGTTGGTCAGCCGGATGCAGCCCGAGGAGACCGCCTGGCCGATGGTCCAGGGCTCGGAGGTGCCGTGGATGCGGTAGAGCGTCGATCCGATATAGAGCGCGCGTGCGCCCAGCGGATTGGCGGGGCCGCCGGGCATATAGGCCGGCAGGTCCGGAACGCGCTTGCGCATGGCCGGCGGCGGCGTCCAGCCGGGCCATTCGGCCTTGCGGGTGATGCGGTGCGTGCCCGCCCAGCGGAAGCCGTCGCGCCCGACGCCGACGCCGTAGCGAAGCGCCTTGCCGTCCTCGAGAACGAGGTAGAGCCGGCGCTCGGATGTCTCGATGACGATCGTGCCGGGCCTGTAATTGCCGGAGTAGTCGACGGTTTCCCGCCGGATGGGGCTGCCGCCCTTGTTGCGCGTCGCAACCGCGGAAGGCTCTTCCCAGGTATTGGTGAAAGAATTGTAGACCCGCGCCGCCGACACCGGCGCCACGATGCTCAATGCCAACAGTATCGACAGCGCCACGGCTGTCACCGATCTAAGCCTCGTCATATCCCCACTGTGCCTCTGACAGTAGAACCGCACAAACGATTCGCGCGGTTCAACAATACGCGGATGCTTACGCACAATCCTGCAACGCGCCTAGCCAGGCTGCCACGTTGTCGCCGCACTTTCGCCAACTACACCAAACTGTGTTGCCGACAGGTTACGATCTTTGTTCACCAATGCGTGAAATGCGCCTGTTGACTTTAGGCAATCGTCCAGTCAAACACCCGCCGCAAAGGCTTTCCGGGGGAGAACGAGGTGAGCGAGGCGCTGAAGCGCGAGGCCGCACGGGCGGCGCTGGCGGAGGTGAGGCCGGGCATGCGCCTCGGCCTCGGCACGGGCTCGACCGCACGGCATTTCGTTGATCTCTTGGGCGAGAAGGTCGCCGCGGGCTTCGAGTGCCTCTGTGTGCCCACCTCGGAGGTGACCGCCGAGCAGGCCAGGGGCCTCGGTATTCCGCTGACCGACCTCGACACCATCGACGCCCTTGATCTGACCATCGACGGCGCCGACGAGATCGGCCCCGGCCTCGCCCTCATCAAGGGCGCCGGTGGGGCGCTCCTGCGCGAGAAGATCGTCGCGGCGGCCTCGGCCCGCATGATCGTTATCGCCGATGAATCCAAGATCGTGCGTGAGCTCGGCCGGTTTCCCCTGTCCATCGAGGTCAACCGCTTCGGCCTCGGTGCCACGCGCCGCGCCGTTGCCGGCGTGATGGCCGCGCATGGAGCCGAGGGCGGCCTCTCGCTCCGCCTCAGGTCCGATGGCGAGCCCTTCGTCACCGATGGCGGACATGTGATTCTGGACGCATCTTTTGGCCGTATTTCCTCGCCAGAAGCCCTTTCCCGGGCGCTCTTCGACATTCCGGGTGTCGTCGAGCACGGCCTTTTCCTGGGGATGTGCAAAAGGGCTTATGTCGCGGCCGCCGATGGCGTAAAGACGGTGGACCCGTGAACGGGCAGGAGTTGGATCGAAACGAATGGGTTTTGCAATGACAGGTCTGGTTCAGCGCGTGAGGGCGCTTCTGGCTATTCTTCTCGCCACTGCCGCGGTTTCGGCTGCCGTCCCGACAATGGCGCAGGAGCTGGCGCCCGAGCATCTGGCGCTTGCCCGCCAATATGTGGACCTGACCGACCGCGCCAACGTCTATGAGGTCACCCTCGTCGAGACCGGCATCCAGACCATGCGCCAGATCGTGACGCAAAACCCCGAGATCATCGACCAGACCGACGCCGCCATCAAGAAGATCCTCGAGGAGTACCGCGACCGCAAGGGCGAGCTTCTCGATCAGTTCGCCCGCATCTATGCCGTGCGCTTCACCATGGAAGAGCTCCAGCAGATCGTCGATTTCTATTCGAGCCCCGTCGGCCAGAAGCTCGCCACCACCAATATCGAGGTCAATCAGGACCTGCAGAACGTCATCGCGGTGTTCGAGAACAATCTCAACCGCGAGTTCTTTGCCAAGGTCCGCGCCGAGCTGCGCGCGCAGGGCGTCGAGCTCTGACCGCTCTCCGGTCGTCGCTTCGAGGGACCCCGCCTTGTGCGGGGTCTTTTTTTGTGCCAAGCGCCACCCCATCTGATGCTGTCCCTCGCGGCGTGGCCGTCCCGCCGTCACGCCGGACATCGCCATAGGAGTGTGCGCAATTGGCTTATGACCTGCTGGTGATCGGTGCGGGCTCCGGCGGTGTCCGGGCCGCCCGTATGGCGGCGACCTACGGCGCAAAGGTCGCTATCGTCGAGGAGTACCGGGTCGGCGGCACCTGCGTCATCCGCGGATGCGTGCCCAAGAAGCTCTTCGTCTACGCCAGCCGCTTCTCCGATCTCTTCGATCTCGCCCCGAGCTTCGGCTGGACGGTGGATGCCAGGTTCGACTGGCCGACGCTCGTCGCCAACAAGGACAAGGAGATCGCCCGGCTGGAGCGCGCCTATGTGGCCGCGCTCGAAAAGCCCGGCGTCGAGATCATCCGCGACCGCGCGGTCTTGACCGGCTCCAACGCCATCCGCCTCGAAAAGGCCGGCACGACGCTCGAGGCAAAGCATATCCTCGTGGCCACCGGCGGCCACCCCTTCATTCCCGACATCCCCGGCGCCAAGCTCGGCATCACCTCCAACGAGGCCTTCCACCTCGAAAAGCTCCCGCACTCGATCCTCATCGAGGGCGGCGGCTACATCGCGGCCGAGTTCGCCACCATCTTCGCCGGCCTCGGGGTCGCGACCACCATCGTCTACCGCGGCGATTGCATGCTGCGCGGCTTCGACCAGGATATCCGCGAGGGGCTGGACGCCGGCCTCGTGGAGCGCGGCATCCGCATCATCTACCAGACCAATGTCGTGAGCCTGCGCAAGGACGGCGAGAATGTCTGCGTCACCTTCGGCGACGGCGTCGAGGCCCCCTTCGGCGCGGTGATGTTCGCCACCGGCCGGCGCGCCAACACCGCCGGCCTCGGCCTCGAGAAAGCCGGCGTCGAGCTCCATTCGGACGGTTCCATCCGCGTCGACGCCTATTCCCAGTCCTCCAATCCCGCCATCTACGCCGTCGGCGACGTCACCGGCCGCGCCGCGCTCACCCCCGTCGCCATCCGCGAGGGCGCTGCCTTCGCCGAGACCGTCTTCAACGCCAATCCCACCGCGGTCGATCACTCCATGATCCCCACCGCCGTCTTTGCCGAACCCGAAGTCGGCGTCGTCGGCCTCACCGAGACCGAAGCCATGACCCATGGCGACATCGACGTCTTCATCGCCCGCTTCCGCCCGATGAAGAACACCCTCTCGGATAAGACCGGCCGCATGCTGATGAAGCTCATCACGCAAAAGGACGGAGGCCGCGTCCTCGGCGTCCATATCCTCGGCCCCGACGCCGGCGAGATCGTGCAGATGGCCGCCATCCCCATGGCCATGAAGGCCAGCAAGGCCGATTTCGACCGCGCCATCGCCCTCCACCCCTCCGCCGCCGAGGAGCTCGTCACGTTCAAGGCCCCGAGCTACACCTATCGCGCCGGCGTGAAGCAGGGGTAGGGCTGCGTTGGCTGGCGGGGATATGGCTGACGAGATGAGGCACCATCCCGCCATATCCCACCGGCTGTCATCCCGGCGAAAGCCGGGACCCAGCCCTGAACACATCAGCGAGCACGGAAAGATCGGCAAGGGATTCCTTGGCTCATAGACCTTGCGGCCGGGAATGGATCGCAGGATGGATCCCGGCCTTCGCCGGGATGACAGCCGGTGGATGACTCTCGCCTACCCCTCCAACCGCGGCATTTGCGCTTGTCCGTCCCGCCCGCTGCTGGTAGACCGCGCCCGGTACAAGTATTGAGGCCGCCGATGAGCACGTGGACCCCCTCGAGCTGGAGAGATAAGCCCATCTCCCAGGTTCCGGCCTATCCGGATGAAGCGGCCCTGCGCGAGGCCGAGCGGCAGCTTTCGACCTTCCCGCCGCTGGTCTTTGCCGGCGAAGCCCGCGATCTGAAGTCGAAACTCGCCGACGTCGCCCACGGCCGCGCGTTCCTCCTCCAGGGCGGCGATTGCGCCGAGAGCTTTGCCGAGCACGGCGCCGACCACATCCGCGATTTCTTCCGTGTCTTCCTGCAGATGGCGGTGGTCCTGACCCACGGCGCATCCAAGCCCGTCGTCAAGGTCGGGCGCGTCGCCGGCCAGTTCGCCAAGCCGCGCTCCGCCGACATCGAGACGGTCGACGGCATCGACCTGCCGAGCTACCGCGGCGATATCATCAACGGCATCGACTTCACGCCCGAAGCGCGCACCCCGAACCCGGACCGACTCCTCCAGGCCTACCGCCAGTCGGCCGCGACCCTCAACCTGCTGCGCGCCTTCGCCTATGGCGGCTATGCGGACCTGACCCGTATCCACGAGTGGACCGTCGGCTTCATGAAGGGCTCCAACTGGTACCCGCGCTATGAGGAGGTGGCCCGCAAGATCGACGGCGCGATCGATTTCATGCGCGCCCTCGGCCTCACGCCCGACAATACCCCGGCGCTGCGCCAGACGAGTTTCTTCACCAGCCACGAGGCGCTGCTGCTCGGCTACGAGGAAGCGCTCACCCGCCGCGACTCCATCACCAACGACTGGTACGCCACCTCCGGCCACATGATCTGGATCGGCGACCGCACCCGCCAGCCCGACGGCGCCCACGTCGAATACTTCGCCGGCATCCGCAACCCCATCGGCATCAAGTGCGGTCCCTCGCTTTCGAGCGACGACCTTCTGCGCCTGCTCGATCGCCTCAACCCGCAGGACGAGGCCGGCCGCATCACCCTCATCAGCCGGTTCGGCGCCGAAAAGGTCCACGAGCACCTGCCGCGCCTCGTCGAGACCGTTGAGAAGGCCGGCCGCACGGTCGTCTGGTGCTGCGATCCGATGCACGGCAACACCATCAAGGCCTCGTCCGGCTTCAAGACGCGTCCGTTCGACAAGGTGCTGGCCGAGGTCCGCGGCTTCTTCGAGGTGCACCGCGAGCTCGGCACCTACGCCGGCGGCGTCCACGTGGAGATGACCGGCGACGACGTCACCGAGTGCGTCGGCGGCGTCTCGGCCGTCACCGAAGCCACCCTCTCGGACCGCTACCACACCCACTGCGACCCGCGCCTCAACGCCAGCCAGGCCCTCGAGCTCGCCTTCCTCGTCGCCGAGGAAATCCACGCCGAAAAGCCCGAACGCCCCCAATACGCAGCGGGGGAGTAGGGGGGTGAGGGAACCTCTGGGCCCAGTACGCTCGCGACTGGTGCGCCACCGCCTCCACCACCACGATGTCACCCCGGCGAAAGCCGGGGCCCATCCCGAGGTATCTCGCCAGCCGCCAGGTGTATGATCGGGGCAGGAAGAGCAAAGCCGCTCTTTCCATGCGCGTCGGTGTGTTCAGGGCTGGGTCCCGGCCTTCGCCGGGATGACAGCCGGTGGGTGTGGGCGAGTTGTGCTCCCGAACTCTTGCAGCTTGTGCCCGCTTAGAAGATCATTAACCCTAATAATCGATAAAGACTCCGGGGGCCTCGAATGGGCCTGTCTTCGCGGAGGGCTCAATGTCGCGCACTCATACCGTCGCCACCGTCTCCTCGGCCGTGCTCATGATCGCCGCGCCGGCGCTGGCGGCCGACTACAGCATGTACCCCGAGCTGCGCCCCGCCTATCCCAACCAGTGGACGCTTCCTGACGATGATCCTCTGCGCTTCGAGGTCGGATTGCGCTACTGGTATTCGAAGGGCGAGCAGACGGTGAAGCTCGACGGCGAGGATTTGTCCGCCAAGGATACCAGCCATATCCTCGAGGGGCATTTCCGCATCGATGACTTCTCGACCAGCAGCTACCTCAAGGGCATGGCCGGATACGCCATCGCGACCGATGGTGAATACACGTCCAGCGAGGTTCCCGGCGCCATCGATTTCGAAGGCGGTCATATCGGCTACGCCGGCGCCGATTTCGGCTACTTGCCGTTCGGCAACGACCGGGTGAGGGTGGGTGCTTTCGCCGGCTACCAGTACAACCGCGAGGCCCCGGATATCGCACGGGTCAATCTGTGGGATGTCGACGGCCTCGACATCCATTCGTTACGTCTTGGCTTGGCCGCCAAGGCCGAGTTCAACGAGATGTTCGACATCACCGCCGAGGTCGCCGGTGTTCCCTATGCCTATATCAACGGCAGCACCCCCGAATATGTGATCGACCCCACCGACATCGGCGGCGGGGTGATCGCCAACCGTGCCGTCGGCCGTATCGACGGCGCCGCCTACGGCGCCAGCGCCGAACTGATGGCCGGCGTGCATCCCACCCCCAACTTAACCATCCGGGCGGGTGCGCGGGCATGGTTTCTCAAAGGGCCGGCAACCGCCGAGGTCAACGCCTACAATAGCGTCGATCCCGACACCATCGGCGTTTGGGGCGTTGTTTTGGACGAAATCGCCTACAGCCGCCTTGGCGGCCTCCTGGAGATCACGGGCAGGTTCTGACGGTCCCGCACCTTCCGTCCGTGGGCACCCTGCTGCCACAAGCACGATGCGTCCCCCTCCCCCTTGAGGGGAGGGGATAGGGG
>NZ_JZEX01000087.1 GCF_000969415.1 Devosia geojensis | reverse complement strand
GTCCATCGGTGATCCCCACAACCACCCCCACCCTCATTCCCTCCCCTCAAGGGGGAGGGAGGCGCAAGAACCGACGACTCCAAACGAGCCTGACGCGCTCTCAGCCGTGCAGTTCCACGGTGCTTCCGGTGCCACCATCGGCAAAGCGCGACATCCGGAACGGCGCGATCGGCAATGCCGGCGCCTTGCCTTCCGCCAGGTCTGCCAGGATCTGCCCGGTGACGGGACCGAGGCAGAAGCCGTGGCCGGAAAACCCGGTCGCCAGAACGACTCCTCCCGCTTCGGGCAGGACGTCGAGAACCGGCAAGGCGTCCACCGTCTGGTCGATCAGGCCGCACCAGAGGCGGTCGAGCTTGACGTCGGCCAGGGCAGGCACCAGAGCCGAGTAGCGCTCGATCAGCTCCAGGACGCTGCTGGCGCGTGGCCGCACCTGCGGCCATGGGTCGAGATCGAGCTGGCCATCCCACACCTCGTGTCCGCCGCCGATGCGGAATTGGCCGTGAGCCTCCTGCCGCAACGTCGTGTCGCCATTGGCGACCCCGATGACCGGCATCTCCCGCGCCGGCATCGCCACCGAGCGCATCATGGTGGCGCTCATCACCTCGTAGGGCACGCGGTAGCCGAAAGGCTGAATCAGTTCATTCGCGTGGATGCCGGCCGCGAGAACCACCTGGCTGGCTGCAATGACCCCGTCTTTAGTCCGCACTCCGCTCGCCTTGCCCGAGGTCACCTCGAGCCCCGTGACGGTCTCTCCGAAACGAACCTCAACGCCCAGCCGCTTGCCCGCCTCGACAAAACTGTGCACCGTCGCCTGCGGATCCGCATGGCCGTCACTGGGGCAGAACGAGGCGCAAAGCACGTCCGGGGAAACCAGTGGCGCCAGTTCCTGAACGTCCTTGCCTTCGAGCAGGTGCATTTCGAGTCCGGCCGCACCATGCTCGGCCACGATGGCCTCGATCCGTTGCGCCTCGGCGGCGTTGCGGGCGCAGCGCAGATTGCCGACCTGGCGGTAGTGGGTTTGCCCATCCAGCTCTTCGGACAGGGTCTGCCAGATCGCCACCGCCGCCTTGGCCAGGGGCAATTCGGCCGGATGGCGGCCCGACTGGCGCACACCGGCCAGCGTCCATCCCGAAGCCATTGACGCCGGACCGTATTGATCTATCAGAACTACACTGTGGCCACGTTTGGCCAGCTCGTAGGCCGTAGCCGACCCACTGATCCCCGCACCGACAACCGCAAAGTCGAACATCGAAGTTTCTACCCCCAAGAGGACAAAATGGCACCGTCAAACCGAAGATAGTGCAATAGTCGGTTTCTATCTATAGACAGAGTTCCGATAATCGGACTACAGTTCGATTTACAAGAGGTTTTGTGCCAATGGCCAGCGAAAGCTCAAGCAATGCCGAGCGCGCGGGAGAGATTCTGATCCATCTGGGCAATGCCGGCGTGGACGGTCTTTCGCTGCAAACCCTGTCACAGCAGCTCGGCGAGGCCAAATCGGCGACCCGCCGGGCGCTCGTGGCGCTGTCGAAGCGCGGCTTCGTGGAGAACGCCGCCCGCTACGGGCACTATCGCCTCGGCCCCGCCATATTCGGCCTTGCCAACCGCTCCACGTCGATCAGCGAGCTGGTGCGGCGCTATCGGCCGGCGGTCACCGAAGTCGCCGCTGTGACGCAGCAGTCGAGCTATCTCATGGTCCGCGCCGGGTTCGACGCCATTTGCGTAGACATGCACGAGGGCACCGCCTTCGTGCAGACCCTCACCGGCGGCATCGGCGGCCGGGTCCCCCTCGGCATCGGTCCGGGCACGATCAGCATCCTGACCCTGCTCGACCCGCCGCTGGTCGCCGGCATTCTCGAGCACAACGAGCCGCGCTTCGATCAGTACAATCACGCCGACCTCGCCAAGGTCACGCGCGAGCTCGACCGGGCCCGCGCCCTCGGCTTCAGCTACGATATCGGCGAAACCTACCCCGATGCGGGCGGTGTCGCCGTGCCGGTGCGTTCGAGCCGGGGGATCACGGCGGCCGCTGTATCCATCGCAATTCCTGCCTCCCTGCTTGATGCCGCGCGCGCTGCCGAGATCGCCGGGATCATCCAGGCCGCCATCAGGCGGTGCGACCCCGAATAGATATTTCCGTTCCGAACGTTCACTGCTGGAGCCGTCATGACGAAATCCGACAAAATTCGCTGGGGTATTCTGTCCACCGCCAACATCGGGATGACCAAGGTCACCCCGGCCATCCAGAAGTCCGCCCATTCCGAGGTCGTCGCCATCTGCTCGCGCAATGCCGAACAGGCCCGCGCGGCGGCGGACAAGCTCGGCATCCCCAAAGCCTACGGCTCCTATGAGGAACTGCTGGCCGATCCCGATATCGACGCCATCTACAATCCGCTCCCCAACCACCTGCACGTCGAGCTGACGCTGGCGGCCAATGCGCAGGGCAAGCACGTGCTGTGCGAAAAGCCCATCGCCATCACCGCCGAGGATGCCAGGAAACTGCGCGGCGCCCGGACGGACCGCCTGATCCTCGAAGGCTTCATGGTCCGCTTCCACCAGCAATGGCTGCGGGCCCGCGAAATCGCCCGTTCCGGCGAGATCGGGGAGGTGCGCGGCGTACGCGCCGTCTTCACCTACTTCAACACCGACCCGGCAAACGTGCGCAACAAGGCCGATATCGGCGGCGGTGGCCTCCTCGACATCGGCTGCTATCCCGTAACCGGCGGACGTTTCTTCTTCGAGGCGGAGCCCGAGCGCGTCGTCGCCCTGGTCGACCGCGATCCCAATTTCGGCACCGACCGCCAGGCGAGCGTCATCGCCGATTTCGGCCAGGGCCGCCACCTGACGTTCCTGGTTTCCACGCAGCTCGCGCCAAATCAGTCGCTGGAGCTGCTGGGCACCAGGGGGCGGGTCGAGATCGTCATCCCCTACAACGCGCCCGCCGACACCGCCACCGCGCTGTTGGTCGACCGTGGCCTGACGCTCGACGGTTCGCTGGCCCGGCGCGAGGTCCTGCCGCCGTCGGATCAATATACCGAGATGGCCGAGGCGTTCGCTCTGGCCGCGCTGGGCCGGCAGGCCCTGCCCTACGGCGTCGAAGATGCGATCAGCTCCATGCATGTCCTCGATGCGATCTTCGAGAGCGAGAGGACAGGCGCGTGGGCCTCGGTCCAAAAGCGGTGATTCACGCAGGGCGGAGCCGCTGTATGGTTCGGCCAAGACGCGCAATGCCGTCGGCGATGAGCATGCGTGGTGCGGCGTAGCCGATGCGGATGTGATCATCGAAGCTGTGGCTGATGCTGAAGGTGGGGCCGGGCAGCAGGTCGACGCCGTCCCGAGATGCAGCAGCGCAGACCACGCTGGCCGAGAGGCCTTCCGGCAATCGCAGCCATAGCGACGCCCCACCGGTCGGTCTCTTGACGGAGCTCTTGGGCAGGTGGATGGCGACATCGTCCATGACGGCTTGGAGCGCAGCCTGCAGCGATGCTCGTCGAAATGCACGGGCACGATCGATATGCGGCAGAAGCCGGCTGGTGATGAGCTGGGCTGGAATGGACGTGCCAAGGTCCTCGGCGCCCTTGGCGGCGAGCAGCCCGCCCAGGACCTGGGCGCGGGCCCTGATCCAACCGATCCTCAATCCGCCCCAGAAGCTCTTGCTGGCAGACCCGATGGTGATGCAGTTGTCGCTGAACGCCGCCATGGGTCGCGGCAGCTCATCGGAGAACAGGAGATCGCTCGTAGAGGCATCGTCGACCACCGTAACATTGTAGCGGTCGGCAAGCGCGCCGATGGACCGTCTCTTGGACTCGCTGATCGAGGTGCCCGTCGGATTGTGAACCGTGGTCATGAGCAGGGCTAGGCGCGGACGATATCTGCGGAAGCTTGTCTCGAGTTCGTCGAGGTCGACCCCTTCGACGCCGCTTTGCACGCCGACCAGTCGCGCCCCTATCGACCTCAGGCACTCTATGCCACCGCGAAAGGTCGGATCCTCGACCACCACCGTGTCGCCGGGGACGATCACGCAGCTCGCAACCAGGTGCACTGCCTGCTGTGCGCCGGCGGTGACGAGCACCTCTTCATACCGTGTCGGCAGACCAAGATTGGTATAGTAGATGCAGATGGCCTCGATGAGCCCGTCGAGGCCCTGAGGCACGTAGCCGTGCGAGCGAAGAAGCGGTTCGATGTTCTCGAACGGCAAGTCGGCCATGACCTCGCCGACCATCGGCACCGCGGGCGGCGCGGCGTTGCGCAGATCGATGCGATCGGACCCGCGCACCTGAAGAAATGACTGCAAACGTGCATCCCCGCCGGCTGATACTGTTGACCCCATTGACGACACGAAGGTTCCCACACCGGCTCGGCTGGAGAGCGCCCCGACATCGCGCAGGATATTGAACGCGTCGCTGACCGTGACACGTGCTACGCCGAGTGTCGTAGCCACCAGCCGTTCCGAAGGCATCCGCACGCCAGCCGGCAGGCGCCCTCTGTCGATCAGGCTCTTGATTGTGCTCGCCAACAGTTCGCTGCGTTTGCCCTGGCCAGACTCCCAGCCGTCAATCAGACGGACGAGTTGATGAACGTTGACGATTTCCGACATCGATATCCTCCGCTACCGGCACCCCCGATCGGCCTGTTGCCGCGCACGTCTGATGCCAGCCCCAATGATCCTCCTTTGTGAATTGCGGCGGAGACGTAATCAGGAACGAGCGGGCCGGTCGGCTGCCGCGGCTTCCATCGGCAGCCGCTCCATCGAGGAGGACCCTGTAGACGCTGTGGAGCTCGTCCGTCTGTCTCGTCCGTCGATACCGCGCGACCTCCCGGCATGCGCGACGGAATGCGTCAGAAGGCGAACGACTGCCGGGTGCCACCGGAGCGTGCGGACATGTGGGCCAGTTCGATGACCCGGATGACCTTGGCGCTATCCAGCGGCTCGACGGGGGGCGGTTCGCCTTCGGTGATGGCGCGATGGAGCTGCTCGTAGAAGGCATCGCATTCGCGCAGTTGAGGCAGGTCGTCTAGCGTCTTTGGATCCTGGCCCTGGAGGCGGACGTGAAGCGTGCGCAGGTCGGGGCCGACGATCGTTCCGCGGTCTCCAGCCACCACCCAGCTCGGCAACTCCTCGATCGCTTCGCGGTAGATTTCGATGCGGGACAGTGCGCCGCCCGGAAAGGTCATTCTGATATCGGCATAGTGTTCGACGGCGTCGCCGGGAAAGGTATGCATCACAGCCGATACATCCAGCGGATCCTCACCGAACAGCTGAAGCTGGTGGTCGATCAGGTGCGGGGAGATGAGATAAGTCACGCCTCCGCCCTGTTCGGTAGTGTGCGCCCAGGCGGCCGGCTCCGTACCGCTATGGGGAGAATCGGGGCCCGATACGGTGTATTTGCCGCGGTGCATGCGGCGCTCCTCGACACGCCACACATTGCCGATCGCGCCTTCCCGCACGAGCTGGCGGATCGTCTGGTACTGGTGTTCCCAGCGCCGGTTCTGGAAGACGCTGAGCACGACACCGCTCTCTTCTGCCGCCGCGATCATCTCGCGGGCTTCCGCGGCGGTGTTCGACATCGGCTTTTCGACGACGACGTGCTTGCCTGCAGCAGCCGCGGCAACGGCCATCGGAGAGTGGAGGTCGTGCGGGGTCGCGATCACGACGAGCTGTACTCTTGGATCCTCGATGAGCTTACGCCAGTCGTAGTGAGGCGCTGCGCCAAAGGCGCGCGCCGCCGCGTCGGTCCGGGCCCGGGTGCGACCCGACACGGCCACGAGGTCGAACTGCTCCGATTTCCGCAGCGTTCCCTCGGCATGATAATACCAGCCGCTGTTGCCGAGCCCGATTAGACCGACGCCGATGGGTGCCTGTGCGGCCATGCTGTGCTCCTAACCCAGTCTCTGCAGTCCGCCGTCGACCTGCAGCGTCGTGGCGGTTATGAACGAGGCGTCGTCACTGGCCAGAAACGTGATGGCGGCAGCGATCTCATGCGGGCGCGCCAGCCGGCCGAGGAGGCTCGCCGTTTTCTGCTTTTCCATCTCGGCGCGTTTTGCCTCGGGATCGGGGGAATCGTTGAGGTGCATCTCGGTGATCGTGCCGCCGGGCGCGACCGCGTTGACCCGGATGCCGCGACTGACGAGCGCCGCCGCCATCGAACGCGTCATGGAGAGCAGGCCGGCCTTGGTCATGTCGTAGATCCAGCGGTCCGACCGGGCCTTGAAGGCGGCCTCGGAGGAAATGTTGATGATCGAGGCCCGGCCGGCCGTCAGGGCGGGAAGCATGCCGTGGACGAGTATGGCGATAGCCTTGAGGTTGACGGTCGTCAGCGGGTCCCACCCGGCAAGGCCGCGCTCGACGAAAGGATTGCTCTGCCGGCCATCGACATGAACCAGCCCTGCCGAGTTCACGAGCACATGGATGGCGCCCAGTTCGCTGTCCAGAGCCTTGGCGGCCGCCTCCGTGGCGGCGCTGTCCGACAGGTCGAGCGCTACGAAGCGGGCGTCCTTCCCCCGCGCCCGGATCTCCGCCAGCACGCGTTCTCCGGCCTCGCCGTTATGGTCGAGAATGACGACCTCGGCGCCCTCGTCGATGAACCGGTCGACGCAGGCGCGGCCGATCCCCGCCGCTCCCCCCGTGACCACGACCCTGCGGCCGGAGAATCGTCCCGGTATCGCGGTTGGCTGTCCCAGAGTGGTGGTCTCAGGCATTCTCGTCTCCAGTTCGGGTTATTTCATTCCGGTGGTCGCTATTCCCGCCACCAGCAGTTTCTGGAACGACAGGAAAAAGCCGACGACCGGCAGCAGTGACACCAGGGACATGGCGAACATGGCGCCGTAATTGGATTCGCTGGTCGCATCGAGGAACAGCGAGAGACCCACGGTGACCGTGTAGTTCTGAGGGCTGTTGAGGTAGATCAGCGGGTGCAGGAAGTCGTTCCAGGCCCAGATGAACGAGAACGCGGCGGTGGTCGCCATGGCCGGCAGGGCCAGGGGCACGAAGATCCGCCAGAAGATCTGGAAATGTCCGCACCCGTCTATGCGCGCAGCGTCCGTCAGCTCGCCGGGTATGGTCCGGAAGAACTGCACGAACAGGAAGACGAAGAACGCTTCGGTGGCCAAGAACTTGGGCACGACGAGCGGAAGGAACGTGTCGAGCCAGCCAAGAGAGCTGAAGAGTATGTATTGCGGAATGAGCAAGGCATGCAGCGGCAGCATGATCGTGCCCATCATCAGGGCGAACAGCGTGCGCCGGAACGGAAAGTTGAGACGCGCGAAAGCGTAGCCGGCCAGCGCACAGGCAAAGACGTTGCCGACCACGCTGAGGCCGGCCACGATCAGTGAGTTTGCAAAGAAGGTCGAGAACCCGACGAAACCCAATCCCTGCCAGCCCGTCACGAAATTCTCGAGCGTGAAATGTTCGCCGGGCCACAGGCCGGGAGAGGTGAAGATTGCGGCCGGCTCGCGGAAGGCCGAGGCGGTCAGCCACAGGAGCGGGTAGATCATCACGAAGCAGGCGCTGATCAGTGCGGTATGCGCCAGGATCGGCCGCATCCCTTCGGGGATGTGGCTCCAGGTGTCGCGACGGGGAGCCGCAACGGAGCGCTGCGATCTCGACGCGGCCGGATTGGTCATCGTCCTTCTCCGTAGTGGACCCAGTACTTGGCGCTGAGGAAGAGAACCGCCGTGACCACCCCGATGAACAACAGCAGCACCCATGCCATGGCGGAGGCGTAGCCGAGTTGCAGCTGCGTGAAGGCGCGCTGGTAGAGCAGCAGGGTGTAGAACATGGTGGAGCCCGCCGGTCCCCCCGAACCGTCGCTGATCACATAGACCTGCGTGAAGGCCTGGAAGCCGCCGATCATGCTGAGGACGCCATTGAAGAGCACGAGCGGGGAAAGCGAGGGCAGCGTTATCGACCAGAAGCGCTGCCATGCGTTGGCGCCGTCGAGGGTGGCGGCTTCATAGATCTGCGCCGGAATCTGGCGTAGGCCCGCGAGGAAGATGACCATTGGCGCGCCGAACGTCCATACGTTCAGCACCATGATCGTCTGGAGCGCGGAGCGGGGATCGCCGATGTAGCTGAAGCCCTCGATGCCGAACAGGCCGAGAAGCTGGTTGATCAAGCCGTACTGGCCGAAAACGTAGCGCCAGAGGACCGCAATGGCGACGCTGGTGCCGAGCAGCGACGGCAAATAGAAGATGGTGCGGTAGATGCCGAGAAACCGCAGCCCCCGGTTCAGCACCACCGCCACCGCCAGCGCGAAGGCCAGCATGATGGGCACCGAGACGAAGACATAGAGCAGCGTCACCCGGACCGAGCCCCAATAGGCCCGGTCCGAGGTGAACATGCGTATGTAGTTGTCGAGCCCGACCCACTGCATCCGCTCCAGCGAGCCGCTGAAATTGGTGAAGGAGAGGGCGAGCGAAGCCAGGATCGGGCCCAGCGTTATAAACACGAAGCCAATGAGCCAGGGCAAAAGGAACACGTAGGCGGCGATGCTCTCGCGTGCACGGTCGGAGAGCCAGGCCGACCGGGCGAGCTTATTTGGTCCGGATAAGGACATGGCAGGAGTTCCCTCGCCTGGTCGGTGGTCAGTTGAGGGCCAGGGACCGGCGCACTTCCTCGGCAAACTGCGACGCCGCATCTTCGGGCGAGGATTGACCGAAGCCGACCTGCTGGTAGATGTCGCGGAATTCGTTGACCAGATGCTGGGTATTGTCCGGCCAGACGTCGATCCTCACCCCATAGGTGTCCGCGAAGTCGGTATACATCTCGATGCGGTCGACGAGCGTGGGCGGGGAGTTGGGGTCGGCGGCCTGCGCCTCGAGAAGAGACGCCGAAGGAACGAGCCCGACCTGGGATTGCAGCCGGACAGCGGCGGGTTCGTCGTTCAGCCAGAAGTCGATGAACGCAGCCGCTGCGTCGACATTGGCGCAGTTGGTCGAGATGGCGAGGGTGTGGCTGCCGGACACCAGCGGGTTGTTGCCGTTCGGCGACTTGGCCTGGTGCACGACGCTTCCGTCGAGCTCATTGAGTACGGCCTGCAGCTCGGACGCGGTGACGTCCCCGCCCGTGCGCGACAGGGTGATCCCCTGCGCCATGTAGGTCTGCGGCGTGGCGGTCGGTTCTTCCGCGCTCATTGCCATGTCGGGCGCCAGGCGCTCCTCGCTTGCCGTCGCCCAAAGGCGGAACCAGTCGGCCAGCGTCTCCTCGGAGAAGCCGGGCTCGACGCCGTCGAACAGGTCTTCTCCGCGCGCCTGGGCGTACATCTGAAACTGGGTAATCGAAGTACCCAGCTGGGACAGGGGATAAACCCCCTCATCCAGCTCGGTCCGCGCTTGCCTGGCCCACTCGATATAGTCCTCGTAGGTCCAGTCGTTCTGGGGCTCGCCCACACCGGTGGGTTCGAGTCTGGTCCAGTTGTACTGGTAGGTCTCGAACCAGAGGCCGATGGGCAGCGTGTAGAGGTTTCCGTCGGCGTTGCGATGGCCTTCGATCAACTCCTCGGGGATGGTGGAGACGTCGATCTTGCCCTCGGCGATCAGATCGTCGAGCGGCAGCAAGGCCCCCAGGTTCTCGTAGCGCACCTGATAGCGTGTCTGCATCATGGGGATGCAGGGAACCTGGCCGGCGGCGGCCTGAACCGTCACGCGGTCCCAGTGGCGCGCGAATTCCGTCGGTTGGGGCAGGACCTTGACACCTGGATGCGCCTCTTCGAAGGCGGCGACCACTTCCAGAATGGCGCGGTTACGCGCCTCGGCGCCCCACCAGGCGAAGGAAATCTCGCCGCTGACCTCCTGTGCGCTTGCGGCGGGGGCCATGCAGGCTCCAATGGCAACCATGAGGGCTGGTATAGCTGGTCGTATCATTCGTTTCCTCCCATAGACGTTCCCCGCTTGTGTTTGGTTTTTGTGCGGACGAACCCATCCAAGGGAACCTTTCGCGACCAGGGGTGTCAAAAGCCAATTTGCCGGTAGTGGCCTATGAGGGGTGTGAGGCCACCCTTCCATAGAAGTCCCGGCCCCTGCGCGAAGTTATCGCCGTCTACGATTGTGCCGCGGCATGCCTAATGCTTCCGAGGTGTCCCGGCGATCGCCGGCGCTCAATTGGGAGTCGCTCGGAGGGGGTAAAGTCCACTTCCGGCAAATTGGCCTTTGACCCTTCTGAGCATCCGATGTGAGGTGAACCCCAAGAGCGAACAAGAAACAACGCTCCTGGGAGAGGTGTTCATGCGCGATAACGTTCGCGACACCGCGCTATTGCGCGCCGGTGAACCTATTCAACTGGCTGTTGCAAGTATTGGCGCCGATCATTTCGGCGATGAAGACTTTGCATATGCGTTGGATGTTCTGCCCGAGCTCGGTGTTCCGAACGCCGAGCTCATGTGCTGGCATCCGCGGAACATCACTCCGGACGGATTGAAGCGGAACCGAGGGCGCTTCCTCGACGCCGGACTGAACCCCGTTTCAGTGCACTTCCTGCCGTTTCGCGGTCAGGGGCCGTTTCACCTCACCACGGAAGTCGCCAACTTCCTCTGGATGCTGCACGCCTGCCGGGAGCTTGGCGCGAGCGTTCTCAAGTTCACCGGCGCGAGCCGCAAGGCCGAAGGCGGGCTCAAGGCTGCGATCGAGGTGTTCCGCCATGTCGTTCCGGTTGCAGAAGACATGGGAATCTCCCTCGTCGTCGAGAACCATTTCCAGAACGCTTTCGAGTTCAAGGAAGACTATGAGGCGATCTTCTCCGAGATCGACTCGCCCAATATCGGCGTGTGCCTCGACATGGGGCACTTCGCTTCCTCGGGCGTCGACATGGTCGATCTGATCGAAACGATGCCCGACAAGATCCATCACATCGATGCCAAGGACTGCCGCGCGCAGGGCACGACGGATTTCGTGCGGTTCGGCGCGGGCATCGTGCCGTTCGATCCGGTCATCTCACGAGCCGTGGAACTCGGGTTCTCCGGTTACATCGTCGTGGAGCTGCCGCGGATCGACAAGTCGACAATGGTCGAAGACCTGCGGGCGGGCGTGGAGCTCGTCCGCAAGTACACGTCCGTTCGCTAGCGGACATCAAGGGAGGGGAATCCATGAACTGCAACAGATTATCGCGGCGCTCGCTGCTCAAGCTCGGCGGGGCCGGCCTCGCTATGGCCTCGCTGGCCCGGCCTGCCTTCGCCCAGGCCGACGCGATCTCGGTCTCCTGGTTCGGCGGCAACGCCCGTGCCGACCTCTACAACAAGCTCGTCGACATGTTCGAGGAGGTGCGCGGGGTTTCCGTCGGCAGGCAATACGCACCCTACAACGACTACTTCCTCAAGCTCGGCACCCAGGCCGTGGGCGGCCAGCTGCCCGACATCGTCAACGTCACGCACCGCGAGCTGCGTGGCCTGAGTGACCGCGGCTGGATGCTGCCGCTCGACGATTTCATCGCGGATGGGACCATCGATCTGTCGAAGTTTCCTCAGTCCGTGATCGACAGCGGCAAGGTCGGCGGGGTGACCTACACCATCTCGACCGGCAATTCGGGGCCCGTCGTCTTCTACAACGAAGCCTTGTTCGACGAAGCGGGCGTCGAGCCCCTTCCGGACGCGACGACCTGGGCCGATTTCGAGGCCAAGGTGCTCGAGTTCGTCGGCAAGCTGCCCGATGGCTATTACGGCGCCACCGACGGCTCGAAGAACGCCAACATGTTCGAGGTGTTCCTGCGCCAGTTCGATACCTCGATGTTCGACGGTGATGGACGCATCGCCTTCAAGCGCGAGCACCTGGCCGAATGGTATGGGCTCTGGCAGCGCCTGCGCGATGGCGGGGGGATTCCCGACGCCGCGACGGCCGCCCAGGACGAAAGCAATCCCGAGCCGCAACGCCTCTTCTCCACCGGCCGGGCGGCGATCATGTCGACCAATGCCAACCAGTTGCACATCTGGCAGGCCTACCAGGAAGCGCATCGCAACGATCCGCTCAACATCCAGTACCTGCCGCACGCGAGCGAGCCGGGAAAGAGCGTGATCGTGGGTGCCTATTTCGGCATCGCCAACAACTCGCGCGATCCCAAGCTCGCGGCCGAGCTCATCAACTGGTGGGTCAACGACGAGGAGATGGCGCGCGTCTTTCTCAACGAGCACGGCCGGCTCGGCAACAGCGATCTCCAGGCGATGGTCGAACCGATGCTGCCGGCCCCGAGCCAGATCGTGTCGCAGTTCCTCGACGAGATGGTACCGAACGCAGTCACCTTCCCCAACTATCCGGCCAATGGGGCGGACATCACGTCCCTCTTCAATGCCAAGTCGGATAGTGTCGTCTTCGGGATGACCTCGGTCGACCAGACCGTCGAGGAATTCTTCGGCGAGGTCGCTTCGATCGCGGAGATCGCGGCGTGATCGAGGCGACCCGAACCATGCCTCCAGAAGGCGGGGAAGCCCTGCCCATGCCGCGCAGGCGCGCGGCATGGTTCAGCCTGGTGGAGTCGCCCTGGTTCTTCATGGCGCCCTGGCTGGTGGGCATCCTCGCCTTCATGGCGCTGCCCATCGTCTGGTCGTTCGTCATTTCGTTCACGAACTACAGCTTTTCGCCGAACACGCAGTTCGTGGGCTTATCCAACTACCAGACGATGCTGTTCAACGACCCGCGCTTCATCCAGGCGCTACGGGTCACCGGCATCTACATCTTCTTCGGCGTGCCTTTGCAGGTCGCCTTTTCGCTGCTCGTCGCGATCGCGCTCAACAAGCGCTTTGCGGGCGCGGATTTCTATCGCGCGGCATTGTTCGTGCCGTCCCTGCTGGGAGCGAGCGTGGCCGTCGCGGTGCTCTGGAGCCAGGTGTTCGGCAATCCGGGCATCGTCAACTCGGCCCTCGCCGTTTTCGGCATCAAGGGCGCCAATTGGCTCAACGACCCGCGCTACGCCATCTACACGCTCATTGCCCTGCGCGTCTGGGAATTCGGATCATCGATGGTGATCTTCCTGGCGGCGCTGCGCCAGATTCCCAAGGAACTGCTCGAGGCCGCGGCCATAGACGGCGCGACGTCCTGGGTGCGGTTCCGCTTCGTCGTGCTGCCCCTGCTGGCGCCGGTGGTGGTCTTCAACCTGATCATGCAGATGATCAGCGCCTCACAGACCTTCACGCAGGCCTATGTGATCAGCGGCGGCACCGGCGCGCCCGCCAACTCGCTGCTCTTCTACACGCTCTACCTCTACCAGAAGGGCTTCTCCAATTTTCAGATGGGTTACGCCTCCGCCATGGCCTGGTTCCTGCTGGTCGTGATCGGCTGCGCCACCTTCCTCATCCTCAAGTCCGGACGCAGGTGGGTGAACAATGACTGATCGCGCCATGACCGGTTCCGGCTCCATGATGAGGCTCCTCCTCAAGCACGCCGTCCTGCTCGGCTGCACCTATGTGATGCTCTATCCGCTGATCTGGATGATCAGCCGGTCCTTCATGCCCGAGGGGCAGATCTTCGCCAGCCCCTCGCTGATCCCGGCCGAACCGACGCTCGAGAACTTCGTCCTCGGCTGGCGCAGCACGCAGGGCCAGTCCTTCAGCGTGTTCTTTCTCAATTCCTTCATCATCGCGGGGCTCGCGGTGGTCGGAAACCTCGTCGCCTGCACCATCACGGCCTATGCCTTCGCCCGGATGGAGTTCCGCGGCATGACGCTGATGTTCGCCGTGCTGATCGTATCGCTGATCCTGCCGCTGCAGGTCCTGATCCTGCCGCAATACCTGGTGTTCAACCAGATCGGCTGGGTCGACACCTTCCTGCCGCTGACGGTGCCCAAGTTCTTCGCGGTCGACGGCTTCTTCGTCTACCTGATGACGATCTTCATCCGCGGCCTGCCCAAGGAGCTGGACCAGGCGGCGATCGTCGACGGGTGCGGGCGCTGGCAGGTGCTCTGGTACGTCATCGTGCCGCTCTGCAAGCCGGCGTTGGCGACGGTCGCCATCTTCACCTTCATCTGGACCTGGGGCGACTTCTTCGGCCAGCTCGTCTACCTCAACAGCGCCGAGAAGCTGACGGTCGCCGTTGGTCTCAACCGCTTTCTCGATACGACCGGCTCGTCGTTCTACGGCCAGCTCCTGGCCATGTCGACGCTCTCCGTCGTGCCGGTTCTCATCATCTTCATGCTCTTCCAGAGGCTCATCGTCGAGGGCCTCGCCACGACCGGCATGAAACTCTGAACACTTGGGAGGAATGGAAATTGTCCGAAAAGAACGTCGGCATCATCGGAGTTGGCAATGTCGGTGGCCGCATGGCCAAGGACCTGGCTGACGCCGGTTACAAGGTCCTGGTGATGGACCCATCGGAGGCGGCACTCGCGCGGGCCGAGCAGAACGGGGCCAGGCGCGTGGGCAGCTACGCCGATATGGTCGGGCGAACCGACGTCGTGCTGCTTTCGCTGCCGAACTCCAACATCGTCGAAGCGGTGACCCGCGGTCCCGATGGTCTGCTCGCACGCATGCGGCCGGGGCAGGTGCTGGTCGACATGAGCACGAGCCTGCCCTCGCGCACCGCCGAACTCGTTGGGCTGTGCCAGGAAAAGGGCATCCGCTTCCTCGACGCGCCGATCAGCTTCGGTCCCCACGGCATGGATATCATGGTCGGTGGCGAGCAGGCCCTGTTCGACGAGATCTATCCGGTCTTCGAGATCGTCGGGCACCGCACCACTCTCGTCGGACCGAACGGCCACGGACACTACACCAAGCTCGTCCAGAACATGATCTCGGGCGTCAACATCGCCGTTGTCGCCGAGGGTATGGCGTTCGCCGCCAAGGCCGGGCTCGATATCGACAGGGTGTGGGAGGCCATCCGCACGACCGGAGCGGCCGTGAACCAGGTCGAGCGCGGTTATCCGCGCATCGCCAAACGCGAATTCGGCCAGGGTGGGCAGCTGGCGCTCCACACCAAGGACATGCGCTACGTGCTGGAGACGGCCAAGGCACTCGGCGCAACGACGCCCTTCTCCGAGGCCCTGCTCGAAGTCTTCGGCGGCGCCCTCGAAAAGGGCGACAAGCTCTGGGGCCAGAGCGCGTGCATCACCTACTACGAAGACCGCATGGGCATCCACGTCGAAAGCCCGGCGCGGCGTTGAGGAGGAAACTTCCGTGAAAAACCTGCATCCCAACGACTTTGCCACCAGTCTCTTCGATTGGGGACGGATCAAGTGGCGCGTCAGCCCCGACGTGACGGCCGGTGGGGCGAGCATGACCGCGGGCGACGTGGTCGTGTTTCCCAACAAGGGTCATGACCGCCACAACCATCCCGACGCCGATGAGCTGATCTACGTGGTCGCCGGTCATGGACGCCAGATGATCGATGACAAGGAGCCGTTTCCGATCGCTGCGGGCGACATGTTCTACATCCCGCGCGGCGTCTACCACTCCACGCTGAACACCGGCTGGAGCGATCTCACCCTCCTCGTGGTCTACACCCCAGGTGGGGCCGAGCGGGCGCTACGCGAACTGCCCGATTTCCGCGAGGCGCCGGCCGGGGCCATCCCCGGCATCGGCAATATCGGCTGATCCGCATCGGCTTTCGGGGAGGGGAAAATGGCCAATGTGGTGATGCTCGGAACGCTCGACACCAAGGGGGCGGAATTCGCCTTCGTCAGGGACCGGCTGGTAAATGCGGGACTGACGGTCACGCTCATCGACTGCGGCGTACTGGGCGAGCCGACAATCCCTGCCGACATTGGACGCGAGGCGGTCGCCAAGGCGGCCGGCAGCGATCTTGGTGAGCTCGCCGGCAGGAATGACCGTGGGGCGGCAGTAACGACCATGGCGCGCGGCGCCGAGCGGGTCGTTGCCGATCTCCATCGGAATGGAAAGCTCGACGGCGCCATCAGCCTCGGCGGAACAGGCGGCACGTCCATCGCCGCCCAGGCGTTCCGCGGGCTTCCCCTCGGCGTTCCCAAACTGATCGTCTCGACCGCCGCCTCCGCCGACACCAGCGTCTATGTCGGGGAAACCGACCTCGTGCTCTTTCCCAGCGTCGTCGATATCGCGGGCGTCAACCGCATCTCGGCCCGCATCCTTGCCAATGCGGCGGCCGCGCTCGCCGGCATGATCGGCGCTTCGCGGGTCGAGTCCATCGACGCCAGCCCCCTTGTCGCCGCGAGCATGTTCGGGGTGACGACCCCCTGCGTGACGGAGGGACGTCGGATCCTCGAGAGCAAGGGGTTCGAGGTCCTCACGTTCCATATGACGGGTTCGGGCGGACGCACGCTGGAGTCGCTGGTGGACAATGGCCTTCTCGCGGGCGTCCTGGACATCACCACGACCGAACTCGCCGATGAGCTTGTCGGGGGTGTTTTCTCGGCTGGACCGGGGCGGCTCACCCATTCGGGGCCCGAGGCGACGCCCCGCGTGGTTTCAGTCGGCGCGCTCGACATGGTCAACTTCGGTCCGATGGATACGGTGCCGGCCCAGTTTCGCGCGCGCAACCTCTTCGTCCACAATCCGAGCGTCACGCTGATGCGAACGACGCCGCAGGAATGCGCGGAGCTCGGCCGCCGGCTCGCCGAGCGCGTATCCGCGCTCAACGTTGCCTGCGTGGTGATGCTGCCGCTGCGCGGAGTCTCCGCGATAGCGAAGGCCGATGGCCCCTTCCACGATCCGGACGCCGACGATGCGCTTTTCAGCGCCATCCGCGCCGGTCTTGATGGTCGAATACGCCTGATCGAGGTCGACACCGACATCAACGACCCGCTCTTTGCCGCCCGCGCCGCCGCGGAATTGCAGCACCTGATCGGCGAGGCAAGCGCCAAGCCTGCGTTGCGTAACTGAAGGACTGAACCTTATGGCACGACTTACCCGCACCGAAATTCTGACCCGGCTGAGAGCCAAGATGGCCGCCGGGCTCCCCATTGTGGGAGGCGGCGCAGGCACCGGCATCACCGCCAAACTGCAGGAGGGCGGAGAGATCGACCTTCTGATCATCTACAACTCCGGCCGCTACCGCATGGCCGGCCGCGGCTCGCTTGCCGGCATGCTGGCCTACGGCAACGCGAACGAAATCGTTGTCGACATGGCGCGGGAAGTCCTTCCGGTGATCAAGCACACACCTGTCCTTGCCGGCGTGAACGGGACCGACCCGTTCTACGATCCCGATGTCTTCCTGCCCGAACTCGCCCGCATCGGCTTCTCGGGCGTCCAGAACTTCCCGACGGTCGGGCTCATTGACGGCATCTTCCGCGCCAACCTCGAAGAGACCGGCATGGGCTACTACAAGGAGGTGGAAATGATCGCAAAGGCGAACAGCCTCGGCCTGCTGACCACTCCCTACGTATTCTCGAGCGAGAATGCGGCCGCCATGACCAAGGCCGGGGCGGACATCATCGTGTGCCACCTGGGCCTGACGACGGGGGGCCAGATCGGCGCCCATACCGCCGTAACCCTCGATGACTGCGTCGATAAAATCGCGGAATGGGCAGCCGCAGCGCGGCGGGTCCGGCCAGACGTCATTGTCCTCTGCCACGGCGGCCCGATCGCAGAACCGGCGGACGCTCAATACGTGCTCGACCGGACCCACGGCATCAACGGCTTCTACGGCGCGTCCTCGATGGAGCGGCTGCCGGTCGAAGTCGCGGTGACGAGCCGGGCTCGGGAGTTCCTCAACATGTCGCTGCCAAACGGAGTGGATCACGATGGCATCCGTTGAACTCAAGGATCTCAAGAAGTCGTTCGGCGTGGTCGATGTCATCCATGACATCAACCTGAGTATCGAAGACGGCGAGTTCGTCGCGCTTGTAGGCCCCTCCGGATGCGGCAAATCCACCATCCTGCGCATCATCGCCGGCCTGGAGCATCCCACCTCCGGCGAGATCCGGATCGACAACATGCTCGTCAATGCGCTCAACCCGCGCGAACGCAATGTAGCGATGGTGTTCCAGAACTACGCGCTCTACCCGCATATGACGGTGGCCGAGAACATAGGTTTCAACCTGCGCCTTTCGGGGATGTCCAAGCCTGAGATTGCGCGACGCACCGAGGAAGCGGCGCGAATGCTGGACCTGATCAACCTGCTGGATCGCAGGCCCGCGCATCTGTCGGGCGGACAGCGCCAGCGCGTGGCCATGGGGCGGGCCATCGTGCGCGACCCCGCGACCTTCCTTTTCGACGAGCCCCTCTCGAACCTCGATGCCAAACTGCGCGTGCAGATGCGCACCGAGATCAAGGCGCTGCACGGCAAGGTCAAGACCACCTCGATCTACGTGACCCACGACCAGATCGAGGCCATGACCCTCGCCGACCGCATCATCGTTCTCAACCAGGGGCGGATCGAGCAGCAGGGCTCTCCACTGGAGCTCTATCGGCGTCCGGCCAATACGTTCGTTGCAGGATTTATCGGCTCCCCGGCCATGAACTTCTTCGAGACCCATATCGAAGCGGCCGGCGACCGGCTCGTCGGCAAACTCGGTGAAGGAATCGCCGTGGCGTTGCCGCAATGCCAAGCGTCAGCCGGAGACCAGGTCGTCATCGGCGTACGTCCGGAGCACTTCCAGATCAGCCGGGAGCGTACGGCTCTCTTCGGCAACGTCACCCTCATCGAGCCGACGGGCGCGCAAACCCATCTCGTCGTCGATATCGGCGGCACGTCCGCCACTGTCGTGGTCGACGGAGAAGAGCAGGTCAGCACAGGACAAACCCTCCATTTTCGTGTGGACCCCGACCTCGTGCAGGTCTTCGACCGCAAGTCTGGAAAATCGAGACGAGAAACCGGAGCGGAGTCGACGTAGCTCAACGAGCTGTTTGGCGAAATTCGCCAGCATTTCCGGATGCGGCAATGGTCAACACGCCGCCATTTCAGGCGACCGCAGCTCGGCTTCCGAGCGTCGCCGGCGAGCTCCCGCGCGTCAGTCGCGCGATATGGACAGCCCCGCGAGCAGCGGAGCGTACGCGGCGAGCCTGCGGGATACGAACTCGGTAAAAAGCTGCACGCGCTTCGTCTTGCGTGTCTCCCCCTGCGTGAGAAGCCAGAGCGTTCCATGCATGTGCAGGTCGGTGCCCGGCCCCCTCGCCAACAGGGGGTCGGCATCTCCGACGAAGCACGGCAATGTCGTCATCCCGAGCCCTTGCCGCACTGCAACGATCTGCGCCTCGCCGTCCGTGGTCCTGAACGGAACCCCTGTGCTGCGAACCTCCCCCTCGCGTGCCCAGTCCGGGATGCCTTGAACGCTTATGACGATCCACCGGACGGGATCCGGCGCACCTGCGCGCCACGCGGCCAGCCGATCGCGGGATATGTAGACGCCGCTGAACAGATCCGGTCCCTTGAGGCCGTGAAGATTGAGCGGCAGGGTTTTGCGGTCGTGAACGATGCGGATCGCGACATCGGCTTCTCGGTTGGTCAGATTTGCCAGCTCGCCGGACGACAGGATTTCCATCTCGATGTCCGGATGCAGAAGCGCGAAATCGGCGAGGTCCGGCATGAGCAGGTGTGTCGCGAGGGTCGGCGCCAACGTCACCCGCAGAAGCCCGCGCACGCTTTGGTCGCGTCCGAAGACGCGCGTCTCCAGCTGGTGCGACGACGCTTCCATCTGGTTGGCGAGCTCGAGGACCTCCTCGCCCGCAGCCGTCAGGCGGTAGCCTGAAGGCAGCTTTTCGAACATGTGCGCACCGAGGCGTTCCTCGAGCTGGGCGATGCGTCGCAGCACGGTCGAGTGGTTCACCCCAAGCCGCCCGGCGGCCGCCCGCACCGAGCCTCCGCGCGCGACGGCAAGAAAGTAGCGAACGTCATCCCAGTCGATCATGGTGCAATCCGGCACCGCTGGGGTGCGCCTTCCAAGCCCGCATCTAACGCATCGTACAGCAGTGCGGGCGGCCATCATAGTTCGAGCGGACCCAATTGCGAACGGCGGACACCGATCGTCGCGGTGGGCGTCAGTCGTTCAGCCGGATCGATTTCGCACCACCGATATGCGCGCTTGCGCACTCAACGCCTGACACCGGCAGACCCATCTTCAGGCTCCCGGGGGGCATCCCCGAACAACCAAAGACGAAATCTGAAAGAAGAAGTCATGGGAAAGCTTGAAGGTAAGGTTGCAGTCATCACCGGTGGATCGAGCGGCATGGCGCTGGCGAGCGCCAGGCGGTTCGTTGAAGAAGGCGCCTATGTTTTCATCACCAGCCGTCGGCAGGAAGTGCTCGACGAGGCCGTCAGGCTCATCGGCCGGAACGTGACCGGCGTGCGCGGCGACGCGGCCAATCTCGACGACCTCGACCGTCTGTTCGACACGGTCAGGCGGGAAAAGGGCAAGATCGACGTCCTCTATGCGAGCGCCGGCATGGGCGAAGCCGCCCCACTGGGCGAGATTACCGAGCAGCACTTCGATGCGGCCTTTAACCTCAATGCGCGCGGCACGCTGTTCACGGTGCAGAAGGCGTTGCTGCTGTTCAACGATGGCGGGTCGATCTTCATGACCGGGTCGGTTGCCGCGATCAAAGGTTTTCCTGGCTACAGCGTCTATGCGGCGAGCAAGGCGACGTTGCTCGCATTCGCACGCGGGTGGCTCAACGAACTCAAGGACAGGAATATCCGGGTGAACGTGCTGCACCCGGGGCCGACCGACACACCGATGCAGGACCAGGTTCTCACCGAGGAAGCCAAGTGGATGTTCGAATCCGTGATCCCGCGGGGAAAGATGGGGCGTCCCGAGGAAATCGCGGCGGTCGCGGTGTTTCTGGCTTCGGACGATTCGAGCTTCGTGAATGGGGTGGAGTTGTCTGTCGACGGCGGCCTCTCGGCCATCTGAATTCGCGCCGGATCGCGGCAGGCGGCCGATCGGCGGGAACCAGCATGTCCATGGTTCACGACGGGACGTCTACGTGAAGATCACCATACAGCAGAACGGGTTACCCAGCGCCGTTGAAGGCCGGGAATCACTGTCAACACGCATCGGAGAACTATCATGAGCTACGCAATTGTAGGATTCGGCAAGATCGGCCAGGCCCTCGCCCACGCCTTCGCCCGCAAAAACATCGACGTGACCGTCGCGAGCCGCCGGCCACCCGAGGCGCTGGCGCCGCAGGCTCGGGCGATTGGACCCACGGTCGTCGCCAGGTCGCTGCGGGATGCGCTCGAGGCCGATACGATCATCCTCGCGGTCCCCTTCGGGGAGCATCGCGAGGTTGCGAAAAGCCCTGCCGAGCTGGGAAGGCAAGACGGTCATCGACGCGACGAACGCGTTTCCCGTCCCTGAAGAACTGGACGGCCTCCCGTCCTCTGCCTTCGTCGCGAAGGCGTTCACCGGCGCCAAGTTCGTGAAAGGTTTCAATCACCTGGTCGCAGCCACCCTGGCTGCCGATCCGATCGTCGAGGGCGGGCACCGGGTCGTCTTTCTGTCGAGCGACGACGACGACGCGATCGCTCCCGTGGCGGCCTTGGCCAAACAACTCGGGTTCGCACCGGTCACGCTGGGAAAGCTCAACGAGGGCGGCACGCTGGTGCATGCACGCGGCCGCACCTGGGGCCCGCTCATCTTCCAGGACTTGTTCAAGAAGGAACAGTAATCGATCTACGACCGCGTGATCGACGCCGAGAACTGGTCGCGCGCTAACGTCTTCGAGCAGCGCGCGACCTCCGTCACTCCTACTCTATGATTTGAACCTATCATAAGATGTTGTTTCTGCTAGCGAAAACCATTCGAGCCTCGTCTTCGGGGTTGTCATAAGTGAAAGGGCAGCATTCGATCGACATCACCTGCCGCGGCAAGCCGGTCGCGCGGCTCACAACCGTCGCCAGACCGCGCTAGCCGATCGATGCCGCGCTGCTTCAAACGCTGACGGCAGCGATGCCGCCCCAGTTCCGGAGTGCAGCCGATCTTGTGCGATCGATGTGGGATACTGATGCTCTATCTCGACACGTCGCTGATCGTCGCGGCGCTCTCCAACGAAGCGATGACGCCGCGTGTTCAGGCTTGGCTGGCGGAGCAGGACCCGGCGCACTCGTGATCAGCGACTGGACCACACCGAGATGTCATCCGCCATGGCGATCAAGCAGCGGACCATGAAGATCGGCCTGGAGCAGTGCGCGGCCGCGCAGCTGATTTTGCTGGTCCATTCGGAACTGAGAATGCCGTCCGCATGACTATTCGCCGATCGCCTTCCTTCTGCTTCGCAGAGGCAAAGCATGGTGGGATAGTGCCCGGCCGGAGCTGCCGGGCACAAACTATTCCAGCGACCGCCTTCGTCAGTGCGCCATCATCTCGGCCACGATCTCCTCGGCACTCAAGGAGGACGGATAGTAGGTCGGCCAGTTCGTCAGTTCCTCGAGCAGGGCGGCGCGATCATCGCCCCAGTAGAGGTGATAGTGGTCGGCCGCTTCCGGCGCGATCTTGTGGTCGCTGAACTGGATGTATCGTGGAGCGGCCTCGTCGCCCCCGGTCTTCTCGAATATGAAGCGCACGCCGCGATTACCCTTCTCGTACGTCAGGATTTCATAGCCGTCACTCGCATAGCGCGCTTCAATCGGCTCTCCCTGCTCATAGAAGGTGACCGTGTCGCCGTCGATCGCGATCCGCCCGGCATCGGTCCGGTAGCCGATTTCGTAATAGGCGCGGTATTCGTCGGCGCTCTTGTCGCCGTGTTCCGCCTTGTGAGCCATCACAGGATCGAGCGTTCCATCCTGCAGGTAAGGATAGACCGACTGCCAGTCCCCGGCCCAGTCCGACAGTCCTCGCTCCTTTACCTGGTCGTCCTCGAAATAGCCCTGGTAAATCTGGTCATCGTGATCGTGGGAATGCGCATGATCATGCGCATCGCCTTCATGGCCATGATCGTGCTCCTCGCGCTCGGCGTGACCATGAGCCGTGCCGGTGCCACCGACGGCAACGATATTGAATGGGGTCCCCTCGACATCGATCTCGCCGTCCTCTTCAAAGGTCACCGCATCGACGAGGTGGAGCTTGCCAGCCAGCGGATCGGTGACGACGACATGTTCGCCGGCGACCGCGATGCGCGGGCGCGGATCGCTCCAATGGCCGTCCATGGAGTAGGGTTCGGTGAGGGCCAGCGACTTGGTGATTTCGCCTCCGATGACGTCGAGCTGATGCAGCCGCCCATCCTCTGTGAAAACATAGGCGAAGCGCGCCCGCACCGGATCGACGGCGAAGTGGACGCGGCGGGTCGGCAACTCGACGCGCCGGAAGGCATTCTCTTCGCTCGGGTCGATCAGCACGACGGCATCGGCGCCGTAGTTGCCGAGGAAGTACTGCAGACCGCGGCCGCCGATCAGCGTCGTCGATTTGCCTTCGGGCAGGGTATCGGCGTAGGCTAGATGCTCGATCGACGGGGCGCCGCCGCTACCCGAGGTGACGACCAGGAGACCGGTCGCGCAGGCGAAGGCCAGAACATTGCCTGAGGCTGCCTCTCCGTGAAGGTCGGGGCATTCGGCGAGATCGCCAACCTGGTTGCCGTCGCGGCCGAGCGTCTTGATGCCGATGGGCAGGTTGGACGGATCCTCGGGGTGCGGCTCGGAAACGAGGTCGTAATTGCCATAGGAGACGACGACACCATGGTGCGGCGCACCGGAATCGACCTCGCGGGTCTCGGCGTGCCCCGCAAGCGCATCGCGCTCGCTGAAGATTCGGGCAACGCCCTCCTTGTCGAAGAAGGTCGCCCAGTGGCCGTCGTGCTCGACGAAGTGGACGGGGTAGTCGCCCATGATCTCGGCGCCGGTCAGCGCCGGATCCTCCACGTCGATGTCGGCATGATCGCCGTGATCGTGGAAGGCAATGCCGGTCTTGATGGCCGTCACGACATCCGCGTCGCCCTGGACCGCATAGACCGCCTCGCCGCTGTCGCTGCGATAAAGGGAAGCCGGTCCCTTGATGTCGAAGGTGGCGAGGGTCTCGCCTTCCACCGCGTCGATCACATGAACGACTGGTTCGGCGTGATCGGAAACGAACAGTCGCCATGCGGTCACGTGCTCGTCCGCCATAGCGAGGCCGCTGAAGCAGGCCATAAGGGCGAGGGCCGAGGTGCCCAATGCCAATCTTTTCATGAATTGGTCTCCTAGTTGGTGATGAAGAGAGGCGGCAGGACCGCACGGCCCCCCCGCGGCGAGTCAGTCGGCAGTGACGGCCGACGTGATGGTGGCGACGTTGGCGCGGATGAGATCGACATAGGTCGACGCCGGTCCTTCCGGTCCGGACAGGGCGTCGGAAAAGAGCGTGCCGCCCAGCGTCAGCCCGGCTTCGGCGGCGATCTGCTCGACAAGGCGCGCGTCGGAGATGTTCTCGGCAAAAACCGCTGAAGCGCGGCGCTCGCGCACCTCGCGCACGAGCCCCGCCACATCGGCGGCCGATGCTTCGGATTCGGTCGAAACGCCCTGCGGGGAGAGGAAAGTGATCCCGTAGGCATCTTCGAAGTAGCGGAAGGCGTGGTGCGCAACGACCACCACGCGCTTGTCCTCGGGTATGGCGGCGATCGCCTGCCGGACCTCCTCGTCGAGGGCGGTCAGCTCGTCGAAATAGACCGCCGCATTGGCTTGGTAGTCGGCGCAACCCCCTGCATCGGCGGCGCAGAAGGCTTCGGCGATGTTCTCGACATAGAGCTTGGCGTTGACGACCGACTGCCAGGCGTGCGGATCGTTAGGGGCGGCATGGAAGACCGCCTCGCCGTTGACGAAGTGGTAGTGCCCGCCCGCAGGATCCTCGAGGATATCGATGCCTTGCGTCAGCTCGACGATCGGCGCCGCGGTGCCGCTCGCTTCGACGAGACGGGAGAGAAAACCCTCGAACAGGAGCCCATTCACCAGCACGACATCGGCGCGCGCCAGGGCGATCGCATCGGCCGGCTTGGGTTCGTAGACGTGGGCGTCCCCGTTCGGACCCACCAGGGTCTTGAGCTCGATCCGTTCGCCGCCGACCTGCCTGGCAAGATCGCCGATGATGGAGAAGGTGGCGACGACCTGCAGCCTGTTCTCCTGCGCGACTGCGCCCGAAAGCACGCCAAACGATATAACGGAACAAGCGAAGGTGAGCCTGGAGAAGCGGTTCATGGACGGGTTCCTTGTTACGCAATGCGGTGGGAGGTGTGGGGGCGCAGCGTCGTCAGCAGGCCGCGCGCGCCGACGAGGACCGAGACCGCATAGGCTAAGCCCGCCGAGAGGATGATCGCCGGGCCCGATGGCAGACTGAAATGATAAGAGAGCAGCAGTCCCGACACCGAAGCGAGGACGCCAATGGCCATGGCGATGAGGCACATGGTCTCGACCCTGTTGGCCCAGAACCGCGCCGCAGCCGCGGGCAGCACCATCAGCCCGACCGAAAGCAAAGTGCCCAGCGCCTGAAAACCGGCAACGAGGTTCAGCACGACGAGCCCGAGAAAAATGAAATGCACGGGTGAACCGAGGCGGGACACCGACCGCAGGAACAGCGGATCGAGGCATTCGGCGATCAGCGCGCGCCGGAAGACCAGCATGGTCGTAAGCGTGATGGCCGCGACAAGCCCGATGAGCGTGAGCGCATCGCCGTTGAGGGCGAGCACGGTGCCGAACAGCACATGCATCAGATCGATGCTCGAGCCGCGCATGGAAACCATCACCACGCCGACCGACAGCGCGATGAGATAGAAGGCGGCCATGGACGCGTCTTCCTTCTGCACTGTCAGGCGCGACACGGCGCCGGCGCCGAGCGCCACCACCGCACCGGCAACGAGGCCGCCGATGGTCATCGGCACCAGTTCCAGCCCGTAGAGGAGAAATCCCGCGGCAGCGCCCGGCAGGATGGCATGCGCCATTGCATCGCCCGTTAAGCTCATGCGCCGCAGCATGAGGAAGACGCCGACCGGCCCGGCGCCGATCGAGAGCATCAGCGCGCCCAGCAGCGCGCGCTGCATGAAGCCGAATTCGAGGAACGGCGCGACGAGAGCCTCGTGCAGGATGCTCACGGCACTCTCCCCTGCTCCCAGGCGCGCGAATCGCCATGGCCGTGATCCTGCTCGCACCAGGGCGCATCCTCGTCCCAGGCCTCGTGAAACCGCCGTGCCCTCAGGAGGTTTTCGGGCGCGAGCGTTTCGCGCGCGTCGCCCCAGGCCACCGGCCGCCGGGCTAGCAACAGGGCTTGCGGGAAGTTTTCACGCACGAGGTCCAGATCGTGGACGACCACGAGCACGGTACGCTCTTCGCCGTGCCAGCGCTTGATCAACTCCACAAGGTCTCCGACCGTGCGTGTATCGATGGCATTGAAGGGCTCATCGAGGAGGATCAGGTCGGCATCCTGCACCAGCACGCGCGCGAACAGCGCCCGCTGTATCTGCCCGCCCGAGAGCGTGTCGATCGGCCGCCTCTCGAATCCTTCCAAACCGACGGCGCTCAGCGCCCTGGCCACGGCTTCGCGGTCCCCTGCCCTATGCCGCCCCAACAGACCGCGTCTCGGCCAGAGGCCGAGCGAAACCAGATCGGCGACGCGGGCGGGGAACGAGCGGTCGAGCTCGGATTGCTGTGGCAGATAGGCGACGCGCATGCCCGGCTGCACCACGCAACGGCCGGTCATTGGCGCCAGCATGCCGACGATCCCCTTCATCAAGGTCGATTTGCCCGAGCCGTTGGCGCCGACGACGGCGGTGAGAGACCCTTTGCGCACCGTGCCCGAAAGGTGGTGCACGGCCGGATGGCCGCCATAACCCAGCGTCAGATCGGTGAATGTCAGGCATGCATCCGGCATGAGACCTTTGGGGGTTGGAAGCGCTTGAGTACGAAAGTTGGTGATGTTATTACATTACGAACTCTACGACGCAAGACGGATTCCAGATGCTCATTGAGCGGGTACTGACAGCCAACCAGCAAGTGGTGTTCGATGCCCTGCTAAAGGCACGCACGCCGCTGAGCGCCTATGCCATCCTCGAGCGTATCGAGGGTCATCGGATCAAGGCGCCACTGCAGGTCTACCGGGCGCTTGAAAAGCTCCTCGACTATGGCCTGGTCCACCGCCTCGAAAGCCTCAACGCCTTCATCGCCTGCGAGCATGGCGGCCGCTGCCGACAGCCCGTGGCGTTCGCCATCTGCGACAAATGTGGGCAGGTGGCCGAGTTCCTCGAGCCCTCGGTCGAACGGGGGCTCGAGCGCTGGTCGAAGGGCCATGCCTTCAAGGCGCAGCGCGTGACGGTCGAGATGCGCGGATTGTGCGAGACGTGCAACGGAGATGTTCAGTGACGTCCATGGAACCGGGCTTGTCGAGCCCCATCCCCGTCTTCCTGCTCACGGGATTCCTGGGTTCGGGCAAAACCAGCCTTCTCAACCGGATGATGGTTCCGGGCGGACCGCGCACCGCCGTCATCGTCAACGAATACGGCGATGTGCCCATCGACAATGATCTCATCGAAGTCGACGGCAACGACATGAGCTTTGCCGAGACCTCGACCGGCTGCATCTGCTGCGAGCCGGGCAACGACATCGTCTCGACGCTGTCGCGCCTCTCCGAAGCCATGGACGAAGGCAAGACCGGCAGGATCGAGCGCGTCGTCATCGAGACCACCGGCCTTGCCGATCCGGCGCCGATCGTCAACCAGATGCTCCTGGCCTCGCCCTACCGCATCGCCGGCCGGCTCTTCACGCTCGCCTCCGTCATCACCACGCTCGATGCGGTGCGCGGCGAGGCGACCGTCGAGGAGCGCATCGTCGGCCATAAGCAGCTTGCCTTTGCCGATCGCATCGCGCTGACCAAATCGGATCTTCTCGGCCATGATGCGGCCGAGCGGCGCAGCGGTCTCGACGCCCTTGTCGCGCGGATCAATCCGGGCGCGCGGCTCATCGACGTGCAGGATCCGCTGGCGCAGCCGGAGCTGCTTCTGGCGCCCGGCGCCTACGCGCCGGCGGGCGGCGACATCGCCGCCTGGCTTGCAGCCGAGAACCCGATCGTGCGCGCATTCGCGCCCCGTGCCAAGGCGCCGGTCGATAACCTCGCGCGCCATTCGGGCATCTATACCAAGAGCATGGTCATGGACGGGCTCGTCTCGCCCAACGAGCTCCTTGCCTTCATCGATATCCTGCGCCGCGCCGCCGGAAAGCGCCTCCTGCGCCTCAAGGGGCTGGTGGCGCTCGACGACGATCCGGACCGGCCGATCCTGGTGCACCTCGTCCAGGACATCTTCCACCCGCCCATACGGCTAGAGGCTTGGCCGAGCAACGATCGGCGCACGCGCCTTGTCCTGATCGCCGACGGCATCGACGAGACCTCGCTCGAAAAATTCCTCCTGACGCTCCAACGCAAGCCGCAGCGCAAGCGCGCCTGACCCTTATGAAAGGACCATCCAGCATGACCGCATCAGCAGAGATCGCACAGACTCCCGTCACCGTGCTGACGGGCTTCCTCGGCTCGGGCAAGACCACCCTTCTCAACCGCATCCTCTCCGAGCAGCACGGCAAGAAATACGCCGTCATCGTCAACGAGTTCGGCGAGGTCGGCATCGACAACGATCTCATCGTCAATGCCGACGAGGAAATCTTCGAGATGAACAACGGCTGCATCTGCTGCACGGTTCGCGGCGACTTGATCCGCATCCTCGAAGGCCTGATGAAGCGGGCCGACAGGTTCGACGGCATAATCGTCGAAACCACCGGCCTTGCCGATCCGGCGCCGGTCGCACAGACCTTCTTCGTCGACGAGGACGTGCGCGAGCGCACCAAGCTTGATGCGATCGTCACCGTGGTCGACGCCAAGCACGTGCTCGGCGAGATCGACACGGCTCCTGAGGCGCAGGAGCAGCTTGCCTTCGCCGACCTCGTCGTCCTCAACAAGACCGACCTCGTTACGGCCCAGGAGCTGGCCGAGGTCGAAGCGCGTATCCGCAAGATCAATCCGATGGCCCCGATCCAGCACGCGGAGCGTTGCAATCTGCCGCTCGACCAGGTGCTTGGCCGCGACGCCTTTAACCTCAAGCGCGTGCTCGAAATCGAGCCGGATTTCCTGACCGAAGAGCACGATCACGAGCACGACGAGGATGTGACGAGCATCTCCCTCATCAGCGACAAGCCGCTCGATGCCAACAGGTTCTCCGGCTGGCTGCGGCTGATGACGCAGACCTATGGCACCGACATCCTGCGCCTCAAGGGCATCATCGCCCTGAAGGACAATCCCGAACGCTTCGTCGTGCAGGGCGTCCATATGCTGCTCGAAGGCGACTATCAGCGTCCGTGGAAGGACGATGAGAAGCGGCAGAGCCGGCTCGTCTTTATCGGCCGCAACCTGCCCGTTGAAACCTTGCGCGAGGGCTTCGAGCAGTGCCGGGCATGATGTCGGATATCGAGGCGCCGGAAGCGGGCATTCGCGCGCTGACGCAGGATTGGCGGCTCGGCGCGCCCGGCACCGGACTCGCCTGGCTCGGCGAAACCCTGGTGGCCGCTGCCGGAGACGGCCGACTGCACTTTGCCGAAGCCGGCGCACAGGCGCTGAACGCGCTCGATTTGCACCGCGGCACCATCTTTGCGATTGCCGCCGATCCCGCGCGCCAGCGAGTTGTGACCGGCGGCGATGACGGCCGCGTTTGCGCCGCGACGCCTGATGGAAGCGAGGAAATGCTGACCCGGCCCGGACGCTGGATCGAGGCGGTCACCGTTTCGCGCAAGGGCGTGGTTGCCGTCGGGATCGGCAAGGAAGTGCTCGTCTGGCGCGAGGGGACTCCGAGCACTTTCGAGGTTCCGACCACCGCCGCCGCGCTCACCTTCGACCAGAAGGGCGCGAGCCTGGCCGTGGCGCATTATGGCGGCGTCAGCCTCTTCGATCCCGCCCATCCCAAGCGCGCGCCGCAGCGGCTCGTCTGGAAGGGCTCGCATATCCGCGTCACCTTCAGCCCGAACGGCAAGTTCGTGGTCTCGGTCATGAGCGAAAACGCCCTCCATGGCTGGCGCGTCAAGGACGCGGCAAACATGGCGATGTCCGGCTATCCCGCCAAGCCCCGCTCTCTTTCCTGGTCCGCCGACGGACGGCTCCTGGCCTCCTCGGGCGCCGATGGCGCGATCATCTGGTCGTTCGCCGGCCGGGACGGACCGATGGGCACATCGGCCATCACCCTCGGCAAACGGGGCGTGCAGGTGACCGCACTCACCTGGCATCCGGGCGCGCCGATGCTGGCGCTCGGCTACCGGGATGGCGCCGTCCGGCTCTGCCGCGCCGAGGATGGGGCGATGCTGCCGCTACTGGAACCGAACGGCGAGCCGATCAGCCACCTCAGCTTCTCGCCGGCCGGCGCGAGCCTTGCCGCGCTGAGCGAGCAGGGCAGGCTCGCCCGGTTCGCATTGTCGGCAGGAGGCGAGAGCTAGACAGGCTTCACATCGGCAGGGCCAGCGGTAACCTTGACGCCCGAGGCGCGAATCCGTTCTATCGGGGGCGTTGAAGGTTCCCCAACGGTTCGCGCCAAGGGGATGAAAAGGGAACACGGTGAGGCGTACCCAACAGGGACCGATGCCGTGGCTGCCCCCGCAACTGTAAGCGGAGAGCCGCATCCGAACTGCCACTGACCGCAAGGTTGGGAAGGCCGGATGCGGCGGCGACCCGCGAGCCAGGAGACCTGCCCTCGACATTCATTTCAACCCGGCCGGGGTGTGCCGAGGGAACGAAAATGGCGCTCGACCACCATATCGCAGCTTGTTGCCTGATCGGTTCTTCCGGGATCTCCTGCCCATTGGCGGAGGTTCCCGATGGAACGTGCGCGTTGCCTCGTCGGCGATAGGCCGGCCGCCCTCACGGTCGAATCCCTCTGCTGGGGCCGGCCGGGGCGAAGGAGGATCATCGAACGCCTCGGCTTCACGGTCGAGCCCGGCCAGATGCTGGCCGTCGTCGGGCCGAACGGGGCCGGCAAGTCGAGCCTCCTGCGCTGCCTCTATCGCTTTCACCGCCCGGACAAGGGCGTCGTGCGCCTCGATGGCGAGGACATCTGGGGCATGCGGCCACGCGCGCTCGCCCGGCGCGTGGCGACCGTGCTGCAGGAGCCGGCCTCCGATTTCGGCCTCACCGTCGCCGAGATCATCGAGCTTGGCCTCACCCCGCATCTCGACCGCTTGACCGGACACGTCTACGGCCCGGTCGAGGACGCCCTCGCCATGATGGGCCTCACGGCCCTCGCCGCGCGCGATTTCGCAACCCTCTCCGGCGGCGAGAAGCAGCGGGTGATGATCGCCCGCGCGCTGGTGCAGAAGCCCGACCTCATCATTCTCGATGAGCCCACCAACCATCTCGACATCCGCCACCAGCTCGAAGTGCTGGCGCTGCTTTCGAGCCTGCCCATCACCGTCGTCGTGTCGCTGCACGATCTGGCGCTCGCTTGCGCCCATGCCGACCGGGTGCTGGTCATCGACCAGGGCCGTCAGGTGCATTTCGGCGCGCCGCTCGATGTGCTCACCCCCGCGACCATCAGCCAGACCTTCGCGGTCGGGGTCGTCATCGACGCGCATCCCGCGACCGGTCGCCCCCGCTTTTCCTTCCATCTCGACCGCAACGCATAACGGAGATCATCGTGCGTCCCGCTTCCGCCCTTCTCGCGCCTGCCCTGCTGGCCGCCACTACCGCATCTGTCCTCGCCTTCCCGGTCACCGTCGAAAGCTGCAATCGGCAGGTGACTTTCGAGGCGCCGCCGACGCGGGCGGTCTCCAACGACGTGAACCTGACCGAGATGATGCTGGCGCTCGGCCTTGCCGACAGTATGGCCGGCTATACGGGCGTCTCCGAGTGGGTGAAGCTCGACGAACGGCTGCGCGAGAGCACCGGCGCATTGCCCGAACTCTCCCCCGATTACCCCACCAAGGAAGTGTTATTGGGCGCCGACGCCGATTTCTACTTCGCCGGCTGGAACTACGGCATGCGGGTCGGCGGCGAGGTGACGCCCGACACGCTCGCCGCATTCGGCATAAAGGTCTACGAGCTCACCGAAAGCTGCATCCACATCATGGAAAAGCCCAAGGCTTCCATGGAAGACATGTACAACGACCTCCTCAACCTCGGCCGGATATTCGGCGTCGAGGAGAGGGCCGAGGCGCTGATTGCAGACTACAGGCAGGAACTGGCGGATTTCATCGCCAGCCTGCCAACTGCGCAAACCGCGCCCAAGGTCTTCGTCTACGACTCGGGCGAAGCAAAACCCTTCACCGCCGGCCGCTATGCCATCCCCACGGCACTCATCGAAGCGGCGGGCGGCATCAACATCATGGACGACGTGGAATCGAGCTGGTTGGAGGTCGGCTGGGAGCCGGTCATCGCGCGCAATCCGGACGTGGTGGTGATCGTCAACTACGGCCAGGTCACCGCCGAGGAAAAGATCACCTTCATGAGAGAGAACGCGGCCTTCAAGGACATCCCGGCCGTGGTCAACGACCGCTTCGTGGTGCTCGACTATGTCGAAGCGACGCCCGGGCCGCGCAACATTGAGGCGATCAAGCGTCTCGCCGCGGCCTTCTTGCCCTCCTGATCGATCGGACGGCCGGCCTCGCGCCGGCCACCTCCCATGAGCCACAAGCACCTTGCCGGTCCGCGCCACGCCGTCCTCCACAACCTGCCGCTGCTGGCGGCCGGGCTCATCGTCCTGCTCGTTACTGTGATGATTGCGGGTGTCAGTGTCGGCGCCATCGGCATTCCCCCCGACGTCGTCTGGAGCGTCATCGCCAGCCACTTCTTCCCGGGCAGTGTCGAGGTGACCTGGTCAACGGGGCGCGACAGCATCGTCTGGGAGGTGCGCCTGCCGCGCGTCATGCTCGCCGCCATAGTGGGCGCGAGCCTTGCCATCGTCGGCGCCGCCCTGCAGTCGGTCACCCGCAACCAACTGGCCGACCCGCATCTTCTGGGCATTTCGTCGGGCGCGGCGCTCGGGGCAATCGTCGTCCTCTTGCACACGGGGCTGTTCCTTGGCCTCGCCACCGTGCCGCTCTTCGCCTTCATCGGTGCGCTCGCCACAACCATCATCGTCGTCGGGGTCGCCAACCTCGCCAACGCCACCAATGCCAGCCGCCTGGTGCTGACGGGCGTCGCCATCTCCTTCGTCATCACCTCGCTCGGCAGCCTCGGCATCTTCCTCGGTGATCCGCGCGCCGCCCATACGGTGATCTTCTGGATGCTGGGCGGACTCGGCCTCGCCCAATGGGCGCAGCTGCCCTACCCCCTGCTGGCGCTCGCCGCATGCGGCACCTACCTGCTGCTCAACGCGCGCAACTTCAACGCCATGACGCTCGGGGACGAGAGCGCCACCACGCTCGGGATTCCCGCCGGCCGTTTCCGCATGATCGTCTTCGTCGTCTGCGCCCTGCTTACCGGTGCCGCCGTCGCCTTTTCGGGCATCATCTCGTTTGTCGGCCTGATGATCCCGCATCTGGTGCGTTTGGTGGTGGGGGGCGATTACCGCCGCGTCCTGCCGCTATCGGCCCTCGTCGGCGCCATCTTCCTCGTCGTTGCCGACACCGTGGCCCGCATCATCATCCCGCCGCAGGACATCCCCATCGGCATCATCACAGGCCTTGCCGGAGGCGTCTTCTTCGTCATGCTGATGCGGCGCAGGTCGAATGCCGGATGAGGACGGCGCTGAACGCCTCAACCGGTCGCCAGTCTCGGAAAGGTCTGTCCGGGCAATCCCGAATGGCCGCTCGGCCGGAAAGGTCGTAGCGGAAGATCCTGCTCGTGGGTTCGTAGCTGTCTTCGAGGCGCAGCTTCAGATAACCCGCCTGCTCATCGAGCGCATCCGTGGCCGCACCGAAACGGAGCATTTTCTGGTAGAACCGAGCGTGGTGGCGCGAAACAGCTCGCGACCCGTCAACGGCGCCGATTTGCCCATCAAGTAGGTGCTGCCGGACATCGGAGGGATCTATGCGGGACAGCGCCACGGCCCGGGCTCTGCAGGCGGCTTGCGAGGAACTGCTGCTCGGCGCCAGCCATCCCGATGAAGTCACGGTGCGCGCCATCGCCGCGCGCGCGAGGACCGGGGTCGGAGCGATCAGCTACCACTTCGGCAGCCTCGAGCGGCTGATCTTCCTCGTCGGGGAGCGGGCCTACCTGCGGCTCAACGCCGAGCGGCTCGCGCTCCTGCACAAGGCCATCGAGCGGGCGGCGCCCGAACCGGCGCCGGCGGGCGATCTCATCGCCGCCCTCATCGGCCCCTCCATCCGCTGGAGCCTAGATCCCAAGTCCGGCTACCGGGTGCTGCGGCACATGACGTCCATCGCGCAGGCCAGCCAGCACCCGGAGATATTCCAGCCGATCGTCGAGGATATCGAGCACCACCGCATGTTCATCCCGCATTTCCGCAAGGTCGCTCCGTGGCTCAGCGAGGTCGAGATCGGCTTCCGCATCAGCTGCCTTCTCGGCGTGCGCTCGCAGATGACGCGCAGCCGCGACAGGACCGAGGTGCTGACCGGCCACGCGCTCGATCTCAGCGATCCGGAGGTGGTCATCGCCCACGTGGTGGCAGCGACCGAGCCGATGTTCACGACACCTCTGCGGCAAGGTTCAAACAGCGTTCCAAATCCGTCACGACGCTGAGACGACGCAAGGCTAGGTCGTCGTGCGCAAGGAGCACGACGCCATGGCCGAAACCACTTTCATCCACATAACGGATCTGCATATCGGCGACCCCGCCGTGGCAGACCCGCATCTTTTCAGCGACACCTCGGCAACGCTCGAGCTGGTCCTCTCCATGATCGGCACGATCTCGCCGGCACCGAGCTTCATCATCGCGAGCGGGGACCTCACCAACCGAGGCGACGCGGAGAGCTACCGGCGGCTGCGGCGCATCATGGCCAAGGTCGACCTGCCGGTCGTCTATGCGCTCGGCAATCACGATACCCGTCCCGGCTTCTATGCCGGCATGCTCGACCACAAGGACGACCTCGATGCGCCCTACGACCATGACCGGGTGATCGGCGGGGTCCACATCGTGGTCCTCGACACCAGTACGCCCGGGCAGATCGGCGGTACCATCGAGCCCGGCCAGTTCGAGTGGCTCGAGCGCGTGCTCCATACTCATCCCGAGCTTCCCAAACTGATCGTTGCCCACCATGCCCCGGCGCTCGGCGACGCACCGGACTGGGCGCACTGGCGCTGCATCGACTTTGCTCAGTCGCAGCGTCTTGCCGAAGTCCTGCGCGGTCGCAACGTCCTCGGCATCCTCAGCGGCCATATCCATCACGACCGTTTCTCGGTCTGGCACGGCATCCCGGTTATCGTGGGCATGGGCCAGCACGCGGCGACCGATATCCTCGAGACCGAAGCCCTGCGCATGGTCGAGGGCGCGTCGTTCGGCATCGGCACCGTGCGGCGCTCGGGACTTACCATGGCGCTGGTGCCGCTGCCGCAGACCCGTGCCGAGCTCAACCGCTATCCCTTGAAGCTTCTGCGCGAGCGGCAGGACGCCGCGCTCGCCAAGGCCGCAAGCTAGAACCTCATCCGCAACAGGAGTTTGCCCCAATGCTCAAGCGCGACTTCATCAAGTTGCTGGCCGCCGGCAGCCTGGCCTTCACGGCCCTGACCGGCGCGGCGTTCGCCGAAATGGCCGCCAGCATCGACGAGCCGGTGACCATCACCTTCTACAACTACAATCTCGCCAGCGCGAGCATCGGCGCCGACGCCACCCGCGAGCTCATCGCCGCTTTCGAGGCGGAGAACCCCAACATCAAGGTCGAGACCATCGGGGTGCCCTCCAACGAGATCATCACGCGCCTGCAGGCCGATATGGCCGCCGGGCAGCAGCCGGACGTCGCCCAGCTCGTCTTCCGCGACCTGCTCTATATAGCCAGCGACCTCGGCGGCAACGCGCTCGAGGACATGGCGGGAGAGGAGGCCTATGCGGCGCTCGTCGACGGGATGATCCCGCGCGGTGTCGACCTCGGACGCGTCGACGGCAAGACCTACGGGCTCGCCTACACCTTCTCGACCCCCATCCTCTACTACAACGCCGACCTTTTCCGCGCCGCCGGCCTCGATCCGGACCAGCCGCCGCGCACCTGGGACGAAGTCAAGGCGGCAGCCGAAGCGATCGTCGAGAAAACCGACGCCGAGGGCTTCTTCCCGGGCGCCTACGGTCCGGCGGACGGCACCTTCGTCTACCAGGCGATCCTGATGTCGAACGGCGGCAAGGTGCGAGACGGCAACACCCTGACCTTCGCCGATCCCGAAGGCATCGAAGCGGTGCAGATGCTGCGCGATATGGTCGACGGCGGCGGCCATGCCCGGCTCGATCCGGCGAGCCCGAGCGATGCGATGCTCGCCGGTCAGCTCGGCATGTTCCTCTATACCAGCGCGCTGCAGAGCACCCTCTCGGCCGCGGCCGAAGGCAAGTGGGAGCTGCGGGTCGCGCCGATGCCGGCTTTCGGCGACAAGCCGACCGCGCCCACCAACTCGGGCAGCGCCCTCTTCACCTTCTCCAAGGACCCGGTCAAGCAGCGGGCGTCCTACGAGCTGATGAAGTTCCTGACGTCGAAATACGGCTACACCATCATCACCAGCAAGATCGGCTACCTGCCGCTGCGCCTCGACATCGTCGACGATCCGGAATTCCTCGGGCCGTGGACAGAGCAGAACCCGCTGATCCGCCCCAACCTCGAGCAGCTCTCGCGCCTCACGCCCAATGTTGCCTTCCCCGGCCCGAACTACCGTCAGGCCGAAAGCATGATGAAGGAAGCGGTGACCGAAGCCGTGTTCGGCGAGGGAGACGTCGCCGAAGTACTGACCGCCGCGCAGCAGAACGCCCAAAGCCTGATGCCCTGATCTAGCTGGGGGCGCCTCGTGCGCCCCTTTTCCATCTACGACTTGGAGGTTTGCATGCAGGCGGCCCCGATGCGGCAGTGGCACCTGCCCGACACGCACAATATCCGCGATCTCGGTGGCTATCGCAGGGCTGGCGGCGGCACGACGCAATGGTCCCGGATCCTGCGCGGCGACAGCCTCAGCCACCTGCGCGAAGACAGCTCCCGGACGCTTGTCGATCGCGGCCTCTCGACGGTCATAGACCTGCGCAGGCCCGAGGAGATCGGCGCCCTGCCCAACCCGTTCGCCGGGCACGAGCGCGTCGCCTACCGCAACATCGCCCTGTTCGACGCCCTCGCCCCCGTGGCGGCGATGGCCGGAGTCTTCGACATGGCAGCGCGCTACCGCGAGGCTCTCGACCGGTGCGGGGACCGGCTGGCGGAGGCGCTGATGGCTGTCACGACGGCGCCGGCGGGACTGGTGCTCTTCCACTGCACGGCCGGCAAGGACCGCACCGGTGTCCTCGCCGCGCTCATCCTCCTCATCGCCGGCGTCGACGAAGCCGAAATCGCCGCCGACTACGCGCTGACCGCGACCATGGCCAATCCGCTGCTGGCGCGGTTGCGGCACCGGGCCCTCTCGGCGGGACTGGACGCAGTGCATGTCGAGCGGGTGCTCGCCAGCGACGCGGCCACCATAGACGCCATGCTCGCTCACCTGCGCGATACCCATGGCGGGACCGAACCCTATATGCGCCGAATCGGGCTGACACCCGCCGACACGGACCGGCTGGCCGCTCGGTTATGTGCATGATCCCGTCAGTGCACGGCGATCGAGTCCCAGCACATCTGCGCAATGTGCGCACGCTCTTCACGCGAGAATGGGGTTTCGCTCATGCGACGGCGCTTCAGCGTGTTGCGGATGGCCCCACGCACGAAGCTCGCCATGAGCGAAACCGGACCGGCACGCACCACGCCGACCGCCTGAGCCTCTTGCAGCATTTCGATCGCATGGTCGACGAATTGGCCAAAGATCGCCGCGGCCTCGCTGATCGGCATCAGCGGATTGTTGTCGAGATAATCGAAGAGGCGGGCGCGCAGCGGATCCTCCCAGATGAAGTCGATGTAGCGCTCGATATACCGACGCACGCGCTCTTCATGCGAGCTTGCCGGGTCGGGCGGCGCGGAAAGGCGCTCTGTCATCACCTCGGCGACGCGCCCGTAGACGCCGCGCACCAGCGCCTCCTTGGAGTCGAAGTAATTGTAGAGCGAACCGGTCGCGACCCCCGCCTCCTCGGCAATGGCCGACATCGAGCATTGCAGCCCGTTGCGCACGATGAGGCGAGAGGCGGCGGCGAGAATGCGTTCGCGCTTGTCTGGGCTGAGATCCATAATCTGAATGAACGTTCATTCACCTGTCATACCTGCAAGCTACCGATGCAGCCGCTTTCGCGCAAGGGGTCCGGCATCCGGTATCGCCCGAGCAGCGAGCTTCCATCCAGAGCCGGTCGCAGCCGGCCGCCGTTGCAACAGGAGGACGCCATGTCCGAGCTCGTCACATTCGTGCATCTCACCGACCTGCACGTCGGCAATCCGCAAGTCGAGGATGATCACCTCTATTCCGACACCTCGACCACGCTCACCCGCATCCTTGCCGACATCAAGACGCTGGTGCCGCAGCCCAAGTTCATCGTGGCGAGCGGTGACCTGACCAACCGGGGCGATACGGAAAGCTACGAAGAGCTCAAGCGCCTCATCGCCGCCGCCGGGCTCGACATGCCGATCCTTTATGCGCTCGGCAACCACGACCGCCGCGACGGCTTCTACCCGGCCATGCTCGGCCGCACCGACGACGTCATGGCGCCCTACGACCACTCGGCCGTCATCGCCGGTATCCACGTCATCGTCATGGACTCGAGCGTGCCCGGCAAAGTCGGCGGTGCCTTCGAACCGGGCCAGATCGAGTGGCTGAAGGCCGAGCTCGACAGCCATGCCGAGCTGCCCAAGCTCCTCGTCATGCACCACGCGCCGGCGCTCGACGCCGACCGGCCGGACATGCAGTGGGAATCGCTCACCATCGCCGACACCGAGGCGCTGCGCGACGCCGTCGCCGGCAGGAACGTCATCGGCATCCTTTCCGGCCACATCCACTTCGACCGCGTCAGCAACTGGTACGGCATCCCGGTCGTCGTCGGCATCGGCCAGCACGCCGCCACCGACGTCCTGTGGCTGCATGAAGGCCTGCGCATGCTCTCCGGCGCCTCGTTCGCCATCGGCACCGTGCGCCCCTCGGGCCTCACCATCACCTTCGCGCCGCAGCCTTCCGACCGCCGCGAGCTCCACAGCTTCACCTTCGCGGGCATGGCCGAGATGCTCAAGAAATTCGAAACCAGCGCCTCCGTCGCCGCCGAATGACCGGACCGTTCAAGATGAACCGCAAGACCTTCCTCGTCAGCGCCCTGGCGCTCCTCGCCGCCGGCCCGGCCTTCGCCCAGGCCATCCCGGCGACCATCGACCAGCCGGTGACCATCACCTTCTACAACTACAATCTGGGCAGTGCCGGCATCGGCGCTGAAGCCACCAGGAAGCTCATTAACGAGTTCATGGCGGCCAACCCCAACGTGACGGTCGAAGGCGTGCCCTACTCCAGCGCCGACGCCAGCCGTATCCAGGCCGATCTCGCGGCGGGCCTGCCGGTCGACCTCGTGCAGACCGTCTTCAGCGACCTCGACTTCGCCGTGACCAATTTCGGCGCGCAGGCGCTGGAAGACATCATTCCGGCCGAGGAACTCACCGCCCACTTCGCGGGCATGCATCCCAACGGCCTCAAGCTCGGTGTCCTAAACGGCAAGACCTATGGCCTTGCCTACACCTTCTCGACGCCGGTGCTGTTCTACAATGCCGACCTCTTCCGCGCCGCCGGGCTCGATCCGGACCAGCCGCCCAAGACCTGGGCTGCCGTCAAGGAAGCCGCCCTCACCATCGAAGAGAAAACCGATGCCGAGGGCTTTGCCGCCGGCATCACCGGCCCCAGCGCCGGCGACTGGCTGTTCCAGGGCGTCATCCGCTCCAATGGCGGCGAGGTCATCTCGCGCGACCGCACCACCCTCAAGTTCGCCGAGCCCGAAGCGGTGGAAGCGGTGGCGATGCTGCGCGATCTCTACGACGCCGGCGTCTACGACAGCCTCGACATCGCCGCAGCGATGGAAGGCATGGCGGCTGGCAATTTCGGGATGTACCTACAGACCAGCGCCGTGCAGGGCGTGCTCGTTGCCGGTGCCGAAAACAATTTCGAGCTGCGCGCTTCGACCATGCCCAGCTTCGGCGACAAGCCGGTGCGGCCCAACAATTCCGGCTCGGCGCTGACCATCCACACCACCGACCCACTCAAGCAACGCGCTGCCTGGGAACTGATGAAGTTCCTCACCTCCGAGCACGGCTACACCATCATCACGTCCGAGATCGGCTACCTGCCGCTGCGTCCGGCCATTGTCGATGACCCGCAGTACCTGGGCGACTGGATCAAGGCGCACCCGCTGGTGCAGCCCAACCTCGAGCAACTCGACGTGCTCGAGCCGTGGGACCCTATGCCCGGCCCCAACTACCGGCAGATCGTCAAGACCATGATGGACAGCGTCGAGATGGCGGTGTTCGGCGGTGCCGACGTCCAAGCGACGCTCGCCGATGCGCAGGCCAACGCCCAGGCGCTGATGCCCTGATCCAACCGCCCGCCCCTTTACCGGGGCGGGCGCCACCTTCCGGGAGGCACAAGAGGATGGCCGAACTGACCCTTTCCAGCCGTGGCGCGACCGCACCCGCCCGCCGCTCGGGCGTGTGGCGGGTTTCGCCCTGGCTCTATCTCGCCCCGGCGATCCTCACCCTCGTCGTCTGGATCTATTGGCCTTTGGTCGATGCGCTGCGCTTGAGCTTCTATCAATGGAACATGCTGCCGACCTCACCGCAGCTCTTCGTCGGCTGGGAGAACTACCAGCGCATCTTCGCGCTGCCCAAGTTCTGGCAGGCGCTGCGCAACACCGGCATCTATGTCCTCGGCCTGCTGCCGCTCTCGGTCCTTATTCCGCTCGCCATCGCCATCTACACCCACGACCTGCCCGCGCGCTGGCGCAACATCTACCGGGCCATCATCTTCGTGCCGATGATCATCGCCCCGGTGGTCGCCGCGGCCGTGTGGCGGTGGCTGCTCGACCCCGGCTACGGCATGGTCAACCTGATGATCGAGTGGTTCGGGTTCGATCCCGTCAAGTTCCTCGCCGATCCCAAGGTCGCCATCTGGACGATCATCGCCATCACCGGCTGGAAGCTCATCGGCTTTTCCACTCTCATCCTCTCGGCCGCCAACGCCAACATCAACCCGTCGCTGATCGAGGCGGCGCGCATGGATGGGGCCAGCAAGTGGGAGATCATCCGCGACATCCGCCTGCCGCTTTTGAGCTCCTCGGTCCTCTTCCTCGTGATGATGACGATCCTCTTGGGCGCCCAGTGGAGCTTCACCTACATCAACGTCCTGACCGGCGGCGGGCCGCTCGGGGCGACCACCAACATCTATTACCTGCTCTGGGATTTCGGCTTCTCGACCATGTCCGTCGGCTGGGGCTCGGCCTCGGCAGTCATCCTCTTCCTCGGGTTCGGCGCCATCGCCTTCGTCCTCTTCCGTCTCATCGACCGGTACTCGTTCCATGACAACTGAAGCCGTACCCCAGCCGCTTTCCGCCGCCCCCGCGCGCCTGCGCAAAAAGACCGCTGCCGGCACCGGCCTCAACAGCGCCGCCGGGCACCTCGTCATGGTGCTGATGTCGATCTTCTGCCTCTTCCCGGTTTACTGGATGGTGGCGACGTCATTCCGGCCGACTAACGCCATCTTCGAAACGAGCCTTTGGCCGACGACGATGTCGCTCGACAACTACGTCTATGCGCTCAACGCCATTCCCATCGTGCAGATGCTCGTCAACACCCTTGTCGTCTCGGTGGTAGTGACGGTCATCCAGCTTTTCACGGGCCTACTTGCCGCCTATGCCTTCGCGCGCTGGCGGTTCCCGCTCGACAAGCTCGTCTATACCGGCGTCGCGCTCACCTGGCTGGTGCCGTTCCAGGTGGTGATGATCCCCAACTACTTGCTCGTTGCGCAGATGGGCCTACTCGACAGCGTCGTAGCGCTGATCCTGCCGCACTTCGCCTCGGCGCTCGCCATCCTGCTGCTCGCGCAATCCATGCGCAGCTTCCCCAAGGAAGTCATCGAGGCGGCGCGAATGGACGGAGCGCGCAGCTGGCGCATCCTCTGGGAAATCATGACGCCGAACCTGCGCGGCACCATCGCCTCGCTCGCCATCCTCATCTTCATCTCCACCTGGAACGAATATTTCTGGCCGCTGCTGCTCTCGCGCACGCCCGAAAACAGCGTCATCCAGATCGGCATCCAGATGTTCATGACGGCCGAGGGCAACCAATGGGGGCCGCTGATGGCCGCCTCAACCATGGCGAGCCTGCCGATCCTCCTGATCTACGTCATCCTACAGCGGCAGGTCATCCAGTCCTTCATGAAATCGGGAATCCGCTGATGGAAAGCCAGTTCACCCGCCACCTGCCGGTCAAAGGCACCTTCAACATCCGCGATCTCGGCGGCTATGCGACGGCGGCGGGCGAGACGCGCTGGCGCCGGGTGCTGCGTGCCGATGGCCTGCATCGGATCGATGCCGAGGGGATGGCAGCGCTCATCGCCGAAGGCGTTACCACGATCATTGACCTGCGCCACCCCGGCGAGGTCGCCAGCCACCCCAACCCGTTCAGCATCAATCCTGTCGTCGCCTACCACAACGTCCCGCTCTTCGAGCAGCTCTCGCCGACGCCGCGCGAGGGCATCGACGTGCTGCTCGAGCTCTATCGACAGGCGCTGACGCACCGGCAGGACGCGGTCGCGCGGGTCCTGACCATCATCGCCGAGGCGCCGCCGCAGGGGGCGGTGCTCTTCCACTGCACCGCCGGCAAGGACCGAACCGGCATCGTCTCGGCGCTGCTCCTCGCCGTCGCCGGCGTAGAAGCCGCGCTTATCGTCGAGGACTATGCGCTGACTGGCGCGCTCATCGCGCCGATGATCGAAGAGATCGTGGCCGACGCCGCCGCCCGCGGAGCGGACGTCGAAGCCTTCCGCCCGCTGCTCGCGGCCGATCCCGCCACCATGGCGGCCACCATCGCCCATCTCGAGGAGACCTATGGCTCGGCCACGGCTTATCTCGAGCGCATCGGGCTTTCCGCCGACACGATCGAGCGCCTTCGCAACCGCCTGCTGGGAGATGCCTGATGGCCGAACTCGTCCTTTCGCACCTCAAGAAATCCTATGATGGCAAGCAGGTGCTGCACGGCGTCGACGTGACCCTGCCCGACGGGCACTTCGTCGTCATCGTCGGCCCGTCCGGCTGCGGCAAGTCCACGCTCCTGCGCATGATCGCGGGGCTCGAGGACGTGACCGAGGGCACCATATCCATCGGCGGCATCGTCATGAACGACATCGACCCGGCCGACCGGGGCTGCGCTATGGTCTTCCAGAACTATGCGCTCTACCCCCACATGACGGTGCGGCAGAACATCGCCTATCCGCTGCGCATCGCCAAGGTTGCCCAGGCCGAGCGCGACCGGCGCGTCGAGGAGGCGGCCGCCATCCTCAACCTCACCGAGTATCTCGACCGCCGCCCGGCGCAGCTCTCGGGCGGCCAGCGCCAGCGCGTCGCCATGGGCCGCGCCATCGTGCGCGAGCCGGAGGTCTTCCTCTTCGACGAGCCGCTCTCCAATCTCGACGCGCTTTTGCGCGTACAGATGCGCATCGAGATCAAGCGGTTGCACAAGCGGCTTAAGGCGACTTCGATCTTCGTCACCCATGACCAGGTCGAGGCGATGACCCTCGCCGACACGCTGATCGTCATGAACGGGGGCCGGGTCGAGCAGATCGGCTCGCCGGCCGAGGTCTACCGCAAGCCCGCATCGGTGTTCGTTGCCGGCTTCATGGGTGCGCCGGCCATGAACCTCATTGATGCCTCGGTGGACGTCGACGGGCTTGTCGCCCTCGACATCGCCCCGCACCTGCCGGTCGCCGAAGCGCAGGGCGTCGCCAAGGGCACGCCGCTGGTGCTGGGCATGCGTCCGGAAGCCATCACGCTTTCCTTCGACTCGAGCCGGGGCCTGCCCGCAACGGTCGATCTCGTGGAGGAGCTCGGCGGCTCACGCGTCGCCTACTGCACCGTCAACGGCCGCGAGCTGGCCGTGGTCCTGCCACCCAGCGACGAGCGCTACGAGGGCCGCGAGGTGTACCTGCAGTTCGACCGGCGCGCCTGGCACCTCTTCGACCGTACCACCGGCACCCGCCTCGACAATCTCGTCCAACCGCGCGCCTCGACGCGACGGTTGGCCGAAGCCTAGAGCTGTTCACCGTTTCTTTGAAACGCTGAACGATCTCTAACTCTTCGTTTTGTCACGTTTCCAGGAAAAGTGGTGTCCACTTTTCCTGGAAACGCTCTAGGCGCTGCCGCGCACGACGAACTCGGGTGCGACGAGTTGCTGGTCGGTCACCGGCTCACCGGTCTCGATGGCGTTCATCAGGCTGGTGAGGCCGCTGTCGACAATGGCCTCGAGCGGATGGCGTACGGTCGTCAGCTCCGGACTGCACCAGAAAGCCTCGCGGCTGTCGTCGAATCCGGTGACGGCGATGTCCTGCGGGACCCTCACCCCTGCCCGCGTCAGCGCTTTAACGAGGCCGAAGGCGAGCCCGTCGGCGCCGCAGACGACGGCCGTCGGCCGTTCGGGTGAAGCAAGGATCTGCGTGGCTGCCTTGCGCGTTTCGAGATGGAGCTTTTGCATGAAGGCCATGTCTTCGGGCGTGTAAGCGAGCCCGTCGAGGTCGTAGGCCAGCGACGGGTCGAAGCATCCGCGCCCGGAAAGAACCTGCGTGAACCGCTCCTGCATGTGCGCCACCGCCTTGATGCCGGCGATGCCGAGATAGGCGATGCGGCGGTGCCCCTTTCCCCAGAGATAGTCGATGCTCATCTCGACACCCCGGGGATAGTCCGTGCACACATAGCCGATGCCCTCGTCCTGCACCGAGCCCAGGCAAAGGAACGGCTTGCCGGATTGTGCCAGCTTGTCGATGGTTTCGGGCAGGTTCACCGGCTCGCCGAGTATGACGTAGCCGTCGAAGAGCTGGTCCTCGAGCGCGGCCACCTGCCGGGCCATGCCGGTGCGGTCGGTCCACATCAGCCCGCAGAGCACCTCGATGCCGCGTTCGTGCGCCTGCACCTGCAATTGATGGGCAAAGACGCTGCCCATCGAGCCGCTGACGCTGCGATTGATGGCGCCGACGAGGCCCGAACGCTTGCTCCTGATGGCAAATGCCAGCTCGTTGCGCTGGTAGCCGAGCTTCTCGGCGGCCTTGAGGACGCGGTCCTGCGTCTCGCGGCTGATGCGGATGTCGCCGTCGCGGGCATTCAGCACCCGCGACACCGTCGTTACCGACACCCCTAGTTCTCGCGCAATGTCTCCCAGGCTGACATTGGTCTTTTGCAACATATGGCTAGTGCGCCCAGTCGTTTGCCGCCATCCAGTCGGAAGCCCGCTTATAAACCGCGGCAGCGCGGTCTTCCACGCGAAACTCCATGATGAGCCGCATGTCCTGTGGAAGGGCGTTGAGCTCGCGGAAGATGCTGGCCCAGCCGAGCTGCCCCTGCCCCGGCACCCAGTGCCTGTCAGCTTGGCCGTCGCTGTCCGAAACGTGCAGGTGCGCCAGGCGATCGCCCATGGTCCGCACCCAGAAGTCGGGCGCCATGGTGCTCGCCACCGCCGCGTGTCCGGTATCGAGGCTCAATCGCAGCGCGGGGGAGTCGACGAGGTCGACGAGGTCGATCATCGGATCGGGTGTCGGATCGAAGATGTTCTCGAGGCAGAGGACGACGCCGGTTTCCTGCGCGCGCGCCGCGACCGGCGCGATGAGATCGGCGGCCCGCTGAATGGCGAGCGGCAGCGCGTCCTTGTTGTCGTAGGTCATGTAGGGGCGCCCGAGGAACAGGAAGGGGCTATGCACTACCATGTGGCTCGCCCCGATCCGTTCGCAGATGCCGAGCGCCTGCTCGAAACGCTTGAGGACGATGGCCTGGATCGCCGGATCGCCGACGACGAAGGACGGGGTCGGCACCGGTCCGTGGATGCCGAACGAGCCGGTGAAGCCGTCGAGCCGGCGGGCGAGCTCGGCGATATGGGCCTCCGGATCGTCGAGCACGAACTCGCGCGCGAAATCGTCCACCTCGAGCGCGCGACCGGCTTCGTTCAGCCAGTCGACGACGTCGGGCGTGATGGCTTCGATATGCGATTGTGCGCCGAGGGCGCGTTGGCTGTTCCTCATTGGTCTCTTGCCTTTGTTGGAGGAGGTTATTTGAGCGCACCGCTGGTCAGCGCCGCCTGGATGCGCTGCTGGAAGACGGTGTAGATGACGATGGTCGGCACCATCACGATGGTCACGGCAGCAAAAAGCGCGCTCCAGTCGCTGTCGTATTGCTGCTGGATCATCAGGTACTGCATGCCCTGCGGCAGCACGAACAGGCGCTCGTCGTTGATGAGCACATAGGGCAGGATGAACTGGTTCCACTGGCCGATGAAATTGAAGATGCCCATGGTGACGAGCCCGGGCGCGGCCAGCGGCAGCATGATGGTGAGAAAGATGCGGAACTCCCCCGCCCCGTCGAGCGTCGCCGCTTCATGCAATTCCTGAGGAATCGTACGGAAGAAGTTGGTGAGGAAGAGCGTCGTGAACGAAATCGAATAGGCCGCGTAGATGACTGAGAGGCCGAGATGCGAGTTGGTGAGCCCGAGATCATTGGCGAGGAAGAAGAGCGGCACCAGCGCGAGGAACACGGGGAACAGCAGCCCGCTGAGGGCGAAGGCGTTGAGCAACTGCCGTCCGCGGAAGTCGAAGCGCGCGATGACGTAGGAGATCGCCGCTGAGAGTGCGAGCGTCAGGAGCACGCTCGGGATGACGACGGTGATGCTGTTGACGAAATAGCCGCCGATGTTGGCGACATCCCAGGCGCGCGAATAGTTGTCGGCGTGCCAATCCTGCGGCAGCGACCACGGGTCCGTCAGGATTTCCCGATCCGTCTTAAACGAGGTGACGACCACCCAGACGAGCGGACCGATGACGATCGCTGCCCAGACGGCGAGGAAGAGGTGACGAAGCGATCCCCAGGCGAGCTCCAGCCAGCGCATCAGGCGAACTCCACCTTGTTCTCGCGCATGACGAGCAGCATCACCGCCGAGAACCCGAGCATGAGGGCGAACATCACCACCGCCAGCGCCGAAGCGTAGCCGAAGCGGCTGAGCGAGAAAGCCTGGTCGTAGACGTAGGTTGCGAGCACGTCGGTGGCGTGGTTGGGGCCGCCGCCGGTCATGATGCGGGTGATGGCGAAGAGGTCGAAAGCCTCGAAGGCCATGAACATCAGCGAGGTGCGGACGGGATCGCGCAGCAGCGGCAGGGTGATGTCGCGGAACATGCGCCAGTTGCCGGCCCCGTCGAGCCGCGCTGCCTCGTAGTAGGTCTCCGGCACCGCCCGCATCGCGGCAATGAAGAGCGCCGTATGGAAGCCGACCGAATTCCAGACGATGACGGCGACGAGGCTCGCCTGCGCCAGGTTCGGGTCACCGAGCCAGGAAGGTCCGTTAATGCCAAAGACTTCGAGCGCGCTGTTGAGAAGGCCGATGCGCGGGTGGAAGGCATAGCCCCAGAGGATGGCGACGACGACGATCGACATGACCTGCGGGAAGAGGAAGACGACCCGGTAGAACTCGGTCAGGCGCGTGCAGCGCTGGCAGATCAGTGCGGCGAGCACGAGCGCGAGCGTCACGGTGACCACCGGGACAAAGAGGAGGTAGACGCCGTTGTTGCGCAGCGCGTTCCAGAAGCCCGGATCGCCGAGGATCGCGGCGAAGTTGGCCAAGCCGATCCAACTCGGCGGCGTTGCAAGCCCCCGCCATTCCGTCAGGCTGATGCCGATGGCCCAGACGTAAGGGTAGACGACGAAAAGCGAATACGCCCCCAGCGGGACGACCAGCAACAGGACGATGAAGCGGATTTGATGCGCGCGCATGGCTGTTCTCGGGACGCATCCGGCGGAGGTCCGCCGGATGCGCGCTGCGATGGACCTCAGGCGGCTTGCCGGGCGGAGGCGGATGCCTCTTCGATGCCCGCGACGTAGTCTTCGGGCGACAGGCGGCCCTGCAGCAGTTCGGGCGAAAGCGCGCCCCAAGCCTGCCAGACGGCCTGGTAGGGAAGGTCGAGCGGGAAGACGTCTTCGCCCGCTTCGGTGACCGCGGCCATGGCGGATTTGACCGCCGAGCTCAAGGTTTCGACCTCGACGCCCTGCACCGGCATGATGACGCCGGCCGTTTCGGCGTAGAAGGCAGCGGTGCTGCGGGAGAAAAGGCAGCGCAGGAACTCCATGCCGCCTGTGATGTTCTTGGCCGCGCTCGGCACGAAGAAGGTCTCCGAGCCGACGGCGAGGACCGAGTTGAACGTTTCTTCGGTGGGGCCGGGGATGGGGCTCATGGTCATCTCGTAGCCTTGCGGGATGACGTCGCGCATCTCGTTCTCGATCCAGCTGCCGCAGGGATAGAACACGGCGCCGCCGAGCAGCCATTCGGCCTGGGCTTCGGTGTGGCTCAAGGCCTCGGAGCCATCCATGATAAAGCCACCCTTGCCGAGCTCTGCGACCATGCGGGCTGCTTCGAGCACTTCAGGCTTCAGCCATGCGCCTTCCTTCGCCGTCATGATGTCGTCGACGGCCTGGCGACCGGCGAGCTTATAGATGAGCGGGTAGACGATGCCGCGTACCAGGTAGTGGGCGGCATTGCGGCCGCCATAGGCCCAGGGCGTATGTCCGGCGGACTTCAGCGTCTCGCAGAAGTCGAGCATCGCGCTCCAGGTGCGCGGGTATTCCCAGCCGTTCTCGCGCATCAGCGCCTGGTCGTACCAGATGCCGTGGACCGTGTAGGGAGCCGTCAGGCTCACCTGCTTGCCCTCGTAGACGCCGCCGGTCTGCGAGCCGGCAAAGAGGGTTTCGGCGAAGGTCTTATCGGGGGTATCGAGCGCCGGAGCCGCCATCAGCGGAGCGAGATCGGCCATCTGTCCTTCAGTCCGCAGGGCCGAGGTATCCATCGAGCCGGCACCGGCATTGTCGATGACGTCGGGCGGGTTGCCGGCGATGAAGCGCGGGCGCAAGCGGTCGGCGACGCCCTGGATGCCGGTCACGGAAATCTGCGTACCGGCATGCAGCTCCTTCATCACGTCGGCAGCGTGATTGATGTAGTCGATGCCGTAGCCGCCCTCGAAGAAGATGCCCTCGATCGCCGTACCCTCGGCAAGGTTCAGCGGGTTCCTGGCCGCCTCGGCAATGGGGAACCGCGCCGTCTGCGCGAGGGCCGCGAGCGGCGACAACGCCATTGCCCCGAGCGCCGCGGCGCCTCCTTTCAGAACCGTACGCCTCGACACCGTGAACACGCTCATCTGGCCCTCCTTATGGGGATATCGCGCTGGATGGAGCGCTTCCTATCGGGGCTAGACGACACTCAGATGACGATACACGTGTAACGTTGCGCAAATGACGAGGGACTGCCAGGTTGGCCCTTCGCTCAGGCGAGCGAAGGGTTGACGCGGGCCCGCGCCATCTGCCGCTCGATATCGGCGAGGAGCGCGGGCAACTCTCCGGGAGAGCGGATGGTGTAGCGCGGCACCTCGTCGCCATCGGCCGGAATGTGGCTGCGGCGCTTGGACCAGTTCTGCCAGATGCTGATGATGCCGAGCCCGTTGGCGCCCTTGATATCGCGCTCGAGATGGTTGCCCACCATGACGACCGAGCCGGCATCGTCCGCCGTCAGGCCGAGGGACGCCAGGGCTTTCCGGAACATGCGCTGATCCGGCTTCTCGCAGCCCTCGGACTCGGAAATGACCTGCGCGTGGAAGTGCGGGCTGATGCCGTGGCCGCCGAGGACCGTCGAGAAGCTGCGGACACGTCCGTCGGCGACGAGCGCGAGCCTGTAGCCTTCCTCGGCAAGCGAGCGGACCATCTCCAGTGCACCGGGAATGAGATCGGCGGCGATGACGTAGCCTTCCGCGTCGAACTTTTCCGTCGATTCATCGACCAGCGTATCGCCGCTGTCGAGGAAGACGGCCTTCAGCAGGGGCTGCTCGCTGCGGACTTCCGCCAGCACCGACTTGACGCGCGCCGGAATGAACTCGGCGAGCTCGGCCCAGGAGCCGAACGGGACATCGGCCAGATCAAAGCGCCGGCCGAAGCGGAAGGCCGGCAGGAACGAGCGGGCCTGCAGCCAGCGCTTGACGACCCGGTGGTCCTCCGCCGTCAGCGCGGTGAACTCGGCCCGGAACATGTCGTTGATGAGGACGCCGCCGCGGCCGGCAAGATCGAGGCAGGAGACGATCGTGCCCTCAGCCGTCTTCGATTGTTCTTCGAGCGTCGCGGTGAAGGCGTGCTTGCCGGGGGTCGAATAGACGACGACGCGCCCCTCCTCCATCGGCAGCGCCCCGTCCGGCCCATGCATCTCGAGCATGTGGCCGTGGGAACTGGCGCAGACGGCGACCACGCGGTCTTCGGCGTCGAGCTTCAGCCAGATGTGCTCGAGCTCGTAGAGGTGCTGAATGTCCCAGTCCCACCAGATCGCATACTCAATGACCTTGGCGATACCCGGCTCGAAGGAGATCTGCAGCGTCGCGGAGGGGGACTGCGTGGATTCGTGAAGCACACTCACTCCGACGCGGGAGGGCAGGAAGGGCTCGTTGTCGCAAAAGCGGATGACCGGCGCGAGACGGCGGGCGAGCGCCATCTCCTCCTCGTTTGGCGGGAAAAACGTCGCGGTTTCGGCGATGGAGGACGATGACGGCATGGCGAATGGTCCGGTGGAATCGAGGGAGGGTTTCTTGTAATCGTTTTCAACTCACACCTTCAAGTCACTCCTTCATTGCCGGTCAGACCAGTTGCCGCTTTGAACGCTATTGCCGATAGCGATACCATCGACAGGCTGGAGCCTAACAGCCGTGGCCGGCGCGGGGACAAGTCAGCGCAGGGCGATCGTCGAATCGCGGCGGATAAGGGTGTTTTCGAGGACGACCTGGCGCGGCGCGGTGCTCACGCCCCGCATGTGGTCGATGAGCGTGCGGGCGGCGATCTGGCCCATCTCGTGGATCGGCTGGGCGATGGTGGAGAGCGTCGGGAAGGTGACGGCCGATTCCAGCACACCGTCATAGCCGAGGATGGAGAGATCGCGCGGCAGCTCGATGCCCATGGCGTGGGCCGAGTGCATGACGCCGAGGGCCAGCATGTCGGTGGTGGCGAAGATGGCCGTGAGGCCCCTGCCCGCCGAGATCAGCTCGGCGCCGGCCTCCCGGCCGATCTCGAAGCTCGCCGTCGCCTCGAAGGGCGCGCAAAAGACGATCTCGACGTCGGAGGCAAGGTCCCTCGCCGCCTGGCGGATGCCGCGCACCCGCTCGCTGCCGACGTCAGACGCGCCACCCTTCTGGGCGATCCGCCCGGCGACGACGCCGATCCTGCGGTGGCCGAGCTCGATGAGGTGGCGCATGCCCTCGTAGCCGCCAGAGAAGTTGTCGCAAAGGACCGCGCTCACGGCCGCGATGCGGGGCTTCATGTCGACGAAGGCGACGGAGATCCCCCGCTCGCGCAGCATTTCCACCTGCCGCACCGTGCGGCTGGCGGCGCCGGAGGGACGAACGATGACGCCTTGCGCGCGCATCTCGAGCATTGTGGCGAGATAGGCCTGCTCGCGGTCCGGATCGCCATTGGTCGAGCAGAGCAGCACCCGATAGCCCTCGTCGAACATGGTGGTCTCGATGGCGTAAGCCAGGGCACTGCTGAAGGGTGTGCGCTGCTGGCGCAGGAGCACGCCGACGACATTGGACTGCTGCGTGCGAAAGGAGCTGGCCAGACCGTTCGGGCGATAACCCAGTTCCTCGATGGCCTTGGCCACGGCTTCGCGCAGTTCCGGCCGCACGTGGGCGTAGCCGTTGACCACGCGCGACACGGTGGCGATCGAGACATTGGCGCGTCGCGCTACGTCTTTAATGGTTATCAAACTGTTACCCCTATCCGGCCAATTCGTACCCGTTTCGGCTCTTTTTTGGAGGGTTGTGACGGCCACACTTTTCATACGTTGCTTTGAAAACGTTTACAAGTTAGCGTCACCGAAACGATAACGGTGGGGACTAAAGCTCCGCGGGCACCCAACATGGGCTCCCGGCTTTCAACCCCACCAGCCGGCGCCCGGGAGGCAGCCGTTCAATCCGTGTGGGAGGGAACCCGATGCAGAATATTGACCGCTTGAAGAGCCTTGCCGCGGTGGCGGCTCTGTTCCTTGGCGCGACCGCGCTGCCCGCGTTGGCGCAGGACAATGCCGGGCTCTGTCCCGCCGGCTATGCCGAAGCTCCGCAGCTCAAGGCGATGGTCGATGCGGGCACCCTGCCCCCGGTGGCCGAGCGCCTGCCGCTCGAGCCGCTGGTGATCCAGCCGGCCGAGGAAACCGGCGTCTATGGCGGCCAGTTCGTCGACAGTTGGGGCGGCGGCAACATCGCCGAGATCCGCCACTTCGGCTATGAGCCGCTGGTGCGCTGGAGCATCGACGGCGCCGAGGTGGTGCCAGGCATCGCCAAGGGCTGGGAGATCAGCGAGGACGCCCAAACCTACACCTTCTTCCTCCGCGAAGGAATGAAGTGGTCCGACGGGCATCCGTTCACCGCCGACGACATCGTCTTCTGGTGGGAGCGCGTCGAGAACAACCCCAAGGTCATGACCGGCGGGCCGCGCAACGAATACAAGGTCGACGGCGAGGCCCCGACCGTGACCAAGGTCGACGACTACACGGTCGCCTTCTCCTGGAGCAAGCCGAACGGCCTCTTCCTGCAGCAGATGGCCGGCCCCTACGGGCAGCGCGTGGTGCAGTTCCCCAGGCACTACATGGAGCAGTTCGACATCGACCTCAATCCCGAAGGCGTGGCCGAGATGATGACGGCAGCCGGCGCCACGGACTACGCCGCCTGGTGGAAGGGCAATATCGGCTCCTATAACGATCCGGCCCAGTTCAACGACCCCAAGCGTCCCTCCGTCCACGCCTGGATCGGCACCGACACGATCCTCGGCAAGGAACGCGTGACGTTCGTGCGCAACCCCTACTATTTCGCCGTCGATCCGGACTGCCAGCAGCTGCCCTATATCGACGAACGCGTCTGGGCGAGCGCGCCCGATCCGGAGGTCACGCTCCTGCAGTCGATCCAGGGCCAGCTTTCCATGTCGCCGCGGAATGTCTCGATCCCGCAGAACCGCGCGGTGTTCTTCGACAACCAGGAAGCAGGCGACTACCGCCTCGTGCCGGCGACGAGCTGCGACTACAACACGGCGGTCCTCGCCTTCTCTATGAACCACCCCGATCCGGTGAAGGCTCAGGTGTTCTCGAACAAGGACTTCCGCATCGGCGTGTCGCAGGCGATCAACCGGCAGGAGATCATCGACACTGTGTATCTCGGCCAGGGCGAGCCCTTCCAGCCGGCGCCGCTGCCGAATTCGCCGTTCTACAACGAGGCGATGGCCAAGCAGTACACCGAGTTTGACCTTGCCGCCGCCGCCGAGCACCTCGACAAGATCCTGCCGATGGGACCCGATGGCGTGCGCCTCGGGCCCGACGGGAAGCCGTTCAAGTTCTCGGTCGAGATCAACGCCGACTTCAAGCCGGACACGGTCGACGCCTTCCAGCTCATCGAGCGCACCTGGGAACAGGTCGGGCTCGACGTCACCATCAACTTCCATTCCGACGAGCTCTTCGGCAACGCCCGCGCCAAGCCTGACAGCGACGCCTCCGTCTGGGTCGGTGAGAACGGCTGCGGGCAGTTGCCGCTGCTCAACCTCTCGCGCTTCATGAACGACTATGGCGGATGGTCGCTGGGCAACTGGAGCGGCTGGGCCGCCTGGGACATCAAGCGGCTGAACCCCGATGCCGAGCTGCCCGAAGGCTGGGAGCCGATCGAGCCGTCGGCGAACGTTCAGCGCCTCTACGAATTGCGCTCGCTGATCCCGCAGACCATCGGCGAGGAGCAGACGGCGCTGATGAAGGAGTTCACCGACCTGCAAGCCGAGGAATTCCTTGTGATCGGCATCGCCACCCCCGCCGGCTTCTACCGCGCGGTCAAGAACGACGTCCGCAACGTGCCGGACGAGCTCATCGAAGGCTGGCTCTATCCGGGCCCTGCGCCGGCCAACTTCGCCAGCTTCTTCGTGCGGAGCGAGTAAGCCGCAAACGCGCGGGGCGGCGCACCACCCGCCCCGCAGCTTGCCGGCCCCGCTTCTTGCGGGCCGGCCATCTCTCAAGGTCGGAAGGGAGGTAAAGCGGATGGGTTCCTTCGTGCTGCGCCGGATCCTCTATGCGATCCCCGCGCTCATCGCCGTCTCGCTGATCTCTTTCCTCGTGATCGCCGTGCCGCCAGGCGACTATGTCGACCGTCTCGCCGAAACCAACGCGGCCAAGGGCGACATCATGCCGATCGCGGAGCAGGAGGCGCTGCGGCAGGCGTATGGGCTCGACCAGCCGCTGATGGTGCAATACTGGAACTGGATCAGCGCGGTCGTCGCACGCGGCGATTTCGGCTACTCGTTCAGCTACAATCTGCCGGTGAAGGACGTGATCTGGCCGCGCCTCGGCCTCACGGTCGTCCTCTCCATCGCGAGCCTCCTCTTCATCTGGGTGGCGGCCATCCCTGTCGGCATCTATTCGGCAGTGCGCCGCTATTCGGCCGGCGACTACCTCTTCACCTTCCTCGGCTTCCTCGGCCTCGCCATCCCCAATTTCCTGCTGGCCCTGGCGGCGATGTACATCGCCTTCGCCTGGTTCGGGCACAATGTCGGCGGGCTCTTCTCGCCCGAGTTCGTCGAGGCGCCGTGGAGCTGGGCGCGGGTGCTGGACCTCCTCAATCACCTCTGGCTGCCGATGATCGTGCTGGGCACGGCGGGTACCGCGAGCGTCATCCGGGTGATCCGCGCCAACCTCCTCGACGAGCTGCACAAGCCCTATGTCACCGCGGCGCGGGCCAAGGGCATGGGCGAGTTCGGCCTGTTGATGAAGTATCCGGTGCGCCATGCGCTCAACCCGTTCGTTTCCGGCCAGAACGACATCTTCGTCGACATCGTCTCGGGCGGCACGATCGTCGCCATCGTCATGGGGCTGCAGACGACCGGCCCGATCCTGCTCGAGGCGCTGCGCACCCAGGACATGTACATGGCCGCGAGCTTCATCCTGATGCTGAGCGTCCTCGTCGTCATCGGAACGCTCCTGTCGGACGTGCTGCTCGCCTGGCTCGACCCGCGCATCCGGCACCAGCAGGGGTAGGCGATGAGCACGATCGCAGAGCCGACCGAAATTGCCGCCAAGCCGCAGAAGGGGCGCGGGTATGACGGGCACTGGACGCTGGTCTGGCAGAAGTTCCGCCGGCACAGGCTCGGCGTTGCCGGAGGCATCGTCGTCATCCTCGCCTATCTCGTCGCGGCGATCCCGGAGTTCCTGGCGCCGGTGACGCTCGAGGCCTACAACCCCGCCTACAGCTATGCGCCGCCGCAGGCGCTGCACTGGGGGCGCGACGACGGCGAGGGCTGGCGGTTCGGCCCGCACGTCTACGCCTACACCACCGAGATCGACTACAATTCCGGCCGGCGGCTCTTCGCGACCGACCCGGAAACGCCGATCAATGTTGGCCTCTTCGTCGAGGGCGAGCCCTACCGGCTCCTCGGCTTCATCCCCACCAACCGGCACCTCTTCGGGCCGGTCGAGGTGGGGCAGCCGTTCTACATCGCCGGCGCCGACCGGCTGGGGCGCGACATATTGAGCCGCACCATCTACGGGGCGCGCATCTCGATGACCATCGGGCTCGTCGGCGTGGCGCTGAGCCTGGTGCTCGGCATCCTCATCGGCGGCGTCTCCGGGCTCGTCGGCGGCGTCACCGACAACCTCATCCAGCGGCTCATCGAATTCGTGCAGTCGGTGCCGTCAATCCCGTTGTGGATCGGGCTTGCCGCCGCCATCCCGCAATCGGTGCCGCCGCTGCAGGTCTATTTCCTCATCACCATCATCCTCTCGGTGCTCGGCTGGACGAGCCTGGCGCGCGTGGTGCGCGGGCGGTTCCTCGCCATGCGCAGCGAGGATTTCGTGAAGGCCGCGCGGCTCGACGGGTGCGGGCCGGTGCGCATCATCTTCCGGCACATGCTGCCGAGCTTTTTGAGCCACATCATCGCGGTGGTGTCGCTGGCGATCCCCGGCATGATCCTGGCGGAAACGGCGCTGAGCTATCTCGGTATCGGGCTGCGCACGCCCATCGTTTCCTGGGGCGTGCTGCTGCAGGAGGCGCAGAACGTGCGCACCATCGCCTCGGCGCCGTGGCTGCTGCTGCCGGGCGGAGCGGTGATCATCGCGGTGCTGGCGCTCAACTTCCTCGGCGACGGGCTGCGCGATGCAGCCGATCCCTATTCGGACTAGGCCCATGCAGAACAGCGACACCCTCGTCAGCATCAGGGACCTGCGCATCTCGTTCGCCCCCGGCGTCGAGGTGGTCAACGGGCTCGACCTCGACATTCCGGCCGGCAAAACGCTCTGTCTCGTGGGCGAAAGCGGCTGCGGGAAGTCCGTGACGGCCAAGTCGATCCTGCAGGTCATCGACCATCCGGGACGGACCTCGGGCGGCTCGATTGCGCTCAAGCGCGCGGATGGAAGTGTGCTCGACATCGCGGCGACGGCGCCGGCAAGCCGCACCATGCGCGCGGTGCGCGGGGCGGAGGTGGCGATGATCCACCAGGAGCCGATGAGCTTCCTCTCGCCGCTCTATACCATCGGCAACCAGATCAGCGAGGCGCTGCGGCTGCACCGGCGGGTGAGCAAGGCGCAGGCGAAGGCGGCGGCCATCGCCATGCTGGAAGAGGTCGGCATGCCCGAGCCGGCACGGCGGTTCGACAGCTATACGTTCGAGCTTTCCGGCGGGCAGCGGCAGCGCGCCATGATCGCCATGGCGCTCGTCAACCGGCCTCGGCTCTTGATCGCCGACGAGCCGACGACGGCGCTCGACGTCACCACGCAGGCGATCATCCTCGATCTCCTCAAACGCCTGCAGCGCGAGAGCGGTATGGCGGTGCTGTTCATCACCCACGACCTTGGCGTCGTGGAAGAGATCGCCGACGAGGTGGCAGTGATGTATCTCGGCAGGATCGTCGAGCGGGGGAGCGTGCGCGAGGTGCTGGAGCATCCAAAGCACCCGTATACGCGCGGGCTCCTCGCTTCGATGCCGCGGCTCGACGGGGACTTCAAGGCGCCGCTCAAGGCCATTCCCGGCATGGTGCCGCCGCCGGCACAGCGGCCCAAGGGCTGCCCCTTCCACCCGCGCTGCGAATGGGCGGTGCCGGGGCTCTGCGATACGGCGCCGGTCGCGGACATCGCGGTCGGCGGCGGGCAGGTGGCGGCGTGCCATGCCTATGGCGCGGAGGCCGCGCGGTTCGGGCGGCAGAGCGTTCCCGCGCAGCCGGTGGCGGCGAGCCGGATAGCGCGGGAAGCGCAGGGCAAGCCGCTCATCAGCGTGCGCGAGGTGAAAAAAGCCTTCCCCATCCGGGCCGGGTTCCTGCAGCGCAAAGTCGGCGAGGTGCGGGCGGTCGACGGGCTCTCGTTCGACATCCGGCCGGGCGAGACGCTGGGGCTCGTCGGCGAGAGCGGGTGCGGGAAATCGACGCTGGGGCAGACCATCGTCGGGCTGCACCGGGCCGATGCCGGCTCGATCCGCTTCAGCCCGGCCGACGGGCCGGAGACGGAGCTGACGACGGCGCGGGGCGCGACAGCCCGGCGGCTGCGCACCGATATCCGCATGGTCTTCCAGGACCCGACGGCTTCGCTCAACCCGCGGCTCAGAGTGCGCGACATCATCGGTGAGGTGCTGCAAGTCAATGGGGGCAAGAGCGCGGGCGAGATCGACGCCAAGGTGCACTGCCTGCTCGAGCGTGTGGGATTAAGTACCGACTACGCGCGGCGCTATCCGCACGCGTTCTCGGGCGGGCAGCGCCAGCGCATCGCCATCGCGCGAGCGCTGGCCTCAGACCCGAAGCTCGTCATCGCCGACGAGGCGGTCTCGGCGCTCGACGTCTCGGTGCAGACGCAGATCATCAACATGATGCGCGAGTTGCAGGCGGAGATCGGTCTGACCTACCTCTTCGTCAGCCACGACCTCGGGGTCATCGCCAACATCAGCGACCGGGTGGCGGTGATGTATGCGGGCCGGATCGTCGAGATCGGGGCGACCGAGGCGATCTTCCGCAATCCGCGCCATCCCTATACCGAAGCGCTGCTGGCGGCGATCCCGGGGCGGGGGCTGAAGAGGGGCGAGCGAGTGCGGCTGCCCGGACACGTGCCGGGCGCCGGCAAGCTGCGCGGCTGCAGTTTCGCCGGCCGCTGCCCTTACGCCCGGCCTTCATGCCATGAGGCGGAGCCGCAGCTCGTCGGGACTGCTGACCACCGCCATGCGTGCCTGCGCGCGGATGAACTGAGCCTTACCACCAATGTCGGCAAGCCGGAGCTGGCGCTCACCTCGTGAAGGCGGCGGCGACGAGCTCCCAGCTGTGCGCGTCGGGCGCGAGGAGCAGGCGGCCGGCGGTGAGGGTGGGTGCGTAAGACTCGCCGGAAAGCAGGGCAGCGTGGCCGCCCGCTTCCGTGTAGATGAGAGCGCCCGCGGCGTGGTCCCAGGGCATGAGGCTGGCGTTGAGCGAAAAATCCATCGCCCCTGTGGCGATCAGCCGGTACTCGAAGGCCGAACATCCCCAGGAGGTGGTGCGGGCAAAGCGTAGCGCGCGTTGGGCGAGCCCGGCGCGTTCGCCCTCGGGAAACATGTGGAGCGACACGAAACCCCGCATCGCCTCGAGTGGGCGGGGCGGGGCAAGCTTGAGGCGCACGCGCGTTCCGTCGCCGGCAACGTGCCAGGCCCCCTGCCCCGGCCGGGCGACCAGGAAGTCGCCGGTCACGGGATAATGGATGGCCCCGGCGATGGTGCGGCCGGCCGAAACGATGGCGACGATCATGCCGAAGATTGGCGCGCCATGGGCGAAATTCCAGGTGCCGTCGACGGAATCGATGATGATCGAAAGCGGAGCTTCGGCCAACCGGTCGAGCAACGAACCATCGCTCGAAACGGCCTCTTCCCCGAGGACGAAGGCGCCGGGGAACCGGCTTGTCAGGGTCTGCGACAGCCTGCGCTCTGCGCCGATGTCGGCGTCCGTCACCAGATCGTCCGGCGCCGTCTTGGTGCGTATGCCGTCGGCCGTGATCGCCAGGAACCGCGGCAGGACCTCGGCGCGCGCCGCCTCGCGCATTTCGTGCAGGAGCGCAGTGAGATCATCGTCGGAGACTTCGTTCATGCGCGCCGCGCCTCGATATAGGACTTGAGCGCCGCCGGCTGGTCGGTCTGGATGACGCTGATGCCCGCGTCGATGAGGCGTCCCCATATCGCGTCGGGATCGGCAAGGGCCGCCGTATCGGTCCACTCGCCGCTGCCGGGCTGGTCGAGGGTGTTGATCCAAAGCGCCATGCGCGCCTCTGCAAACGCGTTGCGGTGGCGAGCGATGGTCTCGAGGCTGTCGAAGCGGATTTCGCACATGAAGGGTGACAACTCGGAAAGGACGGCAAGCGTCTCATGCGTGTCTTCGGCAGTAAAGCGGGCCATGCTCATGAAGGGGACGCCGTCAATCCTCTGCGCCCGCACCCAGGCGACGTCGTCGCGCGTCATCACCTTGGTCTTGAGATCGACATCGGTGCTGGCATCCATCGCCCTTGCGCAGGCCGCCACTTCCGGGAAGAGCCCACGATCCTTGAGGTCGAGATCGGCGAAGATGCGGCCGCGGATCAGCTCGAGCGCTTCCTTCAAGGTCGGGACGTACTGGTCGGTCAGGGCGCGGCCCTCGCCGCCATCGTCCTGGCGCAGCGCGATCTGGCGCAGCTCCGCCATGGTCAGGCTTTCGGCTTCGCGGTCGATACCGGCCATGCGCAGGAGCGTATCGTCGTGCATCAGGAAGAGTTCGCCGTCGGCGCTCTTGCGCACGTCGAGCTCGACGATGTCGCAGCCCATGGCGATGGCCTGCTCGATGGCGGCGAGGCTGTTCTCGGGCGCGCCATGCCAGGCCCCGCGGTGGGCAACGATCGCGCAGGCGCGTGCCGGATCGGCAATGTAGTCGATATACGTCATTGGTCTTTCTTTCATTGGGCGCCGATGGCGCCGGGGAGAGCGCGGCCGGTCGCGGCATCGAAGAGATGCAGCCGGGCCTGCGGGAAGGAGAGGGAGAGATCGGTTGCCTCGGCGATATCGACGCCGAAGGGGGTGGCGACGCGGACGACTTCGCCGGCAAGGTCGGCGGCGAGAACCGAATGGGAACCTAGATCCTCGCGATAGCGCAGGCGGGCCTTGAGCGGTCCGCCGGTACCGAAAACGATATCCTCCGGACGGATGCCGAGGACGAAGTTGCCGTTCAATGGCGCCTCAACCACCACCTGTCCGTCGGCGAGTCGCAGCACCGAACCGTCGCCGGTGACCGGCAGCACGTTCATCGGCGGCGAGCCGATGAATTTGGCGACGAACACCGAGGCCGGGCGGTGGTAGATGGCCTTGGGCGTGTCGAACTGCTCGATGCGGCCCTTGTTGAGGATGAGGATGCGGTCGGCCAGCGTCATTGCCTCCACCTGATCGTGGGTGACGAAGGCGGTGGTCGCCCCGATCCGGCGGTGGAGATCGGCAAGCTCCAAGCGCATGTCGTGGCGCAGTTGCGCATCGAGGTTGGAGAGCGGCTCGTCGAAGAGCAGGACGCCCGGCTCGCGCACGATCGCCCGGCCGATGGCGACGCGCTGGCGCTGTCCGCCCGAGAGCTGGCTCGGCCGGCGCGCCAGCAGCTCGGAAAGGCCGAGCATCCGCGCCACCGCCTCGACCCGCTCGATACGCTCGGGCTTTGGCATGCCGGCGACCTTGAGGCTGTAGGCCACGTTGTCGAAGACGCTCATATGGGGATAGAGCGCGTAGTTCTGGAAGACCATGGCGCAGCCGCGGTGCTTGGGTTCGAGGTTCTGCACCTCGCGTCCGCCGATGACGATGGCGCCGCCGCTGACACGCTCGAGGCCCGCGATCATCTGCAGGAGGGTCGACTTGCCGCAGCCGGAAGGACCGAGGACGACCGTGAACTCGCCGGCGCGGAACTCGGCGTCCATGGGCGGTATGACCTGGTGCGCCGCATCGTAGGATTTGGTGACGCCCTTCAGCGCAATGCTGGAAGCGGCCGCGCGGATGGCGGTGTCGATGGCGTTCATCGCTATTTCTCCGAGAGGACGAGGCCGCGCACGAGGTAGCGCTGAAGGAGCGCGATCATGGCCAGCGGAATGATCGAGACGATCAGGGCGCCGGCCATGATCAGCGGAAAGTCGGGCACCGCCCCGTCGGTATCGGGCGAAAGCCGCGCGAGACCGACGACGGCGGTCTGCATGTCGGGCGTTGAGCTGGCAACGAGCGGCCAGAGATACTGCGTCCAGCCGCTGAGGAAGGTGAGGACGAAAAGGGCCGCGAAGGGCGTGCGCGCCAGCGGCAGCAGGATGTCGAACATGAACCGGACCGGGCCGGCGCCATCCATGCGCGCGGCCTTAAAGAGATCGGCCGGCAGCGTGCGGAAGAACTGGCAGAAGAGGAAGGTGCCGGTGCCGTGGGCGACGAGCGGCGCGATGAAGCCGAAATGGGTGTTGAGCACGCTCCACTCGAGGTGGAGCGGCGCACCGAACACCTCTCCGATGACGCCGTTGAGGCCGGTCGCGTCGAGCAGCCAGTTGACCGGCGCGAGCACGTTGGACGCAACCTGGTAGGTGGTGATCACGCGGATATCGAGCGGCAGCATGATGGTCGCGAGGATCAGCGCGAAGACGACACCGGCCCAGCGCGCCCGGAAGCCGACGATGGCATAGGCGGCAAGGAACGAGAGCGCGCAGGTGGCGACCGCCTGCGAAAGCGCGACCAGCAGGGAATTGAGCATCTGCAGCGGGATGCGCGTCTCGGTGAAGATGCGGGCGATGTTGTTGAACAGCTGGTCGCCCGGAATCCAGGCGAGGCCACTGCGCAGCAGGTACTCGTAGGACTGCGAGGCAGTGGCGAAGGTGAGGTAGAGCGGCCCGAGGATGTAGGTGATGCCAAGGAGCAGCACGAGGCTCGCCGCGATGTTGAGGGAGTGGGCGTTCTCGACCATGGTCAGCGCTCGTAGGAGATGCGCCGGCCGAGGAAGGCGAACTGGGCGCTGGTGAGGAGGATGACGAAGACCATCAGGATCGCGGTTTGCGTCGCGGCGCCCGAGAGGTCGTAGCCGGCAAAGCCGTCGGTGTAGATCTTGTAGACGAGGAGCATCGTCGCGCCGCCGGGACCGCCCTGCGTCATGGTATCGACGAGGGCGAAGGCGGAGGTGACGCTCTCGGTGAACTCGAGCACCAGCGTCAAAAAGATCTGCGGCATGATGAGCGGCAGCTGCACGTCGAAGATACGCCGCCAAGGTCCTGCCCCATCCATGGCCGCCGCCTGGTGCATAGTGCGGGGGATCGACTGCAAGCCGGCCAGCAGGATGACGAAATTGAACGGAATACCGCCCCAGACATGGGCGGCGATGAGGGTAATGAAGGCGTCGGTGCCGTCGATGCCCGGGTTCCAGATGCCGGGAAACCAGTGATTCAGCGGCGCAAGGATGCCGACGAACGGATTGAAGATGAAGGCGAAGACCACGCCGATGGAGGCGCCGGCGACGCCCTTGGGCCACACCAGGACGTTGCGCGCCGGCTGCGAAAGCGCGATGGCGCGGTCGGCGGCGACCGCGAGGATCAGCGGGATGAGGACGGCAAGCGAAGAGCCGACGACCATGAAGAGGAGGGTGCGGCGTCCGGCCTGCCAGAACTGCGGGTCGGCGAGCACGCGGGCGAAATTGGCCCAGCCGACGAAGATCGAGCCGCCGCCGAACGGGCGCTCGAGGAAGAACGACCAGTAGAACGCCTGGATGATCGGGACGTAGAAGAAGACGACGATCAAGAGCGCCAGCGGCGTGACCAGGAGGACCGGCAGCCAGCGATTGGCGAACAGGGCTTGCGAAGCAGCGGACATGACGAACTTCCCGTCGGGCGAAGGCACGGGGCGATCGATCGCCCCGTGCCGGAGGGCAAGGATCAGGGAAGCGTCACGCCCTGGTAGGTCTGCTCGAAACGGCGCAGCAGTTCATCGCCACGGGACTTGGCGTTGTCGAGCGCGACCTGCATGGTCTGCTCGCCGTTGAACGCCTTCTGCGTTTCCTCCATGAAGACTTCGCGGAACTGGACGTAGAAACCGAGGCGGATGCCGCGGCTGTCGTCGGTGCGCGGTTGGTTCATCGACTCGATGCCGATGGCGGCCGTTGCATATTTGGGTGCGTCGGCTTCCCCGCTCGCCTCGATGGCGCCGAGCACGTCGTTGGTCACGGGGACGTAGCCGGTAGCGGCGGTGAAGAACATCTGCTGCTCGGGCTGGCGCAGGAAATCGAGGAACGCCTTGGCGGCTTCGACCTCGGCCTCGCCGTGCCCCTTCATCACGTAGATGGAGGCGCCGCCGACCAGGGTATTGTGGCGCTCATAGGCTTCGTACATGGGCGCCATGCCGACGGTGAGCTCGTACTCGTCGCCGAAGGCTTCCGACGAGGCGGCATAGGAGCCGGACGAGCCTTCCATCATCGCGCATTCACCGGCATTGAAGGCGGCCGTGTAGTTGCCGGCCTGCGTATCGGCATTGAGCTTGACGAGCCCCTCTTCACGCCACTCGACCAGATTGGCGAGGTGCTCGGCAGCAAAGGTGGTGTTGAAAAGGTACTCGGCGTCGAGACCGTCATAGCCGTTGTGGTTGCTGGCGATCGGCAGGCCGTGGCGGGCCGAGAACTGCTCTAGCACGCGCCAGGTGTCCCCATCGGTGACAAACGGACAAGCGTGGCCGGCGTCCTTGAGCGTGCGGGCGGCCGCGATGATCTCTTCCCAGGTCTGCGGCGTTTGGGTGATGCCGGCTTCCTCGAGCTGGGTCTTATTGGTGTAGAAGAGGAGCGTCGAGGAGTTGTAGGGCTGGGAGAACAGGCGCCCGTCGGACGTCTCGTAATAGGCGCGCGCGCCGGCGATGTAGTTGTCCCAATCGACCTCGGGCAGGATCTCCTGGACCGGCACGACCGCGTCCGAGAGCATCAGGTCGAGCGTGCCGGCGTCGAAGAACTGGATCAGCACGGGCGCGTTGCCCGAGCGATAGGCGGCAATGGCCTTCTGCATGCCGACCTCGTAGCTGCCCTGCCCGACGCAGGTGACCTTGTGCTCGGACTGGGCGGCGTTGAACGCTTCGCACTGGTCCTGGATGGCCACCTCCACATTGCCGGTGTTGCCGTACCAGAACTCGATATCGGTGGCGTGCGCAGCGCCGGCGCCCGCCGTCACCGCCGCAGCGACCGCCAGATTGATGAATTTCATTGGAATTGCCTCGCCTGATTGGATGCCGCCATGCGGGGCCCGCATCGCGACCCGCAGATTTATTACACATAAAGTGTAACAATCCGGTGACGGCGGTTGCCTGGCGCAGGGAAACGGCCGCACGAAGAGGATTTAGAGTGGCTCCAGCGAGCTGAACCCATTGAAGTATTACACTTCTATAGTAGTTTGCGTCGGCAGGAGGTTGAACCATGGCCTATTCCCCCGGCGCCCTCATCGCGCCGCGTTTCACACGCGCCGGCGAAGGCAGCGTGGTCTCCCCCAACGAGCGCACGCTCCTGCGGCTCATCTGGCGCAATCCCGGCATCTCGCGCTCGGAGATCACCGCGCATGTCGACCTCACGCAGCAATCGGTCTACCGGATCATCGACCAATTGGTGGAGCGCGGCATCGTGGCGCTGGGCGCGCCCAAGCCCGGGCACGGCCGCGGCCAACCAAGCCCGACATTGCGGCTCGATGGGCGCTACGCCTATTGCTGCGGAATCTCGGTCAATACCGACGTCATCGGCATCTGCCTCATGGATATCGCCGGCAGGATCCTGGCGGAAACCCAGGTGACACTGCGCGAATACGGCATGATGGAGGCGCTGGACCTCGTCATGAAGGAGCTGAAGGCCCACCAGGCGAGCAACGCGCTCGACCCGTCGAGCTTTTTTGGCATCGGCTTTGCCATCTCCGGCTACCATGTGGGCGGCACGCGCTACAACGCACCGCTGCCGCTGCATGAGTGGTCGTTGATCGAACTTGGCCCGCTGCTTTCCGATCTCTTCGGCAAGCCGGTCTGGGTGCACAATGGCGCCAACACCGGGGCGATCGCCGAATCCATGTTCGGCATCGGGCGCTTCATCAAGCACTTCGCCTATCTCAGCTTCAACTACGGATTCGGCGGCGGCCTCATCAGCGACGGCGAGCTGCTCGTCGGCGGCAACGGCAATGCCGGCGAATTCTCGGGCATCTACGACGAGGAAGAGAACCCGCGCCGCCCCGCGCTGCAGTACCTCATTGAACGGCTGAGAGGGAACGGGGTGGAAGTCCCCTCGATCACCTACATGCGCCAGCATTTCGATCCACGCTGGCCCGGGGTCGAGGAGTGGGTGGACCTGGTGACGCCGGCCTACAACCGGCTCATCAATGCCATCTCCGCGGTCTTCGATCCCCAGGCGATCGTCTTTGGCGGACAGGTACCGGTGGCGCTGGCGCAGATGCTGATCGAGCGGACGCGTATCTTCGGCCGTCCGCGCTATGGCGTTCCTCATCCTCCGGCCAAGCTGATCATCTCCGACATCGGCGGGGACGCGTCCGCTCTCGGCGCATCGGTCTTCCCGTTCCGGGCCGAGTTCTATTGATCGCTTGTCAGTGCGTGAGCCGCTGGTTTCGATACCGAACCCGTCGATCCCCGCAGTCGGATCTCGGCTCGATCAGCACCTCGGTGGCAGGCAGCACCCGGTTCGCGACGAGCGCGACGATTGCGCGGGTCACGTTCTCGGCGATCCGCTCGATCGGTTGCCGAACTGCGGTGCGGGGTGGGTCGGTGAAATCCAGCAGGTATGAGTCGTTGTAGCCGACCACGGAGACATCGGCCGGCACCCGCAGGCCATTGCGGTGGATCGCGCGCATGGCGCCGAGCGCCATGTCGTCGCTGGAAGCGACGATGGCGGTCACGCCCAGTACCAGCAACTCCTCGGCAGCGTAACGCCCACCCTTGATGTGGTAATATGGCCGGACGATGAAATCGTCGGAAACGAGTAGGCAGCGATCCAATGCTTGGACGAAACATCGGCCTCGGTGATCTGGTGGGCCCACTACCCCCGCCACCACCGCCCGGCTGCGGCGAGTTCGGCGACGCGGTCATAGGCCTCAGCCCAGGAGGTGGCTTTCGGCCAGCGCTCGCCGAAAGATGCCGGAGCGGCGCTCATGGCCGAAGCAGAAACCATTCTGACGTGCAAACGGCTGAGGCTCATCAGAGCGCGGCCTGCACCGTCATGTCGAACAACGGCAGCCAACAGGCAATTGTAGCTGTTAACCGCGTGCTGCTAAGCTGACGGCAGACGACCTTCGTTCCTATCCAGAAGTGGGATTTCTCGAAGAACGCGGAGCCGTACGGCGCCAATCGTGGCGGCGGCTTTCGGCTTAAATGACTCGGCTTGAGTGCGGTCGACCGTTCGTATACCATTCACGCCAGCAGCAGGTGTGAGATGGCGTTACGAGACCACACGCGATTTTTTCTCAATGACGCATACGTGGAGCTGGCAGATGTGCCCGCGCGGCGCACAGTCCTAGAATGGATCCGGCAGGACCTGGCGCTATGCGGCACCAAGGAGGGATGCGCAGAAGGAGACTGCGGGGCCTGCACCGTCCTCGTCGGCCGCATCGATCCAGCCGGCGACCTCGTCTACAGAAGCGTCAATGCCTGCATCACCTTCGTTGCGAGCCTCGACGGCGCGCACCTCGTCACGGTCGAAGGCATTTCGTCCGATGCGGAGCTGCATCCGGTGCAGCAGTCCATGGTCGACAATCACGCCAGCCAATGCGGTTTTTGTACGCCCGGAATCGTGATGTCGCTTTACGCCGACTGGCTGGACAATCCCATGCCTTCGGTTGCCGACGTGGAGCGCAACCTTCAGGGCAACCTCTGCCGCTGCACCGGTTACCAGCCGATCCTTCGCGCGGCGCAGTCCATTGCCGACTACGGCGACGCCGCCGATGAGCGGCTCAATACGGGAAGGGCGGCGATGCGGGACAAACTCCTGGCGCTGCGCGATCGCGATCGCGTGGTGACCGGAACCGGCGCGAGCCTCGCCATCCTGCCGCGCGGGGCGGATGATCTGGCCGAGGTGCTGCTGGAAATGCCGGAGGCCACCATCGTCTCGGGCGCGACAGACATTGGCGTGTGGGTCACCAAGTTCCTGCGCGAGCCCTCGGTCATGGTGTTCCTCAGCCATGTCGACGATCTCGACGGCATCATCGTCGAGGGCGACAGCCTGGTCATTGGCGCCCGCACGTCCTATAGCTCCGCCGAGGCAGCGATCACCCGGCATCTGCCGCAGCTATCCGAACTCTGGAGCCGGATCGGCGGGCGTCAGGTGCGCAACGCCGGCACCATCGGCGGCAATATCGCCAACGGCTCGCCCATCGGCGACACCCCTCCCCCGCTGATCGCATTGGGCGCAACGCTGACGCTGCGCCGCGGCGGCGAGCGTCGTCAGGTGCCGCTCGAGGATTTCTTCATCGACTACGGCAGGCAGGACCGCCTGCCGGGCGAGTTCATCGAAAGCGTGACCGTGCCGCTGCCGCAGGCCGGCGAGCACTTTGCCGCCTACAAGGTCAGCAAGCGCCTGGACGAGGACATCAGCAGCGTTCTCGGCGCCTTCCGGCTGCGGCTGGAGGACGGTCTGGTGTCCGACATCGCGATCGCCTATGGCGGCATGGCCGGCACGCCCAAACGCGCCAGGCAGATGGAGGCGGTGCTGATCGCAAAACCATGGACACGCGCCACGGTCGACTCGGCGGCGCAGGCCCTGCCCTTCGACTTCTCGCCCTTGAGCGACTGGCGCGCCTCCTCCGAATACCGGATGATCGCGGCGCAGAACCTGCTGGTGCGGTTCTGGGCGGAAATGCAGGGCATGCCGGCGCGAATCGGGGAGCTTGCCTATGGATGACCTGCTCCAGAGGCAAGCGCTCGACCGCCTTAGGGACGATCAGGCCCTTGTGCCGCACGAATCCGCCCACAAGCATGTGACGGGGCGGGCGGAATATATCGACGACATGGCTGAGCCGGCAGGCACGCTCCATGCCTATCTCGGCCTTTCGGCGCATGCTCACGCGCAGATCGTCGGGCTCGACCTCAGCGCGGTCGAGGCTGCGCCGGGGGTCGTGGGCGTCGTGACCAGTGCCGACATCCCGGGCCGGAACGACATCAGTCCGGCCGGCATAGGCGATGATCCCCTCTTTTGCGTGGACCGCACCAGCTATCACGGCCAACCGCTGTTCGCGGTGGTAGGCCGCACCCGAGACGCCGTGCGCCGGGCCGCACGGCTCGCCAAGGTTGCCTATCGCGCCCTGCCCCATCGCCTTACGGCACTCGACGCACTTGAGAACGGCGGGAATGTGGTCGCACCCGGCATGGTCATCGCCAGCGGCGATGCCGGGCAGGCGCTCGCTCGTGCGCCGCACACCCTTGCCGGCCGGATGACCATCGGCGGCCAGGAGCACTTCTATCTCGAGGGCCAGGTGTCCCTCGCCATCCCCGGCGAAGACGGCGAGATGCTGCTTCATACCGCAACCCAACATCCCAGCGACACCCAGGAGGTCGTTGCCCGCGTGCTCGGGCTCGAAGCCAACGGTGTGCGCGTACATGTGCGTCGGCTCGGCGGCGGCTTCGGCGGCAAGGAAACGCAGGGCACCCTCTTCGGCGCCGTGGCGGCGGTCGCCGCCCGCAAGTTCGGGCGGGCGGTCAAGTGCCGCCCGGACCGGGACGACGACATGGTCATCACCGGCAAGCGCCACGATTTTGTCGTCGACTACCGGCTCGGGTTCGACGAGGCCGGCCGGATCGAGGCCCTCGATGCGGTCTTCAACGCCCGATGCGGCCATTCCGAGGATCTCTCGCGCGGCGTTACCGACCGCGCCCTCATGCATGCCGACAATGCCTACTTCTTCCCGGCCATGCGGGTGGAATCCAAGCTCTTGCGGACCAACACTGTCTCCAACACCGCCTTCCGCGGCTATGGCGGACCGCAAGGCATTCTCGCCGCAGAGCGCATCATCGAGGAGATCGCCTACGCCCTCGGGCGCGATACGCTCGATATCCGCAAGATCAATCTCTATGACGGAGCCGATCGCAACACGACGCCCTACGGCCAGGAAGTCCATGACAACATCATGGCCCGCATCGTCGCCGAGCTGGAGGCGAGCAGCGACTACCGGCGCCGGCGCGAGGAGATCCTCGCCTTCAACAGGTCGAGCGAGTTCGTCAGGCGCGGCATCGCGCTGGTGCCGGTCAAATATGGGATCAGCTTCTCCAAGAAGCTGATGAACCAGGGGGCGGCGCTGCTCAACCTCTACCGCGACGGCTCCGTGCACCTCAACCACGGGGGCACGGAGATGGGCCAAGGCCTGCATACCAAGGTCGCCCAGGTGGTCGCGCATGAACTCAACATCGCCTTGCGGCGCATCCGCGTCACGCCGACGGCAACCGACAAGGTGCCGAACGCCTCGCCGACCGCCGGCTCGCTCGGCACCGATCTCAACGGCATGGCGGCGCTCGATGCGGCAAGGACATTGAAACGCCGGCTGGTCGCGTTTGCTGTCGAGACGTTCCGCGTCCATGAGGAGCAGGTGAGCTTCGAGTTCGAGGCGGTGCGCGCCGGATCGCAGCTCGTTGCATGGCCGGACTTCGTCGAGATGGCCTATGCCGCCCGCGTGCCGCTTTCCGCCACCGGGTTCTACAAGACGCCGCATATCCACTGGGACCGCAAGAGCGGCAGGGGCAGCCCCTATCTCTATTTCACCTATGGCGCCTCATGTTCGGAGGTCGCCGTCGACACGCTGACCGGCGAATACAAGGTGCTGCGCACCGACATCCTCCAGGACGTCGGCCGGTCCATCAACCGCGACATCGATATCGGCCAGATCGAGGGCGGCTTCATCCAGGGCATGGGGTGGCTGACCACGGAGGAACTGTGGTGGGACAAGGAGGGGCGGCTGCGCACCCATGCGCCCTCCACCTACAAGATCCCCGTGGCATCCGACCGGCCCCGGGTGTTCAACGTCGCGCTGGCCGAGTGGTCGGTAAATCCGGCGCCGACCGTACGCAACAGCAAGGCGACGGGCGAGCCGCCGATCATGCTGGCGATCTCGGTGTTCGAGGCTCTCGGCATGGCTGCGGCAAGCGTCGCCGGCTATCGGTTCGCCTCACGCCTCGATTCGCCTGCAACGCCCGAGCGCGTGTTGATGGCGATGGAACGGCTGAAGCGCGAGGCCCGCGCCGCCGGCTGAGCGGCGCGGATGCCCGGCCTACTTAAGGCCGGAAAAGCCGGTCGCAACGAAAAGTTCGGACTGCAGCGCCGTCAGCTTGGCCGAGCCCCCCGGCGGCGGCCAGATGCCTTCCTTGCTGGCCTCCGCCCGCGCCTTCACGCGGTCTTCGATGGTCTTGTAGGGCCAGATGTGGACCATCTTCTGCGGCCCCTCCTCGATCGAGCCCATCACCATCAGGAGCTTGGACATGGCGTTGCGGCGCTCGACGATCTTGCTCCAGGCCTCCGCCGTTTCGGGCAGGCCATTGGGGGCGAGCGTATAAGTGCGGAACTCATAGAAGGGTCCCCATTCGCCCAGCTCGATGGGCTGCATGAAGAACAGCGGCCGGAAGGCCGTGCTCTGCACCCCGCCGAGATAGGGTGCGATGCCGTAAGGGTCATCGGCCTCCATCAGGCGGGCGCGTTCGGTCGCCAGGTCCTGCGGGCTGTCATAGGCGGTGATGAACGCGAACCGGTTGAGCACGCCGAACTCGCACGAGAATGCCCCGAGCGGCGTGCCCGTCGAGGAGAAGCCCTCATAGGTCTTGGGTAAGAGGGGCATCACCGCGCCCAAGGTGTTTGGCAGCAGTGAGAGAATGGTCAGGTCGTAGATCATCGGTCATCCCGAACTTGTCTGTTGCGTCAGGCTTTCCAAACTCGCCCGATCTTGGTACACCATTGGAATTCCGAGTGCACGCCAAAGTTTTGTAATTCGATCGGAGTTGCCATGCTTGACACCTTGATAGCCGGCCGGGTGGTCACTCCCGATGGGATCATCGAGGAGGGCTGGATCGGGATCAGGGGGGAGCGGATCGCGGCTATCGGGGACGGAGAGCCCCCGCAAGCCCGCCGCGCCATCGATCATACCGGCAGCTACGTGCTGCCGGGAACGATCGACGGCCAGACGCATGCGGGAAGTCAGATCGGGTTTGCGGGCCTCGCGCCCACCAGCCGGGCAGCCGTGATGGGCGGGGTGACCACCATCGTCGACATGCCTTATGACGAGCCCGATCCGATCACCACGGCAGCCCTGCTCAAGGACAAGATCGCCGCGGTCGAAGCTTATTCGATCTGCGACGTTGCGCTCTACGGCACCGTGCCGGCGCACCCGAACACCAACGACGTGCAGGCTCTGGTCGAGGAAGGTGTGTGCGCCTTCAAGATCTCTTCGTTCGAAGCTCATCCGCACCGGTTCCCCCGCATCGACAATGCCTCCACGCGCTATCTGATCGAACTCTTGGAACGTTCGGGGCTGCCGCTCGGGCTGCACAACGAGGACCAGGAGATCGTGCGCCGCTTCACGCAGGTTCACCGGGACGAAGGCCGGACCGGGCCGGAGTTCCACAGCCCCAGCCGCCCCGAGGTAGCCGAGCTCGCGGCAACCGCGGCATTCCTGGCGCTGGGGGCCGGGGTCGGCACGCCGCTCCACATCGTCCACATCTCGACGCCCGACGGCTTCGCGCTCGTGCGCCGGGCCCGTGAAACGGGCAAACCGGCAACGGCGGAGATGTGCGTCCACTACCTGCACTTCGATGGCGACGAGGACATGCGACGGCTCGGCGGCCTGCTCAAGGTCAACCCGCCCATCCGCCCGGATCGGAAGGAAGCGCTCTGGTCGGTGCTCGAGCAAAACGGGTGCGCCTTCGTTTCGTCGGACCACAGCGCCTGGCCGCTCGAGCGCAAGAACCTGTCTTCGATCTTCGACGTGGCGGCCGGAATGCCCGGGCTCGAAACACTCCTGCCGGTGTTCTTTTCGGATGCGGCGGAGCGCTATGGCGCGGATGAGGCGGCGCGCCTTTGTGCCTCGCTGCTGGCCGAGCGGCCGGCGGCGTTTTTCGGCCTCTCCCGCAAGGGTCGGTTGCAGCCGGGCCTCGAGGCCGACGTCACCGTGCTGCAGCCGGGCCCTTACCGTTATGATGCCAAAGCGAATCCGAACGGCCCCGGCTGGAGTGCCTACGATGGCGAAACCTTTGCCGCGCGTCCCGTCGCAACCTTCGTGCGGGGCCGGCAGGTCTGGGACGGGGCGGCGATCGCGCCGCAACCGGGGCGCTACGTGCCCCGCGGCTGACCGCGTCAGCGCAGGACGCCGGACAGGCGCTCGATGATGGCGACCTTGACCGTCTCGATATGCTCGGACATTGCCTTGCGGGCACGGTCGCGGTCGCCGCTGGCCACGGCATCCAGCAGCCGGCGGTTTTCCTCGACGCTGAAGCGCGGCGTGATCGGGTTGCGGTAGGCGTTGAACACGTGCGTGCGGCGGCGCAGATCGCGGATCATCGCCGCCATCAGCGGGTTGCCGGCCGCATCGGCGATCTCGCCGTGGAGCATGTCATCGACCTGCCAGATCTCCGAAAGGGTCGGCCGCGGCTTTTTTGCCAGCGTTTCCAGCGCGTCGCGAATCCTGGCGGCGGTCTCCTCCGCAATCTTGCCTGAGGCGAGATAGGCAGCCTCTGCTTCGAGGAGCTGGCGCACGTTGAGGATATCGACGAAGGCTTCGGTCGAAAAAGGGCTGACCGTGACGCCGCGATTGGGTTGCTTGTAAACGAGACCCTCCGCCTCGAGGCGTCCCAGGGCCTCGCGGATCGGCGTGCGGGAGGCGTTGAGGCGTTCAGCCATGCGGCGTTCCGTGATCACGTCGCCGGGCTTCAGCTCGCCCGAGATCAAGAGCTCGATGAGCTGTTCGTAGACCTGCTCGGTCAAGTTGGGCCGCTGCCCGCCTTCGCCGCCAATAAGATCCAGGTCTTCACCGTCGGGGGTTGCGTCCAAGAGTTCACCCATCTCGCATCAGCCTCCTGTTGCTTCCTCTCATATAGGCATAAGCGACAAGGAACACAGCCGGGATATCACTGGTATCCTCTGTAATCAGAAAGATTTACCCATCCGCCTGGCACAAAAAACAGGCACCCTGCCGGCGAGCCTGTGAAATCGGCAGCTTTTTCGTACTCGCCTCTTGCATTGTTCCTCAACTGCGCTAATGCTAGTGGTATACCACTGGCGTGCAATGTTGAAACCACAGGAGGGACACCACCGTGCCGATCAAGCCCTGGCGAGCCACGAGCATTCAGATGCGCAGCGAACGGGCAGCGCAGGCTCCAGACGACGCAACCGCGAAGGCCCTCATCCAGCGCAATGTCGACCGCCTGGTCGGCATGATCGAGGCTGCCTGCGACAGCAACGAAAAGCCCGACCTCGTCGTCTTTCCCGAGTTTGCCATGCAGGGTCCGCCGCTCGGCATGGGCGTGCGCGAATGGATCGCCCGCGCCTGCTCGAGCATTCCCGGCCCGCTGACGCAGCCGCTGCAAGACCTGGCCCGCCGCCGCTCCATTTTCATCTCCGGCAACCTCTTCGAGGCGCCGCCGGAATGGCCGGGCCGCTATTTCAACTCTTCGTTCATCATCGACCGAAGCGGTGAGATCATCCTCAACTACCGCCGGGTGAACACGGCCGCCTTTCCCTCGGTCCACGACTTCATGAGCAGCTACCTGGCGGCCACGCCGCGCGAGCGGGTGTTTCCGGTGGTCGAGACGGAACTGGGGCGGCTCTGCACCATCCCCTGCGGCGAGATCAACGTGCCGGAGGTGGCGCGGGTGATGATGATGCAGGGCGCCGAGGTCATCCTTCATCCCACCAACTCGCCCTATACGGCCAAGCAGGAGGCGGCAAAGCTCTGCCGGGTAGCCGAGAACATGGTCTACCTGATCAGCGCCAACGTTGCCGAATGGATCGGCTTTTCGCCGGACAACACCGTGCCCGGCGGGCGCTCGCACATCATCGATCATCACGGCAAGACCCTCTCCTTCAAAGAGGATCCGGGCGAGAGCACCGCGGTCAGCGCCATGATCGACGTTGAAAAGCTGCGTCGGGACCGCCGTACGGACACCGGGCTCGCCAACCCGCTGCTGCGGGCCCGGTACGAGATGTACGTGCCCTACTACAAGGACGCGCATTTCTATCCGCCCAACTACTTCCTCGACGCGCCCATGGCCCACACCGACGAGGTGCACGGCGCCATCGCCATCGCGCGGCGGAATCTCGACCACGCCGGCGTCCTCGAGCCCCTCCCGGCCGGCGCTCCCGAGCCCGAACCGGCAATCGCCCACTAGGAGAGACCAATGATTACCGCAGAAGAAAACGAACAGCTCTGCCGCGTCGGCAAAGGCACGCTCATGGGCAACTTCTTCCGGCAGTTCTGGCTGCCGGTATGCCTCGGCTCGGAGCTCAAGGCGGATGGCGATCCGGTCCGGCTGATGATCCTTGGGGAAAAGCTCATCGCCTTTCGCGACACCCACGGGCGGGTCGGCGTCTTCGACCACCGCTGCCCTCATCGTTGCGCATCGCTCTTCTTCGGACGCAACGAGCTCGGCGGCATACGCTGCGCCTACCACGGCTGGAAATTCGACGTGACCGGCAAATGCCTCGACCAGCCCAACCTTGAGGACAAGTCCAAGTATCCGGCCGGCACGCCGGCCATAGCCTACCGCGTCAAGGAACAGGGCGGCATCGTCTTTGCCTATATGGGCGAGCGCCAGGACAACCCGCCCGAACTGCCCGAGATCGAAGCCATCATGGGTGAACCGGACGACCGGAACATCGCCCTCACCCATCGCGACTGCAACTACATGCAGGCGCTCGAGGGCGATATCGACACCTCGCACCTCGGCTTCCTCCACGTCGGCGGTATCGACGGCGAAAAGCTCGACCTCAGCAACCCCGAAGTGTTCACGGTCACCGAGAAGGCGCCCAAGATCAACGTCTCGGTGATGCCGTTCGGCACGATGTACTCGGCCCAGCGCAATGCCTATGAAGGCACCGAGCACCACCGGTTCGCCAGCTACATCTTCCCGTTCTGGGTGACGTATCCCTCCGGCGAGATCGACAACAACGTCACCGCCAACGCCTGGGTGCCCATCGACGATTATTCGACGATGATCTTCAACATCGATCTGCGCCGGGCGAGCGGCGGCGGCAAGAAGGGCCTCAAATACAAGGACGGCACCGACGTCGGGGGCCTCGCGCGCCCGCTCGAGTACCTGCCGACGACGACCGATTGGAAGGGGCGTTGGCGGCCCGTCAAGGATGCCAGCAACGACTACGGCATCGACCGCGAATGGCAGCGCAACGGCGACAGCTACACCGGCATCGTCGGCATCCCGCTGCAGGACCAGGCGATCCAGGAGTCCATGGGCCACGTCGTCGACCGCACACTCGAGCACCTGGCCGCTTCCGACCGCATGGTCATCCTCACGCGCCGCGTCATGCTCGACGCAGCCAAGGAATATGCCGAGACCGGAAACCTGCCCGACATCGTCGACCATCCCGAGCTCGCCCGCGACGCCCGCGGCGGCGACATCGTGGTGCCCTACGGCACCGACTGGCTGGAGGGCTACGAAGAGAAGATGGCCGAGATCAAGGGCTACAAGCCCAAGCTCAGCGCGGCCGAATGAGCGAAGGCCTCGACATCGCCATGGCATCCGGCGCGCACGCGTCGGATGTCGCCACACCTGGCGTTTCGGGCGACCATGCGGCAGGACGCCACTCCACGCCTGCCGGAGCGGAGCCGCTCGCCCTGCGGGTCGACGCCATCCGGCAAGTCGCCGAGACGATCCGCTCCATCGAGCTGGTGGCGGATGATGCTGCGGCGCTGCCCGCGTTCACTGCCGGCGCGCATATCAACCTTAAGCTCCCGGGCGGGCTCAGCCGCTCATATTCGCTGATCAACGGGCCGGAGATGCGCGACCGCTACGTCATCGCGGTCAACCGCGACGTCGCCAGCCGCGGCGGGTCCGCCTACATCAACGAGAAACTGCAGGTCGGCGACGTCCTCATGGTCGACCCGCCCCACAACACCTTCCCGCTGGTCGAGGACGCCGAGCTCAGCGCCTTCTTTGCCGGCGGCATCGGCGTCACGCCGATCCTTTCCATGATCCGCCGGCTCGAGGCGTTGGGGCGCCCATGGAAGCTCTTCTATGCAGCGCGCAACCGCGTCAGTGCGGCATTTCTCATCGAACTCGAGGCGCTGGACGCCCGGGAACCCGGCCGCGTGCACCTCCATTTCGACGACGAGGCCGGCAAGGTCATGCCCCTGCTCAAGCTCGCCGCCGGCATCCCGAAGGCCGCGCATGTCTATTGCTGCGGTCCCGCGCGCATGATCGACACGTTCAAGGCGTCCGCCGGCTGGCGGCCGCAGGACAACGTGCATGTCGAGCACTTCGCCGGCACCAACGGACGCCCGACGCAGGACTTCACCGTGGTCTTGAAACGCCAGGACAAGGAGTTCTTCGTGCCCGCCGGACAAAGCATCATGGAGACCCTCGAAGCCAATGGCGTGCGCGTCGCCCATTCCTGTCGCGAAGGGGTGTGCGGCACCTGCGAGACGGTCGTGCTCGAGGGCGAGTGCGACCACAAGGACAACGTCCTGTCGCCGCGCGAGAAGGCGACCAACAAGTTGATCATGATCTGCTGCTCGGGCGCCAGGAGCGACCGGCTGGTGCTGGACCTCTAGGCCTGATCTGGCAGAAGCAGTCGATGGCAACCGGCGAGCCGTTGGGCAGCGAGGCGACGCCATAGGCCATGCGCGCATGCGCCCCGCGCTCGCCGAGGACGTCGAGCAGCAGCTGCGAGCAGCCGTCGATCACCTTGGGGTGTTCGGTAAAGTCCGGCACCGCGTAGACCATGCCCGTGATCCGCACGATCTGCGCCACCCGGCCGAGATCGCCCAGTGTCTCCTGCAGCACCGAAAGAATGGAGAGCCCGACATTGCGGGCGGCGGCCCTTGCAGCCTCGAGATCGAGGTCACGGCCGACCATGCCGCGCAGGGGTCCTCCGGCGGCGTCGCGCGGACCAAATCCCGAAAGGTAAGCCATGTTCCCCACGATCACGGCAGGCCGGTAGGCGCCGGCCTGTGGCGGCGGAGGAGGCAGATCGGCGCGCGTCATGGCAACCGATCAGGCCGCGGCCAGGGAGGCGCCGGCGAGCCGGCGGTGCTGGCGCTCGACCAGGCGGTCGAGCTCGCGATGGTCCTCGGCGCTAAGGCGCGGGCCGGGCGAACGCACATGGGCCGAGGCGATGGCGCCGCGGCGACGCAGCAGCTCCTTGCGCAGCGCAATGCCGATGACCGGTTGCGCCTCATGGCGCAGCAGCGGCAGGTAGATGTCGAAGAGGTCTTCACCTAGATCCGCATTCCCCCTGGCGAAGTGCGCGCATACCTCGACCAGCATTTCCGGGTAGGCGAACCCCGTCATGGCGCCGTAGGCGCCGCGCGCCAGCTCCTGCGGCAAGTAGAGGCCGCCATTGCCGACCAGTATGCTGACCTGCCGGCCGGCAGAAGCGCGCAGGCGCGTGAGCTTGCTGTGGCCCGGCCAATCCTCGTGCTTGAGCATGACGACATTGGCATACCTGTCGAAGATGACGCGCAGGGTGTCGACGGAGATGTTGACGCCGGTGACGAACGGATAGTCCTGCAGCACCACCGGCACGCTGCCGAGGCGATCGAGAACGCCCGAGAAATAACCCTGGATCTGCTCTTCGGTGCGCAGGGTGTTGACCGGAGCCAGCATGACGCCCGCGGCACCCGCGTCCATGGCCTCCTTGGCGAATGCGACCAGAGGGTCGGTGCCAGGCTGGGAAACGCCCACGACCACCGGCACGCGGCCGTCGACGCGGGCCAGATAGCGGTTCATCACCTGCCGGCTTTCATCCGAAGTCAGCTTGTGGGCCTCGCCCATCATGCCGAGGATGGTGATGCCGGTGACTCCCCTTTCCAGGTAGAACTCCACCACCCGGTCGATGCTGGCTTCGTCGACAAGACCGGCATCGGTGAAGGGGGTGACGGCGATGACGTAGACCCCCGAGGCGGTTTCATCCAGCCGGTAGGACATGTGTGGCTCCTCACGTTTCAGGACTGGCGGAGGCAGGATCCTCCGCCTTCGTTATTCGCTTGCGACCACGGCCGTGTTCTTCCACGGCACGACGAGACGCTCCAAGAGCTCGATGATGACAAAGAAGACCATGCCGATCGCCGAGATGACGATGATGGCGGCGAACTGGCGGGCAATGTTGAAGCTCGAACCGGCAACGACGATCACATAGCCGAGGCCGCGGTCGGCACCGATGAACTCGGCAACCACCGCCCCGATCACCGCGAGGACCGTCGCAAGCTTGAGGCCGGCGAAGATGTAGGGCAGCGCCTGCGGCAGGCGGAACTTCCAGAAGGTCTGCCAGGGCGTCGCACCCATGGACTGGGCGAGGTAGAGCATCTCGGCCGACGACGCTTTGAGGCCCACCACCGAATTGATGACGATGGGAAAGAACGAGAGCAGCACCACGATGACGATCTTGGGCGTCAGCCCATAGCCGAACCAGGCCATCAGCAGCGGCGCGATGGCGACCTTGGGGATCGTCTGCGAGGCGACGATCAGCGGGTAGATCGCCCTTTCGGCCACCCGGGAATAGGTGACCAGCACCGCGAGCGGCACGCCGACGGCAATGGCGCAACCGAAGCCGATAAGGATTTCGCTGACGGTGACGCCCGCGTTGATCATCAGGCGCGGCCAGTAGTCGATGATTTCTGCGGCCACGCGCGAGGGCGCGGGCAGGATATAGACCGGCACCTGGTTGATCTGCACCGCGAGCTCCCAGAGGACGACCAGGAGGACCAGGGTCCAGAAGGCCGGAGAGATGTTGCCGAGGACGCGAAGCGAGAGGCGCAAGGGATGTGCCGGCGGAGCGGCTTCGGTGATGGTGGCCATGATCAAACCTCTTCGCGGAAGACGCCGAGACCTTTGAAGATCTCGGTCAGTTCGCGGGTATAGGCGGTGAATTTGAGATCCTCGCGCATCGCCAAGCGCCGCGGACGCGGAAGGTCTATGTCGATGATGCGCTCGACCCGACCGGGGCGCGGCGACATCACCACTACCCGGTCGCTGAGGAACACGGCTTCCGAGATCGAATGCGTGATGAAGAACACGGTCATGGCGTTGTCGGCGCATAGGCGCAGCAGATCGAGTTGCAGCTGATCGCGCGTCATGGCGTCGAGGGCGCCGAAGGGTTCATCCATGAGCAGCAGAGGCGGCTTGTGGAGAAGCGCCCGGCAGATGGAGACGCGCTGGCGCATGCCGCCCGAGAGCTCCTTGGGATAGGCGTTCTCGAAGTCTTGCAGCGACACCATCTTCAACAGTTCGCGGGCCCGCTCGCGAGCCGCCTCGAGCGGCGCCTTGCGGATTTCGGCCTGGATCAGCACGTTCTGCAGGGCGCTGCGCCATTCGAGCAGCACGTCCTGTTGGAAGACGATGCCGACGTCGGAATTGGGCGACGAGATGAGCTTCTCCCCGACCTCGATCTTGCCAAGAGAGTATGGGGTCAGGCCCGACAGCAGCATGAGCAGCGTGCTCTTGCCGCAGCCGCTCGGCCCCACGACCGAGACGAACTCGCCACGACCGATGGTCAGGTCGATGTCGCTGAGGGCGTGGACATCGCCCTTGCGTCCTTTGAACGTCTTGGAAACGCGCGAAATCCGGATGTGAGGCTTGACCGGCGCCGCAGCCTCCACATTCATGCTCATGTCGTTCACCCTTTACCCTCCGCGACGTTGTTGCTGCTGCCAACCCTCCGCTAGATCGAGCGGATGGCTCCCCCGTCGACACGGATGATCGAGCCGGTCACGTAGCTGGCGCCGGCGCCGGCAAGGAAAGCGGCGACGGCGCCGAACTCCTCGACCGTTCCATAGCGCCCGGCTGGTATGCTCCCGGCGGATTCGCGTGCGACGTCTTCCTTTGATCGGCCTGTACGCTCGGCAAGCGCGGTGTCGATGCTGCGCGTCCGATCGGTGGCGATGCGGCCGGGGGCGAGCACATTGACGGTCACGCCGTCGGCTGCAACCTCGCCGGCTAGTGTTTTCATGAACCCGACCAGCGCCGATCGCAGGCTATTCGAGATCGGCAGGTGCGCGATGGGCTGGACGATGCCGCTCGAGGCAATGGTCAGGATGCGGCCCCAGCCGCGTTCGCGCATGGCGGGAGCCACCGCGAGCGTCAGCGCCAGCAACGGGGTGACCATGCGGGCGAACTGGCGCTCTACCTCCTCGACCGAGGTGGCGCTGGGACTTCCCGGCGGCGGTCCGCCGCTGTTGTTGACGAGGATGTCGACCGCGCCCAGCTCACGCCGGGCAGCGGCGGCGATCGCGTCGGCAGCGCCCTCCGCGCCAAGATCGGCAGGCACGATGAAGCAGCGGGAGCGCTGGTCGTCCGGCAGCGCGTCGCGCGCCTCTTCGAGCGCACTCGCCGAGCGAGAGGAGATCGCCACCTGCGCGCCTTCGGCAAGCAGGGCCCTGGCAACGCCGAGGCCGAGCCCCTGGCTGGCGCCCAATACGAGCGCACACTTGTCGCGCAGTCCCAGATCCATCGTGGCGATCCTGTGGTGGAGCGGAAGGCGCCGCGACAGGCGCGGCGCCTCGGTCTCATCGGGTTTATTCAGCGGCCGGCAGGTAGGCGTCGGTATAGACCTCATCGGGGGTGATCTCGCCCGGCTCGACGTCGGCATAGGTCTCCAGCAGCGAAATGGTCAGCTCGAGATCGGCCAGATCGACATAGCCGAAGGGCTTGCCCTCGGTGCTGGCGGTATGGCGGTACTTCTCCATCACCTCAATCTCCTGCGCGATCGCCTCGGCATCGGCGTCCGGGCGGGCCTGCATGAAGTATTCGAGCGCCTCCTGCGGATCGGCCTGCACATCGGCATGCGCTTTGGTCAGCGCACGCAGGTACCCGCGGACCAACTCCTCGTGCTCCGCGAGCCAATCCTTGCGCACGATGACGCTGGAGCCCAGCAGGTTGACGCCGTGGTCGGCAAAGAGGATGGGCTCCTCGATCGGCGAGAACGCCGCCACATGGTCGCCATCCGGGTTGGCCCAGCCATTGATGAAGTCGGCGTCGCCGCGCAGCAGCGCCTGCTGGTAGCTGTCGGTGATGATGATCTCGACCGTGTCCATGTCGATGCCGTTCACCTCGGCGAAGGCCGTGATCATGCCGTCCGAGAGATTGCCCGCCTCGGTGGCGAAACGCTTGCCTTCGATGTCCTTGGGCTCGGTGATGCCCGATCCCTCGAGGGCGATGATCGCCGAGGGATCCTTCTGCACCAGCCCGAAGACGGCGGTGATGTTGTCGAAGTCTGCCGCGGCGGACGCCTGGACCAGGGCACCAAGCCCGGCATTGCCGAGCTGGACGCTGCCGTTGCCGACCGCCTGGATCGTGCCGGTGCTGCCGTCGCCGTCGATGATCTCGACGTCGAGGCCCTCTTCCTCGAAATAGCCCTTGCCGAGAGCGACAAAGAACGGCGCGTCGATGCCGCCGGCAAGGAACGCCAGGCGGACCGTCACCGGCGTCAGCTCCTGAGCGTGGACCGGGCCTGCAAAGGCGCCGGCCAGCGCAATGCCCGCGGCCCAATATGCGCTCTTCCTGATGTGTTTCATGTTCATCCCCGTTTCGCCAATCCCCTTGGCATTCAGATGGTATGCCAAGGGAATATCGGGTGTCAACCATGGTTGTTGATATCCTGTGCAGGATATTCCGGTGCCTACCAAATATGCAAACGTCGATTGCGCAAGGGTGACCTGCCGGACGCTCTCCAGTCCGTGGCAGCTTGCCGTCAGCGGCCGTTGAGCCGGTACCAGGGTTCCCCCGAAGGAAGCTCCCAGTCTCGGTAAAAAGCCTTGATATGAGGCAGGATCTTCTTGGAGAATTCCGCGCGGGCTGCCTCCTCTGCGCGCAGCGGGCGATCGAGGTCCGCCGAGAGGGCAGCCAGGGCCGCGTCCCGGTCGACAAAGGTGAACCGGCCGTCACGGTAGACGGCCCGGCCCTCGATCATGGTGGCGATGACGTGCGCGCTCTTGGCGCGGTAGACGAGAGCAGAGACGGGATCCGCGGCCTCGTCGAGGTAAGGATAGGCGAGCTTGCGGTAGTCGAGGACGACGAGATCGGCGCGCTTGCCGACCGCGATGCTGCCGATCTCGTCGCCAAAGCCGATCGCGCGGGCACCGTTTTCCGTTGCCATGCGGAAGATTTGCGCCGGGGTGACGGTCTGCCGGTAGAGGCCGGGTTCGCAGTGCAGGTGCTTGACCAGCCGCATCTCCTGCAGCATGTCGCGATCGTCGTTGAGGCCGGCTTCGTCTATGCCGAGGGCCACCGGGATGCCGCGCTCGAGGAACGCATTCACCGGCGCGATGCCGCTGCGCAGCCGCAGGTTGGAACTGGCATTATGGCAGATGCAGACGCCGTGGCGATGGATGAGGTCGAGGTCGGCCTCGTCGATCCAGGTGCCGTGGCCGAGCGTCAGGTGCGGACCGAGAAAGCCGATGTCGGCCAGATGCGCCACGGACGATTTGCCGAACCGGCGGCGCGAGAACTCCTTCTGGTAGGCGGTCTCGGACAGGTGCAGGTGAATGCCCATGCCGTAACGCTGGGCCCATTCGGCCGTCAACGTCAGCAGCCGGTCGGACGCGCGTTCCAGGTTTATGGGCGCGAGCCACAGGCGGACCAGCGGATCGTTGCGGACGCCGAAGCGCTCCATCATCGGCAGCAAATACTCGGTCTCGAAGTCCTCCAGCCGGAAGTGCGTCGGCGCGAGGAACGACCGGGTTTCATCCTGCAGCCCGACCGGCAGGCTTTGGACGAAGACCTCGTCGTCGGCATAGACCAGCCGGTGCTGGTCCCGGTTGCAGAACGCATAGCTGACGCGCATGCCGAGGTCTCGGTAGGCGTTGATCACCGCGCTCGCCGTCTCCGGCCACGCACCGACCGGTGCCGCTTTCATCCGTCCCAGATGCTGCACCGCGGTCACGCCCGAGGCGACCAGCTCGAAGGCGGAAAAGAGCGTATCGAGATAAAGATCTGGAATCTTGTGACGGATCTGGTGGGTCAGCCAGAGTTCCAGAGGCAGATCCGGGCTACCGAGCTGCACCGGCGTGACACCGACATGGTGGTGGCTGTTGACGAAACCCGGCACGACCAGGGCGTCGGGACCGCCCAGCACCTCGAGGCCGGGATTGGCGCCGACGATCTCGGCAAAGCTGCCGATCTGCGCGATTCGGCCATCGACCTGCAGCAGGGCTGCGTTCTCCAGCGTCTCGACCCGATGGTCATCCAGGGCCCTGAGCAGCATATAGCGGCCATGTACGATCGACCGTCCCGCCGCAGCCGCGCTCGCTCCCGAACCAATTTTCATCCCGATACCCCATTCATCTTTCAGTCGAGAATATGGTATGGCATTGGTGTACCAATTCAATGGGGGTCGCGTGAGCATTTCCCAAACTGGCGCCGAAGTCGTCTCCATGCTCGATACCGCCGAGGCGACGAGCCTCAGCGAGCTCGCCTACACACGCCTGCTGGACCTTATCCTGTCGGGCCGGATTCCGCCCGGCACCATGCTGCAGGAGCGAAGGCTTGCCGACATGCTGTCGATGTCACGCACGCCGCTGCGCGAGGCGCTGAGCCGGCTCGAGGCAGAGCAGATGATCACCCGCAGTCACGGCCGGGCGCCGGTGGTGAGCAATGTGGGGATCGAGAACTTCATCTTCACCCTCGATATGCGCCGCATCCTCGAGGTTGAGGCGGCGGGACGCGCCACCGGCCGCCTGACGCCCGAGCTTGTTGCACAGGTGACCGCCAGCATCGAGACGCTGATGGACATTCCCGCGCCCACGCCCGCCCAGCACTGGGCGGTGGATGATCTCGTGCATGGCGCCATCGCCGATGCGGCCGGCAATCCCCTCGTCGCCGCCACGATCCGTGACCTGCGGCGCCGCACGCGGTTGTTCAATACTGCCCGCATCCCGAAGCGCCTGATGCCCGGCGCCTCCGAGCACCTCACAATGATCAATGCCGTCGCCGGTAACGACCCCGAAATGTCGCGCCAGGTTATGGGCCGGCACATCGACAACGTGCGCGACGCCATTATCGAATTCCTGCTCGGTTCGAAGCGCACCTAATACGCGCTATGCGGGCGCATCTCTATGGTCGATACCGCTGATCAGCGCTTAATCACGATAGGTCGTATGTCCGCCTTTAGGATAGCACAATGCAGGAGCGGATGACGAAAATGGCGCGCGCTTCAGACCATACTTCTGAGGCTGGGCTTGCCGAACGGATCGTCAACGTCGGGTCGGAAGGCAGATGCATCGCCTACGATCGCGGGCTCCCGATTTCAGAAGCCACTTTATCGCGGACTTCCCCTACGCTAGCGTCGATGAAACCTCAGTTTCAGGAGCGCGTGCGTGAAACAGGCTTTGCCGAAGACCTTCCTCGGTCGCATCCGGGCCGCACTGCCGGACTTACATCCTGCCGAACGGCGGCTGGGCGAATTTCTCTGCGACTTTCCCGGGGAACTGGCAAGCTATGATGCCCAGGAACTGGCGCGGCTGGCCAACGTGTCCAAGGCAACGGTGTCGCGGTTCGTGCGACGACTTGGTTATGCCAGCTATGACGAGGCGCGCCGTCATGCCCGCGAAGACCAGCGATCCGGGTCCCGCCTGTTCCTCGGCCATCCCGGCGACGCCAATCCCGAGGCACCGCTGCTGGCGGCCATCGAACAGAGCAAGGCCAACCTCGATCAGACCTTCACGACCATTCCCCAGGCCGAGATCGATGCGGTGGCCAAGGCTATGCTCGGGGCTCGCAAGGTGTGGATCGTCGGCTTTCGTGCGAGCCATCCGCTGGCCGACTACCTGCGCTGGCAGCTGACCCAGGTGATTGAGAATGTCGTCTCCATTCCGGGCGGCGGTGAGACGCTGGGCGAGCATCTGGCGAGCGTCTCCGCCGACGATTGTGTCATCGTCCTGGGGCTGCGCAGGCGGGTCGCCGGCATGGAGGCCTTGCTGGACTACCTGGCCGCGAGCAAGGCACCGCTGGCCTATGTGACCGACGAGGGCATCGAGCCCGATCGCCGGGCCCGGTGGCACCTGCGCTGCCACACGGCCTCGACCGGCCCGCTGTTCAACCATGTCTCGGTGATGGCGCTGTGCCATGTGCTGATCACCCGGACGATCGACCTGTCGGCCTCGACCGGCCGGAACCGGCTGCGCCGCATCGAGGCAGCCAATGACAGCCTCAACGAACTCTGACTGCCGCCTTATTTAGCAATGGTGTAGCGATTTGCTGAAACTCTAGTCAGTATCTTCGTCCTTAGCGAAACCAGAATTTCGTCTTCCATCCCGTAAGTAGCTTACTTATCTACGAAATCACAGTTTCATACACTGTTGGCATGAAATCTGCATCGCTTGTCATGCCAGCCATCCCGGTTGGCGGCCCCTTCGGGGCTTCAGGGATAGACCGCCACATGGTTTCCGGACCGGTAGCGGCACTGACCAGGAAGGCAACTGATATGATCAACCGTTCGATCCTGACAGCCTTGGCCGTCGCCGCGCTGTTCGCTCCCGCCGCCTATGCGCAGTCGCTGTCGTTCAAGGTGCTCGGCCAGCCCGCCGGCTCAGGGCTTATCGCCCAAAACAAGGAGCAGCCCTTCTTCGAGGCGCTGGCAGCAAATACCGGTCTGGATGTGTCCGTGCAGTACCTACCGGTCGATGTGGCTGGCATTCCGGATTCTGATGGTCTGCGGGTTCTCAAGTCGGGCCTGTTTGATATCGTCTCCATACGCGGCCCGCAGGTGAGCCGTGACGAACCTTCGATCCTGGGTTTCGATCTGATCGGCCTCAATACCAGCTATGAAAGCGGCAGAGCGCATATCGACGCCTTCTACGATACGGTTGACCAGCGCCTGCAAACCCAGTTCAACGCTAAGCTGCTCGGCGTCTGGCCTGCCGGCCCCCAGATCATCTTCTGCAAGCCTGAAATCTCGGGGCTGGCGGACCTCCACGGACTCAAGGTTCGCGTCGGCGACCAAAGCGCTGCCAACTTCATGGCGGGCCTCGGCGCCACAGGCGTGCCGATGCCGTTTGGCGAAGTGCAGCAGTCGCTGGCACGCGGCGTCGTCGACTGTGCGGTGACCGGCCCGGCGTCGGCCAATTCGGGCGGCTGGCCGGAATCCACCACCACTGTCCTTCCACTCGCGTTGCAGATGGCCGTCAACGGCTATGCCATTAACCTCAACAAGTGGAACGCCATGTCCGCCGAGGACCAGGGCAAGCTGCAGACGGCGATCACAACCCTGACTGACGACATCTGGACCTATTCCGAGGAGCTGTATGCCGACGCCATGCGCTGTAACAGCGGCGAGACGCCCTGTTCGCTGGCAACCTCGTATGCGCTGAAGCGGGCGACGGTTTCAGAGGCCGACGCGGCGACCGTCGCGGCCGCGGTGAGCGAGGTGTCATTGCCGGTCTGGGCCGAGCAGTGCAACGCGGTTTTCGCCGAGTGCGAAGCCAGGTGGCGCGAGACGGTCGGCGTACAGCTCGGCCTCTGACTCCAGCCAGGTGGGAGAAGATCCATGAAACGCATAGCGCAACTGTCTGGCATCACCTTTGGTGCGATCATGATCGCGCTGTCATTCGCGATTGCCGCAGAGACCATCCTGCGGAAGTTCTTCTCCCACTCCATGGGGGGCATCGACGAGCTAGGCGGCTATGCTGTCGCGGTCGTCGCGCCACTGGCCTTCCTCGTCACCGCCTATGAACAGGCCCATATCCGCATCAATGTCCTGCATGGCAAACTGCCGTTGCGGGCACGGGCCATGCTCAACGTGGCGGCGGCGGTGTCCCTGGGCCTGCTGGCGCTGTTCCTGCTCTACTTCACATTCAATACGGTTCAGGACACGCTGGCTTATCGCTCCATCGCCCAGACCCCCTGGGCAACGCCGCTGATCTATCCGCAATCGGTCTGGCTGGTTGCCATGCTGGCCTTCACCATCGGCACGATCGCCATCGCGTCGCGCGCCACCCTGCTGGCCATCCGGGGTGACTGGACGACGCTGGACCGAAGGTTCGGGCCCGGTTCACCACAGGATGAATTGGAGGCCGAATTGGCCGACCTCAAGACGCGCGACGGGTTGCAGCAATGAGCATCACCATCGTTGGTATAGGCTTTGCCATCATGCTGACCCTTATGTTCCTAGGCATTCCGGTGGCTGTCGCCATCGTCGCCGTGGGGGCGCTTGGGGGGATGGTGTTCTACGGCATGCCGCTCGTCGACATGATGGGCGGCGTGGTCTGGACCAGCTTCAATTCGCCCTCGATCCTGGCCATCCCGCTGTTCATGCTGCTGGGCGAACTGCTGCTGCGCGGCGGCATTGCCGACAAGATGTTCGACGCATTCGCCGTGTGGTTCGATCGCCTGCCGGGTGGCCTGCTGCATACCAATATCGCCACCAGCGCCCTGTTTTCGGCGACGTCCGGATCGTCGGTGGCGACGGCCGCAACCGTGGGCACCATCGCACTGCCCGCCCTCAACCAGCGCAATTATCCGATCAGCGCCTCACTGGGGTCGTTGGCGGCAGGCGGAACGCTGGGCATACTGATCCCGCCCTCGATCAACCTGCTGGTCTATGGCTCGCTAGCCAATGCCTCGGTGGGGCAACTGTTTGCCGCCGGGCTGATCCCCGGCATCCTGCTGGCGCTGTGCTTCTCGCTCTATATCGCCATCTTCCAGAGCAACAGCGGACGCGATGTCGAACTACCTAAACTCTCGCTGCGCACCAAGATCGGCTATCTCAAATACCTCTTCCCGCCCCTCCTGATCTTCGGGGTAGTGATGGGCTCCATCTATGGCGGACTGGCAACACCAACCGAATCCGCGGCGCTGGGCGTGGTCATCGCCCTGGCCATCGTCGGGACAATGAAGCGGCTCACCTGGGCGCTGCTGCTCAACTGCTGCATGCAGGCGGCGCGCACCACCGGCATGACCGTGATCGTGCTCAGTTGCGCGTTGCTGCTCAACGTCACCATTTCGATGCTGGGGGCTACACAGGTGGTCACGCAATGGGTGGTGGGGTTCGGGCTGGAAGCCTTCACCCTGCTGCTGGTGCTGATCGCCTTCTATGTGGTGCTGGGCATGTTCATGGATGCGATGTCCATGCTGGTGCTGACCGTGCCGATTGCCGTGCCGATGGTCGCCGCCGTTGGCGTCGATCCGATCTGGTTCGGCATCTTCATCATCCTGATGTGCGAGATCGCCCTCATCACGCCACCTGTCGGCATGAACCTCTTCGTGGTGCATGGCCTCAGGCGCGATGGCGGCAGTTTCAACGATGTGGTCAAGGGCGCGCTGCCTTATGTCGGGGTGCTGATCGGCTTCGTCATCCTCATCATGCTGGTGCCTGATATCGTCATGTGGCTGCCCGACCGGCTGGCGGGGCGGTGATGGATCGCGCTAACCATCCCATGACCAGCAGGCGACTGCTGGTCATTAATCCCAATACCAATGCTGCCATGACCGAGCGGGTGCGCCGGGCGGCCGAGGCCTGTGCCCCGGCGGGTACAGCACTGGATGTGGTCAACCCGAAGCTGGGACCCTTCGCTATCGAGACGCCGCAGGATCGCGCCGCTGCGGTGCCGCATGTGCTGGAGCTTATCGGCCGGGCGGCTGGCGCCTACGATGGCTTTATCCTCGCCTGTTTCGACGACATCGCCATTGCCGAAGCTCGTCTGGCGCTGGCCGCGCCGGTCATCAGCATGGCCGAAGCCGGGATCAGAGCTGCCGCCGTGCGCCATGCAAACTTCGACGTCGTAACCACGGTCGAGGCGGCAGTGCCCACCATTGCGGCGCTGGTGCAAACTTACGGCATGAGCGGCCGCTGTTCGGTGCGCGCGACTGGTATCGGCGTGTCCGAAACTGCCGCCATGACCGAGAGAGCCGAGGCCGCTTTGGCCGCCATGGTAGAGGCATCGCGGGCGTCCGGTTCGGGCGCTGTCGTTCTGGGTTCGGGCGCCTATGCAGGGCGACGCCAGCAATTGACCCAGGCTTTCGCCATACCCTTCATCGACGGCTTGGAAGCGGCGCTGGACTATTGCGAGACGGCAGCCTTCAACTAGCGTCCATCGGCCGCAGCTTGGGATAGCGGAAGGGCGCTGCTAGCGACCGATTTGGGCGCAATGCAGAATTTGCGCCCCTTGGGGCATGCTGCTCATAGCTGAAAATCTGGATTATGGTGGCGGGGTGGACCTAAGATTCGGCTATATCGCGAGCCGATTGCCAGTCATTTGGTCAAAGAAGTAGGTGTCGCCCTTCTCTAGTGAAAGCTGAACAGCCTGACCGTCTGTCAGCATCACCCGTTCCCGCAGCAGGCAGACGATTTCGTCGCTTCCGGCGGTCAGCACCGCGAATGTCTCCGAACCGGTCGGCTCAACCACCTTGACCTGGGCGTTGACCCCTGTTGCGGCAATGGTGATGTGCTCGGGCCGTTTGCCCAGGAGGAACTGGCTGCCTTCGGCAACGCCTAAGGGGGCCTGCAGCCCCGTCGGCGGGCCGGAGCGTAGGAAAACCGTGCCGCCTTTATTCACCACCGGCAGCAGGTTCATCGAGGGGGAACCGATGAACTGGGCTACGAAGCTGTTGGCGGGATTGTCGTAGAGTTCAAGCGGGGTGCCATATTGCTCCACCTTGCCGGCCTGCATGACGACAATCTTGTCCGCCATGGTCATGGCTTCGACCTGATCGTGGGTGACATAGACGATCGTTGTGCCGAGCCGCTTGTGGAGGCTCTTGATCTCGGCGCGCATGGCTACGCGGAGCTTGGCGTCGAGATTGGAAAGCGGTTCGTCGAACAGGAAGACCTGCGGATTGCGCACGATCGAGCGGCCCATGGCGACGCGTTGGCGTTGTCCGCCGGAAAGCTGGCGGGGATAGCGGCCCAGGAGATCGGTTAGTCCGAGGATTTCCGCGGCCTCGGCCACGCGCCGTTTCTTCTCTTCGGTGGGCGCCTTGGCCAGGGTCATGGAGAAGGCCATGTTTTCCGCCACAGTCATGTGCGGATAAAGGGCGTAGTTCTGGAACACCATGGAGATATCCCGGGCCTTGGGCGGCAGGTCGTTGACCACCCTGTCCCCGATCCGGATCGTCCCCTCGGTGATGTCTTCCAGTCCGGCAATCATCCTTAGCAGTGTGGACTTGCCGCAGCCGGAGGGGCCGACCAGGACCACGAATTCGCCGTGTTCGATATCGACCGACACGCCATGCATGACCGCCACGCCACCGTAGGACTTCTTGACGTCTTCAATGCGTACTGGAGCCATGGTGCTCTCCTCTCAAGACGTTCAGGCAGCAGCCGCGATGCTGATCGCATCCGTGGACAGCGCACCTTCATGGACCACCAGGCCAATGCCGCCATTGGCAAAGCCATCGGCGCTCAGATCGGTGGCGGAGATCGGCGTGCCGTTGACGGTGGCGGAGATGGTGTTGCCGACCACCTTGGCGTCGAAGGTGAGCTTGGTTTCGAACTCGAACGCGAAGTCGGTCGACGCGAGCACCGTCATCTCGTCGTCGCGTACGCGCACGATTTCGAGCGTGTTGTTGCGCGTGACGCGCACCCCGTAATAGCGGCGTAGACCCTGCACGCGCAGCGCCACGCCGCCGTAATTGCCCAGATGCACCATGATGTCGGACTTGAGCGCATAGTCAGTCCACTGGCGCGTGCCATGTGAGACCATGCCCTCTTCGCGTGACTGGGAAATGCGGAAGCTGGGCGGGAAACGCTTGGAGAAGAAGTCCACGCCGTTAACCCACGCCATGCGCCAGAAATCGCTGTCGCCCTGCGGACGGCGGAGGGTGAGCTCGGCTGCTCCGTCCCAGCGCATGTAGTCAAGCAGAACCGCCCCGTCAGCGCGGCGGCCGTGGCCGGTGATGGCAAGACCGATTTCGGCGATCGGCTGGCCGTCGAACTCCGGCAGGCGCCACTCGATAACGGTTTCTGATCCGGGCGCGAGGCGGTGGGCCTCGCCGTCTACGTCGCGTAGTTGGTCTGCCGCGTCGTAGACCCGCAGGCGCAGCCGGACTTTCACATCGCCCTTGTTGCTCTTAGGCGCCACGACCCTGGCCTTGAGCGTCTGACCGGGATAGACGAGCGGTGTCGCCATCAGGTCATAGGTGCGCATGTTGAGCATTTCGAGCGGCGAGAATGTCGGCGTCGTTGCGACAGCGGCCTGACCGGGACCAAGCGCTTCATACTGGATGGAAAGCGCGCGGCCGCCTTCGAATGCGACATTGCGCAGTACGGGATTGCTGCTGCCGCCGGCGCTGCCACCCGGGCGGAAGCCTTGCTGACTGCCGGGCAGCGAGAAGTGCATTTGCGCCCCGACCTTGGGGCTGTCCAACTCGCCGACGCCAGCCAGCTTGCGGCCGATATTGGCCAGATAATAGGCCGTACGGACGGCGTCGTTGATCGAATTGCCCCCGTCGGCCGAGGAGATCAGCAGGCGGTCGGCAATCGGGCCACGCCAGTCCGGACCGTTCTCGATGCCGTCCAGACCGAGCATGATGCCCATGAGGCATCCGACATTTCCGGCATTGCAGTCGGTATCCCAGCCTGACGTGTTGACGATCATCTGCGCCTTTTGGAAATCGTCCGGCGCGTAGAGCACCGACATGATCATCAGGGCGTGGTTGGGCACGACGTGGCAATTGCCGGGATATTTGTCATAACCGTAATTGTCTTCGATGAGCTGGCGACAGTCGCGCCAGTCGGCATGTTGCTTGTGCCAGGCCCGAATGTCGGCAATAAGCTTGGCGATGAGGCTGTCGGCGGGAATGACCGACAGGCCGACATCGATCAGCGTATTGATGTCCTTGGTACGGAAGGCTTCGGCTTCCATGGCCGCCCAGAGCATAGCCGCGTAGACGGATTCCCCGTCATGGCTGACCTTGCCGGCTTGCTCGGCCAGTTTTGCGGCGAGCTGCGGCTGATTTGGGGCGACCATTGCCCAGCCATCGATGAAGATCTGCGCGCCGATCTGTTCAGCCACAGCCTTGCCATTGGTGGCGACTGAGCCGGAGGCAGGGGCCTTGATCCCCTTTTTGAGGTTCAGCCAGGCCGTGTGTTCGGTGGAATTGCCATTGCCACCCCACCACAGGATCGAGCGTTCCTCGCACATGTAATTGAGCCAGGCCTTGCCGATATCCTCGGCGCTGAGATCGGGCGAAATCCCGTAGTCCTCAAGCGCTCGGATGAAGGTGAAGGTGCCGGCCACATCGTCGTCGGTTACCACGAGCGGCTGATTAAGCCGGTCGTGCACATAATATTCGATTGGGCCCAGCTCCTCCATGATGCGCTGATAGGTCCAGCCTTCGAAGGGTCGGCCCAGATAGACGCCGATCAGCTTGCCCAGAACCCCGGCATAGACGCGCTCGAGGTAATCGTTGGGAACGGACATTTTTCTTCTCCTCAGAATTCAGATTTGGTCAGCCCTTCACCGAGCCGCCAGCCATGCCTTCGATGAAGCGGCGCTGCAGCAGGACAAAAAGGATGATGACGGGCAGGACGATGATCAGCGCTGCAGCCATGATCTCACCCCAGTCGCTGCTGTACTGACCAGACAGCAGGAAGAAGGAAACGATGGCGGTGGAGGTATCTGCGCGCTGCAGGAAGGTCGTGGCGATCAGGAATTCATTCCAAGAATAAAGCCCGATGATCAGTGCAACAGTCAGGATGCCGGGCGACACGATAGGCAGCATGACCTTGGTGAAAACCTGCCAATGCGTGGCGCCATCAATCAGCGCAGCCTCTTCGAGTTCCTTGGGCACGGCCAGGAAATAGGTCCGCAGCAGCATGACCGCGAAAGGCGACCAGATGGCGGTGTAGACCACCGAGACCGCGACGGCATTGTTGATGAGCCCCAGCCGGGCAAAGCCGAAATAGAGCGGAAAAAGGAAGAGTTGGATCGGTGCGGTGGTGGTAGCCAGAAGATAGAAGGTCACGATCTTCCAGGACTTGATCTTGCGCCTTGCCAACACATAGGCGGTGAGCGATCCGGTCGTGCAAACGAGAACGATGGTGAGGCCCGAAAGGATCGCCGAATTTAGCATCGTCGTGCCGAAGCGGGCGTCGTTCCAAGCGCGCGTAAAGTTGTCCCAGCGGAAGGTTTCCGGCAAGGCCAGCGGGTTCTGGATGATCTGCGCGGCGGGCTTGACAGAGTTCAGCACCAACAGAGCGATGGGAAAGAGCGTGATCACCAGCAGGATCGTCAGGATCGCATAGGTGAGCAAAAGCGTGGCGCGGCTTTCGATCAGTCTCATTGGTCGAACTCCCGGGCTTGTTCGCGAATGTAGAAAGCGGTGGCAATCAGACCAAAGATCGAGATGATGACGGCCACGGCCGCGGCCTTTCCGACGGCCAGGTCATAGAAGGCGCTGCGATATGCCAGCGTGGAGAGAACTTCGCTCGAGAAGGCGGGACCGCCCTGGGTGAGGATGTAGACAAAGTCAAAGACGAGGAAGGACCAGATCACCGTCATGATCATCATCAGCGTTATCGTGGGCCGGATGCCGGGCAGGAGCACATAGCGCATCATCTGCCAGAAGGAGGCGCCTTCGATGCGCGCGGCTTCTACCTGCTCCTGGGGCACTTGCCGCAGGGCGGCGAAGAAGATGACGCAGAGAAATCCCCACCAGTGCCAGAGATCAACCGTGGCGATGCCGATCAGCGCGGTGGAAGGCTGGGTCAGAGGATCGAGTGTGGGAAAGCCCATGCGTTGCAGCATGCCGTTCACCCCTGAAACCGGGCTATAGATCATGCCCTGCCAGACGCGCGCCAGGATGGCCGTCGCGATGATCATGGGCAGGAAATAGATGACCTGGAAAAACATGCTGCCGCGGCGGGCCACCAGCAGAAGAGTGGCGGCGAGCAGCCCGATGCCGATGGGCACGGTCAGGAACAGCAGCGTCCAGATAATATTGTTGGTCAGTGCCGTCCAGAAGACGCGGTCGGCCCACAGGGCGTGAAAATTGCCGAGGCCAATGAAGACAGGCATCGAGATGCCATCCCAGCGAAAGAAGGCCAGGGCGATGGTCAGCATGGCCGGCACCAGGATGATGACGACGTTAATGAGCAGCGTCGGAAGGAGGTAAAGTCGATGCATGTGAAGCTCCGCCATAAAGGGCGGCGACGTACCGCCGCCCCAGACTCGTGGGAGGTCTTAACGAGCGGGAATGGCGGGAACCTTGCCCTCGGCCAATTCCTGCTGGAAGGTGGCGTCCAGCTGTTCGAGGAATTGCACGGTATCGGTGCGGTCGAGCCAGACTTCTTCGATACCGCTGACGAGGAACGATACGGTCGCGGGCGGCAGGAAGGTCCAGGTCGTATAGCCGTATTCGCCCTCGGACACCGACTGCGCTAGGGTTTGCATGGCTTCAGCATAGAGCGGCAGAACGCCTTCACCCAAGGTGATGCCGGAAAGATCCTTTAGTGGGGTGTTCCATTCACCCTGCCATTCGGTGTTCATGCTGGCATAGGTTTCATCAGAGAAGATGAAGTCGATAGCGGCGGCGGCCCCGTCCGGATTCTGTGAGGTCGCGGCAATAGAGAAGGTGGAGCCGACGCCCAGCGCGAAGACCGGCTCGCCCACATCATCGGCGCTCGGGAAGCCGACGAAACCCGCTTCCGCATTGGCCGGCGGGAAATAGGTGTTGATGTGCTGGAACTGCCAGGTGCCCGAAGGCATCATCCCGGCCTGGCCATTGGCGAGCTGGGCCACCTGCTGCTCGCCATTGAGCGAGAAGTAGTTGGGGCCGAAATAACCCTTGCCCCACCATTCATCGAGCTTGTCGATGGCCTTGACGAAAGGCTCGGAGGTCCATGGGATTTCGCCCTTCAGCGCCTGGTAGACAGCCTCGGGGCCGGCGATGGAGTTGAAGACGATGGTGACATAGTGCTCATTGGTCGGGCGCCAAAGCGCGTTGCCGGCCGAAAACGGCACGATGTTTTCCGCCAGCATGGCGTCGGCGACGGTTTCCAGTTCCGCGATGGTGGTCGGCACCGACCAGCCATGCTCTTCGAACAGCGTGGCGTTGTAGAACAGGCCCAGCGTTTCATAGGTCTTGGGCAGGGCATAGAGCTGATCGTTATATTTGCCCATTTCGAGAAAGACCGGCAGGATACGGTCGTTCCAGCCGAACTGTTCGGCATATTGATCGAGCGCCAGCAACTGCCCGGCCTGCGCCATGGGCGCGACATAGCTCGGGCCTGCCGTGTAGACGATATCCGGGCCGCTGCCGGACAGGAGCGCCACTCGCATCTGGTTGTCAAGCTGGGCGCCGCGATAGTCGATGCTCAGTGTGTCGCCGGGATGGGACGCATTGAACGGTTCGATGATATTGCGGGTGATGACGCCCTGCTGTTCCGGCGTGGCGGTTTCATACCACCAACTGATCGGCCCTTCGGCCTGGGCCGCGAGGGTGAAGGCGGTGCTAGCCATCAGGGCGATGGCTGCTCTGGAAACGATAGACGCGGTCATGTTCTCCTCCAAGAAGCTATGTGACTAAACCGATCCGCGCTCGATGAGCTCGAAGGGCATTTCGTGAACCGTGCCGGGGCCGGAAATCGCCCCGCTCAGGCGTTGCAACAGGATCTCGGCGGCGCGTTCGCCCATGCGATCTTGAAACTGGGTCACCGTAGTGAGGGCTGGCGTGACCAGAGGCGCGGCGGCGATATTGTCGAAGCCGACGACGGCAATCTGGTCGGGCACGGCGATCTTGCGATTGCGCAGCGCCTGCATGGCGCCGATGGCCATCAGGTCGTTGGCCGCAAAGATCGCTGTAGGCGCAAAGCCGCTGTCGAGGATGGCATTGGCTGCGTCGTGACCAGCGGTCTCGGTGAAGCTGTGTTCAATGACGACGAGCGGCTCGAGATGGTGCGCAGCCAGCGCTTCGCGATAACCCTCAACGCGGACGCCCTGGGGCCCGCCGATGCCCGCCACCATTGCGATGCGCTGATGTCCGAGCGCGATCAGGCGCTGCACCACTTCCGTCGCTGCCGAGCGGCTATCGACGAAAATATCGTCTATGGGCAGGGCGCCCCCCATCTTGCGCGAGGATTCAATGCGCACCACGGCGATCGAATGGTCGAGCAGGACCTTGAGGTCGGTCGCGCGAAGGGTGAAGAACACCCCAACCACGCCATCGACCCGGCCTTCGAGCGCCCATTCGATGAAATGGCGCTCGCTACCGGCATCGCCGTCGCTGTTGAGCGTGATCACATCATAGCCGTGGGTCTGGGCGATCTTCTGTACGCCCCGGATCAGGGCTGGATAGAAGGGGTTGGTGATGTCCGGAACGACGCAGGCGATCGTCATCGTACGACGCGTTTTGAGTGCCCGGGCCAGGCGATTGGGCACGTAGCCGAGCTCCTTGGCCGCAGACTTTATGCGCTCGACGGTTTCACTTGGAAGCGACGATTCAACGCCACCACCGAGCACCATCGATACCGCCGCCTGGGAAACCCCGGCGCGTAGCGCGACGTCCTTTTGCGTAGCTCGACGGGCCAAAAGAGGTTCCTTATACGTATCACTAATACGAATAAGCGTAAAACTAGTGCCATGTCAACGGCTCTCCGCCTTTATTTTCCTTGGATGTTGGCGGAGCTTAGAACGTCAGCTTTGGGAGGAGAGGCTGAGGCGTCGAAAGTCGGGAATAAGGCGCATCGCGGACCGTGAGTTCCAGAGCATTGGTGAACCAGCCCGGTAGTGCCGGAAGCGAGCCGACTGCTCCGGTACTCTTAGGACCATTGACGGACATTTGTTATAGTGAGCTGGGCGTTGCCCCCAACGTGGTTCACCTGCTCCCATGGGTCTCACGAAAAAGTCGCGGCGTCACGCCGAAGCGTCTTTGGAAGACCTGGGTGAAGCGCGCGGTCGGCGCAAGTCCCACCCGCCTTGCGATTTCCTTCAATGGAAGGTCTTGTGAGAGCAGGATACGTGCCGCATCCAGCCGCACGGTCTCGATATATCGTGCCGGCGTCTCGCCCATCGCGGCGACAAACCGCCTGTGAAACGTCCGCTCCGAGAGGCTGACCCTAGCCGCAAGGCTCGGCACATCCAGCGCGGTATCGAGATTGGCCTGCGCCCACACCAGGAGATCGGCGAAAGGACCATCGGCTTTCGCCTGGGCACGTAGTAGCGGGCTGAACTGAGACTGATAGCCGGGACGACGTGCGTAGAGGACCAAGCGCTCCGCCACCCGGCTTGCAATCATGCCGCCGAGATCCTCGTTGACCATGGCGAGCGCCATGTCGATACCGGTGGTCACCCCGGCCGATGTCCAGACGTTGCCTTCGACGACATAGAGAGCATCGGCGTCGACCGTAAGCGAGGGATAGAGCCGCGCCAGCGGTTCGCAGGCGCTCCAGTGCGTGGCAACGCGCTTGCCATCCACCAGTCCCGCCGCTGCAAGCACGAAGGTGCCGGCGCAAACCGACCCGAGCCGTCTGACGGACGACGCACTCCGCGACAACCACCGCCCCAGCTCCGGCGTCCGGGCCGCTGCGGTGATCGCCCCGGCCTCTGCCCCGGCCACCAGGATTGTGTCAAGCTGTCGTGGCACCTGCCCAAGTGCCTTGGTTTCGACGACGACGCCGCTGCTGCTCGGCACCGCACCACCGGTCGGCGAGACCAAATGCACGGCGTAGCGATGAGGCTCTCCATCCTCTGCGAGTGCGTGATTGGCGGATGCGAAAACGGAGGCCGGGCCGGCCGCATCCAGCAGTTCGAAATCCGGGTAGACGGCAATGACGACATGCTGCAGCATTGGCAGGAATTATCATTCTTTTGTCATTCCTGACAACACGGCGCGCCTGCTAGTGTCCACGTTGGCGGTCGCCAGGGACTACTCCGGCCGCGAGCGGGAGGAACCATGGCTGAATCATCGCAAGCATCAAGGTCGGCGCCCCGACCCCCTGTGTCCGGCTGGCGGTCGATACAATGGTGGCCTGGCGCAATCGGCCTGGCGTTCGCCGCTTTCCTTTCGATCGAACTTCTCAACGGTACGGAGCACGGCACGGATTTTGCCGCGATCGTCGCCGCTTCGGGTCTTGTGTATCTGGCAGCGGCTGCCCTGGAGATCCCATGGATTGCCTGGCCGGTATTCCTATTGTCGGTGGTGGTGATCACCCTCGCAAGGCTCGGCTTCATACCGCTCGATGCGACGTGGGCGATGCTTGTCCTCGCTGGCCTCTTCGCCGCGTATGGCGTGATCCGTGCCCTGAGGCGCCCCAATCAGAACCTGCCGCTGCAAGCCATTGCGATGATCGTTTTCGGCGGTTTGGCCATCGCGGCCTTGTTCATCAGTCCCTTTGTGGGAGCGCTGCTGGTCGCGGCCGGACTGGCCGCACATGCCGGCTGGGACGTCTATCACCATGTGAAGAACAAGGTGGTCGTGCGATCGATGGCCGAGTTCTGTTTCATGCTGGATATCGCTCTCGCGATCGTCATCGTCCTGGCAACGCTGAGAGGCTGAGACGAGCATCCGGCCGTACGTTGCGGCGTTGAAGATCGATCTCGATGCGCTCGCGCTGCGACGCCCTTCGGACAAACCCGCGCGGTCCCTGTAACGCTGCTATCTCTGCTTCTGGAGGACGGGAAGAACTGCGGAATGACCGTGATGGCGCGCACGACCACCCGGGCAAACTCTGCCTGAACTGGGTGAAGCGCGATCCGGGAGGACCGATCCTCCCATGGGCCGGTTCAATCCCGACACATTTGTCACTCCCGCTCGATGTCGCGCCGGCGTTAGCCTCGTGCAACTGCCGCGAACGGCGACAATCGAACTGGGAGGACAAGATGTCTGAACCGATCCTCAAGAGCAACGCATGGCCTCTTTCGACCTGGCTGTCGGTCGTTTCGCTCACCTTCGCAAGCTTTGCCCTGATCAGCAGTGAATTGCTGCCGATGGCGGTACTCACGCCCATGGCTGCCGATCTGGGCGTCACGGAAGGAGCCGCCGGTCAGGCGGTGACCCTTACGGCGATCTTTGCCGGCATCGCAGCGCCGACGGTGGCGCTCATCATCGGCCGTGTGGACCGCAAGCTGATCAACCTCGGGCTCTGCGCCCTTGTGGTTGCCTCCAACATCGCAGTCGCGCTCACGGCAGATTATCTCGTGCTGCTTGCCGCCCGTACGCTGCTCGGCATCGCCATCGGCGGTTTCTTTGCCCTGGCTGGTGCGACCGTCGTCCGGCTTGTCTCCATCCAAGACATGGGCAAGGGCATGTCGATCGTATTCATGGGCCTTTCCGCAGGCCTGGTCGTCGCCCCGGCGACGAGTACCCTCATCGGGGAAGCATTCGGCTGGCGAGCGGCGTTCATGGCCGCAGCCGGGGCCGGTTTGCTCGCGTTGCTCTTGCAGGCCATCTGCCTGCCGAGCGTGCCCGCGGCGGGTGCAACCAGCCTTTCGAGCCTCGTCGGCTTGCTCAAGCGCCGGCACGTGCGGGTGGGGTTGATCGTCGGACTTCTGTTCTTTGGCGGAGAAGTGTGCGGCTTCACCTTCATGCGGCCCTATCTCGAAACCGAAGGCGGGCTCGATGCGACTTCAATCGCTCCCGTTCTATTGGTCCTCGGTCTCGCCAGTCTGCTCGGGAGCGCGATTGCTGGCGTGTTCGCCGATCGCATGCTTCGCAACGGCTTCGCCACGACGTTCCTGGTGCTTGGCATCGCCACCATAGGCCTGTTGAGCCTCAGCGCCAGCTACCTCGCGGTGCTTGCCTTCGCTGCTGCCTGGGGCATCGCCATAGGCGCGGGACCGGTGATGACCCAGACGTGGATGGGTCGCGCCGCGCCCGATCAGCTCGAAGGCGTGGGTGGGCTCTTTCTGGCTGTCATTCAGTTCGGCATCACGCTGGGCGCCATGGCCGGCGGTATCGCTGTCGACAGCCTTGGAACAACGGCACCGCTCTTTGTGACCGCCACTTGTGCTTTCCTTGCAGCCATCCTGATTGTCACGCAACGAGCCCCCGATATGGTTTCGCAGACGCCTGCGTCGGCGCTGGCCCCTGCCGAGTGAGCGCAGGGCCAACGCCCGACACACCAAGCCGAGCGCCATCCATCAAACGACAGGAGACGATCATGTCTGACGACAACGTAAACTCTGCGGCACCTGAGGTCGTCGATCGAGAGACGTTTCAGGCCCAGCTGGATGCCTTGCGCATTCGGGAAAAGGCGCACACCAGAGAGGGTGACGCAATCGCGGCGGCCCGCCGGCGACTTCCGATGGTAAAGGTCGATGGTGCCACGTCCCTTATCGGCGAGAATGGGCCGGCAACGCTGCTGGACGCGTTCGAGGGGCGCCAGATGCTCATCGCCTATTATTACATGTGGTTCGAAGGCCAGCCGGCACCCGAGCAATGCGAGGGTTGCACCTTCTTCACCACGCAGGTGCACGAACTCTCCCACATACACTCCCGGGACGTCACTTACGCCACCTTCAGCCAGGGGTCTTATGAGGAGAGCGCCCGGTACCGCGATTTCATGGGTTGGAAGATGCCTTGGTACTCGGCCAAGGATTCACTCGATACGTTGCTCGTCGGCCGCCGCATCGGAATGATGCACCTCGTTTGCTATTTGAGGCGCGGGTCCGAAGTGTTTGAGACCTACTGGACCACCCGTCGCGGCGTCGAGACGATGGACAACAGCTACCGTCTGCTCGACCTGACTGTCTATGGGCGGCTGGCGGCGGGACATTCCGACGATTTGCGGGCAGCTGGGCATTGAACGGCGCCAGCTTGACTTGCGAGGGGCGTCTCGCCGTAGACGGGGCCGGCGAATGGCTCTCACTGTTCCGCTGCCTTCTTCCCCGTAGAAGAAGCGATCGCTGACGTCCGATTCCAGTTCCGAAACGCCGGATGCGGGCGGCCCCCCACCAATTCTTAGCGCAGTGCGCCCGCAGGTCGTCAGGCGTGATTTCCGTGAGCAGGCGATTGCGCCAGACCGGGAGCAGCTCACGTTCAAAGATGGCGCGACGCATCGCCCGTGTGCTGTCCGCCATCGGGGCATTGACCGGCCACCTTCTCACCGAACTGGCCGAAGCTCTTGGCCTCCTTCAGTCGGCGCTTTTCACGCTGCTTTTCAGTTGCCGGTGAACGTCCCTCTCTGATCGCTCGCCTCGCATCCCGGCACAGCTCCCGCGCCCGCGAGCGAAATGCCATCACGCCCATACTTGCCGAGATAGACCGTTTCGCGTCGCCCATTCAGCCGATAATCCAGCCGGAAGGATATGTGACCTGATGGCATGACGCAGACATACACGCCGTCGCGATCCGCGACCTTGTACATTTTGTCTTTTGGCCTCAAGGCCTTAATTGCGGCGTCCAGATGGGCCTGAATCATTCCCACTCGATCGTGCCCGGCGGCTTGCTGGTCACGTCGTAGACCACGCGGTTGATGCCGCGCACCTCGTTGATGATCCGCGTCGCGGTCTTGCCGAGGAAGGCCATGTCGTAGGGGTAGAAGTCGGCGGTCATGCCGTCGACGGAGGTGACGGCGCGCAGCGCGCAGACGAATTCGTAGGTGCGCCCGTCGCCCATGACGCCGACCGTCTGCACCGGCAGGAGCACCGCGAAGGCCTGCCAGATGGTGTCGTAGAGGCCGGCCTTCCTGATCTCGTCGAGATAAATGGCGTCGGCCTTGCGCAGGATGTCGAGCTTCTCGCGCGTGACGCCCCCGGGGCAGCGGATGGCAAGGCCCGGGCCCGGGAAAGGGTGGCGGCCGACGAATTTTTCGGGCAGCCCGAGTTCGCGGCCGAGAGCGCGCACCTCATCCTTGAAGAGCTCGCGCAAGGGCTCGACGAGCTTCATGTTCATGCGCTCGGGCAGGCCCCCGACATTGTGGTGACTCTTGATGGTCACCGACGGGCCGCCGGTGAAGGAGACGCTCTCGATGACGTCCGGGTAAAGCGTGCCCTGCGCCAGGAACTGCGCGCCGCCGAGCTTTTCGGCCTCTTCCTCGAAGGTCTCGATGAAGAGCCGCCCGATGGTCTTGCGCTTGACCTCCGGGTCGCTCTCGCCCTCGAGCGCGCCGATGAAGCGGTCAGCCGCATCCACGTGCACGAGCGGAATGTTGTACTGCTCGCGGAACATCGAGACCACTTCGTCGGCCTCGTTGAGGCGCATCAGGCCGTGATCGACGAAGATGCAGGTCAGCTGCTCGCCGATCGCCTCGTGGATCAGCACCGCCGCGACCGAGGAATCGACGCCGCCCGAAAGCGCGCAGATCACCCGGCCGGAGCCCACCTGCTCGCGGATCTTCTCGACCATCTTCTCGCGGTACGCGGCCATGGTCCAGGTGGCCGCGATGCCGCAGATATTGTAGACGAAGTTGGCGTAGAGCCTCGCCCCATCGGGCGTGTGCACCACCTCCGGGTGAAATTGCACGCCGTAGATGCGTCGCTCTTCATTGGCGATCATCGCAAACGGCGCGCCCGGCGAGGTACCGATCACCTCGAAGCCCTCGGGGATCGCGACCACCCGGTCGCCATGGCTCATCCATACCTGGTGCTCGGTGCCGAGGTCCCAGATCCCTTCATAGAGCGCCGAAAGTTTCTGCACCTTGACTTCGGCGCGCCCGAACTCGCGGTGGTGCCCGCCTTCCACCTTGCCGCCGAGCGCGACGCAGAGCGCCTGCTGGCCGTAGCAGATGCCGAGGATCGGCACATTGGCCGCGAGGATTTCGGGAGCGACGGTCGGCGCGTTCTCGTCGAGCGTCGAAGCGGGGCTGCCCGAAAGGACGATGCCTTTCGGCTGCATCGCCGCGACGGCGGCGGCCGCGTTCTGGAATGGATGGATTTCGCAGTAGACACCGGTCTCGCGGATGCGGCGCGCAATGAGCTGCGTCACCTGCGAGCCGAAGTCGACGATCAGGATGGATTGGACATGTTCCGTCATGGCGAGGCTTTATCGATCCGGCCACGATTCCGCAAGCGGCGCGCGGGTGCGACTTTGCAGAAAATGGCTGCCATGCAAGAACTGACGGGATCGACGCGGAGGAGACGCGATGCCAATCCCCCTGCCCTGGCTCAATCCGCCGCCCGAGTGGCGCGCCGAGGGCGACACGCTGACGGTCAGGACCGGCCGCGAGACCGACTTCTGGAACGCGACCTTCTACGGGTTCGCGCGCGTCGAGTTCCGCCTGCCTGAGGGCGACTGGCGCCTTGCCCGGCTCTGTCACCTCGACATGGACGATGTTGTCATGGTCGGTCCGATGGCGTGCTCGCCGCAGGGTGAGGGGCTCGAGGTGCGCTTCTCGGGCTTCGAGGTTGCGCCGCCCATTCCGCGCGAGCTCCATGGCTGAGGCCGATATGCGAACCCGCGGCGGCACGGCTGCGTTCCCCGCTCCATGGGCGGTGCACGCGAGCGTACGAGAGGTCTCACGGCCATGACGCAGAACCGGCTCTACGGCGCCGATTTCGTGCGCGCCTCAGCCTGCCTCATCGTCCTCGTCCATCACCTGGCGCAGCGGGTGAACTGGCGGGGCGACATGGGACCGTTCGAGCCCGTCCGGTTCTTCGTCGGCACCGGCGGATTCGGCGTCGCGGTCTTCTTCGTCCTGTCCGGTTTCCTGCTGTCGCGCCCGTTCTGGCGTGCGCTCGACAACCGGGAGCCGATGCCGAATCTCTTGGTCTATGCGCTGCGCCGCGCGGCGCGCATCCTGCCGGGCTTCTGGCTGGCGCTCACCGTCACGTTCGTCCTCTCGATTCTCGTCTTCGGCTTCCGGCCGGATGGCTGGCTTGTGGCGCGCTACCTCTCGGGGCTTTTCCTCATATCCGACTGGCACTGGACGACGCTCTTTCCCGTCGAGATCAACGGGCCGCTCTGGTCCATCGGCTTCGAGATCAGCTCCTACGCCATGTTGCCATTGGGATTTCTGGCGCTCTTCGCCCTCCCCCGCGCCCTTCCATCGTGGACGACACGGCTCGTCTGGCTCGCCGTCATCGGCCTTGCCGTCGTTCTCCACGTCACGTTCACCGCCTATGTGCCGGTCGATCCGATCGGGCGCGGCTGGGAATACGGATTGCAGGGCGGCGCCAAGATCTGGATGCCGCGCTTCAACCCGTTCGCGTTCTTTGCGATGTTCGCCGTCGGCGCTCTGGCAGGAGGCATGCAGGTGCTTTTCGACCGGCGTCGCTCCTGGCTCTTCGATGCGGTGGCGCTCGCCGCGCTCATTGCCGCCGGGTGGCTCCTGTGGATGCAGGCGACGAGCGTCGACACGGAGGCCTGGGGCTGGTTCGGGGTCCCCTACGATTATCCCGTCTTCCACCTCGCGATCGGAGCGGTGCTCGCTACCGCTCCTTCGTCCGTTCTCCTCAGGCGCGTGCTGGACAATCCGCCGGTGCGATACGTCGCGCAGGTCTCCTTCGGCGTCTATGTCTGGCACATGCTGGTGCTGGAGCTGGTGCGCGAACTATGGCTGCCCGCCCTCGACTACGGCGCCCTCAACGACGCTGCAACCTTCGCCATGGCCAGCGCAATCGTCATCGCCATCACCTTCGCGGTCGCAACGCTCTCCTTCCGGTTTGTCGAGGCTCCCGTCATCGCCTGGGCGCGCCGGCTCGAGGCGCGACCGTCGACGCCGACGCTCTCGCCGGCGGCGGGGTAGGTCCGCGAAACGGCGACCGGCGCTCCCCTCCCCTTTGAGGGGAGGGGTCGGGGTGAGGGGAACAATCGGTGGCCTGTGGCATCATCGTGCCCCACCCACCGGCTGTCATCCCGGCGAAAGCCGGGACCCAGTAAACGGCGCGGGTACGGCTCGTGCCGTAGAGCCCCAAGGCGATCCCGCTTACGCGGGGATAACCAGGCGAGTGGTGGCGCCGGTGCAAGGGCCGACTGGCCAGTGGGTACTGGGTCCCGGCTTTCGCCGGGATGACATCGGCGGATGGGGGCTATCGGTGCCTATTCCCCTCATCCCTCCCCCAGCGGGAGCAATGGAGCCGATGCCGCCGCAAAAACCAGCGCTTCCTAGGCGTTACGTCGCAAAGCGCAGAAATAGAATCCGTCCGTGCCAGTGCTCAGCGGCGTCAGCAGCAGTCCACCCTGCGCATCGCTCAGCGCCGCGACCGGCCCTTCGAGCTGCGTCGCCCAAAGCCCAGCCGCGTCGATAACCGAAAACTCCGGATGCCGTGGCCGGAAGGCGGCGATCTGGTCGACGTTCTCCTCCGGCAGGATCGAGCAGGTAACGTAGACCAGCGTGCCGCCGAGCTTGACGAACCGCACCGCCTCATCGAGCAGCGCCGCCTGTTCACCGGTACGCTGCGCCAGCAGGTCCGGCGTCAGCTTCCATTTCGTGTCCGGCCGGCGCCGCCAGGTTCCGGTGCCCGTGCACGGCGCGTCGATCAGCACCCGGTCCATGCGGCCGGCGAGGTCGTCGAGCGCGCCCTCCTCCGGCGCCCGCACCTGCGCGTTGCGCACGCCGTTGCGCTTCAAACGCTCATAGATCGGGGCCAGCCGCGCCCGGTCGCTGTCATAGGCGAAGATCTGCCCGGTATTGCCCATGGCCGCAGCCGTGGCGAGCGTCTTGCCGCCGGCCCCGGCGCAGAGGTCCAGCACCTGCTCGCCCGGCGCGGCACCCGCCAGTGCCGAGACGATCTGGCTGCCCTCGTCCTGCACCTCGAACCAGCCCTTGAGATAGGCTTCGTCCGTCGTGACGTTGGGCGTACGCGCATCGCGTCCGCCCGCCGGCATGCGCAGCCCGTTGGGTGCGATCGCCGTTTCCAAGGGCTCGAAGCGCTTCAGAGATTTTGCCACACGCTCACGCCCGGATTTCAGCAGATTGACCCGCAGGTCCAGCGGCGGACGGCCGGTCATCGCACGCAATTGCGTAACCCAGTCGCTACCGATGCCGCGTTCGAGCGAGGCTTCCAGCCATTCCGGCACATCCGCTCGCGTTGCATTACCGGTTGCGGCCAGCGTGTCATCACCGCGTCCGAACCGCGCGATCTCCTCGTCCGTCAGCGGCGCCGGCGCGTGCGTATCGCCCTCGAAGCCGGCGTTCAGCGCCTGCGGGTCCTCGCCCCAGTCGCGCACTGCCACAGCCAGCACCAGCGCGCGCGGATCGTCGCTGCCCATGACATGGGCATGCGAAGCGCGTTTACGCAGCGCATCGTAGACGAGGTTGCCGATCGCCGCCCGATCACCCGCTCCCGCGAAGCGGTTGTTGATCCCCCAGCCTTTAAGCGCTTCGGAAACCGGGCGCCTGCGCGCTTCGATATCGGCGAGAACCTCGATGGCGGCGGAAAGGCGGCCGGGAAGGCGCATGGAATACCCTTTGAGCGAGTAGCGAGTAGCGAGTAGCGAGTAGCGAGTAGCGAGTAGCCCAGGATGAGGTTTCGGGCTTGGCAGTCAAGCCGCCCCACACGCGATGTCATCCCGGCGAAGCCCGGGATCCATCCTGTGATATCTTGACAGCCGCGAGGTCTACGAATGACGCAACAAATATCGCCCGACGAGCCCGCAGGGCATGCTGAAGCGTTCAGGGCTGGGTCCCGCCTTCGCCGGGATGACATCGGGGTTGGAGTAACCTCGGCGCCAAACCTGAATCTTCCTTCCTAGCGCCCGCCGCGATAGTTCGGCGCTTCGCGGGTGATCGACACGTCGTGCACGTGGCTTTCGCTGAGTGCCGCGCCCGAGATTTTGACGAACGTCGCGTTCTCGCGGAAGTCCTTGAGGTTATGGGCGCCGGTGTAACCCATGGAGGCGCGCAGGCCCCCGGCGAGCTGGTGCAGCACGGCGCTGACCGGCCCTTTGTACGGCACCTGCCCCTCGATGCCCTCGGGCACGAGCTTCATCGTGTCGCGCACGTCCTGCTGGAAGTAGCGGTCGGCCGAGCCCGCGCCCATGGCGCCGACCGATCCCATGCCGCGATAGGATTTGTAGCTGCGGCCCTGGTAGAGGTAGACCTCGCCCGGCGCCTCGTCGGTGCCGGCGAGCAGCGAGCCGACCATCACGCAGGAAGCGCCGCCCGCCAAGGCCTTGGCCATATCTCCTGAGAATTTGATTCCGCCGTCGGCGATGACCGGAACGCCGTGCCTGGCGCCTTCCTCGGCGCAGGCCATGACCGCCGCGAGCTGCGGCACGCCGACGCCGGCGACGACGCGCGTGGTGCAGATCGAGCCCGGCCCGATGCCGATCTTGACCGAGTCCGCGCCCGCCTCGATCAGCGCCCGCGTCGCCTCGGCCGTCGCGACGTTACCGGCGACGATCCGGGTGGAATTGCTTTCGCGCTTGACCCGCTCGACCGCCTGCAGCACGCCCATCGAGTGCCCGTGCGCCGTGTCGATCACCAGCAGGTCGACCCCCGCGTCGATGAGCTGCAGCGAGCGCTCGAAGCCGGCATCGCCCACGGTCGAGGCCGCCGCTACGCGCAGCCGTCCCTGCGCGTCCTTGACGGCGTTGGGATTGAGCTGGGCCTTCTCGATGTCCTTGACGGTGATGAGCCCGACGCAGTTGCCGTCATTGTCGACGACCAGGAGCTTCTCGATGCGGTTGGCGTGGAGCAGCCGCTTGGCGTCGTCCTTGGAGACGCCGTCCCGCACGGTGATGAGGTTCTCGTAGGTCATCAGCTCGCGCACGGGCTGGCGCGGGTTGTCGGCGAAGCGCACGTCGCGGTTGGTGAGGATGCCGACGAGCCGGCCCGTCGTGCGCCCGCCCTTGCCGCCGTTCTCGACCACCGGAATGCCCGAGATGCGGTTCGCCTGCATCAGCGCCAGCGCATCGGCCAGCGTTGCGTCCGGCCCGATGGTGATGGGATTGACCACCATCCCGCTCTCGAAGTGCTTGACCTGACGCACCTGCTCGGCCTGCTGCTCGGCGGTGAGGTTCTTGTGGATCACCCCCATGCCGCCGGCCTGCGCCATGGCGATCGCCATGGCCGACTCCGTCACCGTGTCCATGGCGGACGAGAGGATCGGCAGGTTGAGCGCGATATCGCGCGTCACATATGTCGAGATGTCGGTCTGCGTCGGCAGGATATCCGAGCGCGCCGGCTGCAGCAGCACGTCGTCGAAGGTCAACGCCGCATCGCCGGTGATGGTGGTAATGATTTTCGCCAAGGCCAGACCCTTCCTGCCTTCTGATCAGTTCAGAAATGTTGGAATCGAAGCGGCGGGTGAGACTCACCCGCGTTCAGGTTGGCGAGGGTCAATAGCACCGCGATGACGGTTTGCATAGCGTCAGTGACGTGCGCGGAACCGCCGGCCCTTGTTCTGGTTGCCGCAGGTCCTCATGTCGCACCAGAGGCGCGAGTTGTTTTTGCTGCGGTCAATGAAGAGCCAGCCGCAATTCGGACACTGCTTGAGGCGCTCGAAGCCGCCGGCGGAGAGAACCTCGAGCGCCGACCAGGCGATCGGTCCCAGCACCGCCGCTTCCGGCAGGCCCGCGGCAAAGTCGAAGCGGTATTCCTTGCCGTTCCAGGCGAGCGGAGCGGAGGCCATCGCCTCGCGGGCGCTGTCGCGGATCGTTTCGAGGTCGGCCTCGTCCGCCGCTTTTCCGTGGGCGAGTTGCGCGCCGACGCGGTAGATCGCCTCGCGCAGTTCCAGGGCCTGCTGCAGCAGCCCGCCCTCGCCTCGACTCCCGAGCTTCCCGCGCAGGTCGCCGGCCGCTTCGACCTCGAGCACACCTGCGTGCCCCAGCCAGTCGGCAAGGTCGTCGCCGGCCTTCAGGTGGTCGAAGAAACCGGGCGTGCCGCGCCCGGCGGCCGTATTGACGAAATCGAGGGCCAGAGCCCCTCCTACGAGATCGATGTCCTTTGCCGCGACCACGTAACCTCCAAAGTGCATTTTGATGGTTTACAAAACCAGCTAAACGCATTATAGTGGTTTTCGTCATACGGGCAAGACGGTGAGAAGTGCCGCCGCGTCGCAGAGGTCGCTCGTGCTCATAGGAGGATGAAATGGACTACACCCTGTTTCTGGCCAGCTATGTCGCAACGCTTGCCGATCGCCCTCGCCGCGACCGCATCCGTGACGAGGAGCAGTATTTCCTCGACAATGCTGATACCCAAGCCCGCTACCCGTTGCGGCGCGCCGTCATAGCCGTCGCGCTCATTTCGCTGTCGTACCTGGGACTTGCAGTGGTTGCAGGTGCCGATATGGGCCTTCGCGAAGCAACGACCCTGGTGTCGTAGAACCCTTTCGGCGGCAACTCTCCACCACTCTTCCGGCCATCACCACAGGCCTGCCACTCCCTCCCGGTCGTCATCGCCCGCTTTATGCGGGCGACTGGCGTCCGCCGGACAAGACTCTTCTCGCGCCGACCTGGCGCGGCTGGATTGCCCGGACACGCCGGGCAATGATGACCGGCAAGATGCTGCCCCAGGCACAATGCGTCCCCCTCCCCCTTGAGGGGAGGGGATAGGGG
>NZ_JZEX01000008.1 GCF_000969415.1 Devosia geojensis | reverse complement strand
CAGAGGGGTATAAGAGACAGCCCTTGTGGGGGAGGCTAGGAGGGGGGTTACCCCGGCAGGCATCGGACGGGGAGTGTTCCCATGACCCGGAACCTGCCCACCTCCCCCGCCCGCATCGGCGAGGACATCGAGGCGCTGGCCGCCATCACCGAGCCTGACCGCCCCTACACCCGCCGCGCCTTCACGCCGACCTTCCTCAAGGGCCGCGAGTGGCTGACTGCGCGCTTCGCCGCCGCCGGCCTCGAAACGCGGATCGATGCCGCCGGCAACCTCATCGGCCGCCGCGCCGGCGCGAAGCCGGACCTCGGCACCATCATGCTCGGCTCCCATTCCGACACCGTGCCGGACGGCGGGCGCTATGACGGCGTCGCCGGCGTTTCCGCCGCGCTCGAAGTCGCCCGTGCCCTCGCCGACCAGGGCATCGTCCTCGACCACGACCTCGAGATCGTCGATTTCCTCGCCGAAGAAGTCTCGATCTTCGGCGTCTCCTGCGTCGGCAGCCGCGGCATGACCGGCCAGCGCCCGGACGAGTGGCTCGCCCGCGAGGCCGAGGGCCTCAGCTTAAAGCGCGGCATTGATGAGGCCGGCGGTCACGCCGCTGCCACCCTCACCCGCAACGACATCGTCGCCTTCCTCGAGCTGCATATCGAGCAGGGCCCGGTGCTCGAGGCCGAAAGCCTCGACGTCGGCGTCGTCACCGCCATCGCCGGCATCACCCGCATCGAGATCGTCGTCGAAGGCCGCGCCGACCATGCCGGCACCACCCCTATGGGTCATCGGCAGGACGCCCTCGCCGCCGCCTCCTGGATCGTCCTCGCCGTCGAACGGTTCGCCCGCGAGCTCGCTAGCGGCCCTGCTCATTTCGCCGCGACTGTCGGCGAGTTCCGCATGGAGCCCAACGCCGCCAATGTCGTGCCGGCCAAGGTCACCATGCTCATCGACGCCCGCGCCGAGGACCGCGCCGACATGGACCGGTTCCTCGCCGAGCTCGAAACCGGCATCCAGGCCATCGCCGCCGAAACGGGCGTCACCGTCGCCCCGCTCCGCGTCATTTCCGACAACATGCCGACGCCCTGCGATCCGGGCCTCCTCGACATTCTCGACGCCGCCTGCGGCACCGCCGGGGCCCGCCACCGCCGCATGGCCTCCGGCGCCGGCCACGACACGGCCTGGCTCGCCCGCGTCACCAAGGCCGCCATGATCTTCGTCCCCTGCGCCGGCGGGCGCAGCCACACCCCCGAGGAATCGGCCAAGGTGGAGGACATTGCCCTCGGCGCCGCCGTACTGATGGAAGCGGTGAGGCGGATCGATACGGGAGAGGGATTGTGAGCGGAAGGCCCCCTCACCCGGCTCCTTCGGAGCCGACCTCTCCCTCAGAGGGAGAGGTGACGCGGTGGCGCCACCAGTGCCCCCAACACCTCTCCCTTCGGGGGAGAGGTCGGCGCGTAGCGCCGGGTGAGGGGCCCTTCTCGCTTCCCAGATACTCAGCCAATCGGAGACCACCTGAATGCCCCGCATCCTGACCGAGAAAGACGTTGAAGCCGCCGTCAAGGGTGGCTCGGTCTATGCCGCGGGCGGCGGCGGGTGGGCGGACCACGGCCGCATGCTCGGCCATGCCGCCGTCTCCATCGGCAAGCCCGAGCTCGTCACCATCGACGAGCTCCCGCCCGACGCCTGGGTCGCGACCGCCGCCGCCATCGGCGCGCCCGCCTCCACCACCCCGTGGGAGATGCGCGGCATTGACTACATCAAGGCGGTGCAATTGCTGCAGGAAGCGCTCGGCGAACCGCTCGCCGGCCTGATGATCGGGCAGAACGGCAAGTCCTCGACCCTCAACGGCTGGCTGCCGTCCGCCGCGCTCGGCCTCAAGGTCGTCGACGCCGTCGGCGACATCCGCGCCCATCCGACCGGCGACATGGGTTCGATCGGGCTCGCCGGCTCGCCCGAGCCGATGATCCAGACCGCCGTCGGCGGCAACCGCGAGGAGAACCGCTATATCGAGCTCGTGACCCGCGGCGCCACCGCCAAGGTCTCCCCGATCCTGCGCACCGCCGCCGATATGTCCGGCGGCTTCATCGCCTCCTGCCGCAATCCCGTGCGCGCGGCTTACGTCAAGGAGCACGCCGCGCTCGGCGGCATATCCCTGGCGCTCAAACTGGGCGAAGCCATCATCGCGGCCGAAGGCAAGGGTCCCGGCAAGGTCATCGACGCCATCGTCGAGACCACCGGCGGCGAAATCATCGTGCGCGGCACCGTCGAGAAGAAGGACGTGGCCTACACCAGCGAAGCGTTCGACGTCGGCACCATCACGGTCGGGCGCGGCGACGAGGCCGCGACCCTTCACGTGATGAACGAATACATGGCCGTCGACGACGCCGGCGCCACCCGCCGCGCCACCTTCCCCGACGTCATCACCACCCTCGACGCCGCCGGACGGCCGCTCTCGGTCGGCGAAGTGCGCGTCGGCATGTACATCTTCGTCCTCCACATGCCCAAGACCATCATTCCGCTCTCGTCCTCCGTCCTCGATCCCTCCGTCTATCCGCACGTGGAAAAGACCATGGGGATCGAGTTGGCGAGGTATGCGCTGGAGGGTGTTGGGGAGAGACGGGTGCCGGGCACCCTCCCCTCTCCCCTTGTGGGAGAGGGTGGATCGGCCGCAGGCCGAGACGGGTGAGGGGTCTGCGATGTTGCGGCGAGGCACGCATACCCCACACCCACGATGTCATCCCGGCGAAAGCCGGGACCCAGTATACGCTGGCCAAGGAGTGGCGCGCCGACTTCGCACCCTCGCTGGGTCATCTCCGCGAAAGCGGGACCTCCGTTCGCAAAAGTCGCGGGGAATGACCTTTGTCGTGGATATTGCTGTGCAAGCGCCACAACTCCAGCGTTTACTGGGTCCCGGCTTTCGCCGGGATGACATCTGAGAATTTGGCAGTCCCTTTGCCAACGCCCTAGGATACCCCATGCC
>NZ_JZEX01000086.1 GCF_000969415.1 Devosia geojensis | reverse complement strand
CCCCCGACCCCTCCCCTCAAGGGGGAGGGGAGCAGGGGCGCTTCTCGCACCGCCCTGCCAATGCTAGAGTCCAGCCATGGCCAAACCTGAATCCGAACCCAAGCGGCGCAACCGGACCGTCGGCGTCGCCGAGGCGCTGGGCAGGACGCTCGATCCGTTCCTCAAGAAGCGCGGGTTCGCCAGCCGCGACATCCTCGACCATTGGAGCGCGATCGCGCCGGCGCCCTACGACGCGGTGACGTTTCCCGAGCGGCTGGCATGGCCGCGTGGCGAGAAAAGCGCCGAGGGCGCGACGCTCTATCTGCGCTGCGCGCCGGGACATGCGCTGGCCGCGCAGCACGAGGGGCCGCGGATCGCCCAGGCGGTCAACCGCTATTTCGGCTATCTGCTGGTCAGCGATGTGCGGCTTTCGGCCGAGCCGTTCAGCCCGCATTCAGATGCCCGGAACCATAAGGACCACAAGCCGAGCGAGGCGACGCGGACGAAAATCGACGGCGCGCTCGCTCAAGTCAAAGACGACGATCTGCGCGACGCGCTGCGCGCCCTGGGCCACGCGGTAATGGGCAGATCGGACAACAACAAGAGATAGACTGTTCACCCGCGTTTGATTGGCGTGCCCACTTGCGGCCAATTTGGCCGCGTGTAGTGTCGCCGCAGAAAAAATGGAGTTCTACCCCGTGAAGATCACCCGTCGCGACACACTCATCCTCGCCGGCACCGCCACGGCCCTGGGGCTGGCCGGTATCGGCACCGCCGCGGCGGCAGAAGGCGATACGGTCGACGTCGCCAGGCTGATGGCGCCGGCCGGCGGGCTTGAAGATCACGTGCTCGGCGAAGAGGCGGCAACGGTGACGGTCGTCGAATACGCCTCGCCCACCTGCCCGCACTGCGCGGACTTCCACAACAACACCTACCCGCAGTTCAAGACCGACTACATCGATACGGGGAAGGTCAAGTACATCCTGCGTCCGTTCGTGCGCAACGTGCTCGATGCAGCCGTCTTCCTGCTGGCGGAAGCCTCGGGCCCGGACAGCTACCACAACGTGGTTTCGACCTATTTCCGCACCATGAACACCTGGGCGGCGTCCGAAACTCCGCGCGACGCGATCTTCGATATCGCCACGCAGCTCGGCTTTACCCAGGAAACGTTCGACGCCGCCTTGACGAATCAGGAACTCTTTACCGCCATGGAAGCCGTGCGCGAACAGGCGCTCAACGAGTTCGGCCTGACAGGGACGCCCACCTTCTACATCAACGGCAAGAACCTGACCGGGGGCAAGACGCTTGAACAACTGGCGGCGGAAATCGACCCACTGCTTGCCTGACTTCCCAATTCGAGGAAGCGGTCGAAAAACCGCGCCCTTCGATCACCCCCTCCCAGCCTCCCCCATCAAGGGGGAGGTGTTGCTTTTGTGGGGGTTGCGGGATCGTGCCACGAGGGCTCCCCTCCCCCTTGAGGGGAGGGGCTGGGGGTGGGGGGCCGTCGGTGGCCCACTGAACCACCCCCACCCTCAATCCCTCCCCTCAAGGGGGAGGGAGGCCGATCGTGCCCGCGGAGATGTTCTTCGAACCGCAGGAGCCCCGCGATGAAGTTCGCGCGCATGAGGCTCCACGGCTTCAAGTCCTTCAGCGACGAGACCACGCTCGTCATGGAACCGGGGCTGACCGGCATCGTCGGGCCCAATGGGTGCGGCAAGTCCAACCTCGTCGAGGCCATGCGCTGGGTGATGGGCGAAAGCTCCTATAAGGCCATGCGCGCCTCGGGCATGGACGACGTGATCTTTTCGGGCGCGTCCAACCGGCCGGCGCGCAACACCGCCGAGGTCACCCTCGTCCTCGACAATGCCGACCGCACGGCGCCGGCCGCGCTCAACCATTCCGACGTGCTCGAAGTCACCCGCCGCATCGAGCGCGAGGCGGGTTCGGTCTATCGCGTCAACGGCAAGGAAGTGCGGGCGCGCGACGTGCAACTGCTCTTTGCCGACGCCTCGACGGGCGCCCATTCGCCGGCGCTCGTGCGGCAGGGGCAGATCGGCGAACTCATCGCCGCCAAGCCGACCCAGCGGCGGGCGCTCCTCGAAGAGGCAGCGGGCATATCGGGGCTGCATTCGCGCCGGCATGAGGCGGAGCTGCGCCTCAAGGCCGCCGAGCAGAACCTGGAACGGGTCGACGACGTCATCGCCCAGATCGAGCAGCAGCTCGAAACGCTGAAGCGCCAGGCGCGGCTGGCGGTGCGCTACCGCTCGCTTTCGGGCGACATCAGGCGGGCCGAAGCCACGCTCTACCATATCCGCTGGGTTGCGGCGCGCGTTGCCGAGAAGGAAACCGAGGCCGAGCAGGCGCGGCTGATCCGCACCCTTGCCGACGCCACTCACGCCGAGCGCGAGGCGCAGAAGAAATCCGACGCCGCCGATGCGGCGCTGCAGCCCTTGCGCGACAAGGAGGCGGCGACGGGGGCGGCGCTGCAGCGGCTGACGATTCTTGCCGAGCAGCTCGAAGAGGAAGCGCGGCGCAACAACCAGCGGCGGGCCGAATACGCGAACCGTTTGAAGCAGCTCGCCGCCGACGGCCAGCGCGAGCGCGAGCTGATCGCAGAGAGCGAGGCGACGCTTTCCGGCTATGCCGAGGAGCAGGCGCGGCTGACGGCCGAGGGCGAAGCGGCGCAAGCCGAGTTCGACGCGGCCCGGCAGGATGCGGAAGCGGCGCGCGCGGCGGTCAGCGAAGCGGAGATCGTCGCGCGGGAGGCAGCCGAGCGGCATGCGCAGGTGCGTGCGCGGCGGGCGCAGGCGCAGCGCAACGCCGAGGAAGCCGCGGCGCGGGTCGAGCGGCTCGTAAAGCAGATCGCGGAGGTGGCCGAGGAGGCCCGGACCATCGCCGAAAAGCTCGATGCCGACGAGACTCTGACGCAGAAGCGCGCCGCGCTCGAGGCGGTGCAGGCGGCGGTGGTGACGGCGGAGGCGCAAGCGCTGGCGGCCGAGGAAGCGACCGGCGAGGCCCAGGGCAAGCTCGACGCGGCGCGTCCGAAGCTGCAGGAGATCGAGGGCGCGCTGACGCGGCTGGAAGCGGAAGCCGCGACGCTCGCCAAGATGCTCAATGTCGGCACCAGCCTCTGGCCGGCGATTGCCGATGAATTGAAGGTTGCGCCGGGCTACGAGACGGCGCTGGGCGCCGCGCTCGGCGACGACCTCGAGGCCTCCTCGGACGACGGGGCGCCGATGCACTGGTCGGCGAGCCTCGACGGCCATGACGATCCGCCGCTGCCGCAGGGGGCCGAACCGCTCTCGCGGCACGTTTCGGGCAGCGAACTCCTGAAGCGGCGGCTCGACCAGATCGGGCTCGTCGGCAAGGCGGTGGGGCCGGAACTGATGCGGGCGTTGAAGCCGGGGCAGCGGCTGGTGTCGCTCGAAGGCGATCTCTGGCGCTGGGACGGGTTCGTTTCAGCGGCCGATGCGCCGAGCGCGGCGGCGCAGCGCCTGGCGCAGCGCAATCGCCTCGCCGAGCTCGACGAGGAGATCACCCGCATCCGCGGCGAGCGCAACGCCTGGAAGCGCGATGTCGAGGCGCTGACGGCGGCGCTGGAGGCGGCGCGCGCCGACGAGCGCGGCAAGCGCGACGCATGGCGCACGGCCCAGCACGCCATCGGCGCGGCTCAGGGCGAGGTCGACAAGGCGCAGCGCGCCATAGGCGACCTCGCGACGCGCAAGAGCGCACTGGAGGAGGCGCAGGCGCGCCTCGCCACGAGCCTTGCGGAAGCGGAGGTAAGCAAGGCGGGGGCGGAAACCGCGCTCGCCGAAGCGGGCGACGAGGGCGTTACGGGCGCGCAAGCCGAGACGGCGCAGGCGGCGCTTTCGGGGATACGCGAGCGGGCCGACCAGGCGCGGGTGAAACTCACCACATTCGAGACGGCGGCGCGCATGCGCGCGAGCCGGCTGGAGCAGCTCGAGCAGGACAGCGGCGCGGTCACGCGCCGGCGCGAGGGCGCGGCGCGGCAGATCGAGACGTTGGAGCTGCGCGAGGGCGAGATCCGTACCCAGCTCGCCGCGCTCGACGCGACGCCCGAGAGCTTCGCGGCACGGCGGGCAGAGCTCGACCACCAGATCGAGGACGCCAAGATCGCCCACAAGGCGGCGAGCGATTCCCTGTCCGTCGCGCAGACCGGGTTCCGCGAGGCGAGCAACGGCTTGAAGGCCGCGAGCGAGGCGCTGGCGGCGGCGCGGGTGGAGCTCGGGCGCATCGAGGAACGCCTGAAAGGCGTCATCGCGCAGCGCCAGCAGATCGAAAAGCAGGTCAGCGAGCAGCTCGGCATTCCGGCCAACCGCACGCTCGAGGTCGCCGGGATCAAACCGGAGGAGCCCCTGCCCCCCGAACAGGCCACCGAGCAGCGGGTCGAGCGGCTGAAGGCCGAGCGCGAGCGGCTGGGCGGCGTCAACCTTTCAGCCGAAAAGGAAGCCGAGGAGACTCGCGAAAAGCTCGAGACCATGGTCAAGGACCGTGACGACCTGATCGAGGCGATCGCGAAGCTCCGGCAGGGCATCCAGTCGCTCAACCGCGAGGGACGCGCGCGGCTCTCGGAGGCGTTCGAGAAGGTCAACGCGCATTTCCAGGAGCTCTTCACCACGCTCTTCGGCGGCGGCACGGCGGAACTGACGTTCGTCGAGAGCGACGATCCGCTGGAAGCGGGGCTCGAGATCATCGCCAAGCCGCCGGGCAAGAAGCCGCAGACGATGACGCTCTTGTCGGGCGGCGAGCAGGCGCTGACGGCGCTGAGCCTCATCTTTGCGGTGTTCCTCACCAATCCGGCGCCGATCTGCGTGCTGGACGAGGTTGATGCGCCGCTCGACGACGCCAATGTCGAGCGGTTCTGCAACCTGCTCGATTCCATGCGCCAGCGCACGGACACGCGCTTCCTCGTCGTCACCCACAACCCGATCACCATGAGCCGGGTGGACCGGCTTTTCGGCGTGACCCAGGCCGAGCGGGGCGTCAGCCAGCTGGTTTCGGTGGACCTGACGACGGCAGAATCCTTCCGCGAAGCCTCCTAGAGGTGGAGCACGAACGGAGGGTTGGGGGTGGGGGTCCATCGGTGGACCGCCGCACGACCCCCACCCTCGATCCCTCCCCTCAAGGGGGAGGGAGGCGATGGAACTGACGATTCCGCCAAGCAATGAAACGCCCTGGGACGCAACCGGGAGTGTGGACAGCATGCCGCACCCCCTTCCCGTGCCAAAAACTATAGTTCTTTCAAAGATTTACTGTTGGAGTGCCCGGCTTGACACCCAAAACGCGCCCCCTTATGTTGCGCGCGACTTGAAAGGGCGGCCCGGAATACAAAAGGGGCCCGCCGGACAGGGGGAGCAGGCGGTATGAACGAGCCGCGCGACACCGGACGTCCGGAGGGCAGCGCCCGCGGCGAGACGCGCGATCTGGCTTCGCGCATCGCAGCCGCAAGGAGGGACCACGAGGCGGGCGCCAACAGAGCGTCCGAGCGCGGGTCCCCGGAGATGACCGGTCTGGCGCGCGGCATGCGCATCGGCACCGAGTTCGTCGCCGCGATCCTGGTCGGTGCGGGCCTCGGCTATCTCATCGACCTTGCTGCGGGCACCAGCCCGTGGGGCTTGCTCATCCTGTTCGGGATGGGTTTTGCCGCAGGAATACTGAACGTCATCCGAGCGGTGGCGGAAATGAATGCCGCATCGCCTCCCCCGTCCAATGCCGATCTCGGCCCGGACGCGGAAGACGAGGAGCGGGAAGCGCGTTGATGGCGACGATAAGGGGCACGCGACTTGGCCGGTACTGATCCGATCCACCAGTTTGTCATCACGGACATCTTCCCCATCGCCACCATCGGCGGCGACGGAACCGAAGGCAGCGGCATCCACCTGGCCTTCACCAATTCGGCCCTCTTCATGGTGGCCACGGTCGTCGTGATCTCGCTCTACCTCATCCTCTCCTCGAGCGGAAAGCGCCTGATCCCCAACCGCGTGCAGCTCGTCTCCGAGCTCGTCTACCAGTTCGTCGCCAACATGGTGCGAAGTTCGGCGGGCACGGAAGGCATGAAGTTCTTCCCGCTGGTGTTCTCGCTCTTCACCTTCATCTTCATCGGCAACATGTTCGGCATGGTGCCCTACTTCTTCACCTTCACCAGCCACATCATCGTGACCTTCGCGCTCTCGATGCTGGTGTTTCTGACGGTCATCATCTACGGCTTCGTCAAGAACGGCCCGAAGTTCCTGAAGCTCTTCGTGCCGGCGGGCGTGCCCGGCTACATCCTGCCCATCGTGACGCCGATCGAGGTCATCTCGTTCCTCTCGCGTCCGATCAGCCTGTCGGTCCGCCTCTTCGGCAACATCCTGGCCGGCCACATCACGCTCAAGGTCTTCACCGGCTTCATGGTCACGATGATCCCGCTCGGCTTCCTGGGCGCGGCCGGGTCCATCCTGCCCCTGATCATGGGCGTCGCCATCACCGGCCTCGAATTCCTGGTCGGTTCGGTTCAGGCCTATGTCTTCGCGGTCCTGACCTGCATGTACCTCAACGATGCGATCCACCCCTCGCATTAGAACCCTTCAACCCACCGGATCAGGGCGGGTGTCCCGCCTGACAACCCGCTCACACGAAAACCTCTGAAAGGACTACAAAATGGAAGCTGAAGCCGCAAAGTTCATCGGTGCCGGTATCGCCTGTTTCGGCATGGCGGGCGCCGCCATCGGCGTCGCCAACATCTTCGGCAACTTCCTCTCGGGCGCCCTGCGCAACCCGTCGGCCGCCCCGAGCCAGTTCGGCAACCTGATCTTCGGTTTCGCCGTGACCGAAGCTCTCGGCATTTTCTCGTTCCTGGTTGCCCTGATCCTGCTGTTCGTCGCCTAATTCTCCGGGCGCACGACAATCACGGCGGCCGGGACGCGTTCCGGCTGCCGTTCATTTGATGCCGCACCTTCGTGCGGCGAACGATCCGGCGAGTGACGATAATGGCAGGTCTCATCGTAGCCCAAGCACAGGAAGCCCCGGCGGACGCCGAGCACACGCAAACCCCGGTCGAGGCGGTCGGCGACGAACTGCACACGGCCGAGGAAGAGCTGCACGCAGCCACCGAGCTGCATGCGGACGACCACGCGGGCGTCTTCCCGCCGTTCGATCCGGCGACCTTCGGCTCGCAGCTCCTGTGGCTGGCGATCACCTTCGCGGCGCTCTACCTGCTGATGAGCAAGGTCGCCCTGCCCCAGATCGGCGGGATTCTGGCCGATCGCAAGGCGCGGATCGACGCCGATCTCAAGGCGGCCGAAGAGAGTCGGCAGAAGACGGACGCCGCCATCGCCGCCTATGAGGAGGCGCTCGCCAGCGCCAAGGCGAAGGCGCAGGGCATCGCCAGCGAGAGCCGCGACGCGATCGCCGCCGACCTCGCCGCCAAGCGCGCCGTCGTCGAGGCGGATCTCTCGGCCAAGGTCGGCGCGGCCGAGGCCAGCATCGCGCAGACCAAGTCCGCCGCCCTCGCCCATGTGGACGAGATCGCCGCCGAGACCGCCCAGGCGGTCGTCAGCCAGCTCGTGGGCGAGGCATCGCCCGAGGCGGCGCGCTCCGCCGTCGCCAAGGTCAAGGAGTAACCGATGTACCTGCCCGCGTGGATGGACAACTCGTTCTTTGCGCTCGTCGCACTGATCGTCTTCCTCGGCATCGCCGTCTATTTCGGCGTGCCGCGCATCATCGGGCAGATGCTCGACAAGCGCATCAAGCAGATCAGCGACGAGCTCGACGAAGCCAAGCGCCTGCGCGAGGAAGCGGCTGCGCTGCTCGTTGAATACGAGGAAAAGCGCGTCTCGGCCGAAAAGGAAGCCGAGGAGATCGTGACCGCCGCCAAGGCCGACGCCGAGCGGATGACCGCCGAGGCGCAGACCGCCCTCGAGGACATGATCGCGCGGCGCACCAAGGCGGTCGAGGACAAGATCGCCCAGGCCGAGGCCCAGGCCGTCGCCGAGGTGCGCTCGCGCTCGGCCGACCTCGCCATCGAGGCAGCGCGCGTGATGCTGACCGACCAGGTCGCCAAGAAGGGCAGCAAGCTGGTCGAGGACGCGATCAAGGACGTGGGCAGCCGGCTGAACTGAGCTCTCGGCGCGCGTAAGTTTTCAAAGGCGGGCTTCAAGCCCGCCTTTTTTTGGTTGGCTGTACGATTCGCCGAGCCCCAAACCGCCCTTGGCGCATTCCGATCACATCCGAGGACAGGCCCTTCTCCCACGAGAGGAGAAAGAAGGTGCCTCCAATCGCAACGTGTCTGTGCCTTACCCCGATGTCATCCCGGCGAAGGCCGGTATCCATCCAGAGATAAGTGCACCAGCCGCAAGATGCTTGATCGAGGCAGGGCGATCTGCCGCTCCCATCGCGTTCCTGGATGTGTTCAGGGCTGGGTCCCGGCTTTCGCCGGGATGACAGCCCGTGGGTGTGCGCGATAGTGCCACACAGACATGATCCGCCCGCCCAAGCGCCGGCATTTGCGACAGCAATCCCTCATTTGTCCCTTAAGGTAGCTCCGCTAGCCGACCAGCCGAATCCTCAAGCCCGCATGCGCGGCCAGAAGAAGCCGGTGCGGCGGCGGTATTCCTCGTATTGGGGGCCGAGCGGGGAGTTGGAGAACTTGCGCTCCTCGCCGCGGGCGGCGAGCGTGTAGACGAGGAGGATGAAGGCCAGGAACGGGAGCGTCCAGGCCGACCAGATGGCGACGGCCCAGCCGGCCCAGAAGATGAGATAGGACGTGTAGAACGGGTGCCGCAGGTATTGGTATGGGCCTTCCATGACGAGGCTGTCGGGGTTCTCGGCATCGAACGCCAGACGCAGCCGCGCCTCGCGCGAGGCAAAGATCGCGGCCCAGAAGAGCGCCAGCCCGGCCAGCATGACGAGGAGGCCGGCAAGGGCCGCCAGCAGGGGCTGCTCGCCCGACCACTGGAAGTAGAGGAAGGCAAGGGTGGTCACCACCACCATGACCGAAATCAGGATGGTGCCGCCGGGAACGGACTTGGAAGCGAAGTGGGCCCGCAGGGACCAGGAATACTGCGCAACGACGGCAACGCCGACGATCGAGATCAAACTGTCGAAAACAAACTGCACCCTCGTCCCACTCCCCCAAATGAGCAGCCGGGCGCAACGCCCAGTGTCCTGGACCGTAGAACCGGCCTGTTGCCTTGGCAAGCTGCGAGCCCGAAGTATCGGGCTACATACGCAAGTAAAGCGGTTTCCGAAACGGCGCATTAGTCACCGATTCACCATGTGCGTAGACGTGATATGGAGACTCTTCGGCCAGAGTGCTTCCCTCGACGACAACGGAAGCACTGGTTCGGACCATGTCTCCCTCCTATCGCATGATCGCAACGCGGCACGGCGCCGTCAGCGTGGCTGACAGCGGCGGCGACGGCTTTGCGCTGCTCATGCTGCACGGCTCGGCCAACTGCAAGGAAGTGTTCCTGCCGCAGCTCGAGAGCCCGCTGGCCGAGCGCTACCGGATCATCGCCGTCGATCTGCTCGGCCATGGGCATTCGGCCAATGCCGAATATCCGGGCAAGGCCTATACGCTGGCCGGCTTCGCAGAAAGCATCGGCGACGTCGTCGCGGCGCTCGGGGTCAGGCGCATGGCGGTCTTCGCATGGTCGCTGGGCGGGCACGTCGCCATCGAGATGCTGGCGCGCATGCCCATCATCGCCGGCCTGATGCTGACCGGCACGCCGCCGATCGCATCGGGACCGCTGGGCATGCTGCGCGGCTTCCAGGCGCATTGGGACCTGCTGCTGGCCTCCAAGGAGCATTTCACCGAGCGCGACATCATGCGCTTCCACGAGCTTTGCTTCGGCGACAACGGCGGATCGGACATGATCGAGGCCATCGCGCGCTCGGACGGGCGCGTGCGGGCGATCGCCGTCAGCGGCATGATGCGCGGCGACGGCGCCGACCAGAAGCGGACGATCGAGGAAGCGACGGTGCCGATCGCCATGGTCAATGGCGAGCACGAGCCGATCGCGCGGCTCGGCTACATCGCCGGGCTCGACTACCAGACGCTCTGGGACGACCACTGCCACGTCATCGCCGGCGCCGGCCACGCGCCCTTCCGCGACCGGCCAGAGGTGTTCAACGCCCTCCTCAACCGGTTCGTGTCAGATGTCGAGGCGTATAAGCAGCCGGTGCCGATGGTGCTGCCGCGGTCGGCTTAGACTCCCCCCTCATCCGCCCTTCGGGCACCTTCTCCCACAAGGGGAGAAGGGAGGGTGTGTCCCGTCAAGTCGGAGCAAGATCAGATTCTTCGCACGGTGAGCGATCGAGCACCTCACCTTCTCCCCTTGTGGGAGAAGGTGGCGCGAAGCGCCGGATGAGGGGTCAGCGATGCAGCCGTCAGCACCCGTGTTTGCGGCAAGACCGTAGACCCCTCACCCCGATTTTCCGCTGAACGCGGAAAATCTGTCCCTCTCCCACAAGGGGAGAGGGAAGGGGCCAGCAGTCTACTCCGCCGCCTGCGGCAGTGGATCCTTGCGCTCCCAGCGCAGCACGGGCTGGCGGGCGGCGCGGGTTTCGTCGAGGCGCCGGCGCGGGGCGTTGAGCGGGGCGTCGGTGAAGCGGGCGGTGTTGCCGGCCCTGGCGTCCTCGGCAAGGTCGAGCATCACGTCGCAGAACTGGTCGAGGGTCTGCTTGCTCTCGCTTTCCGTCGGCTCGATGAGCATCGCCCCATGGACGACCAGGGGGAAATACATGGTCATCGGGTGGAAACCCTCGTCGATCAGCGCCTTGGCGAAATCGAGGGTGGTGACGCCCGTGCCGGACAGGAACGCGTCGTCGAACAGCACCTCGTGCATCGTCGGATAGTCGGGGAAGGGCAGCGAGAACGCGCTCTTCAAGCGCGCCTTGATGTAGTTGGCGTTGAGCACGGCATCCTTGGCCGCCTGGGCAAGGCCGTCGGCGCCGTGGCTCAGCATATAGGTGAGCGCGCGCACATACATGCCCATTTGGCCGTGGAAGGCGCTGATGCGGCCGAGCGCCCCGCCCTCGGTGTGCTCGACGAGCTCGAGGCCCGCATCGTCCTTGCGCACGAACGGCACCGGCGCGAAGGGAGCCAGCGCCTCCGACAGCACCACCGGCCCCGCACCCGGCCCGCCGCCACCATGCGGCGTCGAGAAGGTCTTGTGCAGGTTGATGTGCATGGCGTCGATCCCGAGATCGCCGGGGCGCACCACGCCCATGATGGCGTTGAAGTTGGCGCCATCGCAGTAGAAATAGGCCCCGGCCTCGTGCACGGCCGCCGCGATCTCCTTCACCTGCGGCTCGAAGAGGCCGCAGGTGTTGGGATTGGTCAGCATGATTGCGGCGACGTCGGGCGAGAGCGCATCCTTGACGGCTGAGACGTCGACAGTGCCGTCCTCGCGGGCGGGAATGGCCTTGACGGCATAGCCGAGGAACGCGGCGGTCGCCGGATTGGTGCCGTGGGCGCTTTCGGGGACGAGAACCACCTTGCGGTGCCCCTGCCCCTTGGCGTCCTGAGCGGCCTTGATCGCCATCATGCCCAAGAGCTCGCCATGGGCGCCGGCCTTGGGGGTCAATGCGACGGCAGCGGTGTTGGTGAGGGTCATCAGCCAGTGGCTGAGCTCGTTCATGAGCTCTAGCGCCCCCTGCACCGTCGAGACCGGCTGCAACGGATGAATGTCGGCGAAGCCGGGCAGGCGCGCCATCTTCTCGTTGAGGCGCGGGTTGTGCTTCATGGTGCACGAGCCCAGGGGATAGAAGCCGCTATCGATCGAGTGGTTGAGGCGCGAGAGGCGCACATAGTGGCGCATGGCCTCGGGCTCGGTGAGGCCGGCGAGATCGAGCCCGGACTTGCGCTCGAAGCCGCCGAGGCGCGAGGACGATATCTCGACCTCGGGCAGGTCGACGCCGGAGTGGTGGGTGTCGCCGATCTCGAAGAGCAGCGGCTCGTTGGGCAGCAGCGCTGCGCCGGTGGCGTTGATGTCGGCGCCGGTGCCCGTGTGGGTCGGGCGGCCTTGCGTATTCATGCTCATGCCAGCACCTCCTTCAAACCCGCGGCAAGCGCGGCGATGTCGTCGTCTGTCGTGAGCTCGGTGGCGGCGAGGACGACGAGGTTGATGACGGCCGGATCGTCCGGCACGAGGCGCGAGACCGGCACGCCGGCGAGGATGCCCCTGGCAGCGAGCGCCTCGATGACGTCCGCGCCGGGTTTGGGCAGGCGAATGGTCATCTCGTTGAAGAAGGTCTTGTTGAGGAGCTCGACGCCCGGAACCGCCTCCAGCGCATCGGCGAGGGCGCAGGCGCGGGCGTGGTTGAGGCGGGCAAGGCGGGTGAAGCCGGCTTCGCCCAGCAGCGCCATGTGGATGGAGAAGGCGAGCGCGCAAAGGCCGGAATTGGTGCAGATGTTGGAAGTCGCCTTCTCGCGGCGGATGTGCTGCTCGCGGGTCGAAAGCGTCAGCACGAAGCCGCGCTCGCCCTTGGCGTCGACTGTCTCGCCGCAGAGGCGCCCGGGCATCTGGCGGATGAACTCCTTCTTCGTCGCCATCAGGCCGACATAGGGGCCGCCGAAATTGAGCGCATTGCCGATGGACTGGCCTTCGGCGACGACGATATCAGCCCCGAGCGCGCCCGGCGCCTCGATGAGGCCGAGGGAGACGACTTCCGTCACCACGACGATCAGCAGCGCGCCCTTGGCGTGGGCGGCGTCGGCCGCGGCCTTGACGTTGCGCAGGTGTCCGTAAAAATCCGGCGTCTGCACGACGATGGCGGCGGTTTGCTCGTCGATATGGTCGAGGATATCGCCCTGGCCCTCGGGCGAGGCCGAGAGGCAGACGAGGTCCGGATCGTCCTTGAGGTAGGCCTTGACCACGTCGCGGTAGTGCGGGTGGAGGCCGCCAGAGAGGATGATCCTGTTGCGCTTGGTAAGGCGCCGGGCCATCAGCACCGCCTCGGCGGTGCCGGTGGAGCCGTCATAGAGGGAGGCGTTGGCGACGTCCATGCCGGTGATCTTGGCGACCTGCGTCTGGAACTCGAAGAGCATCTGCAGCGTGCCTTGCGAGATCTCCGGCTGGTAGGGCGTATAGGCCGTCAGCCACTCCGAGCGCTGGATGAGGTGGTCGACCGTCGCCGGCACGTGGTGGCGATAGGCGCCGGCGCCGACGAAGAACGGACCGTCGCCGGCCGCGTGGTTCTTGGCGGCGAGGGCGCGCATATGCGCTTCGACCAAGAATTCGGGGCTATGCGATGGCAGGTCGACCGGGCTTTTGAGCAGCGCGCCATTGGGCACGGCGCTGAACAGGGCCTCGATGCTGTCGACGCCGATGACGCCGAGCATCTCGGCACGTTCGGCTTCGGAATGGGGGAGGTATCGCATGGGGGTGCTCTACTTGTTGGTGCTTACCCGAGGCTCCCCCCACCCCTAGCC
>NZ_JZEX01000085.1 GCF_000969415.1 Devosia geojensis | reverse complement strand
GACGGCGGGGTGGATCGCGGCGTTCATCCTGCAGGATAGCGCGCGGGCGAAAAAGCTCGATGCGAAGTTCACCGTCATCGAGTCCTCGAAGGTGCCGACGGTCGGCGTCGGGGAAGCCACCACCGCCGCGTTCCGGGTGCTGCTCAAGTATTTCGGCATCGACGAGTTCGAGTTCTTCCGGAAGACCGAGGCGAGCTTCAAGCTCGGCATCCGTCACCAGGACTGGCGCCGCAAGGGCTACACCTATTACGGACCGATCGACGATCCGCACCAGGTGGTCGCGCGCCCGCCTGGGGCGCCTTCGGACTATCTCAACGTCTACAGCGTCGCGGCGGGGCGGCCGGTGCAGGAGATGCACCTTTTCCAGCCGCTGCTGGAACAGCACAAGGCGCCCTACGCGCGCAAGGCCGACGGGTCGCTGATCCCGCTGGGGCCGTTCCACCACGCCTTCCATTTCGACCAGGCGCTGGTCGGGCGGTTCTTCGCCAGTAAGTCGAAGGACGTCGAGATCGTCGACGCGCTGGTCTCGGGTATCGAACGCGATCCGGTAACGGGAGACATTTCGGCGCTGGTGCTGGACACCGGGGAAAAGCTCAAGGCGGATTTCTTCGTCGATGCGACGGGGTTCCGCAAGCAGATCATCGTCAAGGAGCTCAACGCGCCGTGGATCTCCTACGCGCACGAACTGCCGGTCAACCGCGCCCTGCCCTTCTGGCTGCCGATCGAGGAGGGCGAGGAGATCGCCAACTATACCCGCGCCTGGGCGCAGGAGGCGGGCTGGATGTGGATGATCCCGACGCAGACGCGCTACGGCTGCGGCTATGTCTATTCCGACGAGTTCCGCACGCCCGAGGAGGCCAAGCGCGAGATCGAGGGCGTGCTCGGCCGCGAGATCGAGGTGCGGAGCGACATCCGCTTTTCCATCGGGCGGCTGGAAACGCCGTGGATGCACAATTGCCTGGCGGTAGGCCTAAGCTCCTCGTTCCTCGAGCCGCTGGAATCGACCTCCATCCACGGCACCATCGTGCAGATGATGCTGTTCGCCCGCCTCTTCCTCAAGGCGCCGGGCGAGATGACGGACGGAGACCGGGCCGACTACAACCGGCGCGTCGGCCGGCAGGTCGACGACTTCCGCACGTTCGTCAACACCCACTACATGACCGAGCGCGACGACACGCCGTTCTGGCGGGAGGTGCGAGCCAACCGCATCCACCCGGAGACGAAGGAACGCCTCGCCCGCTGGCGCAAGGAAATGCCGCGGCGCGAGCATTTCCCGGACTATCTCGAGGGTCTGCCGCATATCGAGACGCAGCTCTACTATCCGGTGCTCAACGGGCTGGGGCTTCTGGACCGCGAAGTAGCGCGGCGCGAAATGGAGCGCGATCCGAAACTGAGGCGCTTCGCACAGGAGACGGTCGACAGCCTGGTGCGCGAATACCGGGCCGCGGCCAACCAGGCACTCGGGCACGCGGAGTTCCTCAAGATCGTGCGGGAGATGGGGTGAAAATGGAAGAGAAGGAAGAAAAAACTGAGATTTTGGGCACAGCGACCGTGACCACCCGAGGACGCATCACAGTTCCGAAGACGATACGTGATCGATTTGGCTTCAAACCGGGATGTGAGGTCGATTTCGACATTAACTCCAAAGGCGATATCATCATGAAGCTGGTCGAAGAATAAACAGCCCCGGCGCATCGTGCGCCGGGGCTGTTTGCCGTCAGTCCGGGAAGGACGGGGTCAGGCCACGCGCTGCCTGCGGGAGCCGCGGGTCCATTCGGGGAGCCACGTTCCGTGGGCTTCGATGAGGTCGTCGACGAGGTTCCAGATCTGGTCGAGATCGAGCTCGGCGGCGGTATGCGGGTCCATCATGGCGGCGTGGTAGATGTGCTCGCGGTTTTGCGTCACGAGGGCCGCGACCGTCAGCTCCTGCACGTTGACGTTGGTGCGGATAAGGGCGGTCAGCTGCGGGGGCAGGTCGCCGATATAGGTCGGCTGGATGCCCGAGGCGTCGACGAGGCACGGCACCTCGGCGGCGCAGTTGTCCGGCAGCGAGGTGATGGCCCCGTTGTTGCGCACGTTCCCGTAGATGACCGAGGGCTCGCCGGTCCAGACCGAGTTCATGATCGAGGAGGCGTATTCCTTGGATTTGCTTACCTCGATGCGGTCGGCCTTCTTGTACTCCTCGGCCTGGTTCTTCCAGCGGGCGATCTGCTCGACGCAGCGCTTGGGGTATTCATCGAGCGGGATGCCGAACTTCTCGATGATGTCCTCGCGGCCTTCCTTGATGAAATACGGGGTGTACTCGGCGAAGTGCTCGGAGCTCTCGGTGACGAAGTAGCCGAGGCGGGTGAGCATCTCGTAGCGCACCTTGTTGGGGCAGCGCGGGTTCCAGGTCGAGGGCTTGGGCGCGCGGCCCTCGCGGTAGGCGCGAACGAGATCGGGATAGAGGTCGCGGTAGGAGCCGTCCGCCTGGCGGTGCTCGAACTTCAAGTAGAACGCCATGTGGTTGATGCCGGCGGCGCGGTAGCGGATTTCCTCGTATGGGATGTCGAGGTCGCGGGCGAGCTCCATTGCCGTACCCTGCACCGAGTGGCAGAGGCCGACCTGCTTGATCGTCGGGTACTTCTCGGCGATCGCCCAGGTGTTGATGGCCATGGGATTGACGTACTGCAGCATGATCGCCTCGGGACAGACCTCGAGCATGTCCTCGCAGATCTTCCAGAGGTGCGGCACGGTGCGAAGGCCGCGCATGATGCCGCCGACGCCGAGGGTATCGGCGATGGTCTGGCGCAGGCCGTATTTCTTGGGGACCTCGAAGTCGGTGACGGTCGCCGGCTCATAGCCGCCGATCTGGAAAGCGACGACGACGAAATCGGCGCCGGTCAGCGCCTTCTTCTGGTCGGTATAGGTCTCGACCTTGGCAGGCACGCCCAGCGTCGAGGCGAGCTTGCCGGCGACGACAGCGCTCTCCTCGAGGCGCTGCGGGTTGATGTCCATCAGGGCGATCGTAGCGCCGGCGAGGGCCGGGCGCTGCAGCACGTCGCCGATGATGTTCTTCATGAACACCGTCGAGCCGGCGCCGATGAACGTGATCTTGGGGTTTGCCATTTGGGATTAAGCTCCGAAGGTTAGGCGGCAATATCGAAGGCGGCGCGGACGAGCCGGGCCGTGTAGTCTGTCTTGGGGTTGGTCAGCACCTCGGCGACCGGCCCCTCTTCCACGATCTTGCCGAACTGCATGACCATGACGCGGTGACAGAGCGCGCGCACGACCTTGAGGTCGTGGGAGATGAAGAGGTAGGAGAGGCCCTTCTCGTCCTGAAGCTTGCGCAAAAGGTCGATGATCTGGGCCTGGACGGAAAGGTCGAGCGCCGAGGTCGGCTCATCCAAGAGGATGAACTCGGGCTCGAGCGCGATGGCCCGGGCGATGGCGATGCGCTGGCGCTGGCCGCCCGAGAACTCGTGCGGGAAACGGTTGAGGATGGTGTCGGGCATGCCGGCATCGCGCAGGGCCTGGCGGACGCGGTCGACCCGATCGCGCGAGTTGGCGCCGAGCCCGTTGACGATCAGGCCTTCTTCGATGATCTGGCGGATGGACATGCGCGGGTTGAGGCTCGCGAACGGATCCTGGAAGACGATCTGCATGCGGCTGCGCAGGGGGCGCATCTGCCCGCGATCCTTGCCGTGGATCGGCTCGCCGTCGAAGTAGATCTCGCCGCCTTGGTTGCCGATGAGGCGGATGAGGGCCTGGCCGAAGGTCGTCTTGCCCGAACCGCTCTCGCCCACCAGCCCCAGCGTCTCGTGGCGCTTGAGGTTAAGGCTCAATTTGTCGACGGCGACGAGCTCGAAGAAATCGGGCTTGAAGAAGCCGCCGCGCTTCAAGGTGAAGGCGACCTTCACGTCCTTGCCTTCGAGCACGGTGTCCTGCTCGCCCGAGAGCGGATTGGCGATGCCCTTGGGCTCGGAGGCGAGAAGATGCCTGGTGTACGGGTGCCGCGGGTCGGCGAAGAGCTTCTCGGTCTCATTGTGCTCGTGCACCACGCCGTTCTGCATGACATAGACGTATTCGGAGAACTGGCGGACGATCGTCAGGTCATGGGTGATGAGGATCACCGCCATGCCGTACTTGTCCTTGAGTTCCTTGATGAGGTTGAGGATCTGCGCCTGGACGGTGACGTCGAGGGCGGTCGTCGGCTCGTCGGCGATGAGGACGTCCGGACGGTTGGCGAGAGCCATGGCGATCATGACGCGCTGGCGCTGGCCGCCCGAGAGCTGGTGCGGGTATTGGCGCAGGCGCGCCTCGGGCTCAGGAATGTGCACTTCCTCGAGGAGCTGGCGGGCGCGGTCCATCGCCTCCGCGCGGCTCATGCGGTTGTGGAGATGGAGGATTTCGCAGATCTGCTGGCCGATGGTGTAGACGGGATTGAGCGAGGACATCGGCTCCTGGAAGATCATGGCGACGTCGTTGCCCCTAAGCTTCCTCATCTCGCGGTCGCTCATGGCGACGACATCCTTGCCGCTGAGGGTGATCTTCGTACCCGGCAGGATCGTCGCGCGCTTGGTCAGGAGCTTCATCACGGTGCGGGCGGTGACGGACTTGCCCGAGCCGCTCTCGCCGACGAGGGCGATGGTCTCGCCCTTGTGGAGCTGGAAGGAGACGTCGCGCACGGCGTTGACGACGCCGCCCTCGACCTTGAAGTCGACGGCGATGTTGCGCGCATCGAGGATCAGTTCGCGCCCGTGCTGGCCGAGGTCGTGTCGTTCGGAGGGGGCGAGGTTCTGGCTGGTGTCAGTCATGGTGCGCCCTACTCAATAAGGATCGACGGCATCGCGCAGGCCATCGCCCAGCGCGTTGAAGGCAAAGACGGTGATCAGCACGAACATGACCGGCGTCAGGATCCAGGGATAGGAGCCGATGACCGAGAACGTGCCGGTATCCTGCAGCATCAACCCCCAGGAGATGAGCGGCGGCTTCACGGCAAAGCCCAAGAACCCGAGGAAACTCTCGAGGAGCACCACCGAGGGGATGGCGAGGGTCACAGCGACGATGACGTGGCTCATGACATTGGGCAAGATATGGCGGGTGATGATGCGCATGTCGCTCGACCCCACCGCGATGGCGGCGCGCACATATTCGATGCGGGCGAGCGAGAGGGTCTTGGAGCGCACCTCGCGGGCGAGCTGGGCCCAGCCGAGCACCGCCATGACGCCGATGACGAAGGCGATGAAGACGTTGGATGGGGCGGTCACCGGTATCAGCGACGTCAGCGCCAGATAGAGCGGCAATTGCGGGAAGGCGAGGACGAACTCGACGAAGCGCTGCAGCCAGCTGTCAAAGGCGCCGCCGATATAGCCGGAGGTGATGCCGACGAGGGCGCCGATGACGGTGGTGAGCGCCACGACGGCGAGCGCGATCATCAGCGAGATGCGCGAGCCGACGATGCCGCGCGAGAGGATGTCGCGCCCGAACTTGTCGGTGCCGAGGAGATGGATCGGGCGCCCGTCGGTGGTGCCGAAGAAGTGGATGTTGGAGGGGATCACCCAGAAAATGCGGTAGGGGTAGCCTTCGACGAAGAAGCCGGTGGGCGTCGGATCGTCCATCACCGGGCCGGTCAGCGGCTGGAAGGTGATGGGATCAAACTCGCCCGTCTCGCCGATGGGATAGACATAGGGCAAGAGGCTGAAATTGCCCTGCGGATCCTGGAACGAGATCATGTCCGGCGGCGCGAAGGGCAGCTCGGCGCGCTTGGGGTCCATGGGCGCGAAGAAATCGGCAAAGACCGCGACGACGAAGAGCGATACGACGAGCACCAGCCCGATCATGCCCATGCTGGAGCGCTTGAAACGGCGCCAGACGAGGGTGGCGTAGCCTTCGTTACCCTGGGCAAACCGGGCGGAAACCACCGCCTCGGGCTTGTCGGCGACCACCGGGCCGGGCGCGGCGTTGATGCCGGCGTCAGACGGCAAGGGCGGGGTCTGGTGGGTGCGGGTATCGGTCATTCGGCGTTTCCTCCCAGCCGGATGCGCGGGTCGAGGATAGCCAGCAGAATGTCGGCGATGATGTTGCCGACGATGAGAGTGGCGGCCAGCACCAGCATGAAGGTCGCGGTGACGAAGACGTCACCGACGCCCATGGAGCCGACGATGGCGGGGCCGACGGTCGCAAGGCCGAAGACGATGGCCACCTCGATCTCGCCGGTCAGCATATAGGGCAGCACCACGCCCTGATAGGCGATGAGCGGATGCAGCGCATTGGGCACGGCATGCTTCATGATGACCGCGCCTTCCGGCAGGCCCTTGGCCCGGGCCGTCTCGACGTATTGCGAGTTCAGCACGTCGAGGAGGTTGGCGCGCATCACGCGCATATTGTAGGCGAGCCCCCCGAAGGTCGCGATGAACACCACCGGCCAGATGTGCTGGACGAGGTTGACGAACTTGTCCCAGCTCCAGGGCGCGCCTCCGTATCGCGCCGAGAAGAACATGCCGACTTCCGAGACGTTCAAGCGGAAGACGAGGATGTAGAGGATGATGATGGCGAGGAGGAACCGCGGGATAGTCATGCCGAGGAAGGAGATGACGCCGAGGAGCGTGTCGACCCAGCTGTACTGGCGGGTCGCCGCGATAATGCCGAGCGAGATGCCGAGGATCGACGCCAGGATGTGGCAGGTCAGCGCCAGCATGATGGTCGCCGGCAAGCGTTCGGTCACCACCTGCCCCACGGGTTTGTTATAATAGAGCGAATGGCCGAAATCGAAGCGGGTAACGATGCCGGTGATCCAGCGGAAATACTGCACGATCAGCGGATCGTTGAGCCCGTTGGCCTCGCGATAAGCCTCGGCCTGGATCTCGGCCTGCTCGGCGGGAACGCCGCCCTGGTTCATCAGCATCGAGCGGATGTAATCGCCATAGTCGCCCGGCGGCGCCTGGATGATGGCGAAGGTGACGACGCTCAAAAGGAACAGGAGCGGGATCGCACCCAGTATCCGCATGGCGATAAATCGGAACATTACCAGCCTTTCGTTTGAAGCGGCAGGGCCTCTCGCGAGTACCCCTCCCATCCTCCCCCGCAAAGGGGAAGGTGCTGCATCGTGCCTGCGGCACAATCCGTGCCAGAGCACCGGGCCATCGCTCCCCTCCCCATGAGGGGAGGAAGCGCATTTGTGACCGTGGCACCTTCCCCTCTCCCCTTGTGGGAGAGGGACAGATTTTCCGCGTTCAGCGGAAAATCAGGGTGAGGGGGCCGCGATGGTGCAGCAGACACAAGGTCTGTGCGGACGAACCATTGCCGCCCCCTCATCCGGCCCTTCGGGCCACCTTCTCCCACAAGGGGAGAAGGGGTAGGTGCCCAACGCCGGGACGAAGCCCCGGTGTTGCCGGACGGAGCGCCGCCCCGTCCGGCGTTGTCACGTCAGCCCGAGATCGGCCCGCCACCGCCGGGAACGTCCGGCAGGGTCTGCGGGTGGAGTTCGTGACCGGGCTGGTCTTCCGTGGGCACGAAGACGCGCTCGCGGATGATGTTGTCCTCGGCCCAGTTGAACATGAAGATCGGGGCGCCGGCCGGGATGTTCTTGAAGCGCTTGTTGATGATGAGCGCGCCCGGGTACTGCGTCAGGCCCACCGAATAGACGTTCTCGGTGAACACCTGCTGGTACTGCTTCATCAGCTCGGCGCGCTCGGCGTTGTCGCTGGTTGCGATGAAGTCCCGCACGATCTGCACGAGCTCCTCCTCGAACGGCAGCAGGTCGAGCGTGCCGTCGGTGCCCGCCCGGTGGAACGGATGGGTGCGCGGGCCGGTCGGAGCGAGGCCCGACGTGCCCTGGACCACCGAGACCATCTCGGCGCCCTGGCGTTCCACCGACCAGTCGTACTGGCCGGCCTGGGCCATGTCGTCACGGGCCGTGCCCTGCTGGAAGTTGGCGATGACGCGCAGGCCCAGCGGCTCCATCATGGCGATGACGCCTTCGGCAAGGTTGGTGTCGGTCGCGTAGTCCGTATTGGCGAGGAGCGTGATCTCGACGTCCTGCCCGCCGGCGGTGCCTTCGGGGAAGTTGCGCACGCCGTTGCCGTCGGTGTCGACGAGGCCGAGCTCGTCGAGCATGGCGTTGGCCTGCTCGAGGTTGAACGGATAGTAGACCGTCGAGTCCTTGTCGTAATAGGTCGTGCCGGCATAGAGGCCGCCCGGATAGATGGCGGTGAACGGTCCGCGCACGAGCGATTCACCGAGCCGCTGCCGGTCGACGGCCATGCTGATGGCCTGGCGGAACTCGAGAGTGCGGTTGAGCTCACGGATGGCCTGCTCGCGCTCGTCGGGCTCGCCCCAGCCATTGCCGGAGAAGTTCATGCGCAGCGCATAGCCGATGGTGCGGGCGCCGAACTGCAGACGGGCGGGAGCGGTCTCCTCGGCGGAGCGGCGCAGCGCCTCGACGTAGCTTTCGGCCTGCTCGAGGTTGGAGAAGTCGCCCGAGCCGGCCACCGCCTGCACGTCGCGGTCCGCCCAGGTGGAGAGGCGATAGTGCATCTCGTCGAGATAGGGGAGCTGGTTGCCCTCTTCGTCGACCTTCCAGTAGTAGGGATTGCGGCGCATGACGATGATGTCGTCCGGCCGGTACTCGACCGGCACCCACGCGCCCATGACCGGAATGTTGAGATATTCCGGCGGGAAGGCGTTCTTGTACTCCTCGTAGGTGTTGTCCGGGTTGTACTTGGGATGCTCGGGCTTGAGGATATGGCTCGGCCCCGGGCAGAAGGTGCCGTAGGCCATGGCGTAGAGATACTGGGTCGGGAACGCTTCCTGGAACGTCCACTTGACGGTGTATTCGTCGATCGCCTCGAGGGTGGTGCCGACGCCGAAGGTTTCGGGCGTACCGCCGTTGAGGGGCGAAACGTTCTGATCGAGGATGTGATCCTCCCAATAGAACATGAGGTCTTCGGTATCGAAGGGGTCGCCGTCGGACCATTTGGCGCCTTCGATGAGGTGCATGGTCAGCTCGTGCCCGTCCTCGGACCATTCCCAGCTCTTGGCGAGGTTGGGCAGCGGCTCGAGCTCGTCGGCGTTGATCATGAACAGCGGCCCGGTGCGCGTAAGGCATTCGGAGAGGCCGATGTCGATGCCGCCCCAGCCCTGGGCCTGGCCGCCGATATAGTTCCAGCCCTCGGGCCGGCCGCCGATGACGTGGCGCATCACGTCGCCGTAGGTGCCGACGCCGTCGGGCATGTTGCTGGTCTTGTAGACCAGCGGTTCGGCCGGCAGGCGCTCCTCGACGGGGGGCAGCTTGCCGGTATCGACGAAATTGGTCTTGATCCACTCGGGCTCGTTGTAGCTGTCGAGCGCACGGTATTCGAGGATGTCGGACACACCAACGAACACCGGTTCGCTCTGGGCGGCGAATTCCGGCGGATCCGGGGGCGTGGTCGTCTCGATCTGCGCGTGCGCCGCGATCACCGACACGCCAAGCAGGAGACTTGCCCCGCCAAGGGCAAATGCGTGCTTTCTCATGGTTCCTCCCATAACAGCGGAGCGGCAATGCCTGCCGATTTGCCGGGCGACGTCACCCGGCATTCCCTCCGCCTATAAAAATCGTACGCCTTGCAACGCGGGGCGCAATCCGATTAATTAAAGACTTCTTCCGGGTTCCAAAGATTCGAGGGGCCATGATGAGAGCGTTGGAACACGAGCCGTTGTCAGCCGGTTTGGCGGGATTCTCGGGATTCACCCCCCTCCCAGCCTCCCCCGCAAGGGGGGAGGTGCCGCATCGTGCTCGTGGCACGATCCTGCCCGACCCACCGGCCCGGCACCTCCCCCCTTGCGGGGGAGGATGGGAGGGGGGTACGGCACCGGCCCACGTGCTCCCATGAACGATCTCGCCCCCACCCTACCCCGCAAGGGCCACGGCGCCGCGCCGCGTCCGATGCCGAGGCCGGACCGGCGGTTCTATGCCTCGAGCCGCGCGTTCGGGCGGTTCGGCATCCGCTCCTACACGCCGCAGCTCATGCCGGCGGCGCACAGCCATGGGCACATCGAGCTCAACTGGCTGACCGGCGGGGCGATGCACTACATCTACGACGGGCGGCCGGTGAGCATTCCGAGCAACCGGCTGGTGGCGTTCTGGGCCGGCATTCCGCACCAGACGGTGGGTCTCGACCCCGATACGGTCGCGGGCCGGCAGATCAACGTCTACCTGCCGCTCGACTCCTTCCTGCACATGCCGCAGCTCGGGCGGCTGACCGAGACGATGATGGGCGGCGGCATCGTCTGCCTCAACCCCGACGCGCTGGCCGTCGACACCCTCGACCGCTGGCATGCCGACTACCGCTCGGGCAATGCGCTGCGAACCGAGATCGTCAAGGTCGAGATCGGCGCCATGTTCCGCCGCGCGGCGCTGACCGGCTGGGACGTGCTGCTGCCGCCCTGGATCGAGCATCACGGCACGCGCACCCGCACTGCCTCGCCGGTGCGCTACGTGGTGGCAATGGTGCGCCATATCGTCGAGAACCTTTCCGAGCCGCTGACGGCGACGGATGTGGCGGGGGTGGTCGGGCTCCATCCCAACTACGCGCTCAACCTCTTCACCAAGGTGATGCACATCTCGATGCAGAAGTTCGTCACCCGCATGCGGCTGATCCGCGCCCGCTCGCTGCTCTTCGAAGGGAACCTCTCGATCGCCAACATCGCGTTCCAGTCGGGCTTTTCCTCGCTCAGCCAGTTCTACGAACACTTCCGCAATGCCTACGGCATCACGCCACGCCAGATGCGGCTGGATGTGATCGGGGAGTAGAAGCTCCCTCTTTCCCTGCCCTTCGGCACCATGTTGTCCCACCCAGCGGGTCATCCCCGCGAAAGCGGGACCTCCGTTTAGAGCGCGGGAAAACAGAGGTTCCTGCTTTCGCGGGAATGACCCTGTGGAGGTGGAAGCATAGGGATGCCCCCGACATAATGCGTCTCCCATGCTGTCACGATAAAGTCGGGCAGGCGTGCGAGTTTTGGCCGAAGGTAGGGAGGACAAATGCCGCGCGGGCGGTTAGCCTGCCGCGCGAAACGGAGGTCATCTTGAACGAAGCCGTCGCATCCACCCGCGCCGCCATCCTCACACGCGCCGAGGCGCTGAGGACAGATGAGCCGGGGCTTGCCGAATTCCTCGTCGCCGCGATCGAGGCGACCGACGGCGACGACCTTTCGGCAACGACTCCCGAGGCGCTGGAGGCGCGGCTGCATGCCGCTTTCGGCCTCATTCCCACCGAGCCGCCCAAGAAAAGCACGGTGCACATCGCCACCGGCACCGGCAGCGATCCGACAAGCATCGACATCGTCTCGCCGGACATGCCGTTCATCGTCGACACTGCGCTGGCGGCGGTGCGCGCCGCCGGCGGTTCGGTGCGGCTGCTGGCGCACCCGGTGGTGTTCCTCGCGCCGAACGGCGGCGTTTCGGCCAGCCATGCGCCGGACCGGGCGCCGATCAGCGTCCTTCATATCGAGATCGAACCACTGGGCGAGACCGAGACCCTGCGCGCCGAGATCGAGACGGCCATGGGCGAGGTCGCGCGGGCGGTGCACGACTGGCAGCCGATGCTCGAGCGGCTGGGCCAGGAGGCTGTAAACCTCGCGGCCAACCGCGCCGGCCTGGCGAAAGCGCAGGTGGACGAGGCGGTCTATTTCCTCGGCTGGCTCGCCGAGAACAACTTCACGTTCCTGGGGCTGCGCGAGTACCGGCTGGAAGGCCGAGGCGATGCGGCCGAGCTCGTCCCGTTGGCGCAAAGCGGCCTCGGCATCCTCGCCGATCCATCGGTCCGGTTCCTGCGTTCGGGGCCCGATTTCGTCGAAATGACGCCGCAGCACCTGGCGTTCCTTGCCGACCGCGAGCCGCTGCTGGTGACCAAGGCGAACGTGCGCGCCCGCGTGCACCGGCGGGTGCACATGGACTATGTCGGTATCAAGCTCTATGGGTCCGACGGAAGCGTAACCGGCGAGTTACGGATCGTCGGTTTGTTCACCTCGCAGGCGCTGGCGACCCCGCATACGGAGGTGCCGCTGATCCGCCGCAAGGTGGTGGAGGTGATCCGCCGCTCCGGCTACGAGCCGGACGGGCATGCGAGCCGGGCGCTGCTGGCCGCCCTCGACACCTATCCGCGCGACGAGCTCTTCCAGATCACGGTCGACGAGCTCGCCGAATATGCCCACGCGGTCGCCGCGCTCTACGACAGGCCGCGCGTGCGGGTGCTGCCGCGCATCGACCAGTTCGACAATTTCGTCTCGATCCTCGTCTACATCCCGCGCGACCGCTACGATTCCGACGTGCGGGCGCGGGTGACGGCCTATCTTGCCGAGCGCTACGACGGGCGCGTCTCGGCCTACTACCCGCACTTCCCCGAAGGCGACCTGGTGCGGCTGCACGTCATCATCGGGCGCACCGGCGGGCCGACGCCGCGGCCCAGCCGCACAGAGCTCGAAACCAACATCGAGGACCTCAGCCGCTCCTTCGGCGACCGCATCGCGGCGGCGGCGCCCGAGCCCGCCGAGATCACCAATTTTCGCGACGCGTTCTCGCCCGGTTACGAGTCCCGCAACACTGTCGCCGACGCGCTCGCCGACATCGCGATCCTCGGAACGCTCGCCGACGAGACCGGCATCGCCATACGCCTGCGCCGGCGCGAGGGGGGCGAGGGCAAGCTCGGCCTCAAGTTCTATCATCGCGGCAGCGCCATCCCCCTCTCCGACCGCGTGCCGATGCTCGAGCATTTCGGCTTCAAGGTCGTTGACGAGCGCACCTATACGGTTTCGCCGCGCGACGGCGTGCTGCGCTACATCCACGACATGGTGCTCGGCCCCCCGGAAGGGCTGGAGGTCGCGCCCGAGACGATGGGCGCGAGCATCGAGGCGGCGATCGCCGCCGTCTGGTATGGCGAGACCGAGAGCGACGGGCTCAATGCGCTGACCCTCTGGGCCGGGCTTTCCTGGGACGAGGTGGCGCTGATGCGCGCCCTCTCGCGGTACCTGCGGCAGGTGGGCATCTCCTATTCCCAGCGCTACCTGGCGCAGGTGGCGGTGACGCAGCACCAGGCATCGGCAGCGCTGGTGAACCTTTTCCGGGCCCTGCACGACCCGGCGAACGCCAGTGAGGATGCCGCCGAGACGGCGCGCGCGGCAATCGCGGCGGCGCGAGATGCGGCGACCTCGCTCGACGAGGACCGGATCCTTGCCCGCTTCCATAATCTCGTCGAAGCGTCGGTGCGCACCAACTTCTTCCAGCGCGGTGCGGACGGCGCAAGGCGCCCTGCCCTCGCCATCAAGTTCGATTGTGCGGCCGTCGACAACCTGCCGGCGCCCCGCCCGTTCCGGGAGATCTTCGTCTACTCGCCGCGGGTCGAAGGCGTCCACCTGCGGTTCGGCGCCATTGCGCGCGGAGGCCTGCGCTGGTCGGACCGGCCCGAGGATTTCCGCACGGAAGTGCTGGGGCTCGTCAAGGCGCAGCAGGTCAAGAACGCGGTCATCGTGCCGGTCGGCGCCAAGGGCGGGTTCGTGCCCAAGCGCCTGTCGCTCACAATGCCGCGAGAGGCATGGCTTGCGGAAGGTACTGAGAGCTATAAGATTTTTGTCGGTTCGCTTCTCGACCTCACCGACAATCTCGTCTCCGGTGATGTGGTGCCGCCGGAGGCCGTAGTGCGGCGCGACGGGGACGACCCCTACCTCGTCGTCGCCGCCGACAAGGGTACCGCGACCTTCTCCGACACGGCCAACACCATCGCGCTCTCGCGCGGCTATTGGCTGGGCGACGCTTTCGCCTCGGGCGGGTCGGCGGGCTACGACCACAAGAAGATGGGCATCACCGCGCGCGGCGGCTGGGAGGCGGTCAAGCGCCACTTCCGCGAGATGGACCGCAACATCCAGGAAGAGCCGTTCACGGTCGCCGGCGTCGGCGACATGTCGGGCGACGTCTTCGGCAACGGCATGCTGCTCTCGCGCCAGATCCGGCTGGTCGCGGCATTCGACCACCGCGACATCTTCCTCGATCCTTCGCCCGATGCCGAGGCGAGCTTTGCCGAGCGGGCCCGGCTCTTTGCCCTGCCCCGCTCCTCCTGGCAGGACTACGACAAGGAGCTGATCTCTAAGGGCGGCGGAGTCTTTCCCCGCAGCCTCAAGGCCATTCCGCTCTCGCCGGAAATCCGTGAGCTGCTCGGGCTCACCGGCGCCAGCGCCACGCCCGCCGAGGTGATGAGCGCGATCCTTGCCGCCGATGTCGACCTGCTCTGGTTCGGCGGCATCGGCACCTACATCCGCGCCTCGGCCGAAACCGACGCGCAGGCCGGCGACCGGGCGAACGACGCCATCCGCATCGATGCGACGAAGGTGCGCGCCAAGGTCATCGGGGAAGGCGCAAATCTCGGCATCACCCAGCGCGGGCGCATCGAATACGCGCTCGCGGGCGGGCGCATCAACACCGACGCCATCGACAATTCGGCCGGCGTCAATTCCTCGGACCTCGAGGTCAATATCAAGATCGCGCTGGGGCCGGTGGTGGCCGGCGGCACGCTTTCGGGCGATGCGCGCAACGCGTTCCTCACCGAAATGACCGACGAGGTCGCGGCCCTGTGCCTGCGCAACAACTATCTGCAGGCACTGGCGCTTTCGCTCGCCGAGCGCGCGGGGCTCGCCGACCTGCCGGTGCAGCGCGACCTGATGATCGGATTGGAGCAGCGCGGGCTCCTCAGCCGCACGGTCGAGTTCCTGCCGGACGAAGCCGCCATCGCCGACCGGGCAGCTACCGGCAGGGGCCTTGCCCGGCCGGAGCTGGCGGTGCTCCTCGCCTACGCCAAGCTCACGCTCTATGCGGACCTGCTGGAATCGCCGGCCATCGATGATCCCTATCTCGCCGGCGAGCTCTTCCGCTATTTCCCCGAAAAGCTGCATGCGCGCTTCCCCGAGGCCGTCACCGACCATCGCCTCAAACGCGAGGTGATCGCGACGGTGCTCGCCAACGCCATGATCAACCGCGGCGGGCCGGGGTTCGTCTCCGAGCTGATGGCAGCGAGCAGCGCCAGCCCGGGCGACGTGGCGCTGGCCTATGCGGCGACCCGCGATGTCTACGGTCTGCCGCAGATCAACGTCGAGATCGACGCGCTCGACAATCGCGTGCCGGGCGCCACGCAGCTTGCGCTCTATGGCGAGGTCGCCGCGCTGCTCTCGCGCGAGACGCTGTGGTTCCTGCGCAATGCGCAAATGGGCGGGGACATCGCCGGGCTCGTCGCCCGTCACGCCCGGGGCGTCATGGAACTGCGCCGGCTGCTGCCGGAGCTGCTGCCCGAGACCATCGCCGAGGACCTGACCGCCACCGCCGCGCGGTTCGTCGCCGACGGCGTGCCGGCCGAGCTGGCGCGCACCATTTCCGAGCTGCAGGTGCTCGCCCATGCCAGCGACGTGGTGCTGGTGGCCGAGCGCATGGGCACGACGACCGAAGCGGCCGCGCGCGCCTTCTTCGGCGTCTTCGCGCTCTTCGAGCTCTGGCCGATCGCCGACCAGGGCCGCGCCATCGTGCTGGCCGACCGATTCGACCGCATGGCGCTCGACCGGGCGCTCGCCAACCTCACCCGCGCCCAGCGCGACCTGACCGCGGATATCCTCTCGGCCGGAACCGGCCCGGTCAGCGAGCGCATCGCCACATGGCGCGGGGCACGGCCGCAGGCGGTGGAGCGCGCGGTGGCGGCTGTCGCCGACCTGACGCAGGGGGCGCTGACGGTCTCACGGCTCTCGGTGGCGGCGGGGCTATTGGCCGACCTGGCGCGGGAGGGGTAGCTCCCCTTCGGTGTGGGGGTCCATCGGTGACTCACACAACCACCCCCACCCTCAATCCCTCCCCTCAAGGGGGAGGGAGGCCG
>NZ_JZEX01000084.1:10000-16378 GCF_000969415.1 Devosia geojensis | reverse complement strand
CCGTGGGCCGCCGAGGCTCCCCCCTATTCCCTCCCCTCAAGAGCCTGCGCTCGGGAGCGCGCAAGCGCTACCCGAGTGGGAGGGGGGATAGATTGGACTTGTGGCGGCGTGGTGCCACGCACCCACTTGCGCCGCATGGCCGCCGCGACAATATCTGACATTGACAATCATGAATGCGGGTCGTTTTATGCGCCCGCTCGTTCACAAGACTTCCAGTCCCCAGGCCCATGCTCGTCTGCCAGTGCAACATGATCAGCGACAAGGAAATCGAGGAGATCGTCCTCGGCTTCCTCAAGGCCGATCCCTGGCAGCTGGTGGTGCCCGCCATGGTCTACCGCGAGCTTTCGCGCCGCGCCAAGTGCAGTGGATGCGTGCCGAATGTGGTGGACATTATCGTCAAGACGACCGAAAACTACCATATGCAGCAAGCCCGTACGCCCGTCGAACTGAACGACGTGCGCGCGCGCCTTGCTACGCTCAAGGGCAAACGCATTGGAGGTCGTCGTGAAAGGCGAAGCACAAGTTATCGAGCGGCTTAACGAAGCGCTCTTTCTCGAGCTCGGCGCAGTCAACCAATACTGGGTTCATTATCGTCTGCTCGACGATTGGGGCTACACCAAGCTCGCCGCCAAGGAGCGCGCCGAATCCATCGAGGAAATGCACCACGCCGACAAGCTGATCGAGCGCATCATCTTCCTCGAAGGCCACCCCAACCTGCAGCGCGTCGCACCGCTCCGCATCGGCCAGACCATCAAGGAAGTGCTGGAAGCCGACCTCGCCGGCGAATACGACGCGCGCACGGCCTACAAGGCCAGCCGCGAGCTCTGCGAGGAGATCGGCGACTACGTCTCCAAGAACCTTTTCGAGGAGCTGCTGGCCGACGAGGAAGGCCATATCGACTTCCTCGAGACCCAGCTCGATCTGCTCGGCAAGATCGGCGAAGAGAAATACGGCCAGCTCAACTCGGATTCCGCCGACAAGGCCGAATGATCGACCCGGCCGCCCGCCCGGGCGGGCGGCCACTCCTACCCTATCTCCCCATCACCAGGGCACCACTGTGACCTGCGGCCAGATCGACGTGGCCCGGGCGCTCTTGGTTTCGTGCGTCTTGCGGTTGTCGAGCGCGTGGTTGGGCACCATGCGGAACGAGAAGAGATCATCGAGCCCGAAGGGCGCAAGGATCGTCAGGCGCCCGTCCGCCCCCAGCCGGGCGCCGACCGCATGGGTCTTGGAGGCATAGCGGGTGAGCGTCTCGCCGGCCGAGGAGAGCGGCGGGAACGGCGTGCCGAACTTTTGCGGGAACCACAGATGCACCCGCGCCGGGTTGCGCGCCTCGACCGGCACCGGGAGGTCCCCAAAGAGCCCGTCGAGCCGCTTGATGATCATATCCTCGACCTCCCAGGAGAGATTCGAGGCGTCGAAATAGGCGACATCGATGTCCTTGACGCCGGCGAGCGCGGGCCGGCCGGTCAGGTGGTTCCAGACGGCGTTGTAGAGCGCCCCGGCAACGAGCAGGTGATCGGGCAGGTCGATGTCGCGCAGCGTCTCGAGCACGCGCATCAGCGTCGGCTCGGCCCGGATGATGCCGTCGAGCACGGCGCGCTGGGCGGTTTCGCCGGCACCGGAATAGCGCAAATGATCTTCAGCCCGTGCGGTTTCCACTGAGGACAAGCATCTTCTCCGGGTCATTCCCGCGAAGCGGGAACCTCTGTTCACGCTGCCGGCCTTCCACACGGAGGTCCCCGCTTTCGCGGGGATGACCCGGTGCGAGGGCTGGCGCCTCGGAGAGCTAGGCTAACCCGATTCCGCCTTCCGGCGCATCACTGATCAAGCGGCCCGAACATGCGGTCGAGCTCGGCGACGACCCCGTCCATGCCGCGTTCCATGCCCTCGGGCGCCTCGGGCACGACCGCCACATAGGGCACGCCGCTGGGGAAGGCGCCGAACTGGGTGAAGAACGCCACCATGTCGTCAAGCACCGGCAGGCGCCAGCGCCAGGCCGACCCCATGGCGATGACCGGCTCCATGTGCCCGAACCCCTCGAAGTAGCGCGCCGTGACCCAGACCCCGCTCTGATGGAGCTTGACCGCCAGATGCTCGGTGTTCTGCATACGCACGATCGGGTCCGTCGTGCCGGTCGCCAGGTACATCGGCGGCGCATCGGCTGTGACGAGGTTGATCGGCTGCGTGCCCTCGGGGTTCGGCGCCTGCCCGAAGGCCTCGCGCACCTCGTTGTATTCGAAGGGGTAGAAATCATAGGGGCCCGAGAGGGCCGCGACGCCGCGGATGTTGAGCGTCACCCCGTAGTCGCGCATGAACGAGGGGTCGAGCGCCAGCATCACGGCATTGTAGGCGCCCGCCGAATGGCCGGCGAGGAACAGCCGGTTGGGATCGCCGCCATAGGCCGCGATATTGTCCTCGACCCATTTGAGGGCGCGGGCATTGTCCTCGAGGAACGCGGGATAGCGCACCTCCGGCACGTGCCGGTAATCAGCGATGACGGTGACGAACCCGCGCGCCGCGAGCGCCCGGCCGACGAACTGGTAGTCGCTCCGCTCGCCCCGGTTCCAGCCGCCCCCATAAATGAAGAAGACGACCGGCGCCGGCCCGCCGCCGCGCGCCTCGGGCGCGTAGACATCGAGCTTGAAGCGCTGGCCGTCGGCGAAGGGAATGCCGTCGCCGACCTTGGCCGTGCCGCCGTCCATGGCCGTCGGCAGGTTGAACGGATCCATCAACGACAGCGCGTTGGCGGGCGCGGAATCGACGACGAGAAGGACCGCGAGGGTCATCAGAAGCGCGCGCAGGCGCGTGGTGGCGGAGCGGATGGTCATCTCAAACGGGGTGCCGGATTTTACGGAAAGCGCAGAAAATTTGACTCGAATTCCCTCTCTAGCCGGCCAAAGCCGAAAAGAGTGTGGCGGACGCGATCACTTTCACGCGGGAACGAAGCGAACCGGTTTATCGGGAGCTTGGGCGAGGGCGGGAGGGGCGCTTGGGCCACACTCTCTGCCCTCTGCTTAAGCGGGCAAATGCTGCGCCCCGGCCGGTTAACGAAAGGTTACCCAACTGTGATCATTTGATGGCTTCGCGCGGCATGGTTACCACGCATGGTGGCTACTGCAGCGCCCGCAGCAGCCGGCCGGAGGCGAAGCCGTCGGGCGTCAGCCCCGCCTGCCGCTGGAAGGCGATGATGGCGGCGCGGGTGCGCGGGCCGACGACCCCGTCGGGCGTACCGACATCGTAGCCGCGCCGGGCAAGGAGCGACTGCAATTGCGTGCGCTGCTCGCGGTTGAGGGCGAAGTCGCCGGCCGGCCAGGAGGTGACGAACCCGCCGCCGCCGATGATGCGGTCGGCCAGGTGCCCGACGGCGAGCGCGTAGCTGTTGGAGTTGTTGTAGCGCTTGATGACGTCGAAGTTGGGCAGCACCAGGAACGCCGGACCGTCACCGCCGGCGGGAAGATAGAGCCGGGCCTGATCCGTCGGGCGCGGGAAGGCGCGGCCCGAGGCGCGCGCGACGCCGAGCTGCTGCCATTGCCCCAGGGATGCCGTGCCCATCGCCTCGGCGCGGGCGAAATCGAAGCCGCGCGGCAGGCGCACCTCGTAGCCCCAGGTCTCGCCCGCCCGCCAGCCATGGGCGCGCAGGTAATTGGCGGTTGAGGCCAGCGCGTCGGGCACCGAGTTCCAGATGTCCTTGCGCCCGTCGCCATTGTAGTCGACGGCATACTGCATGAAGCTCGTCGGCATGAACTGGGTGTGGCCCATGGCCCCGGCCCAGGAGCCGACCATGTTCTGGGGCGCCACGTGGCCGTCCGAGACGATGCGCAGCGCCGTCAGCAGCTCGCGGCGGAAGAAATCGGCGCGGTAGCCGTTCTCGGTGAGGGTGGCGAGCGCATGGATGGTGTTGTTGCCGCCCATATAGCCGCCGAAATTGGTCTCCATGCCCCAGATGGCCAGGATCACCTCGGCCTGGACGCCATAGCGCGCCGAGACGGCAGCGAGCGTCTGCGCCCACTCGGCGCGCATCGAGCGGCCCTTGGAGACCTGAGCATCGGTGATGCGCTTGCCGATATAGTCGGCAACGGTCTGGGTGAACTCGGGCTGGCGGCGGGTCAGCTCCATGACCTTGGAGAGCGGCTGGTAGCCGGCAAAGGAGGCATCGAACGCCTGGCGCGACACGCCCATCGCCTGCGCATCCGGCCAGAGGCCGGCAACGAACGCGGCGCTGTTGGCAAGGGATGCCCCCGTGCTCGACAGCGCCATCACCGCGGCCATGGCCAGTGTGGCGATGCGACGCGCGGGGCGGAAGGTTCGGACAGACGTCATGGCGAGCCTCTGGAATTCAATACCGGGCGACAAAAGATGCCGCCGGGCCGGACATGCCGCAGCCGACCCGTTAGCAGTATTTTAGGCGCGTCGATTAAGATGCTCTTAAGGCAAACGACCGGGGCGGACCGGGGCCGATCACAAATCCGCCAGTCCGTCGCCGGACTTTTCTGCAGCTAGCGAGTAATTGCAAGGCACGGTTCCTTCTCCCCTTGTGGGAGAAGGTGCCCGAAGGGCGGATGAGGGGTTTGCGAGACGACAACCAACGCCGGTGTAGGGGCAGCATCGCGGACCCCCTCACCCTGATTTTCCGCTGAACGCGGAAAATCTGTCCCTCTCCCACAAGGGGAGAGGGGGAGAGGCGCTTGCGACCCGCTCAGATCTTGACGAGGTGCCCGCCGAGGAGATCCATCAGCTGCTCGGTGCCCTCGCGGCGCTGCTCGACGGTGTCGAGGCCGTCGAGGAACATGCCGTGCTCGGTGACGACGAGATGCGTGCCCGCGCCTTCCGGCCGGAACTCGAGGGAGGCGACCGAGACGGAAATGCGCTGGCCGTTGAGGTGCATCTCGTAGCTGTAGACGATGCGCACGTCCGGCACGATGTCGCGGAAACTGCAGTCGAAGGCGTAGGTGTCCCCGCCCATCTTGCCGGTGTTGTACTCGCGCCCGCCCTCGCGGAAATCGAAGACGCCGGTGCCCGGCTCCCCCTCCCCGAACCACTGCTTCTTCTGCTCGGGGTCGGCGAAGGCCCGGTAGACCCGGGCCGGGCCGGCGTCGTAGTGACGCTCGATGGTGAAGCTGCCATGGGCGATGGAACGCTCAGTCATTTGCGCTGTCCTTTGTTGGCTTGCGGTTTGGTGCGGTTGAGAAACATGGCGAGGCGCTTGAGGCGCGCGGCCCACGCGGCCCGGCGGGCGATGATGAGGGCGATGAACCCGTCCATGGCGCTCTCCGTTTTTCGGCGTGCATCATCCTTGGCCGGTGGGGCATCCGCCGACGCATCAAGCTTTGCAAGGGACCGCGATCCCCTGCGCCTTATGTCTTTTTTTCAGGTCCGCCCGGATCGGCCGCGAGAAGGCTTCCGAGCCTGTCCAATCGTCGCTCCCAGCCGAGCCGGCGGTCGCTGAGCCACTGCTCGGCCCGCGACATGGCGGCGGAATCGAGCGTGCACGTCCTGACCCTTCCGACCTTCTCTGTCCTGACGAGGCCGCTCTCCTCCAGCACCGCCAGGTGCTGCACCACGGCCGGCAACGACATGGCGAGCGGCTGGGCGAGCTCGCTGACCGAGGCCGGGCCGCGGCTCAGCCGGTCGACCATCTGCCGGCGGCTGGCGTCGGCGAGGGCATGAAACATGCGGTCCAGCGATGCATCATTCTTAAGCATGAACTTAAGTAACAGGCCGCAACGCGAGCGTCAATACTAAAGTTTCGGCTTAAGTGAATCAGCCCGCCTTGGCCGCCTGGGCCGCGGCGCGCTCGAGCAGAAGCGTGCGTTCGCGCCCGTTCTGCGCCATGTCGGCCGCGCGCCTGTATTCGGCCGCCGCTTCCGCCGAGCGCCCGAGGCGGGAGAGGAACTCGCCCTTGACGCTGGGCAGGAGATGGTAGGACTTGAGCGCCGCGTCCGCCTCGAGCGCCTCGACGAGGGCAAGGCCTGCCGCGGGGCCTTCGGCCATGCCGACGGCGACGGCGCGGTTGAGCTCGACGACGGGCGTCGGATTGAGCTCCATCAGCTCGCCATAGAGCGCCGCGATGCGCGGCCAGTCGGTCGCTTCGGCCTTGCGGGCGCGCGCATGGCATGCCGCGATGGCCGCCTGCAGGGCATAGGGGCCGCGCCGGGGAGAAAGGCTCTCGGCCTTTTCGAGTGCGGCAAGGCCGCGGCGGATGAGGAGCTGGTCCCAGCGGGAGCGGTCCTGATCGAGCAGCAGGATCGGCGCGCCGTTCTTGTCGACGCGTGCGTGCTGGCGCGACGCCTGGATCTCCATCAGCGCGACCAGCCCCTGCACCTCCGGCTCCTCCGGCGCGAGATTGGCAAGGATCCGCCCGACGCGCAGCGCCTC
>NZ_JZEX01000084.1:0-2500 GCF_000969415.1 Devosia geojensis | reverse complement strand
TCCGGAATGGTTCCATAGATGGGGTGCCTGCCCGCACATTCAAGGGGCCGCCAAAACCGGCGGGGCGGGTCGCCTTCTCTCCCGTGGGTTTTGCACCGCCAGGCCTAGTTTCGCCGTATTTGTTGGAGATCACAGCGGAGTTGGGTATAAGAATTGCGCGCACGCACGAGGCAGATCACTGCTTCGCCAAGCGCCGGTCGCCGTAAGAGGGCCCTCAAGAAGAGCTGGAGCGCCACATGGTCCGATAGGTCGGGCCGGTGTTCTGTCATTTTGGATTCGCGCGGATCGAACCGGCTGCCCCGCCGTGTGAGGCTGCGCATGAAGCTCAAGGACGGAGTGTTGAACGCAGCACAGCGAAAGCGGCACACGGCCCAGTTGCGATCGTCCGGATACGAGGACGGTCCGGCGCTCACCGTTCAATCGACCGACGGCGACATTCCCCACGGACGCGAACTGAGCTTTGCCTGGCTTGCCGGGACCGTGATGACGGGCTTGACCAGCGTGCTGCTGATGGGCGCAGCCCTCTATATAGCGTTCGAAGGCCGCGACACGTTCTCGACGCCCTACCGGGCCCTCCACATCGAGACCCCGCGCGAAGCCGCGACCCCCACCGACATTTCCAGCAAGACCTTCCGGGCCAAGCCAGTGACCCAGACCCGCTCGGAACTCGAGACCATCGAGGCGGGCATCCGCGAGATGGTCGACGGGCGCGCGATGATCCGCAACCAGCCTTTCGTGCGCCTGCGCGCAACGCTGGCCACCGCCGCCACGTCCCTTTCCGACGACGTGCCGGCCTACGATCCCGTCGCGATCCTCAACGCCACCCAGCCGATCGAGGCGGCCGATGCGGCGAGCGAAGCCAACACCGATATCTACGGGGCCGACGTCGAGGGCGAGGTGGCGGTGCGGCTCGCCGCCATGCCGGCAAGCTTTGCCCCGGCCGCCGCCATCAACGACCGGCTGGCGGCCGAGTTCGTGCGCCTGACGCTCGAATCGGCCTATTCGGACATCGATGCCCCCATGCTCGCCTACGCCGCCGCGGGCCCGAGCCTGCGCGAACTCGGCGCCGCCCCCGGCGGCAACGTGGTGGCGGGTGTCGCCGAGAACGTGACGGTAATGCCCAAGACCACCCGCGCCGACGAGGCGGGGCTGGGCCGCACCGAGCGCATCCTGACGGTCAAGGAGCGCAGCCCCCTGACCGACGTGCTGCGCCGCAACGGCTTCACCGATACGATGATCCAGGCGATCAACGGAACGCTGAAGAACGTCTTCCCCTCGATCGAGCTGCCCCCCGGAGCGCGCCTGCGCATCCTTTTCGGTCCCTCCGTCAACACCGACAGCCTCGTGCCCTACCGGATGAGCATCTACCTCCACGAGGACCGCACCAATACCGACCGGCATGCGGTGACCGTGGCGCTGACCGACAAGGGCCAGTACGTGCTCGGCCTGGCTCCGCCCGAGATCGAATTCCCCGAGGAGGACACCGAGGAGGTCAGCGTCGCCAACCTGCCGAGCGTCTACCGCTCGATCTGGGAGACCGGGCGCAAGCACGACCTGGCCGACGACACCATCCGGCGCATCATCGGCATGTTCGCCTATGACGTCGACATGACCAAGCGCATCGCGGCCGGCGATTCCATCGAGATCCTCAAGACCGCGCCGGACGCCGAGGGCAAGCAGGACCTGCTCTATGTGGGCCTGACGCTGGGCAACACCACGCGCCAGCTCTACCGGTTCGTCACCCCCGACGGCGTCGCCGACTTCTACGACCCGAACGGGGAGACCGGAAAGCGGTTCCTGACCCGCCGGCCGCTCGAGGGCGGGGGAACGCTGCGCTCGCGCTTCGGCTATCGCATCCACCCGATCTTCAAGACCCGCAAGCTCCACACCGGCGTCGACCTCGCCGCGCGCACCGGCACGCCGATCTATGCCTCGGGCGACGGCGTCGTGCAGCTCGTCGGCTGGCAGTCGGGCTACGGCAACAAGATCGAGATCCAGCACGTCAACGGCTACGAGACCGCGTACGGCCACATGAGCCGCTTCGCCGACGGCATCAAGCCGGGCACGCGCGTGCGCCAGGGCCAGGTCATCGGCTATGTCGGCTCGACCGGCTATTCGACCGGCCCGCACCTCCATTTCGAGATCCTGATCAACGGCAACCTCGTCGACCCGCTGAGCGTCAAGCTGCCGCGCGAGAATACGCTGGCCGAACAGTATCGCGGCCAGTTCGGCCAGGTGATCGCCCAGATCAACGACCTGATGAAAAAGGAGCCCGCCCCGGTTTCGGTGGCGGCGAACACCGCGGCTCCGACGGCTGCCACGACCAACTGAGCCGGCTCCCTCCCGGGAGCGGGTGTCGTCCGCCGGTTCCCCATCGGTTTTAGAGCGTTTCACGATTGGACGGAACCGCCACCGGCCGGCTCTCCTCCCGCTTGAGGGAAGGGGCTGGGGGTGGGGGTCCATCGGTGGCCCACACAACGACCCCCACCCTCAATCCCTT
>NZ_JZEX01000083.1 GCF_000969415.1 Devosia geojensis | reverse complement strand
GGCTGGGGGTGGGGGGAAGCATCGACGGCACACTGAACCACCCCCACCCTCATTCCCTCCCCTCAAGGGGGAGGGAGGCGATAGAGCCGCTGATTCCTTTTAATCCATGAAAGGCGCTAGTTGCACGCAGCTCGGCCAACCCACCGGGATCCCGCGCCTGGCAGGCGCCCTCACGCCGGCTTGGTCTTGAGATAATCGATCACCATCTGCACCGCCTGCGCCTCGCGCTCCTGCACCATCGAGACGCTGGAGAGGTCCTTTTCGAAGATCACCGAGAGCGTCGCCATGTTGGAGACGTAGAAATAGCCGAGCGCGGCGATGGAGATGTAGAGCTGGATGGGGTCGACGTCGCGCCGGAAGACGCCGGCCGCGTGCCCGCGCTCGAGGATGGTGCGGATCTGCCCGACGAGCGGCGAATGCAGTGCCGGGATGTCCGGCAGCAGCTTGAGGAAGCGCGCGTTCTCGACGTTCTCGGTCGACAGGAGCTTGGTGAACCACGGATTGGCGAGGAAATGCCGGAAGGTGAAGCGCACCAGCCGGTCCATGGCTTCGACGGGCCCGAACTGGTCGAGGCTCAGCGCCCGCTCGCCGCGCCGGATCTCCTCATAGGCGTCGTGGAGGACGGCGCAGTAGAGTTCCTCCTTGTTGCCGAAATAGTGGTAGAGCAGCCGCTTGTTGGCCCCCGCCCGCTCGGCGATGGCGTCGACCCGCGCCCCCTCGAAGCCGCGCTCGGCGAACTCGGCCCGCCCCGCCGAAAGGATCGCCGCCTTGGTCCTGGCGGAATTGCGCGCGCGCTTTTCCGGAACGGCGTCAGCTGCGCGCCGGGCTGCCGTCCGCGCCGGTGCGGCTGAAGAGGGATCTGACACGCTTGGATACCGCCGGAATGGACATGAGGATGGTGAGGACGATCACGAAGCAGATAACAGCGCTGATCGGACGGGTAAAGAACGGGCTCGGGTCGCCGTTGGTGAGCGCGAGGCCTCGCCGCAGGTTGAGGTCCAAAAGGTCTCCGAGCACGATGCCGAGCACCAGCGGGGCCATCGGATACTTCATCTCGCGCAACAGGAACCCGACGACGCCGAACACCAGCATCACATAGACGTCGAACATGCGCTGGGTGATGGCGAACGAGCCGACGACGCAGAGGATGTAGATGACCGCCATCAGCCGCTCGCGCGGCACGGCCAGCACCTTGATGAAGAGCTTGGTGAGCGACAGGCCGAAGATGAGGTTGGCAAGCGTTGCCAGCAGCAGCATCGCCACGACCTGGTAGAGGAAGGGCGCGTTCTCGACCATCAGCATCGGGCCGGGCCGGATGCCGTGGATGAGCATCGCCGCGATCAGCACGGCGGCCGCGGCCGAGCCGGGCATGGCGAGCGTCAGCGTCGGGATCATGGCGGCCGAGACCACCGCGTTGTCGCCGGTTTCAGCCGCGATCAGGCCCTCCTGGCTGCCCTTGCCGAATTCCTCCGGATGCTTGGAGGCCCGCTTGGCCGCCGCGTAGGACGACCAGGAGCCGACATCCTCGCCCACTCCGGGGATGATGCCGATGAAGGTGCCGATGACCCCCGAGCGGATGATGGTGCGCCAGTACTGGAAGATCTCCTTCAGGCGCGGCACCACCCGGTCGTTGACCGGCGCGATATGGCCCACCGCCTTGCGCTTCATGGCCGAAAGGATTTCGGCGAGCCCGAACGCCCCGACCATGGCCGGGATGAGGTCGACGCCGCCGCCGAGCGCGGAGATGCCGAAGGTGAAGCGCTGGTAGGCGTGGAGCGTCTCCATGCCGATCATGGCGACGAGCAGCCCGATGATGCCGGCGATGTAGCCCTTCAAGGGCGTGTCGCTGCCGGTCATCTGCCCGGAGATGACGACGCCGAACAGCGCCAGCCAGAAGAATTCGTAGGAGCCGAACTTCAGCGCCGCCTCGGAAAGGAGCGGCGCGATGATGGCCAGGAAGAAGATGCCGACCATGGTGCCGAGGGTCGACGACGTGGTCGCAAGGCCCATGGCGAGGCCGGCCCTGCCCTGCCGGGCGAGCGGATGCCCGTCGAGGGTCGCGGCGGCATTGGCGGGCGTGCCGGGAATATTGAGCAGGATCGCCGTGCGGCTGCCCCCGTAGATCGCGCCGAGATAGACGCACATCAGCGTCAGGATCGCCTGGTCCGGCGCCATCTTGTAGGTGAGCGTCACCAGCAGCGCCACGCCCATGGTCGCCGTCAACCCCGGCAGGATGCCGATGGTGACGCCCAGCAGCGTCGCCCAGGCGACGTTGAACAGCGACCAGGGGGTGAGAAAGTGGGCCACGCCCTGCCCGAGGAGAATGAGGCCTTCCATCAAACTCTCCTAGGGCAGGCGCACGAGGAAGATGCGCTCGAAAACGAGATAGATGCCGCCCCCGAAAACCACCGCGACGGCCAGCGCCCAGATGAAGCTCTTCACCGGATCGGCGGAGCCTTCGTTGAGCCAGGTCTCGAACACCATGATGAACGTGAAGATGAAGAGCATCGCCGCCGCCCAGAACGGGATGAGCCCGACCAGCACCAGAGTATGGACGAGCGCCAGCGCCAGGATCACACCGATCCGCAGCGCCTCGCGCGTCCTCACGAGCCCGATCAGATCCTGCCAGCCGCCCGGCGCCTTGATGCGCCAGGACCGCCACGCCAGAAGCCCGCCGAGAAGAGTGAGCCCCACCCCGAGGAACAGCGGCACGAGGCCGGGAATGGTCGAGGGATGGATGCGGCGCGCCTCGAGCCGCGGCATGGTCCAGGAGAGATAGATGACGGCGAGCCCGAGCGCCACCAGGACCAGGGCGGTCACCAGGTCGGCGCGGGCGCGGATGCCCTCTTGTCTCGCATCGGTATCGGCGTCGGTCTGCATGGTTCGTCCTGTATGCACCGGGCGGGACAGCGCCCCGCCCGTTGTTCGATGGAAACCGGCAGTCCGGGACCCTCCCCCTCGCCGACCGGAGCGCTTTCCCGTTTATCGAGAACGGGAAAGCCCCAACTGCTGGAGAAAGCTCCAGGCCTTACTGCTGGCCGACCTCGGTGCGGGTCTCGCAGTCGATGCCGATGGTCGAGGGATCGTTGACCGCCTCGCCGCGCTCGACCGACGAGCACGCCTCGAGAATGACGACCGGCATGGCGCGTTCGCGCGCTTCGGCGCCGAAGGAGGGTGCAAAGACCGCGCCGAACGTCTCGGCATAGGTCTGGAGCGCTTCCGAGTTCATCACCTGCTCCCCCCAGATCTTGTCGAGCGTGGCGACGACCTCCTCGGGCACGCCCTTGGGGATGAAGATGCCGAAATAATCCGGCGCCAGCTCCATCTCGGGCAGCCACTGGGTGATCGGCGGGATCGGCTCGACCCCCTCGAGCACCAGCGGATCGGCCGAGAGCACGGCAAGGGCTTTGAGGCGGCCGCCGCGGATCAGCTCGGTCTGCTCGACGGCAAGCTGCGTGGTGACCATCGCCTCGCCCGAGGCGGTGGCGATGGCGGCCGGCCCGCCCCCGTCATAGGTGATCATGTTGTATTCGAACCCGCCCGCGTCCGAGAGCGCGGCGATGGCCGTGCCGCCCGACGAGGTGATGCCGGCTGTCGCCACCGTGATCTCGGTGCCGCGGGTCTTCAGCGCCTCGAGCAGCTGGCCGAAATCCTCGAACTCGCTGTCGGCGGGCACGCTGACCACCGGTACGTTGGCGACCGAGAGGTAGATGTGCCAGTCGTCGATATCGGTGCCCTCGAGCAGCCCCGTCACCGAATAGGTGGCGTTGTTGGCGATGGCGTTCGCCGTCCAGGTATAGCCGTCCTTGGGGGCGTTGAGCACTTCCTGCGTGCCGATGGCGCCCGAGGCACCCGGCTGGTTGACCACCACCACGTCGACGCCCAGCGCCTCGCCGAGGATCGGAGCGGTCACGCGCGTCACCTGGTCGGTCGAGCCGCCCGCGCCCCACGGCACGATCAGGTTGATCGGCCGGTCGGGCTGCCAGTCCTGGGCGTGCGCCGCCGTGCCGGCGAGAAGCGTCACGCCAAAGCCAGCCAATATCCATCGCGATGAACGGATCATCGTTGTTCCTCCCTCATGGTTCGGGCCGGTTTTTTGTGGCCCTTGAAGGGGAAGACTGATCGCGACGGAAGCGGCTGTCAACCCTTAAGTAACCGTGCGGTGAAGAAATGGCGCCGACGAATTCGCGCGGCCTTCATCGGCCCGCGAACAAGACCGCCAGCCGGGCGCGAGCCGCAAAGAACTGTTCGGTTAATCGGCAACGCCGTATAAGGTACGCGCCGCTTCGGGGGAGAATACGGGGACGATGGAGATTTCGAGCTATCTCGTCATGGCCTTGGCGCTGGCCGCCGGCGCCGTGGTCAAGGGCGCGACAGGCATGGGCCTGCCGCTGATCGCGCTGCCGGTGCTGACCGCCGTTTTCGGCCTCACCCATGCGGTGGGTCTGATGGTCGTGCCCTTGATCGTCACCAACGCCTGGCAGACCTGGCGCTTCCGCGCCGAGGCAAAATCGGACCGCATGGCCTTCCTGCCGCTCTTCCTCGCCGCCGGCGTCGGCGGCATCGTCGTGGGCGTCTGGCTGCTGACGACCTTGCCCGAGCGCGTGCTGGTGCTTTCGCTCGGGATCATCCTCCTCGCCTATGTGGCGCTGCGGCTCTTCAAGCCCCATCTTTCCCTCTCGCCCTCGGCCGCGAAGCGTTTCGGGCCGCTGGCCGGCGCAGGCGGGGGCATATTGCAAGGCGCGACCGGCATTTCGGCGCCCATCGGCGTCACCTTCATCCACTCGATGAGCCTGACGCGCGACGCGCACGTCTTTGCGGTCTCGGCCATGTTCCTCGTCTACGCCGTCACGCAGCTGCCCGCCATGTGGCTTGCCGGCGCCATGCGCCCGCAGTGGCTGCTGGAGGGGGCGCTGGCGCTCATACCCATCCTCGTCTTCATGCCCGTCGGCCAGGCCATCGCCGGAAAGCTGAGCCGCAAGGCCTTCGACCGGCTGATCCTGACGTTCCTCGGGCTGATCGGGCTGAAGATGGTGGCGGGGTTCTAGCGGGGTTTGTAATCCGGCTGGCTTTCCGGGGCTGCGCGCCGGAACGGCTCCAATGCGCGGCAGGCTTCGTCGATGGCGCAGAGGATCGGATGGCCCGAAAGATCGCAGTCAAAGCGGCGGGCGTTGCGCATGGCCGGCACGAGACACGCCTCCGCAAGTCCGGGCGCATCGGAATAGGCGAACCGGGTCGACCGCTCGCGGCGAGCGAGCAGCGCCTCGAGCGTATCGAATGCCGACCTCGCCCAGTGCCGATACCATGCCGCCAGGGCAGCGTCGTCCGCCCCCAGCTCCTCGGCGAGATAGCGCCGCACGCGGTTGACCGTCACCGGATGGAGATCGGCCGCGATCACCGCCGCGAAGGCGCGGGCGCGGCCGCGCGCGAACGGGTCCGTCGGCAGAACCGGCGGATCGGGATGCAGCTCCTCCAAGAGCTCGATGATGGCGAGGGATTGGGTCACGACATGCCCGTCGACCTCGAGTGCCGGCATCAGCCGCTGCGGATTGAGCCGCATATAGGCCGCGTCCGAAAGCGAGGGGATCGCCACATATTCGTAGGCCAGCGCCTTGAGGTTGAGCACGATCCGCACGCGCTCGCCGGCCGAGTTCTGGTACCGGGTATAAAGGCGCAGCATCGCCGTTGTCCTCCAGTCGATCGCGCCGAGGATCGGCGTCTGCGACCAAAGACGCAAGTATCCGTTCCCTCTGCCGCTTGACGCCGCCCGCCGGCTTCGGCTACGTAAGTAACCAACTAGTTACACCGATGGACAGTACGGGAGGATTTTCGGAAAATGGCGGAACGGCGGCTTGGCCTCATCATGCACGGGGTTACCGGGCGCATGGGCTACAACCAGCATCTGGTGCGCTCGATCCTGGCGATCCGCGACCAGGGCGGCATCGCGCTCGCCAATGGCGATCGGCTGGTGGTCGATCCGATCATCGTCGGGCGCGACGCCGACAAGATCGAACGGCTCGCCAAGAAGTACGACATTAAGCGCTGGTCGGCCGATCTCGACAAGGCGCTGGCCGACCCGGACGACGAGGTGTTCTTCGACGCCGGCACGACGCTGATGCGCGCCGGACTCCTCGAAAAGGCGCTGGCCGCCGGCAAGCACGTCTATTGCGAAAAGCCCACTTCGGACAACCTCGAGGTCGCGGTCGATCTTGCCAGGAAAGCGCGCGCCTCGGGCCTCAAGCACGGCGTGGTGCAGGACAAATTGTTCCTGCCGGGGCTTCTGAAACTCAAGATGCTGCGCGACTCGGGCTTCTTCGGCAAGATCCTCTCGGTGCGCGGTGAGTTCGGCTATTGGGTGTTCGAGGGCGACTGGCAGCCGGCCCAGCGCCCCTCCTGGAACTACCGCAAGGCCGACGGCGGCGGCATCATCCTCGACATGCTCTGCCACTGGCGCTACGTGATGGACAATCTCTTCGGCGAGGTGAAGGCCGTCTCCTGCCTCGGCGCCACCCACATCCCCGAGCGCGTCGACGAGAAGGGCAACCGCTTCAAGGCCGACACGGACGACGCCGCCTACGCCACCTTCGAGCTCGAGGGCGGGGTGATCGCCCAGATCAATTCGAGCTGGGTGACCCGCGTCCATCGCGACGATCTCGTCACCTTCCAGGTCGACGGCACCGAGGGTTCGGCGGTCGCTGGCCTCCACGGCTGCTGGACGCAGCACCGCGTCAATACCCCGAAGCCCGTCTGGAACCCCGACCAGAAGCAGACGATGAATTTCTTCGACGACTGGACCGAGGTGCCGGACAACTGGCCGGCCCAGAACGGCTTCAAGGCGCAGTGGGAGATGTTTTTGAAGCACATCGCCGAGGACGCCCCCTGGCCCTATGGCCTCGAAGCGGGCGCCAAGGGCGTGCAGCTCGCCGAACTCGGCTTGAAGAGCTGGGCCGAGCGGCGCTGGCTGGACGTGCCGAAACTGGAGTTCTGAGCCGGGGCCAAGGCCCCCTCACCCGGCCCCCTTTTGGGGCCGACCTCTCCCCCAAGGGAGAGGTGTTGCAAGACCAGTCACCGTGCCCTCTTCACCTCTCCCTTCGGGGGAGAGGTCGGCGCACAGCGCCGGGTGAGGGGGCCTTTTGGAGGCCGCCATGCCGACCATCAACCTGCCCAATCCCGACCGCACGATCTCGCCCTATGCGCTGACCGGCGAGCCCATTCCCTTCGTCAAGTTCAAGGCCAGCGACTTCCCGCGCATTGCCTTTGCCGCGGCACACGTCGTCGCCGATCCCCTGGCGGTGAACGACCCGTGGCTCACCCCGGCGATCGACTGGGACAGGACCCTCGCCTTCCGCCACCGCCTCTGGGATCTGGGCCTCGGCGTTGCCGAGGCGATGGACACCGCCCAGCGCGGCATGGGTCTGACCTGGACGGAAGCCCAGGAACTGATCCGGCGCGCGCAGGTCGAGGCAAAGACCCGCGACGACGCGCTCATCGCCTATGGCGCGGGCACCGACCACCTTGCGCCCGGCCCGGACGTGACCATCGACGACATCATCCGCGCCTATGAGGAGCAGGTCGGGTTCGTCGAGGGCGAAGGCGGGCGCGTCATCCTGATGGCGAGCCGCGCGCTCGCCGCCGCCGCCAGTTCCCCCGACGACTATGCCCGCGTCTATGGCCGCATCCTCTCCCAGGTGAAGCAGCCGGTGATCCTCCACTGGCTGGGCGAGATGTTCGATCCGGCGCTCCAAGGCTATTGGGGCAAGGCCGACCACGACGCGGCCATGGACGTCTGCCTCGACGTCATCGCCGCCAATGCCGACAAGGTTGACGGCATCAAGATCTCACTGCTTTCGGCCGAAAAGGAGATCGCCATGCGCCGGCGCCTCCCCGAGAGCGTCAAGATGTATACCGGCGACGACTTCAACTATGCCGAACTCATCGCCGGCGACGACGAGGGTTATTCGCACGCCCTGCTCGGCATCTTCGATGCCATCGCGCCGGCCGCCTCGGCGGGGCTCGCCGCGCTCGGGCGCGGCAACGACAACGAATTCTTCGACCTGCTCGAACCGACAGTTCCCCTGAGCCGCCATATCTTTGCGGCGCCGACCCGGTTCTACAAGACCGGCGTCGTGTTCCTCGCCTACCTCAACGGCCTGCAGGACCATTTCGCCATGATCGGCGGCCAGCAGTCGACCCGCTCGCTCCAGCATCTCGCCGAGCTCTTCCGGCTTGCCGACAAGGCGCGGGTACTGGCCGATCCGGAGCTGGCGGTGAAGCGCATGCGCGATGTCCTCGCCGTGCACGGGGTCGCCGCATGAGCGCCGATACCGTGATTTCGCTGAACCTTGCCACCACCCGCGAGGTCTGGGGCTTTGCCGAGGCGGTCGACGGGTGTCTGCGGGCCGGCATCACCGCCATCTCGCCCTGGCGCGACCAGATCGCCGCCATCGGCCTCGACGAGGCCGCCCGGATCGTGCGCGACAACAAGCTCCAGGTCACGGGCGTGTGCCGCGGCGGCATGTTCCCGGCCGAGACCGCCGAGGGCCGCCAGCAGGCCATCGACGACAACCATCGCGCCATCGACGAAGCGGCCGCCCTCAACGCCGATTGCCTGGTGCTGGTGGTCGGCGGACTGCCGGAATCGTCGAAGGACATCGCCGGCGCCCGCCAGATGGTGACCGACGGCATCGCCGCCATGCTGCCCCACGCCAAGGCCTCGGGGGTGAAGATCGCCATCGAGCCGCTGCATCCGATGTACGCGGCCGACCGCGCCTGCGTGAACACCATCGACCAGGCCCTCGACATCTGCGAGGCGCTGGGCGAGACGGTCGGCGTCGCCATCGACGTCTACCACGTCTGGTGGGACCCCTATCTTGCCCGCGCCATCGCCCGCGCCGGCCGCATGAAGCGGATTTTCGCCCACCACATCTGCGACTGGCTGGTGCCGACCACCGACATGCTCCTCGACCGCGGCATGATGGGCGACGGCGTCATCGACCTGAAAGCCATTCGCGCCATGATCGAGGCCGCCGGCTTCCACGGCCCGCAGGAGGTCGAGATCTTCTCCAGGGACAACTGGTGGAAGCGTCCGGGCGACGAGGTGCTCGCCGTAATCAAGGAGCGCGTGGCAAGCGTCTGCTGATTCCTGCCGCCGAGGCCGTCGACAGGCCTCAGAAGACGCTGGGATAGACGTAGTAGACGATGACCCGCTCGACCAGCAGGATCAGCAGGAAGAGGATGATCGGGGAGATATCGAGCCCGGAAAAGTTCGGCACCATCCGGCGGATGGGGCGCAGCAGCGGCTCGGTCAGCTGGTTGAGGACGCGCCAGACGGCGGCGACGAACTGGTTGCGCGTGTTGATGACGTTGAACGAGATCAGCCAGCTCATGACGACCATGATCAGGAGGATCCACCAGTAGAGCTGGAGGATGATGAGAACGATGTCGAGGATGGCGCGCATGGTCGTCTCCGCAAAGGGCGTTCGCAGTTATCTAATGGGTTCAACCGCTTGCGGCAAGAGCGCCGCAGAAAGCCCGAGCCCCGCGCGCGAGGTCGTGCGGCGGGGCTCGATCGACTGACTTTCATCCGGTACGCACAACAAGTCCCCGGATACGCACCCAGTTGCAGGAACCGTGCCAGAAGGCGAAGGGCCGGATTTGCGGGATCGGTATGGTTAACGGCCGGTAAAGGCTCGCGTTTTGCGAGAGCGCGCGCTTGCAGGATGCAAGACGGCTCCCAAATTGCGAACCGCCCTCAACCGATATCCTTGATCGGCTTCCAGGTGACGAACCGGTAGATGTAGATGACGACGGCGAGGACGACGACGGCGATGGAGACCGGGTCGACCCAGGCTTCGACCGTCGCATAGTTCTCGTGCAGCACCAGGCCGGCAACGGTCAGGATGCCGGTCCAGAGCACCGTGCCCGCCGCCGAGATGGCGAGGAATTTTCCGACGGGCATGGCGGCAAGGCCAGCCGGCACCGAGATCAGCGTGCGGATGGCGGGGATGAGGCGACCGACGAAGACGGCGAGCGGTCCGTAGCGCTCGAACCAGCGCACGGCCATGTCGATGTCGTCTTCCTGGATGGTGGCGATGCGCCCCAGGCGATTGCACAGCCACGTGAAGCGGGCGAGCCCAAGCAGCCGGGCGGCGACGTACCAGGCCGAAGTGCCGGCGAGCGAGCCGAGGGTACCTGCGATGAGGACGCCTGCGAAGGAGAGCTCCCCGCTCGCGGCCACATAGCCGGCAAAGGGCATGATCAGCTCGGAGGGGATGGGCGGAAAGATGTTCTCGGCCACCATCAAAAGGAAGATGCCGAAATAGCCCCACTCGGTGACGACGCCGATGATCCACTCGCTCATATGTGCTCCTTGTTCCTGCGCCTGCCCAGCCGAAGGCAGTTCATCGGAACGCTCTAGCCCAGAAAGCTGAAGGAACTGCGACCCCAGGCGAGGGGTGCGCGCCATTGTCGCGCACCGGCCGGCAAACCAGCGTCAGCCGGCCTTGGCCGCCCGCATCTGCTTCTTGCGCTCGTTGGGATCGAGCCAGATCTTGCGCAGGCGGATCGACTTGGGCGTCACCTCCACATATTCGTCGTCGGCGATGTAGCCGAGCGACTGCTCGAGGCTCAGCTTCTTGGGCGGGGTGAGCCTCACCGCCTCGTCCTTGCTGGTCGTGCGGATGTTGGTCAGCTGCTTGCCCTTGATCGGATTGACCTCGAGGTCGTTGTCGCGGGTGTGCTCGCCGATGATCATGCCCTCGTAGACATCGACCCCGGCGTCGATCAGCATCGGGCCGCGCTCCTCCAGGTTCCAGAGGGCGTAGGCGACGGCCTGCCCATTGGAATTGGAGATGAGGACGCCCGTGCGCCGGCCCGGCAGCGGGCCCTTGTGCGGCTCGTAGGCGTGGAACAGGCGGTTGAAAATCGCCGTGCCGCGGGTGTCCGAGAGCAGTTCCGGCTGGTAGCCGATGAGGGCGCGGGTCGGCACGAGGAGGCGCAGGCGCGTGCGGCCGGTGCCCGAGGGACGCATCTCGACGAGATCACCCCTGCGCTCGGAGAGCTTCTGCACCACGGCGCCGGTGAACTCGTCGTCGACGTCGATGATGACTTCCTCGATCGGCTCCAGCGTCTGCCCCCCCTCTTCCTTAAAGAGCACGCGCGGACGCCCGACGGTCAGCTCGAAGCCTTCGCGCCGCATGGTCTCGATGAGGACGGCGAGTTGCAGTTCGCCGCGCCCGGCGACCTCGAACGAATCGTTGTCGTGGCCGCGGGTGATCTTGATGGCGACGTTCCCCTCCGCCTCACGCATCAGCCTGTCGTAGATGACGCGGCTCTGCACCTTGTCGCCTTCGCGCCCGGCGAGCGGCCCGTCATTGATGCGGAAGGTCATGGAGAGGGTCGGCGGGTCGATCGGGCGCGCCGGCAGCGGCTCGTTGATCGCGGGCACCGCGATGGTGTCGGCGACGGTCGTCGTCTCGAGGCCGGCGATGGCAACGATGTCGCCGGCTTCGCCCGCATCGATCGGCTGCCGCTCGAGGCCGCGGAAGGCGAGGACCTTGGAAACGCGCCCTTTTTCCACTTCCTTGCCGTCACGCGAGAGCGAATGCACGGGATCGCCGGATTTCACCGAACCCGAGAAGATTCGCCCGGTCAGGATCCGCCCGAGGAAGGGGTTGCGCTCGATGGTGGTGACCAGCATGCGGAACGGCCCGTCCTCGACCTTGGGCTCGGGCACGTGCTCGATGACCTTGTCGAGGAGGGGACCCATGTCGGTCTTGGGGCCGTAGGGCTCGGCGGCCATCCAGCCCTGCTTGGCCGATCCGTAGAGGATCGGGAAGTCGAGCTGCTCGGAGGTCGCATCGAGCGCGACGAAGAGGTCGAACACCTCGTCCAGCACCTCGAGGTGCCGCTCGTCGGGCTTGTCGATCTTGTTGATGGCAACGATCGGCCGCAGGCCCTGCGCCAGGGCTTTCGAGAGCACGAACTTGGTCTGCGGCATCGGCCCTTCGGCCGCATCGACGAGGATGACGACGCCATCGACCATGGAAAGGATGCGCTCTACCTCGCCGCCGAAATCGGCGTGGCCGGGCGTGTCGACGATGTTGATGCGCGTGTCCTTCCAGACGAGCGAGGTCACCTTGGCAAGGATGGTGATGCCGCGCTCGCGCTCGAGGTCGTTGCTGTCCATGGCGCGTTCTTCGACGCGCTGGTTGTCGCGGAAGACCCCGGACTGCTTCAGCAGCACGTCGATGAGGGTGGTCTTGCCATGGTCGACGTGGGCGATGATGGCGATGTTGCGCAGGCTCATGGGGGCTCGGGTCTTTTTGGCACGATTTCCGGAACCGGAGCTCACGATATCTGGCGTGAGCCGCGCGCGGCCGGACCATGCTGGGAAACAAGGGCGCCCCGCCGCCCTTTTGCGGGCACATGGCGCGATTGTGCTGCCACATAGTATAGCGGGGCCCAAGAAACAAGCCGGCCTTTGCGCAAGGGTGGGTTGCGCGGGCAGGTCGCCGCCTTCGCGGGTGGGACGAGTCGGCCCACACCCACCGGCTGTCATCCGGCGAAGGCCGGGACCCAGCCCCGGCGTCATCCACGAGCACGCGATGAGCGGCAGTGTTCTTCCTGCCGCGTTCACAAACCTTGGCCGTGGCTGCATCTCAGGATGGGCCCCGGCTTTCGCCGGGGTGACATCAGGGGTGACGAAGCCGCGTGCCACGCGCCCCGGCGCTCCCTTTCCCCCGAGTGGGAGAGGGGGAACCGTGGCCAACCGCCGGCTCCGAAACATCCCCTACTTCAGCGATCGCGGTTTGTCTTCGGCCTGCCAGAGGCCGAGGCCGAAGCCATCCGGGTCCAGAAAGTCGGCGCTCCAGCCTCCGGGAGCCTCCGAGACCGGGGTGACGATGGTCACGCCCTTGGCGGCAAGGGCCTCGACGATGTCGTCGATGCCCCCATCCGTCACCTCGAAGACGAGGGCGGGCGTGTCGCCGCGCTTACCCTCCATCTCGAAGAAGACGAGGTCGAGCCCGTCCTCGAGCTTGCCCGACAGCCAGAAGGGCTCGGCGCCCTCCTGCCGTTCGAGGTTCAAGCCCATCGTCTCGTTGTAGAAGCGCTCGGTGCGCGCGATGTCCGAGACATAAAAGACGATGCTGGCGCGCTTCAGGTTGAAGGACATGGGTATTCTCCCTTTGTTGTGTCGCACCCTAGTTGCCGCGATCAGCCTTTTCGTGAGCGCGTGACGACGAAAAGATGCCCGTCCGGATCGTGGGCGGCAAAGATCCCGCCCTGTCGGATCAGTTCGGGCAGCAGGCAATCGCGGATGTGTCCGTAAGCGAGGTCGAGGTTGAGGCCGGGGAACCCCGCCGGCATCGCGACGCCCTTCTGCTTCAACGTGCGCCGCAACGCCGAGATGCGCTGGCGCAGCGCCGTGTCGGGCAGGTCGAGGAGATAGGCGATCTCGCGCCGGTTGTGGCCGGAAAGCGCGAGCGCCGCCACGGCCTTCAGCGAGCGCGGCAGGCCCTCGAGGATGCTTGCGGCATCGACGGGCGCATCAGCCTCGCCGGCTTCGGGCGAGAGCGATTGCCAGGCGGTTTCGCGCCGGCGGCGGCGCCCGGCGCCGCGGGCGGCCATCCTCGCCCGGTTGCGCACGATCCCCGCGGCCCAGCTTAGGTTCTCGGGCACCGATAGATCACGCTCCTGACGCACCGCCTCGAGCAGCGCGTCCTGCACCAGGTCGTCGGCCTCTTCCGGCCGGCGCGACCAGCGCTGCGCGATCGCCTTCAGGCGCGAATACTGCTGCGGGCGCATGACGTTCCTCCCTCTTTCAAAATCTCTCCGCGGCTCCTTCGCCCCCCTTGAGGGGAGGGATCGAGGGTGGGGTAGTGCGGCAGTCCGCTGATGGACCCCCCAGCCCCTCCACTTCAAGTGGGAGGGGAGCCGACCCGTTCATGCGTTCGGAATCGATCAGGAGGCACGCTTTATGACGGTGAGTTTCTTGGCCTGATCCGTGCCAAGGAGCTTTTCCAGCGCCGGCGGCACCAGGGGCGGGGAGAAGAGGAAACCCTGCACCTCGTCGCACCCGTGGGCGCGCATCAGATCGAGCTGCTCCTGCGTTTCGATGCCCTCGGCGGTGGTCGACATGCCCAGGCTCTGGCCGAGCCCGATGACCGCCTTGATGATGGCCAGGCTATCGCTGCGCTTGGTCAGGTCGCGCATGAACGAGCGGTCGATCTTGATCTTGTCGAACGGGAACGAGCGCAGGTACGACAGCGACGAGTAGCCGGTGCCGAAATCGTCCATGGAGATGCGCACCCCGAGCGTGCGCAGCGCGTGCAGGGTCTTGAGGATCTGCTCGTTCTCGGCCAGCAGCAGGCTTTCGGTGATCTCGAGCTCGAGACGGGTGGGGGAAAGCTCGGCGTCGGTCAGGGCGGATTCGACCATGGCCACGAGATCGCGGTTCTTGAACTGGATAGCCGAGAGGTTGACGGCGACGCGCACGTTCCCCGGCCAGGCGGCGGCCGCCTTGCAGGCTTCACGCAGCACCCATTCGCCGATCGGCACGATCAGGCCCGTCTCCTCGGCGACGGGAATGAACTCGACCGGCGAGATGGTGCGCCCCTCATGATCCCAGCGCAGCAGCGCCTCGACGCAGGTGACGCGGTTCTCGGCGAGCCCCAGCAGCGGCTGGTAGACGAGGCGCAGTTCCCCCTTGGCGAGCGCCGAGCGCAGGCCTGCCTCGATGGCGCGCCGCTGCTGCAGCTCGGCGTCCATCCCCGGCTCGAAGAAATGGTAGGTGGAGCGCCCGTCGGCTTTGGCCTTGTAGAGGGCGAGGTCCGCGTTCTTGATGAGGGTATCGGTTTTGTCGCCGTCGGTGGGCGCAATGGCGATGCCGACCGAAACGCCGATGTCGATCTGGTGGCTGGCGATCTTGAACGGCGAGGCGATGGCCTTGATGATCCGGTCGGCGACCTTGGCTGCGTCCGCTTCGCTCGCGATCGGACGCAGCAGCAGGGCGAACTCGTCGCCCCCGAGCCGCGCCAGCACGTCGCTCTCGCGCGTCGTGCCCCAGAGGCGCACGGCCGCCTGCTTGATCAGCTCATCACCGATCGCGTGGCCCAGTGTGTCGTTGACCGTCTTGAAATGATCGAGGTCGATATAGAGGACGGCCGCCTTTTCGCCGCGCTTGATGGCGCCCTCGACGCTCGTCATCTCCTCGAGAAACTGGATGCGGTTGGGCAGGTCGGTCAGCGCGTCGTGGCGGGCGAGGTGCCGGATGCGCGCCTCGTTCTGGCGCTGCTCGGTGATGTCCTCGTGCGTCGAAACCCAACCGCCGTCCTTCATCGGGTGGTGCTGCATCATGATGATGCGCCCGTTGAGTTCGTGGATGTTCTTGCCGTACTCGCGCCGCGCGATGACCTCGCGCCGCCAGGCGACGTATTCCTCGCGGCTGCCACCAGCCGACATGCCGATGTCGAAGAGGTGCGAGAGGATGTCTTCCAGGAGGGTGCCGGGTTTGAGGAGGTGCTCGGGCAGGTTGTAGATCTTGGCGTAGGGCTGGTTGCAGATGACGAGCCGCCCGCGCGGATCGAACATGCACAGGCCCTGCGAGATGTTGTTGACCGCCGCGTCCAGCCGGATGTTCTGCCGCTCGAGCTCGAGCTTGCGCTTCTGGATCATCTCGTCGCGGGCGATCTCGTCGGTCACGTCCTCGTGGGTGACGACCCAGCCGAGCGCCGGCGAATAGACGTGTGCGGTCTCGATGACGCGTCCGCCATGCACGATTTCCTGGCTCTTGTGGCGCGTGCCGCCCTTGTTGGCCAGAAGAGCGGCCGAATAGGCTTCGTAGAACTCGGCCGAGCTCTGGTCCGGGTGGTTGCCGAGCCTGTGGGAGAGGGCGACGACCTCCTCCAGCGTCATGCCGCGGCGGATGGCGTCGGCGGGGAACCCGTAGATCTCGCGGTAGTGCTTGTTCCACATGACAAGGCGGAACTGGGGGCTCCAGACGCAAAAACCGTAGGGAATGTTTTCCAGCGCCGCATCGAGGAGCAGCGCCTCGGCCATTTCGCTGAGGCTTCCGGCGTCTTCCGTCTGCACCCCATTTCCCCGCTGGTTCCACGTGCCGCGACGCTTTGCGGCAAAGTTATGGTCCGGAACTTAACGCGAGCTTAAGCCCCCGGTTGCGCAAGGCAATTGTTTTCACGAAGGTTCTCGAGAATCGCTCACATGACGCTGGGACGCTTCGCGAGCAGGAAGCCGATCCCCCTTCCTCCTGCAGAGGGAGATCAAGGAGTGTGGCACCCATCGTGCCTTCCCACAGGCTGTCATCCCGGCGAAAGCCGGGAACCAGCCCTGAACGCATCCATGGGCGGTGAGAGCGGCCTCACTCCCTTCCTGCCCATCCACACATCTTGCGGCTGTCGGCCATCTCAGGATGGGTTGATCCGGGGCGGGAACGACATCGGGGGTTGGGGG
>NZ_JZEX01000082.1 GCF_000969415.1 Devosia geojensis | reverse complement strand
CCCCCACCCCCGACCCCTCCCCTCAAGGGGGAGGGGAGCCGGATGCCTCCCGTTTTCGTCAAAACACGACAGAGACTAGCTCCGTGAACAGAGGTTCCCGCTTTCGCGGGAATGACCTCGTGGAAATTCTGAGTTTGGTCTGCCGTTGCGAGGTCCGGTCATGAGCGGCAAGCTTTACGTCGTCGGCCTCGGTCCCGGCAGCCCGGACCAGGTGACGCCCGAAGCGCTCGCCGCCGTCGCCGCGTCCGGCGAGCTCTACGGCTACGGCCCCTATCTCGATCGCCTGACCCTGCGCCCCGACCAGCGCCGCATCGCCTCCGACAACCGGCAGGAGCTTTCGCGCGCTGATGCGGCCCTCGCCAGCGCGGCGGCGGGCAATACGGTCTGCCTCGTTTCCGGCGGCGACCCCGGCGTCTTCGCCATGGCCGCGGCCGTGTGCGAGGCGGTCGAGGCGGGGCCCTCCGAGTGGCGCGCGCTCGATATCGTCATCGTCCCAGGCGTCACCGCCATGCTGGCCGTCGCCGCCCGCGTCGGCGCGCCGCTCGGCCACGATTTCTGCGTGATGTCGCTCTCCGACAACCTCAAGCCTTGGCCGGTCATCACCGCGCGCCTCAAGGCCGCCGCCGCCGCCGGCTTCGCCATCGCCCTCTACAACCCCGTCAGCCGCCACCGCCCCTGGCAGCTGGGCGAAGCGCTCGAGATCCTGCGCGCCATCCTCACCGCCGAAACCCCCGTCGTCTTCGGCCGCGCCGCCGGCCGCCCGGACGAGAAGATCGTCGTCACCACCCTTGCCCAGGCCGACCCAGACCTCGCCGACATGGCCACCTGCATCATCGTCGGCTCCCCCGAAACCCGCCACGTCGCGCGCGAGGGTCTACCCGACCTCGTCTACACGCCGCGGTTCGCGAAGGGGTAGGGGATGGCCGATTGTCGATGGATGAGCACGGAACGATCCCCCACCACGGTGTCACCCCGGCGAAGGCCGGGGCCCATCCTGAGATACATCACCGTGCCGCTAGGTGGTTCGGCTGGCTTCGTTCAGCGAACTGTTCACATACCTTGCGGCTGGCGGGGCATCTCAGGATGGGCCCCGGCCTTCGCCGGGGTGACATCGTGGATGTCACGCGTACAGTTCACTTGTACCGATCGGCGGGCCCACCCATGAAATGGCTCTCCATCGTCGGCATCGGCGAAGACGGCATCGCGGGTCTCGGCGAGCATGCCCGCGCCATCGTCGCCGATGCCGAAATCATCTTCGGCGGCGAGCGGCACTTGGCGCTTGCCGCATCCCTCATTACCGGTGAGACGCACTCCTGGCTCTCGCCGCTCTCCGATTCCCTTGCCGTCCTCACCGCTCAGCGCGGCCGGCGGGTAACCGTCCTCGCCTCCGGCGATCCGTTCCTCTACGGCATCGGCGCGACGCTCTCGCGTCTGGTTCCCGCCGAAGAGATGCACGTCGTGCCCGCCCCTTCCGCCTTCAGCCTTGCCGCCTCTCGTCTCGGCTGGCCGCTACAGGAGGTGACGGCGCTTTCCGTCCATGGGCGCCCGCTCGAGCTCGTCCTGCCGCACCTGCAGCCTGGCCGGCGTCTCCTCGCGCTGACATCCGATGAGGACGGGCCTGCTGCCCTCGCGCAGCTCCTCACGGCCAACGGTTTCGGTCCCTCACGCCTTGCCGTGCTGGAGGCGCTGGGCGGGCCCGATGAGCGCGTCACCTGGCACAAGGCCGAGAGCTTTTCCCTCGCTTCGGTCAATCCGCTCAACCTCTGCGCCATCGAGGTCGCCGCCGGCCCCGGCGCACGCATTCTCGCCCGCGCTCCGGGGCTTCCGGACGACCTCTTCGAGCATGACGGGCAGATCACCAAGCGGGAAATCCGTGCCGTCACGCTCTCCTCCCTCGCGCCGCGCCGCGGACAGCTCCTCTGGGATATCGGGGCAGGCTCCGGGTCCGTCGCCATCGAATGGATGCTCGCCGACCCCTCCATGCGCGCCGTCGCCGTCGAGGCGGACAATGAGCGGGCGATGCGCATCCGCCGCAACGCTCTCGCCTTCGGCGTGCCGGACCTGCAGGTGGTCACCGGCGGCGCGCCCGAAGCCCTCGCCGACCTGCCGCGGCCCGATGCCGTCTTCATTGGCGGCGGCGGTAGCGATCCGGGTGTTCTCGACGCCGCACTCGCAGCGCTGAAGCCCGGCGGCACGCTCGTCGCCAATGCCGTCACCCTCGCCTTCGAGGCCATGCTGATCGAGCGCCATGCCGCCGTCGGCGGCACGCTCACCCGCCTCTCGGTCGCGCGCGCCGCGCCGCTCGGCGGCATGGTCGGCTGGCGCCCGGCCATGCCCGTCACGCAGTGGGTGTGGGAGAAGGGGGGCGGCGCATGACCGTGCAAGGCGTTCATGTCCCGTCTTCCCCCGCCTGTCATCCCGGCGAAAGCCGGGACCCAGTAAACGACGCCGCTGCGGTGCTCGCCGAACGTTGCCGGTTCGCTTGGCGCGTGAGTCCATTGGCTGGTGTGTACTGGGTCCCGGCTTTCGCCGGGATGACAGCGAGGATGTGGCGCAATGGTGCCCTACGTACGATGCGACACCTCCCCCCTTGCGGGGGAGGCCGGAAGGGTGGTGCCGCCCGCGTCGGTCAGGAGGCAGTCGCGTGACCGTCCATTTCATCGGCGCCGGCCCAGGCGCCGCCGATCTCATCACCGTGCGCGGGCGCGATCTTCTCGCCCGCTGCCCGGTCTGCCTCTATGCCGGGTCGATCGTCCCGCGCGAGATGCTGGCCTGGTGTCCGCCGGGCGCCCGCCTCGTCGATACGGCGCCGCTTTCGCTCGACGAGATCGAAGCCGAGTACGTCGCCGCCCATGCCGCCGGGCAGGACGTGGCGCGCCTGCACTCGGGCGATCTTTCCGTCTGGAGCGCCGTCGCCGAGCAGGTCCGCAGGCTCGAGGCCCGCGGCATCCCCTATACGCTCACCCCCGGCGTTCCCGCCTTTGCCGCCGCCGCGGCGGCGCTCGGGCGCGAGCTCACCATCCCCGGCGTGGCGCAAAGCCTGGTACTGACCCGCGTTTCCGGGCGCGCATCGCCCATGCCCGAGGGCGAAACGCTGGCCAATTTCGCCCGCTCCGGCACGACGCTCGCCATCCATCTCGCCATCCACGCACTCGATCGCGTGGCGGCCGAGCTTGCTCCCCACTATGGTTCCGACTGCCCCGTCGCGGTCGTTGCCCGCGCCAGCTGGCCGGACGAGAAGATCGTCACCGGCACCCTCGCCAACATCGCCGGCAAACTCGCCGCCGACCCCATCGAGCGCACCGCCGTCATCCTCGTCGGCCGCACCTTGTCGGCCGAGACCTTCCGCGAGAGCGCCCTCTACGATCCGCACTACCAGCGCCGCTTCCGCGGCCGCGAATAAATATGCTGCCCCATGAGCCGGATTATCCCCGCGGGGTCGGCGCGGTCGTATGCTGCGTCATAGCTGAATGGAATCAGCGGCCCCTTCGCCTCCCTCCCCCTTGAGGGGAGGGATCGAGGGTGGGGGTCGTTGTGTGGTCCACCGATGGAC
>NZ_JZEX01000081.1 GCF_000969415.1 Devosia geojensis | reverse complement strand
CCCCAACCCCTCCCCTCAAGGGGGAGGGGCAGCATTGTGCCTGTGGCACCATCCTGCCTACCCACCGCTGTCATCACAGCGCAGGCCGGGATGACAGCCGGTGGGACCGGCAGCGCATGTACGCGCGCCGGCATCCACGGTGATTCAGCGGGCACTCACGTGGGCGGTGAACACCGGAAGATCGGTTCCTTTAGTCTCCGATCGTCTCCATCGACCCGCAATAGGGGCAGCGGTCGCCGTGGCGGCGGGTCCAGACGCGTTCGCGGTTGATGACAGTGCTGTGGCGGCGCGCGAAGGTTGCGAGGGCGATGTCGGCCTTGAGCAGGGCGACGAAGATCTCGCCGGGCAGAGCGGACTTGCCAGGGGCAAGGCCGGCGATGAACGGGACGGAAGGCTCGCGCGAGACGATCTTGCGCACGGCCGCCAGCAGCCTGTTGATGCCCGTGACGGTGGCGGGCGAGACCGGCTCCTTGCGTGGCGCGTTGTCGAGCCATTGCTCGAGGAGCAGGTGGACCTGGGGAGCGACGGTCTCGAAAAGACCGGTGATGCGGGCCGAGGGTCTATCCATTGCAGTTCTCCGTGTTGAAACGGCAAAGGATAGGCGCAGCCGGAGCGGAGGGGATAAGTCGCGGTTCGCGAGGAGGGTCAAGGAGTTGGCGCACTTGCCTCAGGCGCGGGACTCAATCTTCCGCCTTGGCCGCAGCAAGGCAACTGATGCTGCCGATGCCGTTGGGGCCGTATTGCACGAAGCCGTTGGACATCGGCGGCGAATGCGAGGCGATGACCGGCAGGTAGATGTAGCAGACCACTCCGCCCACCGGATCGCGCCAGCGCTGGATCACGGTGTCGCGCAGCGGCCCGGCATACTGCCACTCGAGCTCCATGCGCGGCATGGTCTCCCAATCCGACTGTTGGGCGCTGGCAGGCATGACGAACATGCCCGCCAGCGCCCCGGCCAGGAACCGGAACTTCATCGCCTAGAACTCGGTCGAGACGCCGGCGCGCACCACGTTCTCGCCGCCGCCATTGCTCCACGAGCCGTAGACGACCGTGGGGCTCGGCAGGTCAAGGCGATGGGCGACGCCGACGCCGATGCCGAGCGTGCTGCGGTAATAGGCCGTGTTGAGCGAGAGCGTCGTCTTGCCAGGCGCCGACGGCATGATCACTGGGGCCTGCGCCGCGACGGCGGCGATGCCGCCGGTGAGATCGGAGATGGACTCGTGAATTCCGCTGATCTGGCCGCTCATGTCGGCGATCGCATCGTTGACGCCGGCGACGGCGCCGTTGACTTGCCCGACGGTCGCCGCGTCGGTCGGGGCGACGCCCGGCGCGACATTGGTGATGCGCCGCTCGTTGCCGGCGCTGCCAACCGAGACGGTATTGTCGGCGCCGGTCACCGAATGGGCGCCGATGGCGACGGCGTTGGCGTGAGTCGCAACGGCATTGGGACCGACAGCCGTGCTGTCGGTCCCGGTCGCCGCCGTTCCGTCGCCGAAAGCCGCCCCGCCGCTGCCGGCCATGGCGCCGTTGCCGACGGCGACCGAGCCGGTGGCCACGGCATTGGTGCCGATCGCGATGGCGTTGACGCCCGAGGCCTGGGAGCCGGCACCGATGGCGATGGCTCCGTCTGCGGTGGCCGCCGACCTGTTGCCGAGCGCAACGGAGCTGTCGCCGCTGGCATAGCTGTCGTAGCCGCCGGCAAAGCTCGTTTCGCCATGAGCGCGACTCGCGGTGCCGATTGCAGTGGCGCGGTAGGCCGTTGCCCAGGCTTGCGCTCCGAACGCCGCCGCCTCGTCGCCGGTTGCAGCACTGTAGGTGCCGGCCGCGGTCGCGTAGTGGGCTCCGGCGTAGGCGAGGCCGCCGAGGGCCGAACTGTAGTCGCCGAGCGCCAAACTCGCGGACCCGAGGGCCGAACTCCCGACGCCCGCGGCAATGCTAGTGAAACCCGTGGCCGTGCTGCCTATCCCCCGGGCGGTGGCAGCGGTGCCGAGGGCAGTGGCGAATTGTTCGGTCGCCTGTGCCGCCGCGCCAAAAGCAGAGGCCCCGGTCTCGCTTGCAAATGTCACTTCGTCCGGGGTGACGAGGGTACTGCCATCCAGGTCATACCTTCCCCCTACGGCAGTACTGGAAGAGCCGGATGCCTCTGTTCCGGCTCCGACGGCGGTGGCTTCAGTATTTGTCGCCTTAGCAACGGCACCAACCGCTACGCTGAAGGTTGCCGTGGAATTGCTGAGAGAACCGATTGCTGTGGAGGCAGCGCTACCTCCTGTTGTCGCGCCGTCTCCACAAACAAGTGAGAGCGAACCTGGACCTGTGTTGGCGCACGCTTGGGCCTGTGCCTCGGGCACCACCGACAAACCCATCGACACCACCAGCGCCACCAGCCAAATCCCCGCGCCGGCTTTCTTCAATCCCCACATCGTAATCGCCCCCATGCAACCAGCGCTCCCGGCATCCCCGGCCGCGGACTCGCATTGCCCCGGCACGCTACGGGCCCCCACGCATGCAGCGCATCCACCAAACGGATGATGCCTGGCGGGTTTTCTCGGATATTGTCGTATGGTGTCGCGATATGGCCACACGCCGGACCGAGGAAGCCGATCATGACCGCCACGCTCGCCGCCCAGCGGGTCTCCGATGTGATCGCGATGATCTATGACTGCGCGATCGATCCGGGCGGCTGGACGAAGGCGCTGCAGGCGCTGCACGAGGTCCTTGGGTTCGCCAATGCCGCCCTCGGCCTCAATGCGCTGCCCTCGGGCGACCTGCTGCTCAACGTCTCGAGCGGCGTGCCGGACGAGTGGCTGGCGCTGATGCCCAAATACGGGCCTGACATGCTCGAGCAGTGGGGCGGCATCGAGCGCATCATGCGCTATCCGATCGAGGAGCCGCAGGTCCACTCATGGATCCGCGACTCGCGAACCTGGAGGCAGAACCGTTACTACGCCGAATGGGGCGGGCCGCAGGGACTCGACGACGGCATGGCGTTCATGGTCGCGCGCGACGCAACGACCCTCGGCTCGATCGGCATGGGCCGGCACAGGAGCATGGGGCTCGTCACCCAGGACGATGTCGACAACGCGCTCCTCTTCATCCCCCATGTCCAGCGTTCCGTCGCCATCAGCCGGCTGATGGACATCCGCGCGATGACCGCGACGACGCTGGAGGCGGTGCTCGACCGGGTGACGGCGGCCATCGTCCTCGTCGATGCGGACCTGCGCATCGTCCATGCCAACCGGGCGGCCGAGGCGCTGTTTGCGGCCGGCAATCCGATCCAGTCGGCCGGCGGGCGCCTGCAGGTGCGCACCGGTCCGGCCATGGCGGCGCTCGCCGAGGCGGTGGCGCAGGCGCAGCGCAACGAGAGCGCGATGGCCGAACGGGCGTTCGGGATCCCGATCCGAAAGGAGCATGCGGTCGCGAGCGTTCTGCACGTGCTGCCGCTGCACTATGGCGAGGCGCGCACGGGGCTGGCGCCGCGAGCCGTCGCCGCCGTCTTCGTCGCCCCGGCGACCCCCTCCCATCCGCTCAACCCGCACGGCACGTTCGCCGCGCTCTTCGGGCTGACGGGCGGCGAGGTCGCGATCCTGGAGCACGTGCTTGCCGGGCGCTCGAACGCCGAAACGGCCGGGCTCCTCGGCGTGCGTGAGAGCACGGTCAAGACGCACCTCCAGCACATCTTCGCCAAGACCGGCACCCACAGGCAGTCGGAGCTGGTGGCGCTCGCCGCCTCGCTCACGCTGCCGGTTGCGCCTTAAGCTTACCGCGCCTACCCACTTCTACGGGGTCCGGGCGAAAAGGCCCTTGCCCGCCGGAAACGGCGGTTGCGCGCCGTACCGCATTTGACCTATCCGTCCAGTACCCGCAATCAGAAGAAGAAGCGGGGGGAGGTATCGGCAAATGCATGTGCTCGCTGGGTTCATCCGCCTCGTCGGCGGATTGAACTGGGTCGTCGGGCAGGTCTTGTCCTGGCTGGCGCTGGTTTGTGTCCTGGTCTGCTTCACCGTGGTGGTGCAGCGCTATTTCTTCCACACCTCGGTCCTCTGGATGCAGGACCTCTACGTCTGGGTCGCGGGCGCCATGTTCACCGGCGTCGCCGGGTTCGCGCTGCTGCGCAACGACCACGTGCGGGTCGATATCTTCTATCGGCCCTGGCCGGTGCGCCGGAAAGCGATCGCCGACCTCTTCGGCGTCGTCGTGTTCCTCTTACCGTTCATGTACATCGTTGCGACCTATGGTTGGGTGAACGTCGCGCGCTCCTGGGGCCTGCGCGAGGGCTCCGGCAACATCGGCGGCATGCCGGGCCTCTTCGTCCTCAAGAGCTTCATCCTCGTCTTTGCCGGGCTGGTTTCGTTGCAGGGCCTCGCCATCGCGGCGCGCTCGATCCTGGTGCTCGCGGGCCGGGAGGACCTGCTGCCCGAGCGTCTGCGCTATCCGCGAGAGGAAAGCGAACTGCCCGCCGAGGGAGCCCACTGATGGATCCCGTGCTTCTTGGAGAAATCCTCTCCGCCCTCATGTTCGTCGGCGTCATCGGAGTGCTGCTCATCGGCTTTCCCGTCGCCTTCTCGCTCGCCGGCACGGCGCTGATCTTCGGGCTCGTCGGCTGGTGGCTGGGCGTCTTCGACCCGTCGAATTTCGGCTCGCTGGCGCCGCGCTACATCGGCCTGATGATCAACGAAGTGCTGGTCGCCGTGCCGCTCTTCATCTTCATGGGCGTGACGCTGGAGCGCTCTGGCATCGCCGAGCAGCTGCTTTTGACCATGGGCAAGCTCTTCGGCAACCTGCGCGGCGGCCTCGGCATCTCGGTCGTGGTGGTGGGGGCTCTGCTCGCCGCCTCGACCGGGGTCGTCGGGGCCACGGTCGTCACCATGGGGCTCATCTCGCTGCCCGCCATGCTGCGCGCCGGCTACAAGCCCGAGCTCGCGACCGGCGTCATCGCCGCCTCGGGGACGCTCGGCCAGATCATCCCACCTTCGACGGTGCTGATCTTCATGGGCGACATGCTCGCGGGCATCAACCAGCAGGTGCAGATGGCCAAGGGCAATTTCGCGCCCGAACCGGTCTCCGTCGGAGCGCTGTTTGCCGGCGCGATCCTGCCGGGGCTGGTGCTGGTCGTCCTCTATATCCTCTTCGTCGTCTTCAAGGCGGTGACCGATCCAAAATCGTGTCCGGCGACACCTGTTCCGGCCGAAGAGCGCCAGCACCTCCTGCGCGAGGTGGTCGTCGCCCTCATTCCGCCGCTGCTGCTGATCGTTGCGGTGCTGGGCTCGATCCTCGGCGGCATCGCAACGCCGACGGAGGCGGCCTCCGTGGGATCGGTGGGCGCACTGATCCTCGCCGCGCTCCGCCGCCGCATCAGCCTGCGCATCCTGCACGCGGTGGTGATCTCGACGGCGACGATCACCTCGATGGTCTTCATCATCCTCTTCGGGGCGGCGGTCTTCTCGGTCGTCTTCCGCATGATGGGCGGCGACAACCTGGTGCACGAGTTCCTCGCCTCGATGCCGGGCGGCGCCATCGGCGCGGCGATCATCGTCATGTTCATAATGTTCATCCTCGGGTTCATCCTCGACACCTTCGAGATCATCTTCATCGTGATCCCGATCACGGCGCCGGTGCTGCTGACCCTCGGGCTCGATCCGATCTGGCTGGGCGTGATGGTGGGCGTCAACCTGCAGACGAGCTTCCTGACCCCGCCCTTCGGCTTCGCGCTCTTCTACCTGCGCGGAGTCGCCCCGCCGCGCGTCTCGACGGGCATGATCTATCGCGGGGTGATCCCGTTCGTGATCCTGCAGGTCGTGGCGCTTCTGGCGCTGTTCGTCTTCCCGCAGCTCATCACCTGGCTGCCGGGCGTGCTGTACTGACATTGACCGGCGCGGCTATTCCCCCGCGCCGATCAGCCCGTTGTCGATCACGTAGCGCGTCAGGCCCGCGGTCGTGGCGATGCCGAGCTTCTTCTTGATGTTCTTGCGGTGCGTCTCGACGGTGCGCACGGAAATGTCGAGCTCGACCGCGACATCCTTGTTGGATTTGCCGCGTGCCAGAAGAAGGAGTACCGCCTGCTCGCGGGTGGTCAGCGGCATCGCCGCATCGTTCCTGCCGCGGCGCTGGAGCAGCACGTCGGCAACGCCCGAGGAGAAATAGCTGCCCCCCGCCGCCACCGTCTCGATGGCCGAGACGATCTCGCCGGTCGAGACGTCCTTGAGGATGTAGCCGGAAGCCCCGTACATCACCGCCGTCGAGATGTATTCGCGGCTGTCGTGCATGGAGAGCATCAGCAGGCGCGCGTTCGGGAGCCGTTCGCGGAAGAGCTCGACGGCGTCGAGCCCGCTGAGCTGGGGCATGTTGATGTCGAGCATCACCACGTCGGGCGCCGTCGTTTGCGCCAGCGCCAGCGCCGCCTCCGCTGAGCCAACGGCGCCCACGACCTGGATATGCCCGTAGGTCTCGAGCACCGAGCGGATGCCCTCCAGCACCAGCGGATGGTCGTCGCAGATGAGCACGCGGATGGGGTCGCTCATGCCGGCTGCAGCTCCGGCGACTGGGTAATGTACGTGGATTTGGGCAGGCGAGCCTTCAGCGTCGTGCCGGCGCGGGTGGACCTGACCTCCAGCGAGCCGCCGAAATGCTCCATGCGCTCCTGCATGTTGCGCAGGCCGAGGCCGCCCTGCGTGCGCGCCGCATCGTCGAAGCCGCGTCCATCGTCCTCGATGAGCAGCTGTGCGCCGTTCCTGCCGCTGGAAACGGCGATGCGCACACGCGTGGCGTTGGCGTGGCGCTCGATGTTGGTCAGCGCTTCCTGGGCGACGCGGTAGAGAGCTGTCTTGGCCTCGGGCAGCAGCAGGTTCTTGAACGCGACCGATTGCAGCTCGACGACGATCCCCGTGCGCTCGGCGAAGCTGTTGGTCAGCGCTTCGAGAGCCGAGCTGAGGCCCAGGTCGTCGAGCACGCCGGGGCGCAGGTCGTGGGAGATTCGCCGGACTTCCTTGATCGCGGCATTGAGCCCCTGCGCTCCACGCTCGATGACCGCGGGCGCGTCTGCCGCCCCGGCGCGGACCTTGGCGCCGGCGAGATCGAGCGCATAGCGCGCCGCGACCATGGACTGCGAGATGCCGTCGTGCAGCTCGCGCGCGATACGGGCGCGCTCCTCCTCCTGCGCGTCGATGACGCGCTGCGTCAGCGCCTTGAGCTTGGTGTCGGCCAGCCGCCGCTCGCGCAGCGTCAGCATGAAGCTGGCGAGAAAGACGCCGAAGACGATGGGCACGGTGATCGCCGCGACGATGATGAAGGTGGTGTTGATGTGCGAGCGCAGATCCGCCTCGGCGGCGGCGGTCTGGGCGAAGACGTCGTCGAGATAGACGCCGGTGCCCAGCATCCAGCGCCACTTGTCGAGGCCGACGGCGAAGGAGAGCTTGTCGGCGATGGTGCCGGCCGAGGGCTTTTCCCACTTGTATTGGTGGAGCCCGCCGCCTTCCTTGGCCCGCTCGATGAGGTTGTAGATCACGCGGTTGCCGTCCGGATCTTCCATCTCCATCCAGTTCCGGCCGTGGCGGAACGCCTGGCGGGGATGGACGATGTTCACCCCGTCATAGTCGTAGACGAAGAAATAGCCATCCGGTCCGTAGTCGAGCGCCGAGAGGATTTCCTGCACCCGCGCCTTGGCCGCCTCATCGTCGGGCCCGGCGGCCGAGTAGATCGCATCGATCGCCGAGATCGCCATGTTGGTCAGGTTGAGGAGCTCGTTCTCCTTGGCGCGCAGGAGATTGCGCTCGAAGGTCGAAATGCTGGCGCGGGCAAGCTGCGTCGATTGGAACGTGACGAGCGCGGTGATGGCAAGGATGGCGAGCACCAGCGGCAGCACCGCCAGCGCCAGGATCTGCTGTCTTAGGTTCATTTCTGTCCGGGCTCCTCCCCAGGAGCGAGAGCTTAGCACCGGATTCCGGCACCTGCTCTGCGTAGTTGTGGGTAGGTTTCGACGGAATTCGCCTCTGCCGCAACCCCGATAACTGGACACGAACACGGCTTGGCTGTTGTCTAATCGCGCGCGATTGTCGCCTCGGGGAGGCGCTGCTGCGCGCGGCGGACAACGATCCGCCGGGGGTTCCTTGGGAGGATATCGATGAAGAGACGTGAATTCTTCAAGTCCGCCGGTACGGCGGCGGTCGGGGCTGCCGCGGCGACCGCGGGGCTGGCGACGCCTGCGATCGCGCAGGGCAACACCACCTGGCGCATGGTGACGACCTGGCCGAAGAACTTTCCGGGCCTCGGCGTCGGCGCCCAGCGCCTTGCCGACCGCATCACCGCGGCGACCGGCGGGCGGCTGACCATCCAGGTCTTTGCCGCCGGCGAGATGGTGCCGGGCCTGCAGGCGCTCGACGCCGTCATCGACGGCTCGGCCGAGATGAGCCATGGCGCGGCCTACTACTGGCAGAACAAGAGCCAGGGCCTGTCGTTCTTCACGGGCGTGCCCTACGGCATGACCAGCCGCGAGCTCACCGGCTGGGTGCGCTATCTCGGCGGCCAGGAGATATGGGACGAGATCTACGACCAGTTCGGCCTGCAGGGGTTCCTCTCGGGCGACACCGGCACGCAAGCCGGCGGCTGGTTCAAGAATGAGCTGACGGGCGTTGCCGACGTGCAGGGCCTGCGTTTCCGCACCCCGGGCCTCGGCGGACAGGTGTGGGCCAAGCTCGGCGCTTCGGTGACCAACCTCGCGGCCGGTGAAATCTTCGCCGCGCTGCAGTCGGGCACGCTCGACGCGGCCGAGTTCGTCGGCCCCTACAACGACCTGGCGCTCGGCTTCTACCAGATCGCCAAGAACTACTATTTCCCGAGCTTCATCGAGCCGGGTCTCGCCACCGAGCTGGTCGTCGACAAGGCTAAGTTCACCGCGCTTCCGGCCGACGTGCAGGCGATCGTCAAGGACGTCTGCCAGGCCGAGTACGACGCGGTGGCCGCCGATTTCGCCGCCAACGATCCGCGCGCGCTGCAATCGCTGGTCAATGAGCACCAGGTGCAGGTGCGCCAGTTCCCCGAGGAAATCCTCGAGGCAGGCGCCACCGCTGCCAAGGAGCTGTTGACCGAAATCCGCGAGGGCGGCGACGAGCTGACCAAGAAGACCGCCGAGAGCTTCGTTTCGGCGCTCAACATCGTCCGCCAGAAGACCGACGGCACGGACTCGCTCTTCCTGCGCGCCCGCGAGCAGTACTTCACGCTCGAGTAGGCGGGGAGCAAATGCTGAGGAAGGCCCGGCAGGAACGCCGGGCCTTCTGCTTTTGCCTGATTGTCTCCCCTCATCCGTCTCGCGCTTTGCGCGATCCACCTTCTCCCACAAGGGGAGAAGGGAAGGGGTACAACCACCGGCTCGGTGCGAACCTGAACTCGCGCTTGGCACCGCCCCTTCTCCCCTCGTGGGAGAAGGTGCGAGGGGGCCACAGGAACGCTTGCCGCCGGCCTCGCGTTGAGCCCTTGGAAAATCAACGCTCCCGCGAGCCGCTCATGCCTGCGTCACGCCCCATCTGGAAAGGTCAGTTGCGCCTTTCGCTGGTCTCGATTCCCGTCGAGCTCTACAGCGCCCACAAGTCGAACGCCAAGCCCTCGTTCCGGCAGATCCACGAGCCGACAGGCAAGCCCATCCGCTACGAGAAGGTGGTCGCCGGCGTCGGGCCGGTCGACCGCGACGAGATCATGCGCGGCTTCGAGTACGAGAAGGGCGACTATGTGCTCCTCACCGACGAGGAGCTCGACGCGGTCAAGCTCGAGACCAAGAAGACGCTGGAGCTGACCCAGTTTGTCGGGGCCTGCGAGATCGACCCGATCTACTACGACAAATCCTATTTCGTCGTGCCGACCGACGAGCTTGCCGAAGACGCCTTCCGCGTCATCCGCGATGCGCTGCGGCAGACCGAGAAGGTGGGCCTCGGGCAGTTGGCCCTGCGCGGCAAGGAATACCTCGTTGCTATCAAGCCGACCGGCAGTGGCCTGATGCTGGAGACGCTCCACTACGAGGACGAGATCCGCAAGGCGGACCCCTATTTCAGCGAGATTTCGTCTAAGAAGGCCGAGAAGGACCTGCTCGATGTGGCGACCGCGCTCATCGAGAAGAAGACGGCCAAATTCGATGCCAAGGTCTTCAAGGACCACTACCAGGCGGCGCTGCGCGAACTCATCGGGCGCAAGCTGAAGTCGAAGGGCCGCAAGATCACGGCCAAGGAAGAGGAGCCCGCCGGCCGGCCTTCCGGCGAGAACGTCATCGACCTGATGTCGGCCTTGAAGGAAAGCCTCGAAGGCGGCGGCGCGAAGGGCAAGACGCGGGCAAAACCGGCATCGAGCAGCAAGTCCCGGACAAAATCGGGCTCCGGCACGCGTAAGAAAGCGAGCTGATCCCATGGCCTCCAAGGCGGACACGCTGCTCAAGGAGTACCGGACCAAGCGCGATTTCGCCAGGACCCAGGAGCCGAAGGGCAGGGGCCGCAGGGCGGAACGCACCGACAGCCCGCTCGCCTTCGTCGTGCAGAAGCACGATGCGACGCGCCTCCATTACGATTTCCGCATCGAGCTCGACGGGGTGCTGAAGAGCTGGGCGGTGACCAAGGGGCCCTCCGACAACCCGGAGGACAAGCGCCTTGCCGTGCGCGTCGAGGACCACCCGCTCGACTATGGCGGGTTCGAAGGCACCATCCCCGAGGGCGAGTACGGCGGCGGCACGGTGATGCTCTGGGACGAGGGCACCTGGGAGCCGCTGGAGGATCCGCATGAGGGCCTCAAGAACGGCGACCTCAAGATGCGCATCCACGGCCAGCGCATGAAAGGCGAGTGGGTGCTCGTCCACATGAAGGGCCGCGATACCCCGCGCCGCGGCAAGGCCGCCCGACAGAACTGGCTCCTCATCAAGCACCGCGACCGCTATGCCCGGTCCGAGGAGACGCTGACCGGGCGCTTTACCCGCTCGGTCTCGACCGGCCGCAGTTTGGAGGAGATCGCCAAGGGCCTGAAGCCCAGGAAGCGCACGCGAACGCCCGCCAAGGCCGTCTGGCACTCCGACGAGGACAAGGAGGACGAGAACCGGCCTGCACCGGCGAAGGGCGCACGCACCCCGCCGCCCGGCAAGCTGCCGCTGCCGGCCTTCCGCCCGCCGCAGCTCGCAACCCTCGTCGATGCGGTGCCGGACAGCGGCGACTGGGTCTTCGAGATGAAGTTCGATGGCTACCGGTGCATTGCCGCGATCTCGGGCGGCGCGGTGCGGCTCTATACCCGCAACGGCAACGACTGGACGGATCAGTTCGGCGTGCTCGTCGATCCGTTCTCGCGCATCACCAAGGGTTCGGCGCTGATTGACGGCGAGATCTGCGCGTTCGACGAGAAGGGGCGCACGGATTTCTCGACGTTGAAGACCGCGATCGGCAAGGGCGATCCCCTGGTTTTCTTCGCCTTCGATCTTCTTGAGCGGGATGGCGAAAACCTCGCCCGCCGGCCGCTGCGCGAGCGCAAGGAGATGCTCAAGGAGTTGCTGGGCGAGATCGAACGCTCCTCGCCGATCCAGTATTCTGAGCACGTCACCGGCAACGGGCAGCGGGTCTTCGACCATATCTGCCAGGCTGGGCACGAGGGGATCATCGCCAAGCTCGCCGATGCGCCCTATCGCGGGGAGCGCACCCGCTCCTGGCTGAAGGTCAAGTGCGCCAAGCGGCAGGAATTCGTCATTGGCGGCTGGCGCCCGTCGGACAAGAAGCGCGGCTTCGCCTCGCTGCTGCTCGGCACATTCGAGGACGGCAAGCTCATCTATCGCGGACGCGTCGGCACGGGGTTCGGCGTCGAGGAGCACGGCCGATTGCAGGAAAAGCTGGACGCGCTCGCCAGAAAGAGCAAGCCTTTCGTCGAGGTCCCGCGCGAGGCGCGGCGCGCGAAATGGGTCGAGCCGGAGCTCGTGGCCGAGATCGCCTTCACCGAGGAGACGCCGGACCGGCACCTGCGCCATCCCTCGTTCCTCGGCCTGCGCGAGGACAAACCGGCGGGAGAGATCGCCATGGAAACGCCGCAACCGGTCGAGAAGGCCGCGCCCAAACCCAAAAGCAGGAGCACGGCCAAGGCGAAGGCCGGGTCCAGCACGCATCTGCCTGTCGACGAGGGCCTGGCGGCGGCCGAGCGCGAAGGCGTGCGGCTGACGAGCCCCGACCGCGTCGTCTATCCCGAGCAGGGGGTGACCAAGGCCGAGCTCGTCGCTTACTACGCCCGCGTCGCCGAGCGGATGCTGCCCTATATCGCCGACCGCCCGCTGGCGCTGCTGCGGTGCCCACAGGGCAGGGCGAAATACTGCTTCTTCCAGAAGCACGATACGGGTGGGTTCCCCGATGAGATGAAATCGGTCGAGATCGTCGAGAAGGAGGGCGAGACCGAGGACTATTTCTATATCGACAGCCTCGCCGGGCTCATCGCCGGCACGCAGATGAACGTGCTCGAGTGGCACCTGTGGGGCGCCAGGCGCAAGACCATCGAGAAGCCCGAGCGGCTGATCTTCGACATCGATCCGGACGAGGGGCTGGGGTTCGACAAGGTCAAGGCCGCCGCCTTCGACATCCGCGATGTATTGAAGAGCATCGGCCTCGAGAGCTTCGCGCTCGTCACCGGCGGCAAGGGCGTGCACGTCGTCGTGCCGATCCGGCCGCGATACGAGTGGCCGCAGGTCAAGGACTTCTGCCGCGGCTTTGCGCAGCTGCTTGCCGGAGAGCAGCCGGACCGGTTCACCTCGCAGCTCTCCAAGGCCAAGCGCAAGGGCAAGCTCTTCATCGATTACCTGCGCAACGAGCGCGGCTCCACCGCCATCTCGCCCTGGTCCACCCGCTCGCGGCAGGGTGCGCCAGTGGCCGTTCCGCTGACCTGGGAGGACCTCGAATCGGTCGAGGCGGCCAACCAGTTCTCCCTCGCCGATGCTGCGGCGCTGGCGGATGGGCCCGATGCCTGGAAGGGCTATTTCGACCTCAAGCAGGGTTTGACCAAGGCGATGCTGGACAAGATCGGAAAGCCCGCGGACTAGGTTGTGTGGACATTTAGGTGATGGCGGCCTGCAAAGGGCGGTTTTCTGCGCTTCCGGTGCTCACGTACCCCAACGTACGCTGCGCGCCGGTTCTCAAAAACCACCCTTTTCGGCTCACCCTGACCTAACTGTCCACACAACCTAAGGGGACGTCCGTCAAGATGGGACGATGCTCCGCCGGAACGACATCGGTGGGATGAAGGTAAAGCCTGAAGCCCTCACTGGAACGCACCTGGGAGATTGGAAAAACATGGCGCTGAAGCGGATGGACAACGTGGGAATCGTCGTCGAAGACCTGGCGGCGACGATTGATTTCTTTCGCGAGCTCGGCCTCGAACTGGAAGGTCAGGGCAAGGTCGAAGGGGAGTGGGCCGGGCGCGTCACCGGACTGGGCGATCAGCGTGTCGAGATAGCCATGATGCGCACGCCGGACGGCCACAGCCGACTCGAGCTCTCCCGCTTCCTGGCGCCGCCCGTCGTCGCAGATCACCGGAACGCCCCGGTCAACGCCCTGGGCTACCTGCGCGTCATGTTCGCCGTGGACGACATCGACGAGACACTCGAAAGGCTTCGCACGCGCGGCGCGCAACTCGTTGGCGAAGTCGTCCAGTATGACGACGTGTATCGGCTCTGCTACATCCGTGGGCCTGAAGGGCTTCTCATCGGACTCGCCCAGGAACTCAGCTGAGCGGAAGGCCGTCCTGTTAGAGGTTCGCCCTCTATGGCCGGCCGCTTTCTCGTTGAGCACGATTAGGTCGCCAGGGCGGGTGGGGCCATCCGCGAAAGCCGCCGCAGCAGTCCCAAGGAGTATTCAACTTTTCGGTTGACAATGCTCTTCGTGACCTATATTCAACCAATCAGTTAAAAACTGAACGGTTGAATACAAATGACCGACCAACTCAGCCTTGTCCTCTCGGCCCTGGCCGACCCCACCCGGCGGGCGATCCTTGCCCGGCTGGCGCACGGGGAGGCGAGCGTCGGGGAACTGGCAGAACCTTACGACATGAGCCTTGCCGCCGTTTCCAAGCACATCAAGGTGCTGGAGAAGGCCGGGCTCATCTCGCGCGGCAGAAACGCCCAGTGGCGTCCATGCCGCCTGGAGGCCGGCCCGCTCAAGGATCTCGACGGGTGGCTGGCCGAATACCGCCGCTTCTGGGAGCAGAACCTCGACCAGTTCGAGGACTACCTCGCGCAACTGCAGGGCGGCGACGACAGCAAGCAGCATTGACGCAAGCAGAGCCAATCCAAGGAGACCCGAAGTGAACGCCCTCAATCCCCTCAAGGTCGAAACTCCGGCCGATGAGCCCGTCATCATCATGACCCGCACCCTCAACGCTCCACGCGCCCTCGTCTGGAAAGCCTGGACCGAGCCGGAGCATATCGTGCGCTGGTGGGGGCCCAGGAACTACACCACCAAGATCATCAAGCAGGACGTGCGCGTCGGCGGCGAATGGCGTTACCAGCAGGAGACGCCCGAAGGCGACGCCTATGTGTTCATCGGCAAGTTCCTCGAGGTGGTCGAGCCCGAGAAGCTCGTCAACACCTTCGGCGTCGAAGGCATGTTCGAGGACAAGACGCTGGTCGAGACCCACACCTTCGAGGAGCGGGACGGCAAGACCTTCTACAGGAGCATCTCGCGCTTCGACACCATCGAGGAGCGCGACGGCATGGTCGCCTCCGGCATGGAAGGGGGCGCCCGCGAGAGCATGGACAAGCTCGAGGAACTGCTCGCCGACCTGCAGCAGGCCTGAGCGGTCTCCTGACACATCCTTACAGGCGGGTCGGCACAATTGTGCCGGCCCCGTGTCGATTCTGCGAAGGCTCGTTCGTCGTCTTGTCGAGAGCGGCCGCAAGAATCGGCTCAAATGTGAGGTGAAAACGATGAAATTCATGACCCTGGTCAAATCCCCCGAGCCGGCCCCGATCGAAGGGCCGCCGCAGGCGCTGTTCGATGCGATCATGCGGCTCGGGGCCGAGGCGGAGGCCGCCGGCGTGCTCGTCGAACAGGGTGGGCTGCTGCCGACGGGCAAGGGCGCGCTGATGATGGTCGACCCCAAGGGCAACATCAGCACCATCGACGGGCCGTTCAGCGAGACCAAGGAAGTGATCGGCGGCTACGCCATCTATAACGTCGCGAGCAGGGAAGACATCCTCTACTGGAGCCGGCGGTTCGCCCAGCTCCATGTCGACCACTGGCCCGGCTTCGCCTTCACCATCGAAATCCGGCAGATGTTCTACCAAGCGCAAGGAGAAGGAAAATGATCAGGGAACGCCTTGTGGCGCTGAGCACGATCGTCTTCGTCGTCTCGATGGCGGCGGCGGTGTTTCTCGTCAACCCGGCCATCGCGTAGGTCGTGTGGACAGTCAGGTGATGGCGGCCTGCAAAGCGCGATTTTCCGCGCTTCCGGTGCTCACCTACCCGAACGTACGCTGCGCGCCGGTCCTCGAAAACCACGCCTTGCGGCGCGCTGTCCACATGACCTGGCAGTCAACCGGGCATCAGGAACGCGCGGATCACCAATCCGACTGCCGTGACCGCGAGGACGCCCCCCAGCCACAGCAGCACGAACCAGACGAGGCGGCTGCCCAGCTGCCGCCCGGCCATCAGTGATACCCCTCCTCGGGATCGATCTTGCCGCGGAACACCCAGTAGGCGTAGCCGGTATAGGCAAGGATGATCGGCACCAGCACCACCGCTCCGACGAGCAGGAACGCCAGCGAGCTCTCGGGCGCGGCGGCCTCCTCGATGGTGAGGGCCCCCGGCACGATATAGGGGTAGAAGCTGATGCCGAGGCCGACGAAGGAGAGGACGAAAAGTCCGAGCGCGGCGAGGAACGGCTGCAGGTGCTTGTCAGTCGTCAGCCCATGCCAGAGCGCGGCGACGCATACGGCGACCAGCAGCGGCACGAACGCCGAGAAGAACGCCGTCGGCCAGCCGAACCAGCGGTCGAAATAGACCGGGTTGATGAACGGGGTCCAGAGGCTGACGACGCCGATGAGGGCGACGGTGCCGACGCCCGTGATCATGGCGATGCGCCGCGCCCGCTCCTGCAGCCCACCGGTCGTCTTGAGGTTGAGCCAGGTGGCGCCGAGAAGCGCATAGCCGACGACAAGCGCGAGGCCGGTGAGGATCGAGAAGGGACTTAGCCAATCCCACCAGCCCCCGACATAGGAACGGTCGGCGATGGCGATGCCCTTGACCAGCGCGCCGAGCGCGATGCCCTGCATGAACGCGGCGATGGTCGAGCCGGCAAAGAACCCGACGTCCCACCAGATCGAGCCGCGCTGGGTGCGCCAGCGGAACTCGAAGGCGACGCCCCGGAAAATGAGGCCCAAGAGCATCAGGATGATCGGCATGTAGAGGGCGGGCAGCACGGTGGCGTAGACCACCGGAAAGACCGCCATCAGCCCGCCGCCACCGAGCACCAGCCAAGTCTCGTTACCGTCCCAGACGGGAGCAACGGAGTTGGTCATGATGTCCCGGTCGCGGCGTTCGGGGAACAGCGGGAAGAGGATGCCGACGCCCAGGTCGAACCCGTCGAGCACGACATAGGCGAGGACGGCGAAGGCGATGAGCCCGGCCCAGACGGTCGGCAGATCAATTGGCATGTTGGTCTCCCGAGCGGATCGGCTCTTCCTGGGCGGGGCCGGGGGTGATGCCGGCGGCGCGGTGCGGCCCCTTGTCGAGCTCGTGGTCCTCGTCCAGCACCGGCGTGCGGCGCATGAGGCGCAGCAGGTAGAAGACGCCGGCGCCGAAGACGATGAAGTAGACGACGACGAAGGCGATGAGCGAGGCGCCGACCGCGGGCGCATCGACGGGCGACAGGCTCTCGGACGTGCGCATGAGGTTGTAGACGGTATAGGGCTGGCGGCCGACCTCGGTGGTGTACCAGCCGGCGAGCACCGCCACGAACCCCGAAGGCCCCATGACGAGCGCGGCCCGGTGCAGCCAGGTGCTGGTGTAGAGGGTCTTGCGCCAGCGCGCCCACAGCGACCAAAGGCCGACGCCGAGCATCAGGAAGCCGATGCCGACCATGATGCGGAAGGTGAAGAACGGGATGATCGCCGGCGGCCGGTCCTCGCGCGCCCATTCCTTGAGGCCGAGGATTTCGCCGTCCGGATCGTGGGTGAGGATCAGCGAGCCGAGCTTGGGGATCTCGATGGCGTAGCGCGTCACTTCCGCCTCGTCGTCGGGAATGCCGAAGAGGATGAGCGGTGCGCCCCGCTGCGTCTCGTAGTGACCTTCCATCGCTGCGATCTTGGCCGGCTGGTGCTCGAGGGTATTGAGCCCGTGCTGGTCGCCGACGAAGATCTGGATGGGCGTGACGATGGCCGCCATCCACATGGCCATGGAGAACATGATGCGCGCCTGCCGGTTCTCGCGGTCCTTGAGGAGGTGCCAGGCGCCGACGGCCCCGACCCCGAAGGCGGTGGTGAGGAACGCGGCGAGCACGGTGTGCGTCAGGCGGTAGGGGAAGGACGGGTTGAAGATGATCGCCCACCAGTCCTCCGGCACGAAATTGCCGTTGGCGTCGACCGAGAAGCCGGCGGGGGTATGCATCCAGCTGTTGGCCGAGATGATCCAGGTCGCCGAGATCAGCGTGCCGACCGCCACCATCACGACCGCGAACATGTGGAGCCCATCACCGACGCGCTTGCGCCCGAAGAGCGCGATGCCGAGGAACCCGGCCTCGAGGAAGAAGGCCGTCAGCACCTCGTAGCCCATCAAGGGGCCGATGACCGGACCGGCCCTGTCCGAGAACACAGCCCAGTTGGTGCCGAACTGGTAACTCATGACGATGCCCGAGACGACGCCCATGCCGAAGGTCACGGCAAAGATCGTCTTCCAGTACTCGAAGAGCTTGAGGTAGGCCGGGTCCCGCTTCCACAGCCACAAGGCGTTCAGCACCGCGATATAGGCGGCCGTGCCGATGGAAAAGGCGGGAAAGATGAAGTGGAAGGAGACCGTGAACGCGAACTGGATCCGCGCCAGGATTTCCGCCGTCATCCCCATGAACATCGCCAACCCCCAATATCTGCCCGGAACGGGATGCGTCGCGATGGCAACGCTACGAGGATATTAAGTCCGTTGCGGCCGAAAAGATCATGCGACCAAAGGTGTCTGCGACAGCACGCCACAATGTGGGCCTCAAGGTGGCAGATTCCCGGCGGGCTGTAAGCGCCTGTTGGCCGTGGGGGTTCGTGGCTTCTGCGAACTCTCCCCTCCAGCGGGGTCATCCCCGCGAAAGCGGGGACCTCCGTTTGCGGCGCAGGTAGGAGAAAACAGAGGTTCCCGCTTTCGCGGGAATGACCCTGTGGGCAGGGGCCGAATTGTGCCTAAGCCCGCACAGGTGGCGGTCCGATATAGCGGGCGCGGGGGCGGATGAGGCCGCCGCTGGTCGCCTGCTCAATGGCATGGGCCAGCCAGCCGACGCAGCGGGCGAGGGCGAAGAGGACGAGAGGGGCATCGTCCGGCAGCCGGTGAGCACTGGCGAGCGCTGCCAGGGCAAAGTCAATGTTGACGCGATCGCCGAACACCTCCTCGCTGATCCTGCGGAGCGCGGCATAGGGCGAGGGAATCTCGAAGCTTTCGAGCAGCGCTTCCGCCCGTATATCGCCATCCGGATAGAGCGCGTGGCCGAAGGAGGGGATGGCGCGGCCTTCGGAGAGATAGTCGCGGATGGCCTGTTCGTCGCCGGCCGTCTGCGCCACGGCGGCGCGCGCCGCCCGCCAGGCGCCGCCGTGCCGTGGGCCAGTGAGTGTGGCGAGCCCCGAGAGCACCGCCGCCGAAAGCGGCGCGCCGGTCGAGACCGCAACGCGGCAGGCGAAGGTCGAGGCGTTGAGCTCGTGATCGGCGAGGAGGACCATCGCGCGGCGCAGGGCATCGGTGGCCTCGGGACGGTCCCAGGCCGCCGCTAGCCGCAGGTGCAGCGGGTGCGCGGCACCGGGTGCCAGCGCGCCGGCGACGAGATCGAGGACGGTTCCGGCGTCCTCTTGCAGGGCGGCAAAGGGGCGGTCTGCCGTTGGCGCGTCGCTGGCGGCGTGGGTGGCGAGAACGCTGAGCGCGGATGACAGCGCCGGTATTCCGGGCTCGGCAGACGAAATCCGGGGCGGCGAGGGCACATCCCAGAGCAGCGCTGCCGTCTCCTCCAGCGTCGCGGTTGCCGAAAGGTGCGCGGCGTCACGGCCACGGTAGAAGAGCCTGCCGTCGGCGATGGTCGAGATCGATGAGGCGAGCACCGGATCACCCCAGCGGATCGCCTCGGCGGCGATCGTTTCGCTGCCGCGCCGGCCACCGGGACGGGCGGCGAGACGGCGCACGTCCTCGGCGCTGTAGAGGCTGCGCCGGGTGTCGGCGGGATCGGGCTTGGCCCGGATGCGGCCCCGGCTGACATTGGCATAGAGCGTCTGCGGCTTGGTGCCGAGAAGGGCAAGGGCCTGTGGTGCGGTGAGCCAGGGCATACTGATATTGATCAATTGCATCAAGATTGACGTCAATCAATCTAGCGCCAAACTGATGAACAGCAAAGGAGAAACGCCATGAAAAGCGGACTGGAAGATATCGTCGCGGCCGAAACGCGCCTGTCGGACGTCGACGGCGCGGCCGGTCGCCTGGTCATCGGCGGCCTGCCGCTGGCAAGGCTGGTGGCGGAATACCGGTTCGAGGACGTGGCGCACCTGCTGCTCGGGCAGTTCTTCGGCAATGCGGCGATCAGCCAGGCTGCGCTTGCCGACGCGCGGGCGCAGGTTTTCGTCCATGTCGAGGCGCTCGACGACCTGCTGCTCGCCATGCCGCCGGTCGACGCCATGCGGGTGCTGCTCGGGCGGCTGGAGGACGGCGATGACGCAGCTTCCGCCTTGCGCCTGCTGGCCGGGCCGGCCGTGTTCCTGCCGGCGATCCTGCGACGGCAGCGGGGCGAGGCGGTCGTCGCGCCGGACCAGAGCCTGCGGCATTCGGCCGACATGTTGCAGATGTTGCGCGGCGAGCGGCCGACGGAGGAGCACGCCGCGGCGCTCGACGGCTACCTCGTCATGGTCAGCGACCACGGCCTCAACGCCTCGACCTTCGCTTCGCGCGTCATCGCCTCGACCGGGGCGGGGCTGACGTCATCGGCGCTGGCAGCACTGAGCGCATTGAAGGGGCCGCTGCATGGCGGCGCGCCGGGGCCGGTGCTCGACATGCTCGATGCCATCGGCCGGCCGGAGAATGCACCCGCGTGGCTCGCGAACGAGCTTGCCCACGGCCGGCGCCTGATGGGCTTCGGGCACCGGGTCTACCGCGTGCGCGATCCGCGCGCCGACGCGTTGAAAGCGGTGCTGGAGCGGCTGACCGCGACGGGGCAGGTGGACCAGGCGCGCATCGCGCTCGCCGAGGCGGTCGAGGCGGAGGCGCTGGCGCTGCTGGCACGGCACAAGCCCGACCGGCCGCTGCGCACCAATGTCGACTACTATACCGTGCTGCTGCTCGAGGCGCAGGGTTTCCCGCGCGATTCCTTCACCGGGCTCTTTGCTGCCGGGCGCATGATCGGCTGGCTCGCCCATGCCCGCGAGCAGGCGACGGACGGCCGCCTGATCCGCCCGCAATCGCGCTATATCGGACCAGTGCCGGAAGCGGCCTGAGCCGGCCGCCAGCGCCCGTCGCCTGCCAGCGTCAGGAGGGGTGTCGCGAGCGGCGCGACGATGCGGTCGGCCCAGTCGGCAAGGCTATGCCGCCAGGCGGAGCCCTGCAGCATGGCGCAGCCGATGACGATGGGGGAGACGCCGGCTTTCCCGAGGAGCCGCAGGGTGGCGGCCATCGACTTGCCGGAGCTGACCACATCGTCGACGACGGCGACGCGCCGGCCCTCGACGAGCGGCAGCATGCGCGGATCGATGAACAGCGTCTTGCCGTGCGTCGGGCTGGTGATGGAGGAGAGCGGCTCGGCCAGGTCCTCGCGATACCAGAACTTGCGCGAGGTGCCGAGCGGCACCATGCGCGTGTGCCCGAGGTGGCGCGCCACATTGCTGGCGAGCGTGAGACCGAGGGTCGGCACACCGATGATCACCTCGGGGGCGTGCGGCGAGAGGAGCCGCGCAAGGGCGCCCGCAAGTGCATCCTCGACGGCGAAGCTTGCCTGATTGACGATGAGCGAGGCGACGGCGCTTTGCCCGTCGCCCGGCAGCACGCGGATCGGCAGGAGCAGCTCGCGCCCGTCCGGCAGGTGGGCGGGAAAGCCCTCGATATGGCCTGCCGGGTCGTCCGGCGCGGGATAGGTGCCGGCGGGGGCGAGCGTCTGCCAGAAATCGTGGGGAGAGAGCGGCAAGAGCGAGGTTTTCCTTGATGCGCCATCGGCTTTGCCCGATGGTGCACGCCTATATTTCAACAGCTTGGCCGATATGCAACCCGGCGATAACGACCCCTTCGAAATCGAGGCGATGACGGCGCTGCGGCGCGATCTCCACGCCCACCCCGAACTCGGCTTCGAGGAGGTGCGCACCAGCGGGATCGTCGCGCAGTGGCTGGAGGAGGCGGGGATCGAGGTCACCCGCGGCCTCGGCAGGACGGGCGTCGTCGGCACGCTGCGGGTGGGCGAAGGCAACCGGCGCATTGCGCTGCGCGCCGACATGGATGCGCTCGCCATGCCCGAGCTCGCCGCGCGCGACTACATGTCGAAGACGCCCAACACCATGCATGCCTGCGGGCACGACGGGCATACGGTGATGCTGCTCGCCGCCGCCCGGCATCTGGCGCGCACGCGCGACTTCTCGGGCACGGTGCACTTCGTCTTCCAGCCGGCCGAGGAGGGCCGGGGCGGGGCCAAGGCGATGATCGCCGACGGCTTCTTCGAGCGGTTCCCGGTCGATGCGGTCTACGGCCTGCACAATATGCCGGGATTGGCTCCGGACGAAATGGCGGTGGTGGCGGGACCGCAGCTTGCTTCCTCCGACAGCTGGACTGTGACGTTCCGGGGCACCGGCACGCACGGCGCCAAGCCGCATCTGGGGCGCGACGCGGTGACGGCGGCGGGGCAGTTCCTGACCATGCTGCACACTATCGTCGCGCGCCGTGTCGACCCGCTGCAGCCGGCGGTGGTCAGCGCCTGCGCGCTGGAAGCAGGGGATTTTCGCGCGCTCAACGTCATTCCCGACACCATGCGCATCGGCGGCACGGCGCGGGCCTATTCGGGCGGGGTGCGTGACCTCCTGGAGGCGGAGATCGGCACGCTCGCGCGCGGGGTGGTCGCGAGCTTCGGCATCGAGGTCGACTACGCCTTCGAGCGGCGCATTCCACCCGTGGTCAACGACGCCGATGCGGCCCGCCGGGCGCTGGCGGCGGCGCGGGCGGCGACGGAGCGGCCGGTGGTGACGGACTTTCCGCCCTCGACGGCCGGCGACGATTTCGCCGAGTTCGGCAATCGGGTGCCGGGCGCCTATGTCTGGCTGGGCAACGGGCCGGCGGTCGACGGCGCGTTGCACCACAACTCGCGCTACGATTTCAACGACGCGGCGATCCTCACCGGAGCACGGTTCTGGAGAGCGCTGGTGGAGGGGGAGTTGCGGTAACGGTTGGCCTACGTTGCCACGCCCTCGTGGTTCGAGGCGCCTGCCGGCGCACCTCACCATGAGGGCTGTTGAGGTGCGGAGCGAAGCGGAGCCTCGAACCACGAGGGCGTGGCACAAGTCCTATGCCAGCCCTCCGGCCAACAGTGCCAGCGCCGCATCCGCATCCACGCCCATCGCCACTTTCACTGCAACCGTATCGCCCTCCCCGACCAGCGCGCCCGCGTCCGGTCCGCCGCCGAGGTCGACGGCGAGATCGCGCGTTTCGATGCGGAACATCTCCGGCGCGAGCGCCAGCAGCATGACGCAGGGATCGTGCAGGGGGCGGCTCTCGCGGCCGGTGGCATTGTGGAAATAGGCTTCGATCAAGCCGGCAGCGGTCTCGCCCGCGACGCCGGAAGCGCGCAGGCCTGCGACGTAGTCGCGGTCGGCGCGTACGCGCCGGGTGACGTCGAGCGGCACGAGCGTGAGGTCTAGGCCGGCGCGCAGCACGATGTCCGCGGCTTCCGGATCGCAGGCGAGGTTGAACTCCGAGCGCGGGCCGACATTGCCCTTCTCGTCGATCGCTCCGCCCATTGCAATGATCCGGCCGATGCGGTTGGCAGCGGCGGGATGGAGTAAGACGAGGGTTGCAACGTTGGTGAGAGGTCCGAGCGCGAAGATGTCGACCGTACCCGGCTCCTCGCGGGCGAGGAGGTCGGCGAGCCAGCCGACGGCATCTTCGCCTGGCGCGGCGGCGGGTTCCGGCAGGATGACGCAGCCGAGCCCGTCGTCGCCGTGAATGGCCGCCTCGTCGATCCCCTTGCGCACCAGAGGCTCAGCGGCGCCGGCGAAGACCGGAATGTCGCCGCGGCCCATCAGCGCCAACAGGCGGCCGGCGTTGCGGGTGACGACGTCGAGGCCGATATTGCCGGCAACGGTCGTCAGGCCCAGAACATCGAAACGCCCGCAGTTGAGGGCATGAAGTATGGCGACGGCGTCGTCGAGGCCGGGATCGGTGTCGATGACGACGCGGCGCCTAGTCATAGAGCGGAACCAGCGTCATCTCCGGCACCTTGACCAGCCCCATGTCGGTGATGCGGATTTCCGGGATCACCGAGAGCGGGATGAGGTTGAAGCCCATATAGGGGATGGTGCAGCCGGCCGCCTGCCAGGCCTCTTTCAGCGCCTGGTTCTCGGCGGCGACTTCGTGCACGCGCTTGTCCGACATCAGCCCGGCGACGGGCAGGCCGACGAAGGCGGCAACCTTCCCGTCGCGCACGACGACGATGCCGCCACTGGCCTCCTCGATGGCCTGGAGGGCCAGCGCCATGTCGGCCTCGTTGGTGCCGGCGACGATGATGTTGTGCGAGTCGTGCCCGACGCTGGAGGCGACGGCGCCGCTCGTCAGGCCGAAATCCTGCAGGAGCCCGTTGGCGACGGTGCCGGACCTGCCGTGCCGCTCGATGACGGAGACGAAGGTCAGCCGGTGCTGATCGAGGATCGCCGCCCAGTCGTTGGCCGGCTCGATGGCGACCTTGCGGTGCGGCAGGACGATGCCCGGCATCTCGATGCCGATGGCGTTGACCGTCACCGGCTCGGTCGGCAGATCGGGTATGAGCTTTGGGTTCCTGGGCAGATGCACGGTGTTGTAGGCAGCCGACGGATAGCGGTAGCGCTGCTCCAGCGTTTCCTCGAGCACGGGCGTCACCCTTCGGTCCTCGACCATCAGCTCGCCGCCGTACCAGGTGTTGCGGGGCTTCAGTTCATCATCGAGCAGCACGAGGTCGGCGCGGCGTCCGCCGCCGAGGCCGCCGATCTCCTCGCTCATGCCGAAGCGGGTGGCGCCGTGCAGCGAGCCCATGGACCACGCCTTTTCCGGGCTGACGCCGCAGCGGATCGCCTCGCGCACGACCCAGTCCAAGCCGAAGGCGAGCAGGTCATCGGCATCACGGTCGTCGGTGCACACGCAGAAGCGCTTGTGCGAGACGCCGAGCTCGGTGATCGGCTTGATGGCCTCGACGATGGAATTCCAGGGTGTCGCCGGATTGCCGCCGCGCAGGAACACCCAGATACCGGCCTCGGCGAAATCCTCGGAGATGTCGCGGTCGATGGCCTCGTGGGTGTCGGTGACGCCGGCGGCGGCGTAAGGCGCGACGAACTCGCGTCCGTAGATATGGCCGGAGACCGGCCGGCCGCGCTTCAGAGCTTCGGCAATGATGGCATGGGCGCGCGGATCGCCCATGGCGACGGGCACGAAGTCCATCTTCTCGCCGAGCGCGGCGGCTTCCGGCCATTTGTCGAAGATGGCGCCGATCTTTTCGGGCGTGAGGTCGCCGCCGGCGGTTTCGAGCTCGGGCGAGGTCGCGGGCACCGTCGAGGGAACGGTCAGGAAGATCGAGAGCGGGGCGAGACGCGCATCTTCCAGCATAGCCTCGACACCGGCGACGTCCATGACGTTGCCGATCTCGTGGCTGTCGCAGAAGATGGTGGTCGTGCCATTGAGGAGCGCCGCTTCCGCGTAGGCGCAGGCGGTGACCATCGAGCTTTCGATGTGGATGTGCGGGTCGACGAGGCCGGGTGCGATGATGCCGCCGCGGGCATCGTAGACGGCCTTGGGCGCGGGGCCGGCGCTGTGGGCGCCCGCCGGCTTGACGGCGGCGATGCGTCCGCCCGAGAGCCAGATCTCCCGCTCCGGCAGGATGCGCTCCGAATAGGTCGAGAGCATGCGCGCGCCGGTGATGACGAGGTCGGCCGGCGCGCGGCCGCTGGCGACGTCGGCAAGGGTGCGGGTCTGCTGCCAGAGCGGAGCGACGGAAAAGCGGGTGATGGCCATGATTGTCTCCCTATTGCGCGAACGCGGCGAGGATGCGCACCCACGAGCGGATGCCCTTGTGGAAGCTCGAAAGATCGTACTTTTCGTTGGGGCTGTGGACGCGGTTGTCGAAGCGGGCAAAGCCGACGAGCAGCGAATCTATGCCGAGCCGGCGCTTGAACTCGCCGAGAATGGGGATAGAGCCGCCCGTGCCGGCGAGCGCCGCCTCGCGGTTCCACTCGTCTGTCAGGGCCTGGCGGGCTTTGGTCAGAAAATCGCCTTCGAGCGGCATTACCTGCGCCGGGGCGGCGCCGAAGGACTTGAATTCGACCGAGCAATCGGACGGCACGAGGCTGCGCACGAACGCGCGGAAGCTGTCGCGTATGGCGATGGGGTCCTGGCCGGCGACGAGCCGGAAGGAGACCTTGGCGCTGGCCTTTGCCGGGATGACGGTCTTGAAGCCCGCGCCGGTATAGCCGCCGCTGACGCCGTTGATCTCGCAGGAGGGACGCGCCCAGATCTGCTCGAGGACGCTGCGGCCCTTCTCGCCGGCGGGCACGGAGAGGCCGACGTCGCCGAGGAACTTCACCTCGTCGAAGGGCAGGCGGCTCCACTGCGCCTTGATCGCCTCGGGCAATTCGCGAACGCCGTCATAAAAGCCGGGGACCAACACCCGGCCGTCCGCGTCGCGCAGCCGACCGACGATGGCGCCGACCACTTCGGCGGCGTTCCGCGCCGCATTGCCGAACATGCCCGAATGCAGGTCGCGGTCGGCGGCGGTGACTTCGAATTCCTCGGCGACGAGCCCGCGCCACATGGTGGTGATGGCGGGGGTGTCGCGGTCCCACATGTCGGTGTCGCACACCAGCATAACGTCGGCCTTGAGCTCGGCGGCGCTGGCCTCGAGGAAGGGCGCAAGGCTTGGGCTGCCCGCCTCCTCCTCGCCTTCGAAGAGCATGGAGACGCGGATGGGGAGCTTGCCCGTCACCGCCTTCCAGGCACGGCAGGCCTCGATGAAGGTCAGGAGCTGGCCCTTGTCGTCGGAGGCGCCGCGCCCGCGGATATGCGTTTCGCCATCCGGTTGCGGCACGAGCGAGGGCTCGAAGGGCGGCGCGGTCCAAAGCTCGAGCGGATCGACCGGCTGCACATCGTAGTGGCCGTAGAAGAGGACGTGCGGGCCTTCCTCGGAACCATGGGCGACGACCATCGGATGGCCCGTGGTGTCGCGTGCCGAGGCATCGAAGCCGAGGGCGGTCAGCTCGCCGACGAGCCAGTCGGCGGCGCGGCGGCAATCGCCGGCATAGGCCGGATCGGTCGAGATCGAGGGGATGCGAATGAAGTCGAAGAGGCGGGCAAGGCTCGCGTCCAGCGTTGAATCAACTTCATCGAGAACGGCGGCAAGGTGTTGTGTGGTCATGACTTTTCTTCGTCGATGCGGATCATTTCCGCCTTGAAGGTCCGGGCGATCTGTAGCGCGTCGCGCAGCGTCTTCTTGCGGTCGAGGGTTAGCACCTGCCGATCCCGCATCAGCCAGCGGCCGGCGACCATGGTGTCGGTGACATCGCTCGGCAGGGCGGCGAAGACCAGCATGGAATAGGGATCGTAGATCGGATGCAGCCGTTCGGCCGCGAGGCTGACGCGGGTGAGGTCGGCCTGCTTGCCGGATTCCAGCGAGCCGGTCTTGAGGTTGAGGCTCAGGGCGCGGGCGCCCTCGATGGTCGCCATGCGCACCACCTCGACCGCGGGCAGGGGCTTGCGGGAGCCGCCCAGCAGCTTGGCGAACATCGAGACGGGCGCGAACTGGCTGAAGAGGTCGAGCGTGTTGCCGCTCATGGCGCCGTCGCTGCCGATGCCGACCGGGATGCCGGCATTGCGCAGCTTCTCGACCGGCGCGATGCCGCGGCCGGCCTTGCCGTTGGAGCGCGGATTGGTGACGGCGCAGACCTGGTGTTCGGACATCATGGTGATGTCAGCGTCATCCAGTTGCAGGCAGTGGGCGCAGATGAGGTTGGGCTTCAGGAGACCCGCATCCCGGGTGACGGCGACTGTGGACTTGCCGTGGGTGTCGCGGGCCCAGTTCACCTCCAGCGTGCTTTCGGCGAGGTGCATCTGCACCGGCACGTCCGGGTGATCGGCGGACCACTGGGCGACGCGCTCCATGACCTTGAGGCCGGTTGAGTAGGGGGCATGCGGGGCGATGGAGGGGGTGACCAGCGGATGGCCGGCGAACGCATCGACCAGCTCCTCGACCCTCGCGAACCCTTGGTCGAAGTCCTTGTGGTCGGGCGGGTCGAAATCGGCGAGGGTCTGGCCGACGATGGCGCGCAGGCCCGCCTCGGCGGCGACGCGACCGACTTCGGTTTCGAAATAATACATGTCGGCGACGGTGGTGACGCCGCCCTGGATCATCTCCAGCGCCGAGAGGGCGGAGCCGGCGCGCACCATCGCCGCCGTGACGAACTTGCGCTCGAGCGGCAGGATATAGCGGTAGAGCCGGTCGTCGACGTCCTCGCCGAGGCCGCGGAAGACCGACATGCCCATATGGCAATGGGTGTTGACCATGCCCGGCATGACGATATCGCCATCGCAGTCGACGGCTTCGGCGCCGGGGATGTCGGGTGGGGCGCCGGAGCCAAGGGCGACGATGGTATCTCCCTCGATATGGACCCAGCCGCGCTCGTGCTGGGTCATGGCATCGTCGAGCGTCAGCACCCAGGCGTTGGTGAGGAGGGTGGTCATTCTGACTGGACCCTGTCGGTGCTGGACGCGGCGCGTGGTACCCCCCTCCCATCCTCCCCCGCAAGGGGGGAGGTGTCGCATAGTGCTCGTGGCAAAGTCTTTCCAAAAGCACAGGCCCACACCTCCCCCCTTGCGGGGGAGGATGGGAGGGGGGTGTCTGCGGCCACCAACAAGATCACCGGTTCTGGTCCTCCGGCGCCAATATGGTGCACTGCTCGGGCACGGGTACGAGCCGCGCTGCGGTTCCCGGCGCGAAGGGACGGGTGAGGGGGCCGTTGGCGAGGAGGTGACCGGCGGGCGTCTCGCACTGGTACTGATAGGCGCGGCCGAGATAGGTGCGAAGGCCAAGGGTCGCCGGAATGCCGTCGGCGTTCGGATCGTCGGTGACAGCCAGCCCGTCGGCGCGGCTGGCGAGGATGAAGCGGTCGGGAATGGCGCCGAACCGGTCGGCCGAGAGCGAGAGGCGCACGCCCCCGGCCGCTTCAGCGGTGACGTTGCCGCCCTCGCGGGCGATGACTTTCATCTGGATGAGGTTCTCGAAACCGACGAAGCGGGCGACGAACGCGTTGGCCGGGCGCTGGTAGAGCATCTCGGGGGTGTCGAGCTGCATGATGCGGCCCTGATGCATGATCGCGACGCGGTCGGAGATCGAGAATGCTTCCTCCTGATCATGGGTCACGTAGACCGAAGTGGTGCCGTTGGCGCGCTGGAGCTGGCGGATTTCGACGCGCATGTCGACGCGCAGCTTGGCGTCGAGATTGGAGAGGGGCTCGTCGAACATCAACAGCGGCGGCTCGATGACGAGGGCGCGCGCGAGCGCCACGCGCTGCTTCTGGCCGCCCGAGAGCGCGCCGGGCAGGCGCTCGGCAAGGTGGGCAAGGCCCACGCGCTCGAGCATTGCATTGACGCGCTTGGCTCGCGCTTCGCCGGCAATGCCACGCTGCTTCAAGCCGAAGCCGACATTGTCTGCGACGGAAAGGTGCGGGAAGAGCGCGTAGTTCTGGAAGACGAGGCCGATGTCGCGCTTGTGGGCAGGCAGGCGCGTCAGGTCCTTGCCGCCGAGCGTGATGGTGCCGGCGGTGGGGGTCAGGAATCCGGCAATGAGGCGCAGCGTTGTCGTCTTGCCGCAGCCGCTGGCGCCGAGCAGCGAGACCAGCTCGCCCTCGGCGATGTCGAGCGAGAGATCTTCGAGCACGCGGGTCGAGCCGTAGTGGGCGGTGATGTGATCGAGAACGAGGCGTTGGGTCACGAGGCGGCTCTACTTGGCAAGGAAGGTAAGGCCCAGGGTGCGCTCGACGATCGCCATGACGGCGACGGTCAGCACCATGAGCAGCACCGAGACGGACGCGACCGTCGGATCGAAGAACTGCTCGGTATGGGCGAGGATCTGGATGGGTAGCGTCGATATGCCGGGCCCGGTCATGAAGATCGAGATCGACACGTCGTTGATCGAGGTGATGAACGCCAGGATAAAGGCGGCGATCACGCCCGAGCGCACATTGGGCAGGAGGATGGTGAAGAAGGTCTTCAATGGCGGTGAGCCGAGGCTGACCGCCGCTTCCTCGACCGAAAAGTCGAACCCGGCGAGGCTCGCGCTGATGACGCGCACGACGTAAGGCAGGACGAGCAGAGTGTGCCCGATGACGAGCGAGATGTAGATGGGGATTGTGAACTGCACCGCGACCGACTTCAGGAGCGAAAAGCCGAGCACGAGCTCGGGCACCAGCACCGGCAGCACGAAGAGGGTCGAGAGCCACCCGGGCAGCTGCACGCGGTAGCGGTTCATTGCATAGGCGGCAGGGATGCCGATGAGGAGCGCGATGCCGGTCGAGATGAAGGCGATCTGCAGGCTCGTGACGATCGTGCGGCGGAAGGCGGCGATCTCGAAGATGTTCTCGAACCAGCGCAGCGATAGGCCCTGCGGCGGGAAGGTGAGATAGCTCGTGTCGCTGAGTGCCGCACCGACCACGATGACGAGCGGCCCGACGAGGAAGATGAAGACGAGGACGGCGAGCGCGATGAGCGCGGGATGTACGGAGCGGGTCATCAGACGGCCATCGGATTGAGGCGGCGGGCGAGCCGGGTCATGGCGAGGACGATGGCGATGGTGATGACCACCATCACCATCGCGATGGTCGAGGCGCTGACCCAGTCGAAGGTGACCATGGCCTGCTGGTACATAAGGGTGCCCATCATCATCACGCTTTCGCCGCCGAGGAGCTGGGGCGTGGCGTAGGAGGTGAAGCTGCCTGTGAAGACCAGCACCGCGCCGACGATGAGTCCCGGCACCGAGAGCGGCAGGATGACCTGCCGGAATGTCGCCGCCGGCGTTGCGCCCAACGACGCGGAAGCCTGAATGAGGTCGTCGGGTATGGACTCGAGCACCCCCGCAAGCGTCAGGATCATCAGCGGCACGAAGAGGTAGACCATGGCGGTTATGACAGCGCCTTGCGTGTAGAGCATGGCGAAGGGCTCGTCGGTGACGCCGATGGAGATGAGGAAGTTGTTGAGGATGCCGTTGCGCCCGAGGATGATGAGCCAGGCGAAGGACCGCACCACGACGCCAGTCAACAGCGGGAAGACGGCGGCGATGATGAGGATCGATTTCAACCACCGAGGCGCCCGCGAGATGACGTAGGCGGTGAGGAACCCGACGACAAGCGCTATGGCGGTCGTCGCCAGCGACACCTGGATCGTCCGCCACAGCACGGTGCGGCGGAAGCCGCTGCCGAAGAAGGCGAGATAAGGCTCCAGCGGTCCGCCGGGCGTCGTCAACGTCGTCCAAAAGGTGGCGAGCACCGGCAGGACGAGGAAGGCGATGATGACGAGGGTGGCCGGAGAAGCCAGCGTCCAGCCGGCGAAGCGTTTCATGAGGTGAGATCCAACTGCTGCTCACAGGTCCGATGCCGCATCTATATCTCCGGGTCATTCCCGCGTAAGCGGGAACCTCTGTTTTCAGCAGAAAATGAACCCAACAGAGTTCCCCGCTTTCGCGGGGATGACCCTGTGGGGATGCGGTCCGGTGCAAATTTTCGGCGCGAAGCAAGCCTCGCGCCGAACCTTTATTACATGCCGAAGATTTCGTTCCAGCGGTCGACCCAGCCGCCCTTGGCGGCGTTCATGGCGGTGTAGTCGATGCGCTGCAGGCCCGCGATGACATCGGCGCCGTAGGTCCAGAGGGCAGCCTGCTCCGGCGTCAGCTCGACGGCGGTGTGGACAGGCGCGTCGACGCCCTCTTCGGCCAGCGTCTGCTGGATCTCGGGCGAGAGGATGAAGTTGATGAACTCGTGGGCGAGATCGACTTCGGCGGCGCCCGTCGGGATGTTGACGGTGTTGAGGGTGGCGATGGAGCCTTCCTCGAGATCGGCCCACACGACCGACGGCACCGCCGCCTGGATCTGTCCCAGCGTGAAGTCCTGGGCGATGGCCGCCTTCACCTCGCCGGTCGAGAAGAGGTTAATCATCTCCGAGCCGGTGTTGTAGTTCTTGACGACGTTGGGCTGCAGCTCGGTGACCGCCGCAAAGGCGCCGTCCGCGTCGGCATAGGCGTCGACCCCGGCGTGCTCGCCGGCCTTGAGGACGACCATCGGGCCGGCCGTGGTGGTGATGCCCGGCAGCGAGAGCGACGAGGCGAGATCCTCGCGCCAGAGGTCGTTCCACGAGGTGATCGGCGGATCGACTTGCTCGGCGTCGTAGACGATGCCGACGCGGCCGATGGTGTAGGCCGGGCCGAACTCGCCCTGCGGCGCCTGCGCCAGCTCGTAGATCCCTTCAATATTGGGGATCTTGGAACGATCGACCGGCTGGAAGAGGCCGAGTTCGATGCCCGTCTGCGAGAAGCTGTCGGAGAAGTAGGCAACGTCGACGCCGGTGCCGCCGCGGATCTGCAGCTTGTTGAGACGGTCGGCATTGTTGCCGGTCTCGAAAACGAGCTCGCAATCGCACATCTCGCGGAAGGGCGCGAGGACGATGGCTTCGAGCTTCTCGCCGTTGAAGCCCCACCAGGAGATGGTGAGGGTGCGCGATTGCGCCATGGCCGGGGCAGCCGTGAGCGCGCTCGTGGCGGCAAGCGCCAGGGCGAGGGATTGGGCCAGAGACTTACGCATGTCGAGTGGTTTCCTTTTGCATGGCGGCCAGGGGCTCCGCCGGCGCCGGTTGATACGGCCTCCCGAACCGGCAGCCTATTTTTGCGGCGTATGGCGCGCAAGCTCATAGTTTAAGCTTGCTGAAACGTGAAGCGGTTTATCACCACGATTTTTGCCCGTTCGTGTCCATGTGGCGATTTGGGTTTTCCCATGGATTCCGTCCCGCCTTTTCCTGTGGCGCGCAAGGCTGCTATGGGGATGGGACAAAGGGAGCAAAGGCATGACGTTCCGGGCGTTGGTGACCGACAGGAATGAACATGGGGTGCCTACCTCATCCGTGCGCATGCTGGTCGACGACGACCTGCCGGAAGGCGAAGTGACCGTCGACGTCGAGTGGGCGGGTCTCAATTACAAGGACGGACTTTGTCTTACCGGCCGTGGTGGCCTGGTGCGCAGCTATCCGCATGTGGCGGGCATCGACTTTGCCGGCACCGTTCGCGAGAGCGGCGACGGGCGCTACGCCAAGGGCGACAAGGTCATCCTCACCGGTTGGCGGGTGGGCGAGGTGCACTGGGGCGGCTATGCCGAGCGGGCCCGGGTCAAGGCCGACTGGCTGGTGCCTCTGCCTGCCGGCGCGACTACCCGTTGGGCGATGGTGCTGGGCACGGCGGGCCTGACGGCCATGCTCGCCGTCAACCGGCTGGAGGCATCCGGTGTGAGGCCTGATGGCGAACCGGTGATGGTGACCGGCGCCGCCGGCGGTGTCGGCTCGATCGTTGTCGGATTGCTGGCGCGGTTGGGATACGAGGTGACCGCGCTCTCGGGTCGCCCCGAACATGCGGATATGCTGAAGGCGCGGGGCGCTCGTGAGGTACTGGAGCGCGAGGCGTTCCTCGCCGAACCGGACAAACCCCTGGAAAGCGCGCGCTGGGCCGGTGTGGTCGATTGCGTCGGCGGGGCGGTGCTCGGCAAATTGCTGCGGCAGGTCAACTACGGCGGCACGGTCGCCACGCTCGGCAACGCGGGCGGCATCGAGCTCGAGACGAACGTGCTGCCGTTCATTCTGCGCGGCGTCACGCTCGCCGGCATCGAGAGCGTCATGCAGCCCTACGCCGCGCGGGTCGAGGCATGGACGCGGCTTGTCGAGCTTTTCGATGCCACCGGCTACGAACCGTTCGTCGAGGAGATCGGCCTTGCCGACCTGCCAGCCGCCGCCGAGGACATCCTGGCGGGCAGGGTGCTGGGGCGGCGGATCGTCAGGGTCTGAGATCAGCCCCAGGGCTGGGGCTGTTGGCGGAGATGGTGATGTCGAGGGTGATATGGCCCTCGCTCGGACCGAAGCGCATGAAGGTTTCGCTGAGGGCCTCGAACACCGCGCCGGCGTCCCCCTTGACCTTGGTCACGAAATTCTTGGGCCGGTCGAGGACGTCCGAGCGCTCCAGCAGCTCTATGCAGCCATAAACCTCCGGCATGTGCGTGTCCGAGCCGAGGACGTAGAGCGCGAACTGGCCGGCGACCGGCTGGCCGGTCCGTGGCGCTTCCGCAACCTTGCGAACCGCGGCCTCGATGCGTCGGGGCAGCTCGGCGACGGAGCCGATGGGCTCGTCGGTATCGCAGATCGACTGGTCCTCGCCGCCCGGACACCCGCGCGAGACGCTGGCCGAGAGCACGCAATGGACGCCCGACGCCGCCACCGAGACGAAGAGGTCGCGCATGGCCGGAAACAGCAGTTCCGGCGGGCCGACGAGCAGGGTCGAGATATCGTCCGTCTCGATCCTCAACCGATCGCGGTAGGAATCGAGCGCGCCGAGCGCGCCGGTGATGATGCCGACGAAATCGTCGGCCATGGGATATAGGGAAAACTGGACGCCTGAATACATGGTCCCTCTCGCTCCGCTGGTATGATCCAGATCAGCTATAGGGTCCGCAGGCCTGCCGCCCGCATCTCAGCCCCGGCTATAACGGGGCACCCCTGTGGATGTGGCCCTGCTTAGAGGATTCCGAGCGCCATGAGAAGGTGCTGGATGGAGAAAGGCCGCCGGGCATGTACCCGGCGGCCCCGTCGACGTCAGGGAGGAGACGTCTGTGCGGAAAGCTGCTCGGCGCGCGCCCTGCGGGCCCGCATGATGGTGGCGGCGATGGCTAGCCCCCAGATCACCAGGGTCGCTATCCCGAGGGCGCCCGCGATCGGCCGGCTGAAGAAGCCAAGGAAATTGCCGCTGGTGATCATCATTGAGGTGGTGAAGTTCTGCTCGACGAGGGGACCGAGCACGATGCCGAGGATGATCGGGGCGATGGCGAACTGCCGCGACTCGAGGATGAACGCCACGATGCCGAGGACCAGCATGATGATGACGCCGAACATGGTATTGTTGATCGAATACGACCCGACGATGCAGAACAGCAGGATCGCCGCGTTGAGAAGCGCCCGGGGCACTTCGAAGATGCGCCGCGCCGAGCGGGCCGCGACATATCCCAGCGGGAGCATCAGCAGATTGGCGATGACGAAGACGAGCATAACCGCATAGAAGTTGTGCGGATTGACGGTCAGGAGCTGCGGCCCCGGATCGAGGCCCTTCATGACCAGCACGCCGACGGCGATGGCGGTGACCGCGTCCCCCGGAATGCCGAAGACCATGGCCGGAATCCACGAGGAGGAGAGGGCGGCGTTGTTGGTGGCGCCGGCTTCCACCAGGCCCTCCGGGTGCCCCTTGCCGAATTTCTCGGGCGTCTTGGAGGTGCGCTTGGCGAGTGAATAGGTGACCCACGCGGCCAGATCTCCGCCGACGCCCGGCAGGGCGCCGATGAGGCTGCCGATGATCGAACCGCGCGCCTGGTTCTTGCGGTACTGCCAGATGACCTTGAGCGTGCCCTTGAAGGGATTGCGCACGTTGACCTGTGGCACCTTGGAGATGGGACTGCGTCCGGCGCGCAGGATTTCGGCCAGGGCGAACATGCCGATCATGGCCGGAATGAAGCTGATGCCGCCGGCCAGCTCCGTCGACCCGAACGTGAAGCGCTGCGCGGCCGTCAGAGGGTCAAGCCCGACCTGGGCAATGAAGAGGCCGAGCAGCAGCGAGAGCGCGCCCTTGGCGATGCCGCCCGAGGAAATGAGCGCGGCGCAGCTGAGACCCAGCACGGCAAGCCAGAAATATTCGAAGCTCGAGAACCCCAGCGCGAACTTGGCGAGGGCAGGGGCTGTGAACAGCAGGAAGACGAAGCCGAAGAGCCCGCCCAGCACCGAGCCGATGACGCCGATGCCAATGGCGAGGCCCGCCTGGCCGTTCTGGGCCATACGGTAGGAGTCCTCGACATAGGCCGCCGACGCAGGCGTGCCGGGGATGCGCAGGAGCGTGCCGGGCAAATCGCCGGCGGTTATGGCCATGGCCGTGCACGAGATGATGGCGGCGATCGCCGGGATCGGCGCCATGTAGAAGGTGACGGGCACCAGGAGGGCCGTCGCCATGGTGGCGGTCAGGCCCGGAAGGGCGCCGACGAAAAGGCCGAAGATCGCCGAGGCGACGATGACGAGCAGGGTCTCGAGATTGAAGACCAGGCCGAGAGCGGTAACGAACGCGTCCATGGTTTACCCCAGAAGTCCGTGCGGAAGCGGCACGCGGAAACCGTAGACGAAGGCGGCGTAGATGAGCCCTGTCGCGAGCGGCGCGAAGATCAGCGCCGTTAGAAGCCGGCCGCCCCCCAGGAGCACGACTGCGAACGTCACCAGCGTGCCGGCGATCAGGAAGCCGAGGATCGGGATGAGGACGATGCTGGCGACGACGCAGGCGAGAATGCCCAGAGAAAACGGGTTGAGCAGCGACGATTGCGTGTCGAGCGACTGCGGCGCATCGCTGCCTTCGGGAACGATGGCGCTCGCCTCGCTCGCAGGCGCGAACCAGGCCTGGAAGGCGAGAACAGCGCCGAAAACCATCATGCCGATGCCGGTGATGGTGGGGAACAGGCCAGGACCGACGGGCATGCCCGGCATCCCCCGGATGGCGAGGGCCTGGCTGAGGATGAACGCTCCGCCCAGGGCGAAGACGATCCCGAGCGCCAGGTCGGCGAGACTTCTGGATTTCATGTTTTCCTCCTCAAGCAGACGAAGCCCCGGCCGGCCCAAGGGCCGGCCGGGGCGAAACGCTTGTCTCGTATCAGCCGGCGACGAGGCCGGCCGTCGTAATGGCGGCGTCGAAGGCTTCGCCGCGGGTGCGCAGATACTCTTCGAAATCGGCGCCACCGGCCCAGACCACGCCGTAGTTGCGGCCGTCCATGAAGGTCTTGAACTCCTCGGAGTTGACGATCTCCTCAAGGGCCCGGTCAACTGGGTCACGATCTCCTCGGGGGTACCCTTGGGCACCGCGAGGCCCCGCCAGCCGGCGATCGAGAATTCGAGGCCGAGCGCGTCGGTCAGCGGCGGCACGTCCGGCTGCTTGGGGTTGGCCTCGTTGCCGAGATACGCCAGCGGACGGATTTCGCCGGCATCGACCAGGGCCTGCGCCTCGGGGAACTGCGAGACGGCGACGTCGATGGCGCCGGACGCCAGCAGCTGCAGCGAAGGCGTGGCGCCGTCGGTCGGGATCCAGAAGGCCTTCTCGGCCGGAGCGCCCAGCAACTGCACCAGGCTCACCCACGAGAGGTGGTTGAGGCCGCCGAAGTTGGCCCCGCTCGCCTGGATAGCCGCCGGGTCGGCTTTGATCGCCTCGGCCAGGTCCGCCATGGTCTGGTAGGGCGAATCGGCGCGCACGAACACTGCGGACGGATCGGCGTTGAAGAGCCCAATCAGGTCATAGTCCTCGTAGCTGAGGTTGGCCGTGCCCACGGGCTTGTACATGGAAAGCTCGGTGGTGATGATCCCGAGCGTATAGCCATCGGGCGCCGCCGCCTTGATTTCCTCGTGCCCGACGATGCCGCCGGCGCCCGTGCGGTTGTTGATGGTGATGGGCTGGCCGAGCTTTTCCTCGAGCATGGTCGCGATGATGCGGCCGGTGGCGTCGGTGCCGCCCCCCGCTGCCCAGGGAATGATGAGCGTGAGCGGACGCTCGGGGTATTGAGCCACGGCCGAGCCGACCATGGCCAGTGTCGCGGTGGCCGCGAGCACGATTTTCTTCACGATGTTCATGGAACCTCCCGTTGGCGCCGTCCTGGCGCCTTTTGGTGAAAGATAATCTACCACACAGCGGCACTCTGTACCGCAATACGGAATTAAGCACAAGGCGCTTCCGACAGCAACGAAGTGCTCCCATTCTACTTTACGACCCGTTAAGGCCAGTCTTTGGCGACAAAAAGACGGATTGACAGCATCGATCGTGTCGCACTAAAACAATGTTAGTGGAAATGAATTCCGCATAGTGGAATTTGTGTCGTGCGCAGAGAGATGGCCTCTCCGGCGCGACGCCCGGATCGAAACCAGGGGGTGACCGGCAGTTTGCGGTCACGCCCGCTGATGGAGGAAGACGATGACCAACCCGGTGGCCCAGTCGGTGCGCCAGACCCTGACGGGTATCCTGCCCCCGCTTTCCATGCCCTTTGATGAACAGGGCAACCTCGTGCGCGGCGCGCTCAAGCCCCAGGTCGACTTCATGGTCGAATCGGGCGTGCGCGGCGTTGTCGTCGGCGGTTCGACGGGCGAGGGGCATACTCTCTCGCATGGCGAGTTCGTCGAGGCCATGACCGAGGCCTATGAGGCGACCGCCGGCCGCGTGCCGTTCGTCGCCGGCCTCATCGTGCAGTCGACCCGTGAGGCCATCGACCGCGTCAAGGCGCTCGGCGACATGAAGATCGCCGCACTCCAGGTGACGCCCGTGCACTACCTCTTCAAGCCGGAGCTCGAAGCCACCATCGAGCACTTTCGCGCCATCTGGGAAGAGACCAAGACGCCGATCCTCATCTACAACGTCATTCCCTGGAACTATCTCAGCGTCGACGCGATGCTGTCGATCATGGAGGCGGTGCCGGGCGTCGTCGGCATGAAGCAGAGCTCGGGCGACCTCAAGTCCGTTTCCGACCTGCTGCTGCGCGCCAAGCCCGAGAACCTCATCCTCAGCGGCATCGACGCGCTGCTCTATTCCGCCTTCTCGCTCGGCGCCCACGGCGCGATCAGCGCACTGACCTGCGCCGTTCCCGGCGTGACCGTCAAGCTCTACGACGCCGTTCAAGCCGGCGACCACGAGACCGCCAAGGACATCCACTTCCGCCTCAACGCGCTCTGGAACGCCATGCGGCACGACAACCTGCCCGCCTGCGTCAAGTACGTGCAGTCGCGCCAGGGCCTGGCTTTCTTCCATCCGCGCGCGCCCATGGAAAAGGTCACCGACGAGCAGAAGAAGAAGATCGACGCCGCGCTCGGCCCCGTGCTCGAACTGGTGACCGTACGCGGCCGTTCGGCGGCCTGATAGGATGCCGGCCGACGGCACCGGCTGCCGGCCGCACTCTTTGGGGAGGCGATTTTGAAGAAGCTCATCAACGATCCCGCCAACTATGTCGACGAGATGCTCGATGGGCTGTGCGCCGCCCATCCCGAGCTCGTCCACGTCGGCAACGACCGGCGCGCCATCGCGCGCAGCCGCACCATGCCCTTGGGCAAGGTCGGAGTCGTCTCTGGGGGCGGCTCGGGCCACCTGCCGCTCTTTACCGGCTACGTTGGCGAGGGCCTGCTCGACGCCTGCGCCATCGGCAACGTCTTCGAGGGCCCGACGATCAATTCCTGCCAGGACGCGATCGCGGCAGCCAATGGCGGGGCAGGGGTTCTCTGCCTCTTCGGCAACTATGGCGGCGACAAGATGAACTTCGAAATGGCGGGCGAGTTCGCGGCCATGGAAGGCATCGAGACCCGCACCGTTCTCGGCACCGACGACATCGCCAGTGCCGGCCCGAACGAGACGGCCAAGCGCCGCGGCGTCGCCGGCCTCATCTTCGCCTACAAGGCCGCCGGCGCGAAGGCCGCGGCCGGCGGCGACCTCGACGCGGTGGCGGCTGCCGCGCAGAAGGCGGTCGATCGCACCCGCACCATCGGCATCGCGCTTTCGTCCTGCCAGATTCCCGGTGCCGCCGGTCCCAACTTCACCATCGCCGACGACGAGATCGAGATGGGTATGGGCATCCATGGCGAGCCCGGCATCTGGCGCAAGCCGATCCGGCCGGTCGACGAGCTGGTCGACGAGATGATGGGCCTGCTGCTGGCCGAGCGCCCGCAGGACGCGCGCCGTGTGGCGGTTCTCGTCAATAGCCTTGGCGCCACGCCCTTCGAAGAGCTCTTCATCATCTACCGGCGCGTCGCCAAGGTGCTGGACGAGGCGGGGATCGCCATCGGTCAGCGCCTCACCGGGCCCTATGTGACCTCGATGGAAATGGGCGGCGCCTCGATCAGCCTCTGCTATCTCGACGAGGAGATCGAACCGCTGCTCGCCGCTCCCGCCCAATGTCCCTTCTGGCAGGTGGGGTAAAACATCATGGCCTTCACCGCCCACGATCTTGCGGTTGCCCTCAAACGGGCGAATGCGCGCATGGAAACCCTCACTGACGAACTCAACGCCGCCGACGCTAAGCTCGGCGATGGCGACACCGGCTCGATGCTCGCGCGCCTCATCGCCACCTTCGCGGCGGTCGACATCGAAGCCCAGCCGGACCTCGGCGCGGCGTTCATGGCGCTTGCCAAAGCCGGCGCGGCCTCGACGGGCTCGAGCCTCGGCACCCTCGTCATCACCGCGATGATGACGGCGGGCAAGGAGACGGCGGGGCAGGCCGAGATCGGCTGGGACCGGCTCGGGCCGATCATCGGCAAGGTGCGGGACGCCGCCATGATGCGCGGCAAGGCCGAGCTCGGCGCCAAGACCATCATCGACGGGCTCGATGCGTTGGCCAGGGCGCTCGACCGCAAGTCCAATCCTGAGGCTCTTGCCAAAGCCGCCGTGGCGGCCATGGACGATGTCCTCGCCGAATTCCGCGACCGACCCTGCACCATGGGGCGCGCCCGCATGTTCGCCGACAGGAGCGTCGGGCTTGACGATCCGGGCATGCTGGCGCTGGCCGAGTTGGTGAGGGCCGTGACGAAGGGTGCGCATCAGGCGGGGCCCCCGTCCTGACAAGGCACGTGCGATAATCTAGAAAGATCAACGGGAGTCGGCGGCGAAACGCCGCGCAAGGGCGAGCCGAAGAAGACGCGATGAACGAGATCTCTGCGCCGCAAACGAAGCCGGGCCGGTCCGACGAGGGGCTCAAGTCCCTGACCAAGGTCGCCCGTATCCTCGACTGTTTCTCGACCACGCACCGTGCGCTGAGCCTTGCCGATATCTGCGCGCGCACCGGCTATCCGCGCTCGACGACGCACCGGCTGCTGGCGGCCATGCGCGAAGTCGGGTTCGTGGAGCAGGATCGGGAGCGCGATTCCTACCGGTTGGGCCTGCGCCTCTTCGAGCTCGGCAATATCGTCCTCGCCAATCTCGAGCTGAACCGGGAAGGGCGCACCATCGTCGATTCCCTGCAGCGCCTGACGGGCAGGGCGGTGCACCTGGCCGTCTTCGACGGGCTGCGCGCCGTCGTCATCCAGCGTACCGAGGTCGAGGGAAGCTCCGACAGGCTCGTCGAGAACTCGCCCGCCTACTGCACGAGCGTCGGCAAGGCGATCCTCGCCTTCCAGCCCGAGGAAACCGTCACCCGCGTCATCGAGGCCGGCCTCGAGCGCTTCACCGAGACGACGATCACCGAGCCGGGGGCGCTGCGCGAGGAGCTGCATGCGACCCGCGAGCGTGGCTTTGCCATAGACAATGGCGAGCACCAGCCGGGCCTGCGGTGCCTCGGCGCGCCGATCCGCAACCAGACCGGGGCGGTATTCGCGGCCATCAGCGTCAGTGCGCCGGCATGGCAATTGCCGATGAGCGAAGTCGACGAGCTCAACAAGGTCGTGATCTACCACGCCAACCTCATCTCGCAGAGGCTCGGCTTCCAGCGCTGATCCTGCCACCGGCCCCTCCTTCTGAAAGCGCGGCAAACATGAGAAGCCGGCCCCGTTGGGGGCCGGTCGATGTTCGTCAGACCGGGCCGGCAGAGCCGACCGGCCAGATATCGCGCAGGTTCTCGCCGGCAAGAATGCGCTCGCGGCAACGCACTTCGGCAATGCCGTTGGCGTCGGCCGCGTCTGCGATCTCGCGAACGAGCCCGGCGGGGATGACGACGCATCCGGTGATGTCGGCAAAGAGCACGTCGCCGGGACGAACCTTCACCCCGTCGATATCGAGCTCGACCTGGTAGTGGGCCGGCTCCATACGGCCGGACACGCCGACCGGGCTCATGCCCTTAGCAAAGAGCGGATAGTTGAGCTTGCGCACTTCGGCGAGGTCGCGCACGGTACCGTTGACGACGGTCGCCGCCGCGCCCTTGGTCTTGGCGCCGGTGCACATCAGTTCGCCGCTTCCCGAGCCTTCGGCACAGGAGGAATCGACGACGAGGATGCCGCCTTTGACCACCGCATCGATGGCGCCATGGTAGACGTCCTGCGGCTGGCCGACACGGGTGCTCGGCTCGTAGCGCACGGTCGAGACCGGGCCGCAGATCACCTGGCCGGGCTGCAGCACGCCGAACTGGCTGATGCCCTTGAGGTACCCATAGGGTCCGCGCCCGTCGAGCACGTCATGGATGTCTCCGGAATACCACTTGGAGAGGCGCTTGATCGCATCCCAGTCGGTGTTGTTGTAGTCGTAGCCCATCAGGGTTTCTGCTCCCGCACTTTTCCGGCGTCGACCGCCTGTTGGAGATAGGTCGTGCTGTTGTCGATATGCTCGCGCATGAGCCGGCGGCTCTCCTCGACTTGGCCCGACTGGATGGCTTTGAAGATGTGCTGGTGCTCGGCGACGCCTTCCGCCTGCGTCTTGGAGGGCACCCGGCTGGTGAGGCGGATGATCTCGGAGATCAGGCCATAGAGGCTGCCATAGAGGGTCGAGAGGATCTCGTTGCCCAGCGACTGCACCAGTGCCCGGTGAAAATCGGCGTCGGCCTCGGCATACTGGGAAAAGTCCTTGGCGGCGGCGAGATCGGTAAGCGCCGCCTCGATCTGCGGCGAAAGCTTTCCCTCGCCGCCCGCGAGCCTGCCGGCGACCTCGAGCTCGATCATCCTGCGCACGTCCATGAGCTGGACGAGGTAGCCCGGATCCTGCGCGAAGAGCGAGCGGACGGTGGCCGTCAGGGAATCGAGGAACTGTCCGACATCGTCGCGCACCACCTCGGCGCGCTCGCCGTGCCGGCGGCGGACGAGCCCCTTGGTCTCGAGGATCTGCATGGCCTCGCGCACCGACCGCGTCGAGATGTTGAACCGGCGCGCCAGGTCCGCTTCGGAGACGAGGCGCTCGCCGACCTTGAGCTCGCCGGCAAGAATCTCGGCTTCGATGGCCGAAACCACGAGGTCGGAGAGCTTGCCGCGGTCGGGAGCGCCAGGGGTCACCACGCGGTAAAGCCCCCGTCGACGACGACGTTGGAGCCGGTCATGTAGCTTGAGGCGTCGGAGGCCAGGAACTGGATGACGCCGTTGTATTCGCCCTTCTCGGCCTGGCGTCCGAGCGGCACGCGGGCGAGGAAGTTCTCGACGAATTCCTTGTCGAAGCTGCCGGTCTTGACGCCGCCGAAGGAAATGAGGTTGCAGCGCACGTTCTTGGGCGCCCAGTAGGTCGCCACATAGCGGGTCAGGTTGACGAGGCCGGACTTCGAGGCGGCGTAGGAAACGGCCTTGAAGAAGGGCACGCCGTCGCGCGCCTCGCGATAGGCATAGAGCGCCTGGTTGGGCGAGACGATGCCATAGATCGAGCCGACATTGATGATGCTGCCGCGCTTGAGCTCGGCCATGCGCGAGCCGATGACCTGTGTGCAGAGCATCACGCCGGTGAGGTTCACGTCGATGATCTCGTCCCAGTACTTCTGCGGGTAGGTCTCGAAGGGGCCGTTCTGGTCGGCCGCGCCGTCGGGTTTGGAGTCGATGCCGGCATTGTTGACCAGCGCATGCGGCACGCCCCAGTCGGCAACGAGCTGGTCGGTCGCGGCCTCCAGGGCCTCCTTGTCGGTCACGCTCGCCACATAGACGCGCAGCCGGTCCCGCCCGAGGCCCGGGAAAAGCCGGTCCAGCTCGGCGTCCTCGATTGGCCGGCGGCTATAGATGGCGGCCTTGGCGCCCGCGTTGGCGAGCGAGGACGCGAACTCGCGCCCCAGCTGCCCAAGCCCACCGGTAACGACAACGACCTTGCCCTCGACGCTGAAGATATTCGACATCAACCCTGCTCGCAACTTATGACATAAGTCATATGACATAAGTGCAATATCGGTGCAAGAGCAGGGTACCCGGCATGCGGCATGGCAATCGCAAACGCTGTGTGGGGAAACGCGGGACGATCTATTGAGGCGTCGAGACCGGCATTCGCCCCGGTCGCCGGCGGCGGAGCGGAGCTGCGCTTAGCCGGCGCTCGCCCTTCTTGGGCGCCCGGCCTTCGTGATGAGCTCGTCGAGCGCCGCGGCGGCGGCGGTCGCGAAGGCCGGGTCGTTGATGTCGGTATCCAGCTGCGTGATCTCGATATGGGTCGGGAGGGCTGAACGGAGGGACGTGAAGAGGGCGGTATCCGCCTCGGCGTCATGAAAAATGCCGCCGGGAACCGCGACCGCCGATATCCCGCGCAAGGGGAGGAAGACCCGCGTCGGGGATATCCCGCTCGCCAGCCGCTCGCCGATGATCCCGCCAAGGGCGGCGCATTCGGCGGGGGTCGTGCGCATGAGGGTGATGCTGGCGTTATGCTTATGGAGCCGGCGCCCGGCGAACTTCGCGGGTATGGTGTCGCGCGGCCCGAAATTGACCATGTCGAGCGCGCCGACCGAAACCACTTGCGGCACCGCGTGACGCGCGGCGACGCGCAGACGGTCGGGGCCGGCCGAGAAGATGCCGCCGACGAGTTCGTCGGCGAGTTCGGTCGTCGTCAGGTCGAGGATGCCGTCGAGATAGCCATCGGCCGCGAGCGCTTCCATCGCCCGTCCGCCCGTGCCGACCGCGTGAAAGACCAGAACTTCGTAGCCGCGCTCTTCGAGCCACTCCTTTGCCGCCATGACACCCTTGGTCGTGACCCCGAACATGGTGGCCGCGACCACCGGACGGTGGCTCGCCTGCCGGTCGCGCGCGGCATAGGCCGCGGCCATGCCGGAGATGGCGCCCGCCGCGTTTTCGAGAATGCGCGCGCTGATGCGGTTGAGGCCGGCGATGTCGACGACCGAATGCATCATCGTCAGGTCGCACGTGCCGACATAGGGCCCGATATCGCCCGAAGCGACCGTCGAGACCATTAGCTTGGGCACCCCAATCGGCAGGGTCCGCATGGCGTGGGTGGCGAGCGCCGAGCCCCCGGATCCTCCGAGCGCACAGATGCCGTCGAAGCCCTGCCCGGAAAGGAGGTCCAGCACCACGGCCGCCGCTCCCTCGGCCATGGCGTTTACCGCCGCCCCGCGGTCCCCGGCGCTGGCGAGCGCTGCAACGTCATGGCCGGCGGCGCGCGCCACGAATGTGCTGTCGTAGTCGGCGATGCCCGAGACATACGGAGTGATGCCGGCGTCGATGACGACAACGTCATGGCCGGCCGCGAGGATCTTCTCACGCAAGAACCGGTATTCGGCCTCCTTGGTGTCGAGGGTGCCGAGGAGCACGACCCGCGCCATGGCTCAACCCCGGATCAGCCGGGCCCTGGTGCCGGCCGGCACCTCGCGGAAGTCCAGCAGGGCCTCGAGGTCGCGTTCGGGGCCGCCGGGATTGTAGACGGCGATGAGGCGCAGCGGCTCCCAGCCGTCGTTGACGGTCGAATGATAGATGCCGGTGGGCACGTAGATCGTGTCGCCCGGACCTACGGGGTAGGGCGGCTTGTCGTCGACCATCTGCAGGCCGGTCCCGGAGAGCACGTAAAGGATCTCCTCGGCTTCCGGGTGGTTGTGGCGTGTATGTCCTTCGCCCGGCAGCAGGATCACCTCGCCGAACGTCATGCCGGCGCCCGGCGTCGCTCCCGGGGTGATGAACCACTTGATCATCCCCCAGTCGAAGGTCTGCGTCGGCACGCTGTCGGGTTTCACCAGGCTCATCCGTTCCTCCCATGGTCCACTGTCTCGTCCTGCCGTGTGTCCCTGACATCGGCGAAGGAGATCGATTTGAAACGCTTCATGTTCTCGGTGATGGCGATTTCGGTGGGCAGGCGCTCCGCGCTCGATGCACCGAAGAAGCCATTGATGCCGAATGTGCGGCTCAGAACGTATTGCGCGTCCTCGGGTTCGGCGATCGGGCCGCCATGGCAGAGGACGATGATGTCCGGGTTCACGGCCTTGGCCGCGTCGTGCATGTCCTGCACGACGCGCACCGCGTCGTCGAGCGTTATGGCGGTCTGCGCACCGATCGTGCCCTTGGTGGTCAGCCCCACATGCGGCACCAGGATGTCCGCGCCCGCCCGCGCCATGTCCTCGGCCTCGCGCGGGTTGAACACATAGGGGGTCGTCAGCAGGTCGAGCTCGTGAGCTATGGCGATCATCTCGACCTCCTTGCCATAGCCCATATCGGTCTCTTCCAGGTTGGCCCGGAAGACGCCGTCGATCAGCCCGACGCTCGGGAAGTTCTGCACGCCGGCAAAGCCCATCTCCTTGATCTGGCGCAGGAAAACGCGCATCAGCCGGAAGGGGTCGGTGCCGCAGACGCCTGCGAGGACCGGCGTGCGGCGCACCACCGGCAACACCTCCGCCGCCATCTCGACGACGATCTGGTTGGCATCGCCATATGGCATCATGCCCGCCAGCGATCCCCGGCCGGCCATGCGGAAGCGGCCGGAGTTGTAGATGACGATGATGTCGGCCCCGCCCGCCTCGACGCATTTGGCCGAGAGCCCCGTGCCCGCGCCGGCCCCGACGACCGGGCGTCCGGCCGCGATCTGCGCTTTCAACTTTTCAACGATATCCTGTCGGCGCATAGGCCTGTAGCTCCGTGGTACTTACGAACGAACCGGACGCGCGCCGGCGCCCCGCCGCACTGATCCGGGGAATATCACGCTATTCTACTCCCGAAAGGCTGAGCTCATGCGCCCTGTGGCAACGGACCTGCCGGCCGTCGCCGAGCGTCTCGAGCTTGGGCTCGACCTGCCGGCAGTGATCGACGGCGTAAGGGCAGCGTGGATGAAACGCGCAGCCCTTGGGCACGTTGCTGGGATCGGCGACCTCGCCCTTCAGCACGATACGGCTGGAGGCGAGATCGGGATCGGGCTTGGGCACCGCCGAGAGCAGCGCCTCGGTGTAGGGGTGCTTCGGCGTGAAGAAGAGGCTGGAGGTGTCGGCGACCTCGACCACCTGACCGACATACATGACGACGACCCGGTCGCAGATGTGCTGCACGACGCTGAGGTCGTGCGAGATGAAGATGTAGGTCAGCCCGAGTTCCTGCTGCAGGTCTTCCAGGAGATTGAGCGTCTGGGCGCGCACCGACACGTCGAGCGCCGAGACCGGCTCGTCGGCAACGACGAGGCGCGGATTGAGCGCCAGGGCCCGCGCGATGCTGATGCGCTGGCGCTCGCCGCCCGAGAAGGCGTGCGGATAGCGCCGCAGGTATTCGGGCCGCAGCCCGACGCGGCGCAGCAGCTCGGCGACGCGGTCCTCGAGCTCGCGCCCCTTGGCGACGCGGAAGGCGACGAGCGGCTCGCCGACGAGGTCGAGAAGGGTCCAGCGCGGGTTCAGGGACGAGAACGGGTCCTGGAACACCATCTGCATGTCCTTGCGCAGGTCCTTCAGCGCCCGGCCTTCCAGCTTGGCGATATCGACCACGCGCCCGTCGCCGTAGTCGAAGACCATTTCGCCCGAGGTCGGATCGATGGCGCGCAGCAGGCAGCGGCCGGTCGAGGTCTTGCCGCAACCGCTTTCGCCGACGAGCCCCAATGTCTCGCCGGTATCGACGTGAAAGGTCACGTCGTCGACGGCGCGCACGCGGGCCACCTCGCGCCGCAGCAGGCCCTCGGTGATGGGGTAGTGCTTGGTCAGCTTGCGCACGTCGAGCAGGCGGTGCCTGGCGCGCGCGGTGTCGGACGATCGGGCGGCGTTCTGCTCTGCGACGCTCATTGTGCGGCCTCCGTGCGGGTATCGCCGGCTCCGTAAAGGAAGCAGCTGACGGTATGTCCGGGCTTGATCGTCGTCGGCCCCGGCATATCCACGTCGCAGACCCCCGGCATCGCCTTCGGGCAACGCGTGTTGAACGGGCAGCCGCGCGGGCGGTTAAACGGGCTCGGCACCATGCCCTTGACGGGGTGGAGGCGCGCGCCCGCCTCGCGCCCGAGCTTGGGGATCGAAGCGAGCAGGGCCTGGGTATAGGGGTGCTTCGGATCGTGGAAGAGAGCGCGCACGTCGGCGTATTCGACGACCTTGCCGAGATACATCACGGCGACGTTCTGCGCCGTTTCGGCGACGACCCCGAGATCGTGCGTGATCATCATCACGCTCATGCCGAGCTCGGCCTTCAATTGACGGATCAGCGCCAGGATCTGAGCCTGCGTGGTGACGTCGAGCGCCGTAGTCGGCTCGTCGGCGAGCAAGAGCTGCGGCCGGCAGACCAGCGCCATGGCGATCATGGCGCGCTGGCGCATGCCGCCCGAGAGCTGGTGCGGATAGGCATCGATCCGCCGTTCGGCGTTGGACATCTCGACCCGCCGCAGCATGTCGATGGCGGTGGCGCGCGCCTCGTCCTTGGAGACGGGATGGTGCAGCTGGATCGCTTCGATGATCTGGTTGCCGATGGTATGGACAGGACTGAACGCGGTCATCGGCTCCTGGAAGATCATGGCGATCTCGGCGCCGCGGATGCTGCGGATTTCGCGTCCATTGGGCGCGAGCTTGAGGAGGTCGACGACTTCGCCGGGCCGGCCATCACGCGTGCGCCGGCGGAACAGAGCCTCACCGCCGAGCTCGCTGTCGTTGGTGCCGGCGATGCGCAGGATCGTGCGGGCGGTGATCGATTTGCCGCACCCGCTCTCACCGACGACGCCAATGGTCTCGCCGCGCGCCACCGAGAAGCTCGCGCCGTCGACGGCCTTCACATAGCCTTCGCGCAAGGCGAACCCGGTGCGCAGGTCACGCAGTTCGAGCAGTGGTGAGTCGGACGGGACGGTCTGGTTCTGCATCCCTGCCTCCCTAGCGCTTGTACGGGTCGGCCGCGTCGCGCAGACCGTCGCCGAAGAAGTTGAGGGCGAGCACCGCGATCACCACCATGGCGCCGGGCGCCAGCAGCCACGGGGCAAGCGCGATGGAACGAAGATTCTGCGCTTCCTGCAGCAGCACGCCCCAGCTGATGGCCGGATAGCGCAGCCCAAGGCCGAGGAAGCTCAGCGCCGTCTCGGCGATGATCATCTCCGGCACCGCAAGCGTCAGCGCGGCGATGATATGGCTCATGAAGGAGGGCACCATGTGCCGCACGATGATCCTGGTGCGGCTGGTGCCACTGAGGCGCGCGGCCATGATGAAGTCTTCTTCGCGAAGGGCGAGGGCGCGTCCTCGCACGACTTGCGCCAGCCCCGTCCAGCCGATCAGCGACAGGATCACGGTGATGGCGAAGTAGATCTGCAATATCGACCAGTCGGCCGGCAGCGCCGCCGCGAGGCCGAGCCAGAGTGGGATCGTCGGCATCGAGCGGATGAACTCGATGATGCGCTGGACGACGAGGTCGACCGTGCCGCCGAAATAGCCCGAGATGCCCCCGACGACGATGCCGATGACGAAGCTCATGACCACGCCGACGAGCCCGATCGACATCGATATGCGCGTGCCGTGGACGATGCGGCTGAACATGTCGCGCCCCTGCCGGTCGGCGCCGAGGAGGTAGAGGCGTACGTTGGGATCCTCGACCCCGAAGAGGTGAAGGTTGGCGTCGAACAAGCCCCACATGCGGTAGGAATCTCCGCGCACGAAGAGCTGGAGCGGGTGGATGACCGAGGTGTCCTCGACGAATTCGAGCTCGAAGGTGTCGGGGTTGCGCTGGCTCGTCGTACCGTAGACGAAGGGCTGCAGGTGGAAGTTGCCCTCGGCGTCGACGAAGTGGACGCGCGTGGGCGCCTGGTAGGCCGCGGCGGGGTTCTGCGCTTCCGGATTGTAGGGAGCGATGAACTCGACGAAGGCGGCGACGACATAGAGCAGGAGGACGACGACGCCGCAGATCAGCGCGAGCCGGTGGCGCTTGAACTTGTACCACATCAGCTCCCATTCGGAGGCGACGGCATAGTCGTGCTTTTCGGTTTCCGTCTCGAGCGGTTGCGTCGGCTCGGCGGTTGCGGCGGGAACGCCGGCCGCGACGGGCTGTCCTCGACCAAGGATACGGCGAAGCATCGCTGTTCCTTTCTCAGTTGAACCGGATGCGCGGATCGAGCCACGCAAGCAGGATGTCGGAAATCAGTGTGCCGATGACGGTCAGCACGCTCAGGAGCAGCAGGATGGCGCCGGCCAGGTACATGTCCTGCGATTGCAGGGCGGTCAGCAGCATCGGTCCGGTGGTGGGCAGGTTGAGCACCACCGAGACGATGATCGAGCCCGAGACGAGTCCCGGCAGGGTCCAGCCGATGGTGCTGACGAAGGGATTGAGCGCCACGCGCACGGGGTATTTGAGCACGAGCCGGCCTTCCTTCATGCCCTTGGCGCGGGCGGTGGTGACGTAGAGGCGCGGCAGCTCGTCGAGGAGGTTGGCGCGCATGATGCGGATGAGGCCCGCTATGCCGCCGACGGCAAGAACGATGGCCGGGATCCAGAGATGCGCAAGCAGGTCGAGCACGCGCGCCAGGCTCCACGGCGCATCGGCATATTGCTGGGAGAACAACCCGCCGACCGACATGCCGAGATAGGAGTAGGCCCACCACATCAGCACCAGCGCCAGCAGGAAGTTCGGTATGCCAAGGCCGATGAAGCTGATGAAGGTGAAGAAGTAATCGCCCGGCGAGTACTGCTTGACGGCCGAATAGATGCCGATCGGCAGGGAGATCGCCCACACGAGCAGCAGCGAGGCGACGGACAGGATGATCGTCATCAGCATGCGCTCCCCGATCAGCTCGGAGACGGGGCGCTGCCACTGGAACGAATAGCCGAAATCCCCGACGAGGGTGCGCGAGATCCATTTCAGGTACTGGATATGGACCGGCTCGCCCAACCCGTACTGGTTGCGCAGGGCGTCGATCTGCGCCTGGTCGACGACCTGGCCGCCCGATTCCAGCGTGGTGATATAGGCCGTGAGGAAGTCCCCCGGCGGCAGCTGGATGATGACGAACGAGACGATCGAGATGGCAAAGATCGTCGGAATGGTCAGCACGATGCGCTGGATGATGTACCGGCCCACTGAGCACCTCCCGCAGGACTTGGGTGGACATCCGCGCCAGGACGGCGCGGATGCTTGCGTGGTTGGCCGTCAGGCCTTGATGTACCACTGCTCGGGGCTGAGGGTGTGCCAGAACCAGTTGGCGGCGCCCCACCAGAACCGGGTCTCGTCACCGTCCCTGAAGACGTTGCCCATGTCGTTGCGCACGATGACCGGCTGCGGGGACTGGCCGACGGTGCCGATGACCCAGAGCGTTTCGGTGGTCAGGTCGTAGACCTGCTTGGCCGCCGCCATGTACGCGTCGGAACCGAACTCGGTCTCCTGCCAGGCCACATAGGCTGCCCGCAGGTCCTTTGCCTCCTGGGGCGGCTCGGTCCCGCGTTCGCCGCCGGAATTGAACCAGTCCTGCCAGAGCTTGCCGTACCGGACGATGGAGTCGCCGCCGGGGCCCATCTTGCCGATGAGGCCGTAGGCGTAGGCTGGCCGTTCGAGAAGGCGATCGGCATGCCAGGCGGTGGCATCCTGCTGCTGGGCATCGAGCCGTTCGATCAGGTAGCTGCGCTCTCGCGCTGCGGCTTGCACCTGTATGCCCAGCGCCTGCCAGTGCTTGACGACCAATTCGCAGACCTCGGTCTTGGGGCCCTCATGCGGCAGGAATTCCAACTGGAAGGTGAGGGGAACGCCATCTTCACGCAGGCGGACGCCGTCGGCGTTGCGCTCGCTGAGCCCGATTTCGTCGAGCAGGGCATTGGCTGCGTCCGGATCGTACGCAACGTAGTGCTCCGCCCATCGCGGCTCGAAAAAGCTCGCCGACTCGTTGACCGTCGCCTGCCGGATTGTACCCTGGCCCAGAAAGACCAGTTCGTTGATCTCCGTGCGATTGATGCCGAGCGACATGGCTTGGCGGAAGCGCACGTCGGTGAACAACTTGGACAGCACCGGATCGGGGTGGATCTGGTTGAACGCCAGGCAGACGTCTGAGCCGCGCTCGCTGTAGACGAGCTTCGTCTTGTAGTTCCCCGTTTCCTCTCCCCTACGGATGATGGGGAAGTTGGAAAGCTGAATATCCATGCCGGCGACGGATAGTTCGCCGGAGACCGCCTTGAGGTTCATGACCTCGGCGTTGCTGGCATATTCGACCGTCATGTAGTCGACATAGGGAAGCTGGTTGCCCTCCGTATCAACTTTGAAGAAATACGGATTGCGCTCGTACTGCTGCCTCTGGCTGTCGACCGAGGTCGGAATCCAGGGCGAGAGCACCGGCATGTCGATATTGCTGGCGCCGTTGTGGAAGGAGCCGCCGGCGCTGTTCGCGCGGTTGGTGAAGCGGGTCTGCCAGGAGTTGAACCCCGCCGCCGTCGCTTCGGCAGCCGCATCCGGATTGTACTTCGGATGGAACTGGCGAAGGTAATGCGCCGGACGGAAGGGCTCCGACGGCCCGCCGGAGAAGTGTATGATGCTGAACGCCGGATGCGGCACGGCAAAGCCGAACTTGATGGTGTGGTCGTCGAGCTTTTCCAGGCTGAAGAGTTCGCCGCCCGCCATCAGCGTGGCTGACGGCACTGGGAGCAGGTCGCTGTCGTACTGCCAGTCCTCGAAATAGAAGACGATGTCATCGACGGTGAACGGCTCTCCGTCCGACCACTTGATCCCCGGGCGCAGGGTGATCGTGCACTCGGTGAAATCATCGTTGAACTGGTAGCCTTCCGCCAGTTCCGGATAGATTTCGTTCAGGTCGTTCGAATAGCGGAACAGGCCTGCCACCTGGCCGATCTGCAGATCGTTGGCCGTCTCCGGCGCCCGCCCGGCGCCGAACATGCGCCCGCCATAAGTGCCGATCTCGTTGGTCGGCGTGACAACGACCGGATTGGGCGGCAAGCGTTCGGCGACCGGTGGAAGTTCGCCGGCTGCGACGCGCTCGGCCAGCATGGGCGCTTCGTTGAATTGGGTCGGCTGGGCGTAGGCGGGCTTGACGAGAGTCGGCAACACGACCGAACCCGCGACGGCGCCCGAGAACATGAGATTGAACTGGCGGCGGGTCATGCCCGACCGGCGCAGGAACGTCTCGTCCTGAGTCATCCTTCTCCTCCCTTTAGGCACCTCGCTGAGTGCCTGTCGCGTCACGTTCCTCTCCTCCACTGGAGACGGTGACGCCCACTCCAGCGGTTCGGATGGCTCGGCCTTTTGGCTTTGTACTGTAACAATTGTCAGCACACCCGACGCTTGAAGCTATTGTGCGGGAGACGGGGAAGTCAACCGTTCACAGATCGTCTTCGCCGGAATTTCGAGCATTTTTCGGATTATAGTGCTGATATTTATAGAGAAAATAGTTTCTCAAGTTTCCGATTTGACAGTCGGAAGCTCCACATTATACTGACAATGCATTCAGAATTGTTCTGATATTGTTATGTCCGGATATGAGCCGGTATTGGGAGGAGCACCACCATGGGAGATCGGTTAGCAGGCAAGGTCGCCATCGTTACAGGAGGCGCCGGCGGCATTGGTGAGGAGACCGTCCGCCTGTTCGTGCGCGAAGGCGCTAAGGTGATGATCGTCGACCTCAATGAGGAGGCCAGTCAGCGCGTTTCGAAGGCGATCGACCCGTCCGGGCAATCCGTCGCCTACACCATCGCCCGCCTCGACCAGGAGGAGCAGGCGAAGGCGGCAGTCGACGCGACAGTCTCCCGGTTCGGCAAGCTCGATGTGCTGGCCAATGTGGCGGCCGTCCGGGTGCGTGGAACCATTCCCGAGGCCACTATGGATGACTGGAACTTCATCCTCGGCGCCAACTTGCTCGCCGTGGCGCATTGCTGCAAATACGCGATCCCGAAGATGATCGAGAACGGCGGCGGCAGCATCGTCACCGTCTCGTCCGCCAACGCAACCGTGGGGCGAAAGGGCATGGGGCTCTACGACGCCACCAAGGCCGGCGTGCTGGCCCTGACCCGTTCGATGGCGTGCGACCACGCACACCAGAACATCCGCGTCAACGCCATCTCGCCCGGGCCGACGCTGACCAATTTCCACATCAACAACCGGGTCAAGGCCACCGGCCGGCCCTATGCGGAAATCGAGGCAGAGATGCGCGCCGCCGGCGCGCCGCACACGTTGCTCAACCGTCAGGCGGAGCCAGTCGAGCAAGCTTATGCCATCCTGTGGCTGGCGAGCGACGAGGCCTCCTACGTCACCGGGGCGGACTTCAACATCGACGGCGGCATCACGGGGCTGCGTGACTAAAGGAAGCCCTTCGAGGCGCGTGGGGCCCGAGGCTCCGCGCGCCTCGCCAATCCGGAAGCCCGCCAGAGAAACGACATGTCCGAAATCACGATAACGGTCAGCCAGGACCGGGAAAACCTGGTCATCGCCCGCGGCAACGGCCAGGAGGTGCTGGTCCACCGCATCCCCGCGGCGGCGCGGCCGACGATTCATCCGATCGTCGCGCCCGACGGAAACGGCATCCTCACCGAGGACCGGCCCGGGCACCACCCCTGGCAGCGCGGGCTCTACACGGGGTTCAACCTCGTCAACGGCGTCGGCTTCTGGCGCGACGAGCCGCAGGACGGCGATTTCGCGCCGCGCCTGCTGGGCGAGCCGGTCGCATCGGGCAACACGGCCCGCTGGACGATCGCCAACCGCTGGACTCACCCGGACGGAACGCCGCTCATCGATGAGGTGCAGGGCTGGTCCCTGGCGGTGGAAAACGAGCTCTATGTCTTCGATCTGACCTGGACGCTCAATGCGCTGGAGGATGTCGTCATCGGTCAGTTCATGGCCGGCGGGCTGTTCCTGCGCATGCCCTGGACCCCCGAGAAGGGCGCACGCGCCCTCAACAGCAACGGGCTTGCCGACAAGGACGGAGAGAAGCAGCGTGCCGACTGGCAGTCCGTCTGGATGCCGATAGACGGCCGCTCGGACGGGGCCGGCATGGCGATCATGGACCATCCCTCCAATCCTGCCCATCCCACCACATGGCGGGTGGACAACGAATTTGGGATTTCCCCGAGCCGCGTGATAGCAGAGAGCTGGAAGATCGAGTCCGGTTCCGCAGAGACCTATCGGTTCCGCGTGCTGACGTTCACCGGGCCAATTGTTCCGGACGATATCCAGCGCGTCTGGAAAGACTTCGCCGAGATGGCGACGGCAGAGCAGTTGTAACAGAGTCAGCAGGTTAACATTTGACAAGCCTGTCCCTGAAGGAGCGCTACGAGCGTGCGTCGTTGCTGGCGACACGCCATGAAGCGATCGCTGCTGCCATCGATGAGGCCATCGCCGACGGCGCGCTGCCCGCCGGTACCAGGCTCCCGACGGTGCGGGCGCTGTCACGCGAGCTCAACGTCAGCGCCTCGACGGTCGTCGCGGCCTACAACGCCCTGCGCGTCAAAGGGCAGATCAATGGCGAGGTCGGGCGCGGAACCTATGTCACCGGGCGCGGCGCGAACGGAGCCGAAAGCGATGCGGGCAGCCCGGCCAGGTCCGGATGGGGGATATCGCCACCCCACCACCGCCCGCCCTGGCGCCGCCGCAACGTGCTGGCTTCGGCCAACCGCCTGCTCGCCGCTTATCCCGACGCGCTCGATTGCACGCGCGGCAAACCCGACACGTCCCTCATCCTGACCGATATCGTGCGCGCTGCGACGAAAGCGGCCGCAAGCGAGGTCGTGGCCGACGACCTGCAATATTCGGGTCCCGCTCCCATTCCGGCGCTGCGGGCAGCCGTCGCGTCGCGCCTCGCGCGCGATGGCATTGCGGTCGAGGAGATGGTGGTGGGCAATTCGGCCCAGCAGCTGATGGTGATGGCGCTCTCGATCGCCGGGCGGCTGATGCCGGACCGGCAACGGATCGTTGCGGTCGAGGAGCCCGGCTACCAGACCGTCTTCGACGCGTTCGAATATCTGGGCTTCCGCCTCGTCGGCATGGCGCTCGACGAGCATGGCGTGCTGCCGCACTCGCTCGAGCGCGCTCTCGAAGCGGGAGCCATCGCGGCGCTTTTCACGCCGCGGGCGCTCAATCCGTGCGGCGTGTCCTGGACAGTCGAGCGCAAGCTCGCGCTCGCAGAGGTGCTGCAGCGCCACCAGCATGTGCTGGCGATCGAGGACGACCAGTTCGCCGATCTCGCGCTCACCCGGCCGGGATCCCTGTTGGATACGGCCGTCGGCGACCGCACGGTCTACATCCGCACCTTCGCCAAATCGATCGCGCCCGACATGCGGGTCGCCCTCGGGATCGCACGGCCCCGGCTGGCCAATGCGCTGGGCGAGGCCAAGAGCCTGCTCGACGGCTGGACGTCCCATCACTCCCAGCGGGTGCTGGCGGGCGCCCTCGTCGACGACCGGCTCGATGATGCGCTGCATGTCGCCCGCGAGAGCTACAGAATCCGCCGCGATACGATCGTTGCGACCATGCGATCCGAACTCGTTGCGTCCGGCGCCCAGGTTTCAGGCAGTGACGGTCTCAACGTCTGGATTTCCCTGCCATATGGGGTTGCTGCGACCGAGGTCGTCGAGCGCGCAGCCACGCTCGGCGTGCTGCTCATCTCGGGCGAGCCGTTCTATATCCGCCCCGGCCACAACAACGCCTTGCGCATGAGCGTCAGCGGCATCTCCAACGAACAGGCCGCCAGGGCCGCGCAACTGACCGCCGAGGCCATCCGCCTCAGCAACGGCCCGTCGAGCTACGCCATCCCCGTATAGCGGACACGCCGTCTACCGGCTGGTGACCGCTCGCCCGATCGCGATGATGATGCACGCGCCGATGAAGCCGGCGATCAGATAACCGATCCAGCCCCCGAAGGAGATGCCGAAGAGGCCCAGAACGAGACTGGCGAGAATCGCACCGACGATACCGAGCAGGATGTTCATGAGCAGGCCGGTATTGGTGTTCATGAACTGCTTGGCCAGCCAACCGGCGATGCCGCCTATGATGATGGCCGCCAGCCACCCCACGCCGTCAAAACCCATTCTCTCCTCCTCCGGAAAGGGACGCCTCGACACCCGAAGCGTGCCACAAACCCGCCAGAAGGCAAGCCGCGATCCCTGGCGTGATCAGGCGGCAAGCCTGATACATGCGCTAACGTATTGATTTTATTGGAGAAGAGTGGCTGGGGAACCTGGATTCGAACCAAGATTAACGGAGTCAGAGTGCGTTAATTCTGCTAGATTTTCTGGGATTCTCCGCGTTCATGTGCCATCTATGTGCCAGCAGTTCCGCCAAGTAGCGCCAACTGGGCAGCCTCGAGTTCCCGCGTTTCGTCGACGGAAGGAAAGAGGTGCCCGTAGGTATCGAACGTGACCTGAATGCTTGAATGCCCCATGCGTTCCTGCACCTGCTTTGGTGTCAGTTCGAGGCCGCCATCGACTTTGCGGTTGATGCACCACGACGCGTACCAGTGTCGCAGGGCGTGAAAGCCGGTGTACTTGGGCGCCAGTACCAGATTGCCTTCTTCGTCTTTCTTGCCGGTGGCCACGGCCACGTGGGCGTTGAGCAGCGTCGGCCAAAGCCCGCGCTGGAGCATGTTCTGATGGTATTCGATCCTTCCCGCCTGATTGGCGAAAACGAGACCGAGATCGCTCTTCGGGCCGGCGAGCTTCCATTCTCTGAGCGTGCTTACCACCATCGGAGGGAGGGGGATCGTGCGCTGTCCGGCGTCCGACTTGGGCATGCCCATGTCCTGGTACTTGTCGGCGCGCTGTCGGACGTGGAGTTGTGCTTTACCCAGATCAACGTCTTCCCATCGGAGACCTCGCAATTCCGAGGCGCGCAGGCCAGTGAAGACCGCGGTGATGAGGAGCGGTCGGTAACGCCCGGCTGCAGCTCCGATGATGGCTCGGATCTCTGTATTTGTGGGGATGTCGACGCCAACGCGCAGCTTCGCCTTTTGCCGGCGCTCCGCCTTCTTTTGGCCAGAGCGGGCCCGCGACATTTCGTGAACGGCGTTCCGCACAACCAAGCCGCGCCCCTGAGCATCCGAGAGGATGCTGCCGAGGCTAACGGCCACCCGTTTGATCATGGCGGCCGAGCGACCGGCTTCACGAAGCATGTCCTGAAACGAGCGGACGAAAGGCACCGTCACCTTGGAAAGCTTCGTCTTCCCGATGAATGGCTTGATGTGAAGCTCCAGGTGCTGTCGCCGTTGATCGAGACTGGTCCGCTCGAGGCCGGCCGCGGTGCCCGATTTGATCCAGAGCTTGCCTGCTTCCTCTATTGTAATGGTCGCACTATCAGGGACGTGAACGCCCTGGCTGACCTCGACGGTAGCCCTGGCATGAAAGGCATCGGCATCCTTCTTCTTGGCGAAGGATTGCCTGCGTCGGTCGCCGTTAGTGTCGACATAGTCGACCTGCCAGACCTCCTTGGTCTCGCCCTTGGCGTTCGTCCAGCGGCGTTTCCGAACGGACACGGTTTAGGCCGCCTCGTCCGCGAGCGCTCGAAGAACCGCTTCGGGTTCTTTGGCCATGACGCGGAGCAGGGTCCGCGCCGCACCGCTAGGTGTGCGCTGCTGCTGTTCCCACTTCCGATAGCCGGAAAGACTGGTGCCCATCACCTGTGCCATCCGCTCCTGCGTGAGCCCCAGGTGAAGGCGGATTTCCTTCGGATCGATATTGTCGACATCGATCTCGTGAACAACGATGCCGGGCACGTTCTCGCCCCGTGCATGGGCGAGCGCCTCGGTCATAGAGGCGATGAGATCGTCACCAAACTTGGTCATCGTGACTTGCTCCTGTACGCGGCCTTGATGGCCTTGGCGAAGGCTCCGACCGCCGCCGCTTCATCTGGCGTCAGATCGGTCTTCTGGTTCTTGCCGTAAACGAGCAGGGCGTAGATCGGCGCATCGTCGCTGTACCAGTAGTAAATCACCCTGGCGCCGCCGCGCTTGCCTTTCCCACGCACCGCAAACCGCACCTTGCGGACGCCGCCTGCGCCAGGGATTTCATCGCCGGCAAGCGGATTGGACGCGAGGTAGTCGATCAGCGCTGCCTTCTCGTCTTCTGAGAAAAGCCCCGCCGCTTGCTTAATGAACGTCGGGGTCTCGGCAACGGTCTGCATGGTGGATATGTAACCCATCGGGTTAGTAAGTTCAACCCTACAGATGTCATTTCGAGACGGGGACATTCACCGGGGGAAAACACCCGCGGCACTCTAGTCTCCAATGCCGGGAATCACTTCCCATCAATGCGAGCGGTAGAAGGAGAGCATCATGAAGCTATCCTGGCATGCAAGAGGGGCTGCCACGGCCGAGCGGATGCGGCGGCTGATGCAGCTACGTGGTGTGACGCCGAACGGCCATCCTCTTTGGCGACCGCCCGAAACGGGGCGGGTGGAGAACCTCCATCCGCACTACCATATGATTTTTGCGGAGCCCTGGGCCCGTTCTAGGCCGGCAACCTACAGCAAGGCCGGTCGGATGGGACTTACAAAGGCTCGCGGCCGCCCTTGGACTGATAACGAAATTCTTCGCCTTCGAAAGGTCTATCCGCGGGGCACGCGGGAAGAAATCATAGCGGCTTTTCCAGATCGTACCTGGGCGGCAATTGCCAAGGCAGCCAACTCGCGCGGCATCTATCGAGCGCCGAGACCGCTCAAACCCACGGGCAACCGAGTACTGGATCAAATCCTCGAACGGGCCCGAGAGCGCAACGTCTCGATGATCGAACTGGATCAGGAGGCGAAGCGTAAAGGCTACTTTTCCAAAAGGAAGTGGAAGCATGGCCGTCTTGACCACACGGCGCATTTCCGAGCTGTCGCGTTTCTAGGGGGAAACCTGCGATCGAAATGGACGGGTACGCCGAATCCAAATCTTCGCCGCCGGCCGCCGAAAAGGAGGGGATATGAAAATAAGGCGGTGGCAGCCTGACGAAGATCGAGTGCTTCAAAGGTTCTATCCAAACGTAGAGATTTGCAAGCTGCATCTGGACCGCTCGGTCGCTGCCATTAAGCGCCGGGCATCGTCGCTCGGTATTGCACCTTCCAGGAGATGGCACGAAGGAGAAGATCAACTTATACGAGATCACTACCCAGACATCGATTTGCTGATCAAGTTGCTGCCTGACAAAACTCGGGACACCATTATGCTCCGAGCATCTGTGTTGGGATGTGCGAAGCCAAGGCGGGTTTGGAAAGGGGCAGATCTCCAGCGTATCCGGCTACTCATGGCTGATCATACAGATGCACAAATTGCATCGCAGTTTGCAGGCCGCACGGAGCAAGCTATCGCGACACTGCGGCGAAAACATAGGATGCTGCGCGTCACCGACCGAAGAAAGACGCCTGATCTCCCAATAGTGCGGGATATTCAGCAAAGATGTGAGGAGATAGGGGTGTCTTTGAACGAACTCTACCGAGTGGTCGGAGCGCGCAGATTTTTAACCCAGAGCTCCATTAGGCGCTACGGTACGAGGAACCCGAACTTTTATGATGCAGTCGACGCCCTCGGCGGCGAGCTCTACATCGAGTGGGAGGATAAGTAGCCGAGGCGATGTGGCACCTCGGCTTCCGGTTCGAGATCTTTCAGCCAGGGCAGGGGGGTTCGTGCTGAGTACCCCCTACACCACGATATGGGACATGGAACGGGGTCGGCTGACGTTCAGGCAGTAGTGACACTCACGGGGACTGCGGACGCGACGGGTCACTTTCGTTATCCGATTGGCTCAAAGCTTCAAGGATCCGATCCCAATTTGCGGAGTTTTCAGCCGACATTGTGTCTAGCCTCTGCTCCAGAACATCGTACCTTTGTGCGCTCGCTTGCAACTCGGTGGATAAGCGCTGCTCAACACCTCTCGCGGCCTGATCCGCAATCGACTGGGCGCTCATGCCAGTTGAGAACATGCCGTTACCCCACGCAAATACCGCAACCACCAGAGCCACCACACTGATGCCCGTGAGTATGATTGTGGGTATAATTCCGCGTGTGTTCCTCGCGATATCGCTGTCCAAGTTGTCAAGCCTCGACAGCACCTGCACAAACTTCGTGTCTGTGCGGGCCTCGGCGGCTGCAATTTTGGCGTCCACGATGCTCATATCGTCTGATGTGCCCCCTCCGCCGCCCGAATGCAAGGGGGTGCCGTCATCACTGCCGTCTTGGCTCCCGAGGTGTGAGCTATTGATGGAGATCACGTTATTCATCGTTTGCGTCCAGCCAATCTGTGATCGGCTGCCGAAGGAATGGCATTACATGCCAGCAATTTTTGCAAATCACCAGGACTGTCCAAGCGACTCCCGCCCCAAAAATCTCTGGGTCCGACATGTTTAGGGAAATGTATGCGTGGGAATGGCCTTCATCTGCTCCTCCCACCTGAAAGATGTTGTTCTTGCAGATCGGGCATTCTATGCGTCCGTTTACCTTCGAGGCAATGTAACGAGTGAACTCCTCTCCACCCACGTTGCGGGCGATACCTTTGCTATCGACCATGCGTCTCCTCCGCAGAATTCATTTTCGCCCCACATAGGCGCTGACCTTGCCCATGATGTGCACCAGGTCCACCTCGATCTCCATTGCCGGGTAGATCGTGTTATCGCCGATGATCCGGCAACGCGGCGGTATTGTAGCGCTAGTTCCCGACCGAATACCGCTTTCCCTTGAGCCCTGTCGGGCGCCCGCTTTCCGCTGCCTCATGGGTCTGAGCCAGCACCTCCAGCCAGACACCGAGCTTCATCGGCACCTCTGTCAGACCGAGCGAGTACGCCTCCGCTAGGCTTTCATCGCACCCAAGTATTTCGGCTAGCGTCTCCGTGGACCAATGGATGTGCTCGAGGCACTCGTTGAAGCGATCAGGGGTCATGCCGGGCGCCGTCGATACGCCGCCAGGCGATCCTGAGCGTTTGCCTCTCGAGCGGCTTGGGCGAGCTCAATTGGTACAACACGACGACCGACGGGCCATAAGGAGAGACCGGCAAGCTTGAATGCCTGCAGGCCGAACGGAATGCCGATGATTGTCAAACAGCACAGTATACCTGAGATCAGGTAGGCAACGAACAGCAGCAGGCCAAAGGTCAGAGCCCACAGCACGTTGAAGATGAAGCCGACAGCTCCTGTTACAGCCGTTGTCGCATCCAACTCACGAGCATCGAGCTCCCGGATGTGAACGACCTCCTTCCCGAATGGGAACGCGGACATCTTGGCCATTTCGACCGCCGCGCGGGTCAGCGGCAGTCCGATGATCGTTACGGCGAAGACTGCCGCGCCTATGAGCCAGATCAGCCCGGTGACCGCTCCGCCCAAGACAAACCAGATAACGTTTCCAGCAAATCGCATCCAAGCCCCCTCTGATGCATGAGGCGGCAATTGAGCAAAATGCCAAATAAGAGTCCAGCGGCTTGTCTGATGCGCCTGCTCTGGCAAAATCGCGGAGAACCTGCACCGGGCAGACCGCTCCAAGGAGGAGCGCGACCGGCATGTCAGGCTTTATGCCGACCTTCCTGAGTCAGCGGGGCGATCTTCAATCCCGACAGAATGTCGCGATTGAAAGCAAACGGGAAGACGGACAGCAGTGTTGTCGCCGCTCTCGGTCCATGGATCAGCGGCGCTGAGTACCCCACTCGACATAGAATTCGCCACGAAAACAACCGTCGCCATACCGGCTAGTTGTCCGCAAATCGCTTACCTATTATTTCTTACGTGTTGGTGGCACAGGTTCAGCTGGTGGCGGCTCCTTTCCTGTAAGAGCTTTAATCGTTTCGATAAACTGGCGCTCTCTTGCGATCGTAAATCCAGCATACTCATCGGCCTGCTCCCACCGCTGTCGGGCTCTCTCCATGAGTGCTTCATATTCCTTCTCAAGCTCATGCTCCCGCTCCGCGAGCTTATTGTCTATCTCCATCGATAGCTCAAATTCCCGTTCATCCAACGCTGCTTCCCTCTTATCTAGAATTTGAGTTCTCTTCGTAAGAGACGATAACAGTTTGTCGTAGTTCTCGATTTTCTCAGTGAGATTTTTCCGCAGAGACTCAGCGACTAGGGTGGCTTCTCGGAGCGCTGCAGTGTCCTGCTGGAAGCTACTTTCAAGCCGCGCAACGATCTCGGCGTTCATCGAGCGGTTGTTTTGCTGCGCCGCGCCCTCGATCTGGGCCTTCAGGTCGGGCGTCAAACGAAGCTTGAACTGGGGATCTGTCTGCTTGGGTTGCGCCATGGGGTGCTCTCCGTATTTCGAGCGTGGATAAACCAATTAGGTCCTTGACGCTATATGAACCTAGTAGGTACATATGAACCTATTAGGTGCTATGGTTAAGGAGCCATTTATGCCTTCTGAGTTGGTCCAATTGAAAATTCGACTTCCACCTGATGCGCGGGCATTTATTCGAGCTGAAGCTCTTGAAAACGCGTCGTCCCAAAACTCCGAGATTGTCCGCGCAATTCGCGGGGCCATGAAAGCAAAAGGCCCGGCCGGAGCTGCAACTCCGCCGAGCCATGAACACGTCCTCCCCTCCAAAGGAAAAGACAATGATCACTCAAACCAATAGCACGGCACGTCCGTCGATCACAATGCCGGCGTTGCCCGGCGACAACCGGGATGAGCGTACCCGCTATTTCGGAGATGTGTGGGAGCTGGCCCGGATGGCTTCCATCCTGGAGGTCTCCCTCGAGCGAGCCCTCAGCACCAATCGAGCCATTAGGCACGACAAAGAGAACGGTATCCGCACCCTCAATTTCGCCGACAGCGCGATCGAGGACATCCTCTTCGCCATCGGCAACATTTGTGAGCGCGCCGAGTTGTTGCATGCCCGCGCCTATCTCTTCGAAGGGGAGGGCGCTTAGGCATGGACAACGACCTCACAAAAATGGGGGCTGCCAATTGCCCGCGCCCGGATCGCAGATCCATCGAAGCCGAGATTGAACGTCTGATCGGTCTGCTCGACAAGTTCGATGGAGACCCAGACCTTGAGGAGGCTGGCGATCTGGAGCCCTCTCTCGGTTGGCCCGCGCTGGGACCTCAGCAGTTCGGGCGCGCTCCCCAATCCCTGGATGACGACCGCGAGGAGGACAATGCGGATTGTGAGCCCTCTCTGGCGACACCCGAGGCCAAAAGCCCTCCGGGGATGCTTCGGATGTCGGGCGATCCGGAGAGCTGGTTGGGTGGGCACCTGTCTGGCTTTCACGTACGCACGAACCAGTTGAGCCAGCTCGGCTGGGCAGCGGGTGGCGATACCGACGCCGAGTACGATCCCACCGATCATGGAGAGCCCGACGATGGAATCTGATCGTTCCGTTCCCGAAAGGCTCGATCTGATCTGGGGCGCCACAGCAATTGCTGCGGCCCTCAACCGGACCCGCCGCCAGACTTTCCACATGCTGGAAAACGGGGAACTGCCGGCGAAGAAGGTCGGCGGCCGTTGGGTCGCCTCCCGCAAGAAGCTCGAGGAGCTGTTCGAAGGGGACGCTGCATGACGGATCAGATCATCGCAACGATCCCGAAGAACGCCAACGAGGAATTGCGGATCAGCTTGACCGAATATCAGGGTCATCGGCTGTGCGCCGTGCGTGTCTATTACGATCCGCGCGACGGCGGCGATATGCGGCCCGGCAAATCGGGCGTCAACGTCCGGCTGACGATGCTGCCGGAGATCATCGAAGCACTCCAGGAAGCTTGGAAGCAAGCGGGCGGGGGCAAAGCATGACAGGCATTGCCTCGCCGTCACTCGACACGATCAAGACAGCGGCCAACTGGCTCGCCGACAATTGGGAGGAGGTGCGCCTCCTCTCCCAAACGGCCCTCCTACGCGAACGCTATGGCCTCGGCTTCAACGATGCCGTCAAAGCGATGGCCGAGGCAAAGCGCATACGGGAGGGGCGAGAATGAGTCGGAGAAGTCGTCGCTCGAAATCTCCGCCATTTGTCCAACTGTTCCGGTGGGTGACGCAGTCGCCCGCCTGGCGAGAGCTCGATCCCGTAGCTCGCGCTCTCTACCTGGAACTGAGGGAGCGCTTCAACGGGCACAACAATGGAATGATTGGCCTCGGCTGTCGCGAAGCTGCGAAGGCTATCAATGTCGGGCCCGATACAGCCAACCGGGCGTTTAAGAAACTGCGAGCGCTCGGTTTCATCGAGCCGGCTACACCCGGCGGCTTTAGCACCAACGGTAGGCGAGCCACCGAATGGCTTCTGACGGAATTGCCGGACGATCGCACGGGTCACAAGGCTACCAAGGACTTCGCGCATTGGCGGCCAGAAAAAATAAAACCTAGTCCGATCTCAAGGACACCAAGTCCGATCCCAAGGACGCAACAAGACCTAACCGCCGGAAATTCTCGTTTGCGTCCGACCTCAAGGACTGAAGTCGCGAAAAACGCCGAAATAGCGTCCGGCCTCAAGGACACATCTAGATATACCATATCCCCTGTGCGCCGGAACGCAGCGGCTAGTGCAGGCGCTGCAGCTGTTGCCCTCGAAGAGGGGGGGCGCTGATGGCCGAGCTCATCTGCTTCCCTCAGGAGCGCAATGTAGGAAAGGCTCGTCACGTTGCCGAGATCTATCTTCGGCGGCGAACGGACAAGGCTCGCTCGACCTACTGGCGAGACACCTGCGCCACTCTCGAATGGATGATGCGTCGACGGGGGTTCGCCCCCGCCGAGATCGAACGTCAGGTCTCGGCCTTCACCTGGGCCGTGCAGAACGAAATCAACCGCCTCAGCGCGCGCGGCAATGGACCAGGTGCAGCATGAGCCAGTTCGCGAAGGATCATCTCCCCATGAACTTTCACAACGCGACCGCCCCAGCGGCCAGCACACCTACTTTGTTGGCAAAACTTCAGCGCCGCTCCGACAGCCGCCAGAAGCGCACCGTCCACATCATCATGGTGCTGTTCAAGTTCGATACCGAGCACTGCCAGAAGGAAATCGGTGCAATTCGGCACCGATTGAACGGGCTGCGCTACAAGGCGGCGATGCAGACACGCTACGCACATGCATTTGTCGTGCAAACGCACCTTACCGCCGATGAATTGATGGATCAGGTCCGCCCGGTGGTCTCGACCGATTGCGTACCCTCCATCGAGCGCGCCTGGTGCTTCACCCCTGGCGCTGACATCGCGGCCTCGGAAGTGCTGGATCCTCTGACCGACTATGTCAGGGAGGCCTGGGAGGAGGTCCGGCGCTGGAACGACCCGGCGCGCCATCGCAAGCCTAGTCCTACCCAGATCTTCGAGCGCAAGGCGATCAAGCCCGAGGATCGGCACTCGACCATCCGTTCTCGTCTGCTCGGCAAGGAGGCGTGATATTGGGATACCCGAAGAAAGCCAGCGCGCCTTCGAAGGTCGCCCAAATACCAAAGGGCTCGATCATCGCGCGCCGTCTCGTCGATAATCCGCTGCGCACGCCCGCTACTTACCTGGACGAGCTGCGGCGCGCTGCAGAGCATGGCGACCGGCGCGGCTTTGAGCCGGGCAAGATCGAGGCTGCGATCAACATGCAGACCCTCATCGGCGGCTTTGCTCGCGTTCGAAATCGGACCGAAGCACAGATGCATGCGGCTGCTCGCTATCGGTCGATCTATGAGCGGGCCCAGCTCGGCGGCTCCCGCGCCGTGGACTATGCCGCGGTGAAGGTCGACACCTCAGGTCCGGCAGAGAGCACTGTCCTGGAGATTGGCGAGCAGGCACGTCGGGAGTATCGCGACATGGTGAAAGTCCTCGGCATGGACCGCTCCCGACTTATCGAGCAGGTGGTCTGTCACGACATGTCCATCCGTGACGTCGCTGTCACGCGTGACCTGCGTGACAGTGGGGCAGGGCGCGCCCTAATCGTTCGGCTCCTTAAGGACGCGATCGACGTGGTGGCGGAGCATTTCGGGTACTCAGGTGTAACGCAGGGGAGCAGTCGGAAACGAGATTGGAATGACGGCTGCGCCGAGAAGATGATTTTTACGGGCGAGATCAGGAATCCCAAACGAAACAAGGGCTAAGCGCTTGACGTTCTAGTCCATTATCGGTAAGTTCCTGATATGTTCGGCACAGTGCGCCCCAGGCTAGGATTAGCCGTCGGGTTGTTGCGATGGCGGGCCAATCGGCGTACCAATTCGCTGCGTTGGCAGTCTGCGCCGGTGGGCTCGCCTCGGCGGGCTTTCTTCATTTCGCCCCCTCTGAGGAGGACTCCATGTTCATCATGATCGTGTGCCATAGGGGCGCACCGGAACACTCCGGAGATCATGATGCACTACAAGCGCAAGGGTCCGAAATCCACGCGGGCGGGTTGCCTGCTCTGTAAGCCTCACAAGCGGCAGGGCGCACTTCCCCCGTAGCAAGAACATGCAGTTCAGCAATCGCAGGCGGTATGAGGCTGGCGAGGCTGGGCTGCGAGACAGGTAGAGGTTCAGTGTCGTGTCCCGCTCCTATCGTCATACCCCGATCACCGGGATCACAGTGGCCGAGAGCGACAAGCCGTTCAAGGTGTTAGAACATCGCCGCGAACGCAGGGCGGTGAACGCTGCGCTGAGTACTGGTGGGGATATCCCGTCGCCCAAAGCGTTCGGAAACCCAGGGGCATCGGAGAAGGATGGTAAGGCCTTTTTCGATGCCGCTCGGCATCCGAAGCTCATGCGCAAATAGGCCCCTGAGTACCTGCACTGGAGCTCGTGTGGTTTGCAAGGCAGTTCAGCAACCGTAACCTATCGGCATCCGTTCCCGTTCTGCTAGCAGAAGGCAGGGGAATGACCGAAGACGAACTGCGACAACGCTTCGACCTGACGCTCCAGTCCATCGGATCTTGGAGTGCCGACACTGCGGATTTCATACGCGCAGCCAGTAAGGCCGATGTGGCCGGCGATCCTGATGAGGAAGCTCTTCAATCGGCAGAACAGACCCTTGAGGCCATTCGGGAAGAGCAGCGCTCCCTGGAGGAGGCCTGCCGGTCTTCGTCATTCAAAAGCGACGATATAGAGAACGGCATGGCGACAGCGATGGCCGAGCTCTACAACCTCGAGCGCGAAATTGCTGCTGCTATCCTGAAGCTCAAGGACGTGTGGGATCATTGATCGGGTAGCTGATATTGGTGAGGCCGCTACAGCGGCCTCACCAATATATCAATTTCCGCCGGGACGCTCTGAAGCGGCGCGGTCACCACAGCGCGAGCCATCGGCGGCGCGGTCCGACGGCACATTGCAGTTGCCGGCATATACAGAAGTACTCATCGCCGAAATGGCGATGATGACAGCAAACAGAAGTTTCATAGTTGAGTCCCCCTTGGTCAAATCGACCAAGGATTTTTATTGCTGGTCTTTGACCAGAAGGCAAGCTCTACTGCTCATGTCACATGGGACATGGTAGCTGCCTGCATACAATGATCCGCCAAGTATGCCACTCACTCTCCCATGAGTCCGACAGCACAGACGGGAGTGCGTCATCCAAAAAAGCGGCCGTTCGGGTAGCATCATCTTTGTGTACGAAGGCGCCCCGAAATCGACGAGTGTATTACGTCCTGAGTTCGTGCCTTGCTGGGAACAATATTCCCTGCGATAAGGCGCGCCATACGTTTTCAGCCTAAGTCGGCTGCCTTCTGCCAGTTCGAACTGGTCCCTGGCTCTCGAAATCTGCTCTGCGAACGTCTGAAGCCCAGCATTCCGCTGGCACTAACGCTCGTTCGCGCAGCGTCCGAGCCAAAGGAAAAGTCAAATGGCCATCAAAGGCACCGTAAAGTTCTTCAACACCACCAAAGGCTTCGGCTTTGTCACCCCGGAAACGGGCGGCAAGGACCACTTCGTCCACATCTCTGCCGTTCAGCGGGCCGGTATTGACGGCCTCTATGAGAACGACAAGCTGACCTACGAAGTTGAAACGGGTCGTGACGGACGCGAGTCCGCCGTCAACTTGTCGCTCGTTCAGTAAGCTCCCGCTTATTGCAGCAGTCTCGAAGGTCGCCCCTTGTGGCGGCCTCTTTTGTGCACGCGTTTAGAGCTGTGAGCGGTCGTTCCGTTCGCTGACACCATCTCTACCGTGACATCGTGGGAAGTCGAGCATCAAATAGCCCTTCGTGACGAGCCATTCACGAACCACGAACCGGTAGGCATCCTGCTTAGTTCGGAAATCACTTGGTCCTTCGGAAATGAAGCGCTCCAGTGCTTCTGCAACATCATCTTCTATCCGAATGGTGATCCGGTTTCTCATTCTCCTCCCCTTTGCCGCTCAAAGGGGTGTGAAGTAGCTGCCCCGGGAGTCAATGGCAACGTGACGCCGGGACTAAGGCAAGCCAGTAGAAACGCATGCCAAGCAAACCACCCGCCAGCCAGGCCATGCTGCATAAGGCTAGAGCCCGCCGCACCTCGTATGATCGCAAGCGCAACCTGCAGGAGTGGCGTCACTGGTACTGGACTTCTCGCTGGCGAAAGAGGGCCAAGGCCCAACTCGCCGCCGAGCCGCTCTGCGCCATCTGCTTGAAGGCTGGCAGGGTGACGGCGGCAACGGTCGCAGACCACGTCGAGCCCCATCGTGGCGACCCGGTGAAGTTCTGGGAAGGTGAGCTCCAGTCCGTCTGCGACGAAGCTCCATGGCGCTGTCACTCGAGCGTGAAGCAGCGCGAGGAAGGACGGCTCCTCTAGCGGGGAACGGCGCCAACTATGCGCAGAGGTGTGGTTGCTAGAAGTTCACGGCATTCACGCCCGTTGATCGGCGGCAGCATTTCTCCGAGCCAGTATCGACGGATCCAATCCAGAGAAAGGTGGCCATCAGGGACGTTGTTGCGCCAATCTGTCCGATGAAGAGTTGCTCGGTTGTCCACTAGTTCCACTTGGTAGAGCAGCATCAACCGTCTGGAGTTGTCAGCATCGGCGTAGTGCTTTGCCTCGTGGACATCATCGAAGAAGAACGCGGCTTCGAGGCGCGAGGGGAGGTGCGCGAACTCGTTAGCGCGCACATCTTCCATCGCAGCCTCGATTGCGAACCGCCCATGACTGAGCCCATAGAGCCGAATGATTCGTCCCCAGTTTCCGGGCTCCACTATCGATCCAACGCCAAGTGGCGTCGAGTTCAGGTGAAAGTAGACTGTCACCAACTCCCTCCCAACAGCCTGTAGGGCATTTGTGCAGGAAGGGTGGGTGAAAAGTCTAGAACCCTTCGCTTCTGCACCGGTGGCCCAAGCAAAAATCTGCGCGTGCGGATTAAAGTCGGAATTCAGGAAAATCTCCATGCAGCGTGGCCCCAAAGCCCAATTACCTTCCGAGAAGAAGGCCAAGGGCACCTATCAGCCGGTCAGGGATGGTCACAGGGTCGAGATCATCGAGCCGATGTCCACGCCCAAACAGCCGGACTGGCTGACGAGCGAGGCAGAGGAAGTCTGGCTCGACGACATCGGACGCGTGAAGCTCGCGACGGAATCGGACAGCAGCCTGTTCGCAAACTACTGCTCGCTGCAGGGCGCCATCGTGAAAGCGATCCGAGCCGGCGAGACGCCGCCCATTGCGGCCTTCACTGAGGTCCGAAAGATGCAGGAAGTGCTGGGCATTGGAGGGGCGCGCAGCCGCGTCGGCGTAGTGCCCGAGGGTGGCAAATCCGGGAATGTCTTCGCCCGAAATGGCCGCAGGCAGTAGGGGGCACGGCGCCCGCGACTATGCGGGCATTGCCGAGAAGTGGGCTAGGGACGTCGTTGCGGGCAGGGTGGTCGCGTGCAAGTGGGTCAAACTCGCGTGCCGGCGTCATCTCCGTGACCTCGAGCGGTCTACGTTGGACAAGCGCTGGGGCTTCTACTTCGATTGCTGGCACGCAGACGATGTGTGCGATTTCATCGAGAAGTTGCCCCACGTGGAGGGCCAATGGAAGACGGCGACGATTTTCCTCGAGCCGGCGCAGGTCTTCATCCTCACCACGATCTTCGGGTGGCGCAGAAGGGAGGATGGCAAGCGCCGCTTCAGCTACGTCTACATCGAGATGGCGCGTAAGGGCGCCAAGTCGACTCTGACCGCGGGGGTGGGATTGTACTGCCTGACCTGTGAGGACGAAGTAGGCCCCCAGGTCATCGTCGGCGCTACCACAGGAGAACAGGCCAAGAAGGTCTTCGGCCCGATGCAGAAGATGGTGCGTCGCAGCCACGATCTGCAGGACGCGTTCGGTGTGACTGCGTGGTCGCGATCAATCACCTGCGCCGCCAACTATGGGTATGTCCAGCCGATCAACGCCAAGGGGTCTACGCAGGACGGGCACAACCCGCATATGGGCGTGCTCGACGAGCTCCATGCCCACAAGGACCGCGGGCTCTTCGACGTCATCAAGTCGGCGTTCGGCGCCCGGTCCAACCCGCTGATGTGGATCATCACCACGGCGGGCTTCAACACAAACGGCGTTTGCTACGAGCAGCGCACCTACCTGACCAAGGTCCTCGAGGAGGTATTCGAGGCCGACCACTTCTTCGGCATCATCTTCACCCTCGATGACGAGGTGCTGGATGATGACGGCAAGGTCATCACGCCGGCCGACGATCCCTTCGACGAGAAGGTCTGGATCAAGGCGAACCCGATGCTAGGGGTGACGCCGAGCCTCAAATACCTGCGCGACGAGGCCAAGGACGCGAAGGCCTCTCCGGGCAGCGAAGGCAACTTCCTGACCAAGAACCTGAACCGGTGGCTCAACGCCAATTCAGCCTGGCTCAATATGGCGCGCTGGAAGCAGTGTGCCGACCCGGCACTGAGCTGGGATGCCTTCAAGGACCTCGACTGCTGGATCGGCGGTGACCTCGCGGACAAGGACGACATCACCGCCCTGGTGCTCGCCGCCTTCGACGCCGATGACAGGCTGATCTTCAAGCCCGTGTTCTGGCTCCCCGAGGCGGTGCTGGCGGACCCACTGCACGCCGAGGGTAGAGGGCCAGCTCCCTATCGCAGCTGGCATCAACAGGGACACCTGCGCCTCACGCCCGGCGACTGGGTCGATCACAACGAGGTCGAGCGGCAGGTCGAGCAGTGGATCGAGGAGTACGCCATCCGGCGCATCACCTTCGACCAGTTCGCCGCGGCGCAGGCGATGGCCAGCCGCTTGAACGAAAACCATGGCAGTGGAGACGAGCCCTTGGCGGAGATCCTGCACAAGAAGGCGGCTGCCGTTACCGATCCGGCCAAGGAGCTGGAGGCCCGCGTCAAGGGCGGCCCCAACCGGCTCCGGCACGACGGCAATCCGGTGATGAACTGGATGGCCTCGAATGTCGTCGTCAGTCGGCGCCGGGACGAAACGCTCCTTCCGATCAAGGAGAGCCAGATGAGCCCGAACAAGATCGACGGGATCGATGCGCTGATCAACGCCATCGCACCGGCGGTGGGTATGGCGACTGAGGCCGGCGAGGACCTCAGCGATTATCTCGCCAGCATGAGGGCGATGGCATGAACCCGTTTGGGTGGATCGCCAGCTGGGCCCAGAACCCGAAGATTTCGGGTCGGGACAGCAAGGAAACCTTGGCGGCCTATGTCAACCGCGCCGCCGCTCGTCCAACGGTCGATGGCTCGCTCGCGCTGTCGACGGCATGGTCCTGTATCCGGCTGCTCTCGGAAACCACCGGCACGCTGCCGTTGCCGCTCTACCGCAAGCTTTCGCAGGACAAGCGCGAGCTCGCATCTGACCATCCGCTCTACGGTCTCCTGCACGACAGCCCCAATGCGTGGCAGACTGCGGCCGAATACTGGGAGGGGCAGGTTGCCCACCTGTGCGGCTGGGGCAACGCGTTCTCCGAGCAGAAATTCATCGGCGACCGCCTGGTCGCGCTGGAACCGCTGCCGCCGACCACGATGGTCGCACGCGATACCAACGGCAACCTGCGTTACGCAGTCAACGACCGTGGCCGGAGGGAGATGCTGCCGGCCAGCAAAATCTTCCATGTTCGGGGATTCGGCTTCGGCGGTGACGTCGGTCTCTCGCCGATCCAGTACAACTGGCGGACCCTGCGCGGATCGATCGCCGCCGAGGAAGCTGCCGTCCAGTTCATGGAGGGTGGACTGCAGATCGCCGGCTTCGCCAAGGAGGCGCCCGGCGGGAAATCGACCACTGAACAGCGGCGGGAGCTGATGGAGCTCTTCGCCGAATTCATGGGGTCGAAGTCCAGCGGCAAGGTGATGCCGCTGCCGACGGGGTGGGACTGGGTCCAACTCACCATGAACCCGGAGGACGCACAGCTCCTCGAGACGCGCGGCTTCAATGTCGAGCAGGTCTGCCGCATCTATCGTGTGCCGCCATTCATGGTCGGCCACTCCCAGAATTCGACCAGCTGGGGCACGGGCCTCGAGCAGCAGAATACCGGCTTCCTGACCTACAGCCTGCGGCCGTACCTGGTGCGGATCGAGCAGGCGGTGAAGAAGCAACTGCTCAAGCCCGGCGAACGCATGTCGCTCTATGCGGAGTTCGTCCTCGAGGGGCTGCTACGGGCGGACAGTGCCGGACGAGCGGCGCTCTACGCCTCTGGTGGCCAGAACGGCTGGATGACCCGCAACGAAATGCGCCGCCGCGAGAACCTGCCTCCTGCCGAGGGTGGAGACGTCCTGACCGTCCAGTCCAACCTCATCCCGCTGGATCGCCTGGAGGCACAAGCATCGTCGGGCGAGCAGCAATTGCGGTCGGCGATGATGAACCTTCTGTTCGGTCGTGATCTCGACGCGCTCATCGACCAACGGCTGAGCACTCGGATGGGGCACAACGGCGGCCCGCCGTTCGACCCAAGCAAGGAATGATCCTCATGAAAACCAAGGATTTTGCCCTGGAGGTGAAGAACCTCTCGGATGACGGCACCTTTGAGGGCTATGGCTCCATCTTCGGCAACGTCGACAGCTATGGCGAAGTCGTCGAGGCAGGCGCGTTCAGCAAGTCGCTGGCCCGACATGCCAAGGCGAAGACCAGTCCGCTGATGTTGTGGCAGCACAATCCCGACTACCCGATCGGTGTGTGGGAAAGCCTCGAAGAGGACAGCAAGGGTCTGTTCGGGCGCGGGCGGTTGCTCAAGGGCGTACAGAAGGCCGACGAGGCGCACATCATCATGAAGAATGGGGCGATCCGCGGCCTCTCCATCGGCTATCGCGAACTGCGCGCCCAGCCGGACGGCAACAACCGCACGCTGCTCGAGCTCGACCTCATGGAGATCAGCCCGGTGACGTTCCCGGCCAACGACAAGGCGCGGATCACCGCCGTCAAATCCGAACGCATGGAGGAATTCGCCCGCCGGCTGCGCGATGGCGAGCCCATGCCCGTCAAGGAATTCGAGGACATCCTGCGCGAGGCAGGCGTCCCCAAAGCCATGGCCGTACAGATCGCCTCTGTCGGCTATGCGAAGGCCATTCGGAGCGAGTCCGAGGGCGTGAAGGCGAACGACCTGGCCAACCTGCGCAACGCAGTCTCGGCCTTCCTTCAACCCCGGACTTAAAGGAGCATCCCGATGTCCGAAGAAGCCGAAATTAAGCAGCTCGCGATTGAGCTGAAGACCGCCGCCGACGAGGTGAAGAAGCAGGCGGAAACCACCAACACCGAGCTCAAGAACCTCGGCAAGGTGACCGAAGAGACCAAGAAGGCCGCTGACGAGGCGCTGATCAAGCACAACGAGATTGCGGCTCGGATGACCGAGCTCGAGCAGAAGATGGTGCAGCGCACCGTCGAGCCGCAGCAGCGCAAGTCGGTTGGCCAGATGATTGTAGAGCACGAGGACCTGAAGGCCTTCATCAAGGCCGGCGTGAAGGGCCGCGTCTCGATCCCGGTCAAGGCGATCATTTCCGCTCTGACTACGGACGCCGACGGCTCGGCCGGCGACCTCATCGTGCCCGACCGTCGTCCGGAGATCATCACTCCGGCGCAGCGCACGCTGACTATGCGCGATCTGATCACGCCCGGTCAGACCGCCTCCAATGCCATCCAGTACGTCCAGGAGACGGGGTTCACCAATAACGCGGCCACGGTGTCCGAGACGTCCGGCGCAACCAAGCCGCAGTCGGAGATCAAGTTCGACCTGGTGACGGAGGCGGTGGCGACGATCGCCCACTTTGTGCTCGCCACCAAGCAGATCCTCGACGACGTGCCGCAGCTGGCGTCCTATATCGACGGCCGTCTGCGCTATGGCCTCGCCTTTGTCGAGGACAACCAGATCCTCAACGGCTCTGGCACCGGCACCGACCTTAACGGCATCTACACCCAGGCGACGGCTTTCACCCCGCCGACCACGCTCCCGGGCCCGGTCACCAAGATCGACGTGCTGCGCCTCGCCATGCTGCAGGCGTTCCTCGCCGAGCTCCCGTCGACCGGCATCGTGCTCAACCCGGTTGACTGGGCGACGATCGAGCTCGTCAAGGACACGACTGGCCGACACATCATCGGCAACCCGCAGGACGGCGCCGCGCCGCGCCTGTGGCGTCTTCCGGTGGTTGAGACGCCGGCGATGACCGTCGACAAGTTCCTCACCGGCGCCTTCCGCCTCGGTGCGCAGCTCTTCGACCGCGAGGAAGCCAACGTCGAGATTTCGACCGAGGACAGCGACAACTTCCGCAAGAACCTCGTCACCATCCGTGGCGAAGAGCGCGCGGTGCTGGCGGTCTATCGCCCCGAAGCCTTCGTCAAGGGCGACTTCTCGGACGCGATCACGGCGTCGACCAGCCCGTGATGAGCTTCGGCTGATCAAGGAGGGCGGCCTCGTGCCGCCCTCTCTATGAGCCGAAAGGAGAGAGTGCCATGAAACTCTACGCAATCGACCAGGTCAGCATTTCGTCGGTGAAGGCCGATACGCTCCGCCCCGGCGAGCCGTTCGAGGTGTCCGACGCCTTCGGCAAGGAGCTCCTGGAAAGGCTCCCGCACGCTGTTTCGGACCAGCCCCCGAAGGGCAAGGCCGAGCCGCGCCCGAAGAACAAGATGGAAGCTCCGCCGGCGAACAAGGCTGACCCGCTGGACCATGACGGCAACGGCCGCAAGGGCGGCGCCAAGAAGGCCGAATGATGCAGGTCCGCGTCGTCACGCCGCCCGATCCCCTTGTCACGTGGACGGACGCCAAGGCGCATCTGCGCCTCGATTCCGATTTCGAGCAGGAGCTCGTCGAGGGATATATCGCGGCGGCGACGGCGTGGATCGATGGGCCGGCCGGGTGGCTCGGGCGGAGCATCGGCGTGCAGACGCTCGAGCTCACGAACTGCGCGTTTGGTAACGATGCGCTGCCCTACGGCCCGATCGTCGCAATCGAGACCATTCATTACAAGGACGCCGCCGGCATCGAGCAGGTGATGCCTGACACAGACTACAGGCTCGTCGCCGACGGCAGCATCTACGCTGAGGCGTGGCCGAAGGTGGGCGATGACCCGGAGGCAGTGCGGGTCAGATACGTGGCCGGCTACGCGCCACGCGAGATCGTGCCAGAGGAAGGCGGCGACCCCGCCCTGATCCCGACTGTGCCCACGCCGATCAAGCAGGCAATCCTGCTGCTCGTCGGTCAATGGTTCGTAACCCGCCAGGCGGTGAACGTTGGCAACATCGTCAATGAGATGCCGTTCGCCGTCGAGGCGCTGCTCGCGCCCTACCGCGTGTGGAGATAGGTCGTGCCGCAGGATCCGGGCGCCCGCAACCGCCGCATCGTCATCGAGCGGCACGTGATCACCTATGACCAGTGGAACCGCCCGACCGAAGGCTGGTCGCCCGTGGTGACGGCCTGGTCCTCCTGGCGACGCGCGACCGCCAACGAACGGCTCGCCTCGGGGCAGGTCGGCGCCCAGGTGACCGACATCTTCGAGCTCTCGTGGTTTCCGGAAATCGCCGACCTCGATCCCAAGGATAGGCTGCGCTTCGACGGCAAGACCTATGACATGATCGAGGTGACTGAGGTCGGCGCGCACGAGGGCCTGCTGATCCGCGCATCGGCGAGGGTGGACGGATGAAGGTCTCATACAAGGTCGAGGGCCTCAGCGAGTTCGACGCCGCCCTCGGGCAACTCTCCAAGGCGACGGCGCGCAACGTGCTGCGGCGCGTGTTGATGAAGGCCGGACAGCCGATCGCCGACACTGCGGCGCGCCTGGCGCCGGACGATCCGGAGACGGGTACCCCGGACCTGCACACGTCGATCACCGTCTCGCCGCAGCTCAAGAACCCGGTGGGGAAGGCTGAGTATCGGGAGGTGCTTCAGGCGGGCGGCTCGAGGGCGGAAGCGGCGGCCGCTATGCGAGATGCCCGGCGCGCGGGTAGCGAGACCTTTGCCGAGGTCTATGTCGGACCTGACTACCGGCAGTTTCACGCGCACTTTCAGGAGTTCGGCACGGCGCATCACGGTCCCCAGCCGTTCGTGCGTCCAGCCTTCGACCAGGAGGCCGGCAAGGCGCTCGACATCATCAAGGCCGAGCTCGGCGACGAGATCGAGAAGGCAGCGCAGCGCGCGGCTCGTCGGGCGGCACGCAGGGCCGCGAGGGGATCGTGATGCAGCTGGTGCTCTCCAATTTCCTCATCGCGTCGCCGGCGCTCGCCGCGCTGATCGGAAACCGTGCGTTCTGGGATGAGCTGCCGCAGGGGCTCGATAGCCCGGCAATCGTCATGTTTCTCATCTCGTCGGTGCCTGGCTACACCCACCAGGGCGCCGATGGCCTCACCAGCGACCGCGTGCAGTTCGATTGCCGGGGGCGCACGGCCGACGAGGCGCGGCAGGTAGCGGCTGCGCTCGACGCCCGCCTCAGCGGCTTCAAGGGGACTTTCGAGGGCGTCCGCTTCCAGGGCGCCTTCAAGCAAGGGCATCGCACCCGGTCCGACAAGGTCGAGGCGATCCGCTGGTTTACCGCCAGCGTCGACTACATCATCTGGTCGGCGGCCGCCTGACCTTCCTTTCCAGCACTGGAGAAACTGCAATGACTGATGCACGCATCGGCTATGGCACGGTATTCGAGATGGCCGAAGAGGTCACCCCGACCGTGTTCGTGGCGCTGGGCGAAGTGATCAACGTCGATCCCGGCGAGGACGAAGACGAGGAGGTGGAGGTGACCCACTACCAGTCGCCCGACCGCACCCGCGAGTACATTCCCGGCCTGACGACGCCCGGCGAGGCGACCATCGAGGGCAACTACGTGCCGGGTTCGCAGACCGACCAGATGATCATTGCCGCGCGCGGCAAGAGGAACATCGGCCGCATCACGCTGCCCAACGGCGTGCGCAAGACCTTTCCGGTTGTCCGCCGCGGTTACGCGCAGGCGCTGCCGATCGACGATCGCATGACGTTCACGGCCACCTTCCGCCGCGCCGGGGCGACGACGACCGACACGGCCACGGCGCCGGTCAACGGCGTACTGCCGGCGATCTCGGGCGAAGCCATCGTCGACGGGGTGCTGACCGCCTGGCCGGGCGTGTGGGCTCCGTTCGCCGACTTCACCTTCCAGTGGAAGAAGGATGGCGTCGACATTCCCGGCGCAACCGGTTCCACCTACACCGTCGTCGTGGGCGACGTCGGCTCGGCCATCAGCGTGGCGGTGACCGCGACAAACACCGGCGGCGCCGCGACTGCCGAGAGCGGTGAGACAGCGGAAGTGGTGGCGGCGTAACATGGTGAACCCACTGCGCGGCGAAGTCGCCCTCGAGGTCGAGGGCGAAACCTACACGCTCTGCCTCGATATCAACGCCATCATCGAGGTGGAGAATCTGCTCGATATCGGCATTGCCGAGGTGGCCGGCCTCTTCAGCGAGCCGGGAAGAGTACGCGCCGGATATGTGCGAGCGATGCTCTGGGCGGCGCTTCAACGCCACCACCCGCACATCGAGTTGCGCATGGCCGGAGACCTGTTGGTCAAGGTTGGCCTGGCCAGGGTGATTGAGACCTTGGGCGAAACGCTAGATGCCGCGTTCCCTAGCGAGGAGGGTGAGCATCGCCGGCACCCTCCGACGACAGCTGGGACTGGGAAGGTCTCCACGTCGCGTTCATCTCGCTCGGGTTCGAGCCGGAAGCGTTCTGGCGGTTGACGCCGCGCGAGCTTTCGGTTCGACTGACCGGCGCCCGCCGACGGCTGGTGCGCGAGCATGACGAGCGCATGGAGCTGGCCTGGACCATGGCCCGGCTCAATGCCTATGCGCCAGAGAAGGCGCGGCAGTTCGTCAAGCTCGAAAGCCTTTTCCATCGCGAGGACAAGCGACCCCAGCGGCAAAGCTGGGAAACGCAGGCGGCGATCCTGGCCAGCTGGTGAGGGTCAGAACTTTTCGACGGTGCCATCGGCGTAGACGACGCCGGTGGTGCAAAGGGCGAAATCGACCAGGTCACGATCGACCTGATCGAGCCGTTCGAAACCCGGAAGATAGATGTCCTGAGTGAATTTCAGGCCCGGCTTCAAGGTCATGTCCCTAACAATCGGGTGGCCGCGGTCGCCGATGACGGTGCCGAGGGGATCAACAAACATCGCTTCGGCCTCGATCATCACGATCGGCTTCGGGCTGTGGTTGACGAGGATCATCGTGCCAGATGTCCAGTCGATCATCTCAACCAGTTCGCTGGTGCCCTCCTGACAGATGTCGCCTTCCTGCCCGGAGGCCGACCCCATCAACACGAGAAAGGAAGCGGCTATGGCTGCTAATGCTCGCATCGGTGCCCTGCATGTGGCGTTGGGGCTCAACTCTGCACAATTCGAGCAGGGACTCAAGAAGGCGCAGACCGGGCTTAGCGGCTTCGCAAAGTTCGCCAAGGCGGGACTTGGTACGGTGGCGGTTGCCGCCACGGCGGCCGGCGCTGCCCTGTCCGTCGCGGTCAAGGGCGCGATCGACCATGCCGACGAATTGAGCAAGACCGCGCAGCGGGTCGGCGTGGCCACGGATGCGCTTTCGCAGCTCGAATGGGCGGCAAAGCTCTCCGATGTCGGCCTCGAGCAGTTGTCGGGCGGGCTGCAGCGCTTGACGCGCAATCTGTCTGAAGTGGCGCAGGGCCGCAGCCCGCAGGCGGCGACGGCGTTCCGTGCGCTCGGCATTCAGGTGACGGACGCGGCCGGGCGGTTGCGGAGCTCCGACGCGGTGTTCGCCGACATCGCAGAGCGCTTTGCAGCCATGGAGGACGGCAGCGAGAAGACAGCCCTTGCAATAGCGCTCTTCGGGCGCGCAGGTGCGAACCTCATCCCTCTCCTCAATTCCGGGCGCACGGGCCTTGCGGAAATGGCTGCCGAGGCCGACCGGCTCGGAATCACCATCGACACCAACACGGGCAAGGCGGCGGAACAGTTCAACGACAGCCTGACCCGCCTGCAGGCCGTGTTCGATGGCATCGTCAACAAGGTGATGGCGGCGGTGCTGCCGGCGCTCAACCGGCTGGGCGACACGCTTGCCTCGCCCGAGTTCGCGGCCTCGGCACAGCAGATCGCGACAGCAGTTGTCGATGCCATGAGGATCGTGGCCGACGCGGTGATGGCGGCGGTCGGCGCGTTCAACGCACTACGCGAGGCCATGGCCTGGGCCAACACCCATGACATCTTCGGCAACGAGTTGGCGCCGCCGGAGTTCGGTTCCGCCGAGTGGAAGAAGGCTTTCTGGGGTATTGGCAAGTCCGGGCCGTCACCCAAGGATCAGATCCTGGAAGGTCTCGCGTCCGGTGCAGCCGGACCCGGCGACGACTTCTTCGCCGGCATCTTCGAATCCGCCAATTCCACGGCAGATGCGTTTGGCCGCCTGTCCGACGAGATCGAGGGGATCGGCACCTCGTCCGCCACGGCCAGCAGCGGGGTGGCCAAGGTCAAGACCGAGCTCGAGAAGACCAAGCCGGCAATGGAGCAACTCGCCCGTGCCGGGCAGCAGATGACATCGACCCTGGCCAGCGGCTTGACCGAGATCTTCAAGGGCGTTCTGACCGGTGCCAACAATGCGGCCGATGCCGTATCGGGCCTGCTGGACCAGCTGTCGACGATGGCGCTCAACGCGGCTTTCCAGGGCCTGCTCGGTGGATTGTTCGGTGGGTTCAGGCTGCCGGGCTTTGCCAATGGCACGAACTTCGCGTCAGGCGGCCTCGCGGTCGTCGGCGAGCGTGGGCCGGAGATTGTCAACCTGCCGCGCGGGTCGAAGGTCATCCCGAACCATGAGCTACGCAGCGGCGGAAGGAGGGGCGGCATGGGCGCTCCCATCTTCCAGATCGACGCGCGGGGCGCGCAGCTCGGCGTTGCTGAGGAAATCCGCCGGGCGCTCGAGGACTTCAGCCGGTGGACGTTGCCGCAGCGCGTCAACGATATCAACGCCGATCCGCTGGTGCGAGGGTAACCCATGGCTCTGGCGACACCCTTCACGCTCGAGCTCTTCGGCAATCTCATACCGATCCTGTCGGCGCCGTTCGTGCTGATGGACCAGGACGAGATCTCGGGGCTCGGAACCGGCGAGGGCCTCACCCACGATCTCGGACCCAAGCTCTGGGAAGCGCCGGTCGAGACCGCCCCGATGCCGAACGGCCGGTGCCTCGCCCTGCAGGCGATGATCGAGGCGCTCGATGGATCGCAGGGGACATTCTACCTCTACAATCCCATGGCGCCTTACCCGCAGGCGGACCCCGATGGGTCGCTGATCGCCGGCCACACGCCCGAGCTGCACACCATCGCGCTCAATCGCAAGGAAGTTCGGATCGACGGGTTGCCCGAGGGCTACGTGCTCACCGGGGGCGACATGTTCGCGCTCGACTATGGCAGCCCCTCACGGCGCGCGCTGCTGCGCTGCGTGACCGGAGCGACCGCCGACCAGGTTGGCGTCACGCCGCTGTTCGAGGTTCGCCCTCATCTTCGCCCCGGCATCACGGTCGGGCTGCCCGTGCTGCTCGCCCGGCCGGCGGCGAAGGTGAAGATCCTGCCGGGCAGCCTGGCGCTGCAGCCCATCGACATCGTCAACGCCCGGCTCTCCTTCCGCGTCCGCCAGACGCTCGCCGCTGGCTAGTGCGGCCATAAGGGCCACTCCAAGATGATCGCCAGCATATTATAAAAAAGGATGCCAACGGCACTGAGGGCGCTGCCGATCGACAGGATCATCGCGATGATCCATGTCCATATCTGCCCGCGGGTTGCTGATTTGAGTTTTCTTTTTCTCTCAAAGTTCTCGAATGCTCTGAGAAACTCCGTCGGTTGTTTTGGCGGGTTGAGCAGGCCCGACAAAGGCAGCAACTGTCGAGTGATCGAGACCATCTTGTAGATCTCGTACAAGACGAAGATCAGCAACGAGAAGCCCAATAGCAAGGCAACGCTGGCGCTCGCCAGTCGGGGCAGTTCGTTGCTCACAAACGCCCAAATTGAAAATGCGCCCGCGTAGCCGCCTACCGTAACTAGGCTGGTGTACGCGGCTGCCCTGTCGAAGGAAACTGACGTGATCTGCAACAGCATGTCCGTTGTGATCTTGGCCGCGCGCTCCTGCTCGCTCAAGGTTTCGTCGCCTGTCGAAAGCATCGATCTCGTCCCCCTACCTGGATCGCTCTTCGCTCTCATCGCGCTCATTCCCGCGCTGAGAAAGAAGAACCATGTCGCAGGGACCAACGGGAGTCGATAGTCGATGACTCGGTCTCTCGACGTCGCGACGCAGGCCGCGATCCGCGACCGCTCGCGCGTCATTCCCCGCAACTTTATGGTGGTGTTCGCCAAGCCGCTCGCCGGCGGCGAACCCGTGCCGTTCGGCTTCACCGATTTTGGCGAGGACGTGCTTGTCAACGTCCTCGACGGCGAGACCGGGCAGACGGTCGGGCACACCTACTACGGCGACAGCGCGCCGATCGCGAAGATGGACCAGATCCCGCTCAAGATCGGACTCGAGGTCAACAACGTGCAGGTCGAGCTCAATCCACTGCACCCGGCCGTGCAACTGATGGCGCGCGGGCACGACCTGCGGAACGCCAAGGTGCAGATCCATCGCGGGTGGCTTTCGCCCGAGAGCATGCTGCTGGTGGCGCCGCCGCGCATCCGCTTCCTCGGCCAGGTCAACGGCGCGCCGGAACGCACTGCGGCGGTCGGCGGACAGTCGGTGCGCATCCTGAGGTTGGTGTCCCACACCCGCGAGCTGACCCGGACCAATCCGGCCAAGCGCAGCGACGAAACGCAGCGATTGCGTGGTGGTGATCGGTTCCGCCGCTACTCTGGCGTCGCCGGGCTCTGGCGCAGGACGATCTGGTGGGGCGAGAAAGGCGGTGACTGACCGATGAACTTCATCTTCCAGCTCATCGTCGGCATCGTTCTTTCGGTCGCCTCGACGCTCGTCCAGTCGATCTTCCAGCAGGACCAGAAACAGCCGAAATCCGGCTTCCGTGGCGAGATACAGACTGGCGGCGACAACCCGCTCGCCTTCATCATGGGCTTTTATGCGACCGCCGGGCAGCTCGAATATGCCGGCTCCTGGGGCGAGGTCGACGACGTTCCTAACGCCTATATCTCGCAGGTCATCTCGTTCGCCGATATCCCGGTGAGCGAGGTTGCCGGTCGCCTCATAAACGGCAGGCGGGCGACGCTCGGCGGTGCACCGCATCCGACGCTCGGCTTTCCGGTGCTCGAGTTCCGTGATGACGACGGCAAGGATCACCTCTGGGTGCGCGAGTATCTCGGCGGTCAGACCGAGCCGGACCCGCTGATGCGCGCCCAGTTCGGCAACGACCCCGAGCGCCCCTACACCTTCGACATGTACGGCTATGGCGTTCCCTACGTCGTGGTGACGGCGCTGTGGAACCGCGAGCTCTTTACCGGCTTTCCCGAGGTCCTGTACGAGTTTCGCGGGATTAGGCTTTATGACCCGCGCAAGGATTCGACGGTCGGCGGTTCGGGGTCGCACCGGCTGAACGATCCCGAGACGTGGGCGTATTCCGACAACCCGATCGTCGGCATCTACAACATCCTGCTCGGCATCCTCTACCAGGGGCAGTGGCTCTACGGGCCGCAGGGCATCACGCAGAACCGCCTGCCCTACGCCAACTGGGCGGAGCAGATGAACAAGTGCGACGTGCTGGTGCCCGTCGCCGGCGGCGGCTTTGAGAAGCGCTTCCGCTTCGGCCTCGAGGTTCTGGTCGACGAGCAGCCGCACGTCGTCATCGGCGAGCTGCTCAAGGCCTGCGAGGGGCGCATTGCCGAGATCGGCGGCCTCTACAAGGTGCTGGTCGCCGAGCCCGACGCGCCGGTGGTGGCGTTCACCGACGAGGACGTGGTGATCACGGAGCCGCAGGACCTCGACCCGTTCCCGGGCCTCGAGGCGACCTACAACGGCATCGTCGCAACCTATCCCGAGCCGGCCGAGGCGTGGGAGAACAAGGAGGCGCCGCCCCGCTACCGCAGCGACCTCGAGGCGCTCGACGACAATCGCCGCTTGCCGTTCTCCACCGAATACAAGGCGGTGCCGTTTCCGGTGCAGGTGCAGGCGCTGGGCCGGGCAGCGATCGAGGAAACCCGCCGCTTCCGCAAGCACGTGCGCACCGCGCCGCCGGCCTGGTGGGAGTACGAGCCGCTCGACTGCGAGCAGTGGACGAGCGCCCGCAACGGCTATGTGAGCAAGCGCTTTCTGATCACGGCGATGGACGATCTGCCCAACGGCAACCTGGTCGTCGCCAACCAGGAGATCGAGCCGGCCGACTATGGCTGGGAGGCGGATTTCGAACTGCCCTGGGATATCGCGCCGCTGCCGGTCGGCCGACCGCCCGCACAGCCGATGTTCGGCTGGCAGGTGGAGCCCGCCACGTTCGCCGATGGTGACGGCAAGCCGCGCCGGCCGTCGATCCGGGTCAGCTATGAGGCTGGCCTGATCGATGTGCGGGCGGTGCGCGTGCAGGTGTTGCTCGCGGTCGATGGATCCCTCGTCTTTGACGGGGAACTTCCTTACGACGCAGCGGCGCTCGATCCGTCGGTCACCCTCAACGCGACTTTCCTGCCGAACACCGCCTACTTCGTGCGCGGCAAGTATGCCCCGTTCTCCGGGCGGCGCACCGAATGGTCAGATTATCTGCCGGTCACCACGCCAAACGTGCGGATCGGCGCGCTCGACATCGAGTTGGGCAACCTCGCCGGCGAGATCCTCGGCGACCTCGGACCGCGCGTGCGCCAGACCATCGAGAGCTTCAAGCAGCTGGGCACGCTCCTCGAGGAGGCCGATCGCGAGAACTACACGTTGCGGCAGACCCTTGCCCGCGAACTGCGGGTGCAGGTCGACAACCTCGAAGCGAGCTTTGATGAGATCATCGAGGTCGCGCTCGATCCTGAAGGCAGCAGCGCTCTGGCACTCGCCATCCAGTCCCTGCGCGCCGCGCTTGGCGGCAGCTCGGCTGAGATCAACGTCCGTTGGGAGGTAATAGCGGCACCGGTCGGCTTCTCGGCCCGATACGCCATCCAGCTGATGTCGAATGACGGGTCGCTGCGCATGGCGACCTTCTTCATCGACCTGCCGAACAATCCGCTGCTACCGCCCCGCATCGGCTTCATGGCCGGGCAGACGGTGTTTTTCACCTCTACCGGCCAGCCCATCGCCCTTGTCGGTGACGACGGGGTGATGCGCTCGGCCAACGATACGGTGCAGATCAACTTCTTGAACGGCAACTTCTCCTTCGGAGCGGCGTGATGCGAGTGCTTAGGGGATTTGCCGCTCAGGGCGTCGTCGCCGTCTATACCGAGGCGGCTGGTGGGGGCGACCCGCTCGACTTCGACGCGCCCTGCAACGCGCCGGCCAAGTCCCCGATGGCGCATCTCGACAAGATCGCCTTCCATTCGGACTTCTTCCAGTACGAGATCGCGATCGGGCCGACGCGGGTGGACCTCACCCATCCGGCGGTACCGACGGCGACCGTGACCTGGCAGGCTCCGCCTCTCTTCGTGAACTATCCGACGCGCCTCAGCTATACGACCTATGGCCAGCAGGTTGCCGGCGCGCAGGCGCTGCTCACGCATGGGCTGGGCTACACGCCGCTGGTGATGGTCGCGGTCAACGGCGCCATCGCCGTCGGCGGTACCATCGTGCAGGAGTCCTCGGCCGGCCGGCGCTTCGCCTCGGTCTATGCCAACGGCAGCCAGGTCGGCATCGCCTGGTGTGGGTACTCCAGCACCGTCGACTTGCCCGCCATCGCCGTCTCCTACGACGTGATGGTGTTCCGCACGCCAGCGGCCGATCCGGCCCAGCCGCTGTTCTCGGGAAACCCGACCCAGTTTCAGGTGGGTCGTGGCAAAGTGCGCTCGAGCGCAAGCTATCTGCGCCGCCGCACCGCCTCGGAAAGCCCTTTCGACTTCGACCTTGCCCGCACCGTCGACCTCGCCAATGGCGGGGCGCGGGTCACCACCGGCGGCAACGTGCGCCAGGACCCGTTCTACACCGGCAGCTATCCTGGCGGCACCTACGTGCCGGTGGGGGTCTGAAATGCCGGTCGTCAACGAAGGTGGGCACATCGTCCTGCGCCGCTCCGGGCGCAAGATATTCGGCACTGACGTGCCGCCGGTGAGCCTTTTTCCCGCCCAGCAGATCGTCACCACGCGGACCGTCGCCTTCCCCGACTTCCCGAAGGACTTCATCTACGGCTTCGTGCGCTTCTCCGAGGCCAACCCCGACCCGTTCGGCGGCCCCGTCCAGGCCGGCTATTGCCTCACCCTGGTCAAGATCATCCCGAGCGAACTGGCCGACACGCCCATCGTCATCGGCACCGTGCCAGCCGGCTGCAACTACATCGACGTGCGCGCCGCGCTCACCTGGTCGAAACAGCCCGACCTCAGTGCTGGATCGCCGGTGCGCTCGCCGACAGAGGCGTATGCCCCCAACCAGGTGCACCTGCAGGGCGGCTCCTGCGTGCTGGAGATCGGCTCCGGCTTCCGACGCGCCATTCATGTCGGCCTGTCCGGCACCAACGTGTTGCTCACCCGCATGCAGTCATCGCGCAGCGAGCAGCCGGTGCCTTATTCTCCATGGGGCGGCCCGACGCAGACCGGCTGGTCCTACGGCACCAGCCCGCTCGGTATGATCCAGGGGCAGATCGATGCCCAGCGGGTGTTCAGCTTCCAGGGGCAGCCCTTCGTTCCGCCACATCGGGGCAGCTCAACCGCCTGCTCGACGACGATCAATTCCGACCACAGTTCGATCTGGTCGATCCAGTTCATCATCACCCCCGGCCGCTACAACACCGCGCTCTAGAGGTTTCGACATGCTTGTGCACCTGCCGACGTTCTACGACAGAGGAACCGCCTCGGTATCGTCCGGAGCGACTACCGTCACCGGCAACGACACGCTCTGGGGCGACGGGACGCTGCTCGCCGGCGACCGCTTTACCGTGCCGTCGCAGCCGTTGGTGCCGCCGCAGCGCATCGCCAGCATCACGAGCAATGGGGAACTGGAACTGGCCGTACCATGGCCTGGCGCCAATGTCGCCGGGGCACCCTATGAGGTCCGCTATGCCGGCATCATCGAGCGCTCGACCGCGCAGACGCGGCGCTACCTCGAGATGCTCGGCGATATTGGCAGCACCGGCGTCGGCATCAACGCGTTCGGCACCTTCGCCGGCCGCGCCGCCTACAATGATCGTCCCGCGAACTTCGTCTACCTGTCCACCAACGGCAACGGGTCCTCGATCACCTATCCGCTGGTCTACATCAAGCAGAGTTCCGCTTCGGGGGACTGGGGCACGTCGATCGACATCACCGGCCCGCAAGGGCCGTCGGGGCTCATCGGCGTCTGGCGCGGAGCTTGGGCCGCCGGCACAGCCTATGCCTTGAAGGATGTCGTGCGGGTCGCTGGTACGTCCTACATCTGCGAGATCGCCCACACCTCGGGCACCTTCGCGACCGATTATGGCGCAGGCAGGTGGTCGGTCGTCGCGCAGCGGGGCGATGTCGGGCTTTCCTACAATCGCTCGACCTCGACGGCCGACAGTGATCCAGGCAACGGCAACTTCCGCTTCAACAACGCCACCCTCGCCAGCGCCACCCAGCTCTTCATCGATCTCATTGATACCGACGGCGTGACGCAGACCGGCTTCCTCGACGCCTGGAACGAGGGCACGAGCCCGAGCAGCAAGGGCCAGCTCTACATCCGCCTGCGGGACAACCCCAGCGTCTTCTACGTCTACAACGTCACCGGCGTCACCACGGCGAGCGGCTATCGCAAGATCGCCATTCAGTACCTTTCGGGTTCCGGCACGATCGCCAACACCGCTGCCTGCGTGCTCTCGTTCATGCGCGCCGGTGACAAGGGCCAGGACGGCATGGGCACCGGCGATGTCGTCGGGCCGGGCGGCGCAACCTCCAGCAATGTGGCCATATTCAGCGGGCCCTCCGGCAAGGCCATTGCGGACAGTGGCATCGCCGCCTCGGACATCGTAAGGGCCGGGACCGCCCAGGTCGTGACGGGTCGCAAGACCTTCAGCGCGGGCGGCACCGGCGACAGCAGCATCGCGCAACTGGCAGGCGGCGGTGGTGGCGAGATCGCCATCAACGGCAACGGCGTGGGCGCCGCGGTTGCGCAGTATCACCGCCCCAGCGGGCACATAACCTATTTCGGGCTCGATACCGACAATCAGTTCAAGCGCGGCGGCGGCAGCCTCGCCGGTGTCGCGCGCATGTTCTTCGACCAGGGGAACATCCTCGGGAACGTGGCGCAGGCCAGCGGCGTGCCGACCGGCGCCCTCATCGAGCGCGGCAGCAATGCCAACGGAGAATACGTCAAGTTCGCCGATGGCATGATGATCTGCCGGAGGGTGTGGGATGTTGCGGGCCTGGCCGTCAACACCGGCAACGGCAGCCTGTTCTTCTCCGCTGCCCAAACCTGGACCTTCCCTGCGGCCTTCGCCACCGGTGTTTATCCTGTGATAACAGGTTCGGCTCGGATCGGCGGGGTCCTTTGCTACGTGCACCCCAACAGCACCTCCGACAACTCAACCGGTGACAGCATCTATGTCGTGTCTAGTGCCTCGGTCACCGGCACTGCCCATATTCGTCTCGTCGCCATAGGAAGGTGGTTCTAGATGCGCATCATGCTTTCCCCGCAGCGCTCCGACGCGCAGCTCGTCGTCGGCAAGTCGGGCGACGTTCTCACCATCAATGGCGATGTCCTCGACCTTTCCGCGTTGGCCGCCGGCGACTCGATCACGGGCGCGTCCGACCTGCACCCCTTCCTCCTCCGCGACATCGACAGGAGCATCGACGGGGAGATCGAGCTGACGCTCAGGTTGCCGCACGGCCCGACCCCGGAGCCCTACATGGCGTTCCCCGATACCCTCGAGGCGGTGCCGGACGGTCCCGTCGACCTGCCGTGGGACAGCTACCGGGTGGTCGAAAGCGAGAAGGTTGAAGGCGGGACCAACGTCATCACCACAACCTATCGCTGGCACCAGGAGCCGGAAGTGAGCAGTGAGTTCATTCCCGACCCGCCTGAACCCGATCCGGCCGAGCAGGAGGAGGCATAGCCATGGGCACTATCGTCATCGATCCCGCGCGCATCGTTACGGCGGCGGAGAAGGCCGCCAGGGCGGCGGCCGAGGCGCGCAGGGCCGAGTTCCCCGACCTTGAGCCCGATCAGTTCTGGTTCGTGCTGCGCGTCTCGGGCCACGATCAGGACGTGCTCGGCTGGGTCGCCTCGCTCAACGATCCCGCGAGCCCCAACTACGACCCGGTGCTGTGGGCATATGCATCATCGAAGTTCGAGCGGGCCAAGTACTTCGAGCGCGACCATCCCCTGGTCCTTTCGGCGGCGCAGGCGATCGGCATCCCCGATCTCCAGCTCGACGATCTCTGGCGCTACGGCGCGACTGGCGGGCAGCCGGCGCAGGCGTAGACGGGTGTCCGGGGCGCGTTGGGGGCGCAGCGGACACGCTAGGACGGGCGGCCAGGGAGTTGCGGCCTCCCTGGCTCAGCGATTGAGGGGGCCTGCAATCGCTGATATGACCGAGGTCATCCTGCCCATCGCCTTTGGAGGCAGGTGGACCATAGCACTCGGCCCGGCTTGATGAGCATCAAAAAGAAGTGCCGCCCTGGCAGTTTGCTGCTCAACAGAAGGGCTTAAGTCGACAGCACGTAAATCAGGCGGACGATCAACCACCAGCCCGCCAGGGCGAGGGCGACGATCATCAGCCAGATCTCGAGGAAGGTGATGCGCCGTCGGCCGATCCGTTGCCTGAACTCCTCCGGCCAAAGCCCCATCGCGTTCATGCCCCTACGCAGATGTCCGTAGGTCTAACGGATAAGGCTTAAGCCTTTCAATGCCGCCGCCCGCCGGGCGGCTTTTTTCATCATCATCGATAGGAGACCACCATGGACAAAACCGTGCCCGCCGGCGCGGCGATCCTGCTCGACTTCATCGGCCAGACGGAGACCGGAAAATCCGGCCACGAAGGCTACGGCGTCATCTTTGCCAACAAGCAGGGCAAACTCACAAAGCCGCTCACCACCCTGACGCTGGACGAGGTCATCGCCGACCAGGTGAGATGGTCAAAGAACCACGGCTCATCCGCCGCCGGCCGCTACCAGTTCACGCGCGCCACATTGCGCGGGCTCATGTCGGAACTCGGGCTGCGCGGCTCGCAGAAACTCGACGCCAACCTGCAGGATCGCCTCGCCTATCACCTGCTCAAGCGCCGCGGATATGAGGGGTGGACTGCGGGCAAGATCGGCGACGTCGAGTTTGCCAAGCGCCTGGCGATGGAATGGGCATCGTTGCCGGTGCTCGAGGCGACCCAGGGGCAGCACCGCACCCTCGCTGCCGGGCAGTCTTTCTATGCCGGCGATGGGCTGAACAAGGCGCTCGTTTCCCCGGCGAAGGTCCGGGAGGTGCTCGCGCGCGCCCGGCAGGCTCTCGGCTCTCCCGCGCCGACCGAGCCGCGCCCCATCCCCACCGTACCGCTGCCCGAACCGGCGCCGTCCGGAGGGGGTGCTCCGGGCATCCTCATCTTCTTCCTCATCGTGGCCGCCGCTTTGGCGGCCTGTTTCATCTTCGGTTTCCGCTTCTAGGAGGCATCCATGGTCACCAGCATTATCACCGCCGTCGCGCAGAACGTTATTCTCGGGTGGCTCTGGCGCCGGGTTCAGGAACTGGCCGGACTGGCCCTGACCCTCGTGCCGATCTATCTGGCCATGCCACCGTCCATGCAGGCGGATGTGCATGCCATCTTCTCGGGGCAGGGCGGCAACCTCACAATCTCGGCGGCCATCGGTCTGGCCTGGTATCTGTGGACGCAATGGAAGTCCTACCGGGCGACCGTCATGCCCCAGGTCGTGACCACGGACGCCAGGAAGGTGCCGCTGCCGGCGGCAGGAGAGGGCTCGGGCACGACCCGTAAGATCGAGGCCCTTGCCGAGGCCGCGCCCCGCCCGCGCACGCTGTGGGAACGGCTGACGCAGCGTTGACCATCCACGCCGGGCCATTGCGTGATGGCCCGGCGTCTTGCGCGAGGAATACTGACGTGTCGGACGAAGAGGCCAACATGAACATCCACGCGCCCAAGGTTCGCTACGAGGTGAACCTCAACACCATCATCGTCACCTGCGGCTTTGTGGCGATGGCCGTCGGCTGGGGCATTACGTGGGGGCAGACGACCAATGATGTGAAGGCGCTGCTCGAGTTCCGCGTGAACGCCACGGCCGAGCTGCGCCGGCTCGACAATCTCGCGTTTCAGGTGACGGCGAATGAGCAGGCGACCAAAGATGTTTCCGCTGCTCTTTCCGAATTGAAGGATGCCGTCTCGGAGCAGGGCGGAGACATCAAGGTCATGCGCGAGATCCTGCAACGGATTGAGCGGCAGGGGCAGACTAGCGCGCTGCGCAGTTATCCATTTACCGATGCTGCCGACCTCTGAAACCCCCTGACTTTGCGAAGCAACCAATTGGGATCGCGGTGCGTATTCACTCCCGCGGGGGCGCGTGGAGACCAAAAATGAACATGCTGCTCTTCAAGCTCTCCGACCACCTTTCACGGCCGCCTGGCTTCTACGTCACTCTCGTCCTTCTGGCACTGTGTACGCTCTTGGTGCCGCTCGGGCTGACCGAGGTGGTTACATACGTTCTGTCTGTTGCCGCTATCGTTATCACCGGGGTGGTGCTTATCCAGGGCTATCGAGATACGGCCGCCATACACGCCAAGCTCGACGAGCTCATCGTCGCCCTGCGGGAAACTCGGAACGACGTTGTTGGGCTGGAGCATGCCGATCCTAAGGTGATCAAGGAGGCAGTCGAACATCTCGAACAGGAAGCCGCTTCCGGTCCTACTAGCTGATGAATGATCGAACTCGTGACCGGCGACGTGAAGCGGATGGGCCTGATCGGGCTCGGGCGTTCAGGCTGCTCGGCTTCGCCTTTACGGCACTCGGCATTACGCCAGCGACGGAGGGCGAGGGGTAGTTCAGGTCGTCCGAACTTGGCTACGGGTTGCATGAGGCACCGCCCGAGTACCTCGGGCGGCGAAAATGTCAGTTAGAAGCCCTCGGGTGCATCGCGGCAATCCGGATGCCGGGCACCGTCTGAACACAGGGGCCAGTTCTCGGGATTGTCGGAAGCGTCATCGGGATCATCGACCAGACAACCCACTCCATGGCAGCCGTCGTAACCACTGCTGCTGGCGCAGGCCGCGAGAGACAGAGCAATCAAGACGCTGGCTATGGCTTTCGGGATATTCAACGAAGTTCTCCATGGTTACAGTCTTGGAAACGCCCCCGTCCCCCGGAACTTTGTTGTCGTTTCACGCCGGCGCATCAGGCCGACTGCTGCGGTGATGTCACTCCCCGATCAGGACGTCGGCAAAACACTGGGCAAGATCGCTGGGAGCTCCGAGGTCTTCTGCCCATGACAGGAGATCCGGCCGGTCGGACTCCTCGGCCATGCCCCCCCATACGTCCTTAAATTCCTTGTTCCCATTCGCGCTCTCAAAAAAGAAGACGCCGGGGTCGGACATAGGAGTTGCTGCGTAGACGGCGCTCCAGTCTCCGCTCTCCATGTACTTCCAGAAGTCCACATCCGCCGGTTGCACCTCGTCCCCAACGGCTTCGGCGATGAGGACGGAGTACTCTTGAGTCTTTGGCGCTGTTAGGGCGGTGTCTAGGTCAAGACATCCTTGCGCTGCCGCGGGGAGAGCGGTCAGCAGAAAAGGCAGGAGCGAGAAAGGGAATGCGCGGTTGTGAAACTTGGATGCCTTTTTCATAAAACCACCGCTTAAAATATTCATAATGAACAATTATGGGCCGACCTGCTGCATAGGTCAACCGCGGTATCCCGCTGGGATTCCATCGTAAGTTGAACCAATTCTGTTGCTGGTGCGCTCCTTTTGGAGGAATGTCCCGCCGGTTCCAACTCGCCAAGCTCGTTAAGGGAGTGCCGACCGGGCGACGACTGGCTGTTCTCGAGGTGCAGGACGCGGGAGTGGATGGGTGTCTGGCCTGAGCAGGTGACGAAGGCCGATGTGGGGATGATGGACATCCGCCGGCCATCGAAGGTCATTACCATCTAGAAGTGGAGGCGGTGAAGTTGGGCCACGAGGTATAGCTATCGACGGGTCTGGGCAATCTCTGCGCGATCGAGCGCACTCAGCAGGTCGATAAACCCCTGCGGCAAACCTAAAGCTACCTGGAATACGGGCAAATGGCTGAGTTGATCCGCCGTGTTGGGGTGGGTGGCAAAGCGCGCGATGAGTTTCGCCACTTCCATATCCGGCTTTAAGCTCATGCCTCCCAACCGATCGGAACCATCGTCCGTTCCCTAGGGGCACTAGTTGTTAGTGCTTGCCATGGCTAGCGTTCCACTAGCCTGGAAGAGCGAGCCACTTGGCCGTAAGGCTATCGGGGAGGGGTAGCGCGGGGGTGGGACGATAACCCTAGAACATCGTCTTGCGCGACAGCTTCTGCGCCCGCCTGGCTTCTGGCACCGAAACGGCCAGTAGCGCAGCCGCGATGATCAGCAGCAGAACGCTGCCCATGGCGATATAGGCAAGAACGCCAACGATACCTCCGACGAGGAACGCGCCCAAGGTGGACAGGTGAAGCGCGAACCTCGACCGGACGACCCCGCGGTCGTCGTTATCGCGCGCGCCGCCCAGCAGGACAGCAAGCTCAACGCCAATGTCTGTTGCCATGCCAGAGACATGCGTGGTGCGCACCCGCGCATTGGAGATCCGCGTGGTCGTCGCGTTCTGCAGTCCCATGAGAAAACTCAGGCCGACGATGAGTATAGGGCCGCTGTGAATCCCTGGGAGCAGCAGGTCGGCTGTGCCGAGCACCGCCAGGAGGACGCCCTCGGAGATGATGCTGTAAGCGTATATGCCGTGAACATTGCGCCGGCGGCCGACCTCGATCAGCAGGGCGGAGCAGAATGCTCCAACGATGTAGGCGGCCAACAATCCCGCAAGCAGCGAAGCCAGGGTCCACTGCCCGAGCGCAGCGAAATCGGAGAGGGACGATACGTTCCCGGTCATGTTGGCCGAAAAGAAACCCATGGCATGGAAGCCAGCCGCGTTGATCGCCCCAGCCGCGGCGGCAAGGAATGTCGCCAAGCCTATGTCGATCTTCACGCTTCGATCGTCGCCGACGTGCACCAGCATCGCATATCGCCCCTAGATGTAGGGGCACTCTTGCCGAATGCTGTGCTCGCTTCAATAGCCAGTCGAGATGCGGCGCCGAGATGGGTTTGAATGCCCGCTGACGCACAAGACGGCAAGGCTCCCGCACTATGAAGGTGAACGCAAACCCCTACGACGGATCTCGACCTCGAGGATCGGTATCCACACGTCGTCGACTAGATCCGGATGATGAAGGCGGTCGTAGTAGTGGAGGAGCTGTTGATCAGTCATGCGGCGCACTGCCAGGTCGCGATCGACTACGCCGTCGATGGACGCAGTGAATTCTTCCTCTTCCTCCTCGTCCAACTCAGCGCTCCAGTCTGATTAGGTTCTTGAGGCGGATTTATTGACCTTTAAAGTTGACTGGGGAAGGGCAAGTTTTAGTCGAAAGAGAGGCATCGCAGGGGCAGCGATGCAAAACATCAATCAAGTCAGCATAATACGCATGAGATCGGTCGAGTTTGCTGCGCCCAGTTTCTGAAAGATGCGGGACCGGTGAACCTCGACCGTCCGATGTGATGTGCCCAGGCGCTGGGCAGCTTGCTTGTTTGTCTTGCCCAGTACGATGAGTTCCAACACCTCGCGCTCGCGCCGCGTCAAGGTGTGGATGCCTTTCATCTTTCGGATCCGCTTCTGGATGCCGACCTGAGAGAGCGTATCGGGGCGATAGAGAATGGTCTTTACCGTGCGCAGCAAATGGCTGGCGGTGACGGGTTTGGCGAGAACCGCCTCGATCCCAAGTTCGAAGTCATCGTCATTGAGGAGGGGTCCTGGCTGGGTCGTGATGATCACCGGAACCTGGAAGGTCTGCTCCTTGTTGATGCGTTGCAGAACATCGATGGTTCTTCGGTTGCCGATGCGCGCATCCATGATCACGACGTGAGGCCGTCGCCTCTCGAGGTTGATGAAGAACTGTGTTCGCTCGACGAAGAAGGCCGAGTCGAAACCATCGGCTCTCATCAGGTTGTGAAGTGCCTGGCAGAAATCGACGTTCTCATCCAGGATATAGATCGTGAAGTCCTTGTTGAGCACGGGTAGGCGAGCTCCATACTCAGGCAATGTCATGTGAACCTCCAACTGCAGACGACTGCGTTGTCAGTAGAAGCGCGAGTGCGGGGATTCGCCATGAGGGCAAATCCTTATCTCACAGAGATTTGTGAAATAAGGAAACAAAATGCTGAGGCAGGTATTTCAGGACACCGACTGGGCTTCGAGTGCCCGAAGCGCCCCAGGGAAGGGCCCGTGCGGCCTTGCCAATTCGCTGGACAGGATCACGTTCTGCGCGTCGGTCGCACAAATGGGCCGGGCAATGTTGGGGTGGGAAGGGGACAGGCAGTTTTTGGATTAATTTTGCAAGTTGCTGACGTCAGCAATGACGTGACGTGTTGTCTGTGCAGGCCGGTCAGCGAAGCTCAGAGGCCACTACGGCAAGGTCGGCTGGAGGGATTTTTGCCAGTCCCATAAGGTTGAATATGAATGCCCCGAGCCCCTGCGTTCGCATAACGGACGGTTTGACGTCTGTGGGCCCAAATGCAACTTCACCGCCAACACTCACCAAACCTCTATTGTACAGATCGTAACATTCATAAAGAACCTGCATAAGGTTCGGCGGAAACGCTCCCACTCCTCGGTAGTCACTATCCCTAAGATTGTAATACGCAAGACCAGAGAATAAAGAAAGTAAGCAGAGCTGCCTATAAGTAAGCGCCTCCGCTGCCTTGACTATCTGATGAGCAAGCTGACCGTTTATAGATTTGTCGAACGCCACGTTCGTTAGCAGGTTGGCCATATACGGCAACTTTTTCTCTTCTGCTTCTCTCTGAGCTTTCAGAAGAATGCTTTCTGCCACCTCTTCTGCATCTGGACGACCGTCAGGCTTGGCGTCAAAAAAGCCGTCATCCCGAATTTGCTCGCCGGCCTGAACCCGTTCTTTGATTTTGGATGCCGACAGGGCAAGAACTCCGCCCACTCGCACCTTCTCCCGCGGCCCCAAAAAACGACCGGCGATCTCCTCGCCTATGTGGCTAAGGGCCATTGCAGCCAATGTGCCGCCTGCTCCAAGGGCGGCAGCCCCCACTGGACCAGCGGCTAGAAAGCCTAATGCTCCACCAACAGCGCCACCTGCGATTTCTGCCCCACCGGTAATCAGCGAACGTAAGGGGTGCCGATCCCTGGTCGCTTCATCACGCGTTTGCCCGTCGTCCATTCGAATCTCATCAAATGCCGTATTATTGAGCGGAAGCTCTTAAAGTTCTGCAACACATCTTCTAACGACCGAAATGGATCGGGCATCTGCCTGGGATGCGGGGTAAAGTTGGACTCGAGACACCCAGCCAGCTCAGCATTTTGTCCGTTAAAGCGCACGCTCTGTGTGCCATCCATGTGCCGTGGAATTGCCGGCAGCTGATGGAAAGGCCTGGAAATCCGGGAGATTCACGGGAAGGCTGATGGCACACGATTTAAGACGAGCGCCCTTAGCCATATCGTCAGTAACTTATTGATTTTGCTGGAAAATGTTAGTGGCTGGGGAACCTGGATTCGAACCAAGATTAACGGAGTCAGAGTCCGCTGTTCTACCATTGAACTATTCCCCAGCAGCACGGTGCGACAGTGTGGTCGCCCGGGTGCGCTGGTGGTGCGGAAAGGGTGTTTCCGGCGCGCGGTCTCACATAGCCAAAGAGGTTGGTGATTGCAAGGGTCGCCGGAGGCCTTTGTGCGGACAATCGTTTTCTTGCGCTGACGGCCCGCTTGCTCTACCGTTCGTGCCAACACGCAACATGACTGCGTTCGGGCGCGCCGGTTCCGGTTCTGCGACCGTGCAGGCAGGAGATACCAGAAGTGACCGATGAAAATCGGTCCGCAGCCGAATCGCCGGGAGGCGAAACGGCGTTCCGCACCCAGGGTGGGCTCGAGCTTCACCAGGGGCAGCGCTTCGGGCAGGGGCAATCCCGGCCGAACCCGGCGGAGAGGCGGACAGCCAACGCCGTCAGCCCAGCCCGGCGCCATCGCGGCCCGGTCTATGCCGCACTTGATCTGGGAACCAACAATTGCCGTCTGCTCATCGCGCGCCCTCATGAGCAGGGCTTCCGCGTGCTCGACGGGTTCACCCGCATCGTGCGGCTGGGCGAGGGGGTCTCGACCACCGGCCGCCTCAGCGATGCCGCCATGGACCGCACCCTCGAGGCGCTTCGCCATTGCGCGGTCAAGCTCAACGACCACCAGCCGGCGCGTATGCGCCTCATCGCCACGGAAGCCTGTCGTTCCGCCGAGAACGGGACGGAGTTCCTCACGCGCGTCAAGAGCGAACTCGGGCTGGAGCTCGAGATTGTCGACCGGCGCACCGAGGCCGAGCTGGCGGTGACCGGCTGCGCCGACCTCATCGAGGCAGGCGCCGAGGGCGCCTTGATGTTCGACATCGGCGGAGGCTCGTCCGAACTCGCCTGGCTCGATTTCCGCGGCGGGCGGCCCAAGAGCCAGGGCCGCATGCCCGCTTCCATCCGCTCCTGGCAATCGCTGCCGGTCGGCGTCGTCTCCATCGCCGAGAAGTTCGGAGGGGTCGATGTGACGCCCGAGGTGTTCGAGGCTATGGTGGCGTTCGTTTCGGGGCACCTGCGCCAGTTCCGCGGGCGCGAGAAATTGAAGCAGATGATCGCCAACCACTCGGTCCATCTCATCGGCACATCGGGAACGGTGACGACGCTCGCCGGGCTCCACCTCGGACTCGAGCGGTACGAGCGGCAGAAGGTCGACGGGCTCTGGCTTGGCCGGGGCGAGGTGGACGGGCTCATCCGCGCGCTGCTGGGCATGCCGTTCGAACGGCGCATGGCCCACCCATGCATCGGGCGCGATCGCGCCGACCTCGTGCTGCCGGGCTGCGCCATCTTCGAGGCGATCCGCCGCGAATGGCCGACCGAGCGCGTGCGCGTCGCCGACCGGGGGCTTCGCGAGGGCATCCTCATCTCGCTGATGGACGCCGACCGCGGGCAGATCCGCCCCAAGCGCCATTTCCTGCGGAGCCGGACCAATGGCCGATAAGGCGCTGGGCCGCGGCGGCCGCAAGTCCGAAAAAGACCTGAAGATCCGGGTCAAGACCGCCAAAGGCCGCAAGGTCTCCTCGACCAAGTGGCTGGAGCGGCAGCTCAACGACCCCTATGTGGCGCGCGCCCGCGCGGCGGGCATGCGCTCCCGCGCCGCGTTCAAGATCATCGAGATCGACGAAAAGCATAAGCTTTTCCGGCGCGGCATGCGGGTGGTGGACCTCGGCGCGGCGCCGGGCGGCTGGTCGCAGGTGGCGGCGGCCGCCGTCGGGTCGACCGACGCCAATCCGCTCGTCGTCGGCATCGATTACCTCGAGATGGATTCCATTCCCGGCGTCATCCTCCTCAAGAAGGACTTCACCGAGGACGACGCGCCGCAGATGCTGACGGACGCGCTCGGCGGGCACAAGGCGGACCTCGTGATGTCCGACATGGCCTGGCCGACCACCGGCCATCGCGCCACCGACCACATCCGCATCATGCAGCTCGTGGAACTCGCCGCCTATTTCGCCGTCGACGTGCTGGCGCCGGGCGGCGCGTTCGTCGCCAAGGTGTTCCAGGGCGGCACCGAGCACGAATTGCTGCATATGCTCAAGCGCCACTTCCGTTCCACCTTCCACGTCAAACCTCCGGCCAGCCGGCAGGACTCGGCAGAAACCTACCTCGTCGCCAAAGGCTTCAAGGGCAAGGATAGCGCGGATGGAACTGGCGGGGATAACTCGGACGGCTAGGGCCTGTCAGGTTTGCACGCGGCGACCTGCTCAGCACTGTATCTGCCCCATCCACCGGGTCATCCCCGCGAAAGCGGGGACCTCCGTTTCTCTTGCCGGCGTTGCAAACAGAGGTTCCCGCTTTCGCGGGAATGACCCGGTGGGTGGGGGGCTTCCTGTGTCAATGTCCTCAATGCATGTGCGGGCCGCCGAGGAGCTGGTGGCCGGCGTTCCTGGGGATGCGCAGGAACATCAGCGTCGAGATCGCGCATACGGCCGCGACGACGTAGAAGGCGATGTGGAAATCGATGAGCTCGAGCGCCCCGCCGCCGCGCAGCCTGTGCGTCAGCTCGAGCGCCCCGCCGCCCAGCGCCACGCCCATGGCGAACATCAGCTGACCCCAGACCTGGCTGATGGTGTTGGCCTGGCCGGCGTCCTTGTCCTCGATGTCGGCGAAGGTGAAGGCATTGGAGCCCGTCCAGAAGATCGACTGCCAGAAGCCGACGAAGACGAGGATGGCCAGGATCAGCGGGATCCATGTGTCGGGCTGATAAAGCCCCATGGCGAGGATGCCGAGCGTCGATATGCCGGTTGAGATGACCAGCGGATACTTGAACCCGTAACGCGCGAAGACGCCATTGGCGACGAACTTGGCGGCAAGCGCGCCAATCGCGCCGGCGAAGGTCACCATGCCGGATTCGAACGGCGTCATGCCGAAGTTGAGCTGTAGCATCAATGGGAAGAGGAAGGGCGTCGCGCCCTGGCCCAGCCGGAAGAAGGTGCCGGCGACGACGGCCACGCGGAAATTGGGGAAGGCCAGCAGCCGCAGGTCCAGCAGCGGATATTCCGTGCGCAGGGCGTGGCGTGCATAGATGAGGCCGATGGCGATGCCCGCGACGGCGGCGACGGCGCCATAGATCGGCGGCAGGGCCGGCAGGCTGAGCACCGAGCAACCGAAGGCGAAGAGCGCGAAGGCGAGGCCGGCCAGCACGAAGCCCTTGCCGTCGATCCGGCGCGGGGCGTTGCGCGTTTCCTTCGGCAGGACCAGGCCGGCGAGGGCCATGCCGATAATCCCGATCGGCACGTTGATGATGAAGATCCAGTGCCAGGAGAAGTAGGTGGTGAGGAACCCGCCGAAGGGCGGGCCGACGATGGGGCCGATGAGCGCCGGGATGGTGAGCCAGGCCATGGCGTCGACGAGCTGGTGGCGCGGTGTTGCCCGCACCAGCACCAGGCGTGCGACCGGCCCCATCATCGCCCCGCCCATGCCCTGGACGAACCGGGCGATGACGAAGGCGGCGAGCGAGTTGGAGAAGGCGCAGCAGACCGAGCCGACCATGAAGACGAGCATGGCGCAGCGGAAGACGAGGCGCGCGCCGAACCGGTCTGCCATCCAGCTCGAGATGGGAATGAAGATGGCCAGCGCCACGAGATAGGAGGTCAGGGCGAGCTTGAGCGAGATCGGGTCCGTGCCGATATCGGCGGCGATGGCGGCGAGGGAGGTCGCGATGACCGTCGAATCCATGTTCTCCATGAAGAGGGCGAAGGCGAGGATCAGCGGGACGATGCGTCGTGGCACGGGTTCTTTTCAAAGATCGGCGGCGGACCGCCGGTCACTCCTTGGCAATGATCTGGGCCTTGTGGCCGGAAACGTCGCTGCCGGCATCCGGCGGCATGCGCAGGTAAAGGAGGCCGGCGAAGGCGGATATGCCGCCGACGACGAAGAAGGCGATATGGAAATCGACGACGCCGAGGGGCGCGCCCCGGGCGAGGCTGCTGATCTCGAGGATGGCGCCGGCGATCGCGACGCCGAGCGCAACGCTCAGCTGCTGGCCGACCGAGGTGATGGCGGTCGCCTGGCTCGCTTCTTCGTTGTCGACGTCGCCGTAGCCGATGGCGTTGGTGCCGGTAAAGAAGATGGAGCGCATGAGGCCGCTGACCAGCAGCACGACCATGATGAGGGCAGGGGGCGTGTCGATCTCGAAGAGGCCATGCGCGGCGATCAGCGCGCCGCCGACGACCCCGGTGAAGCCGAGGAGGCGGGGGAAGCCGAGGCGGGCAAAGAGCTTTTCGGCCATGAACTTGGACATGATGGCCCCGATCGCCGACACGAACGTGATCAGCCCGGATTCGAATGGGGTAAGGCCGAAGCCGAGCTGCAGCATCAGCGGCAGCAGGAACGGCACGGCCCCGACGCCGATGCGGAAGATGGACCCGGAAAGGATGGCGCTGCGGAAGAGCGGATGGCGGAAGAGCTGCGGATCGAGCAGTGGATATTTCACCCGCCGGGCGTGGAGGAAATAGAGGATGCCGGAGGTCGCCCCGACCGCGAGGGTCAAGTAGCCGTAGACGAGGGGCAGGGCAGGCAGGCTGACGACCGAAAGGCCGAAGACCGTGCCGGCGAAGGCGACGCTGGCGAGAATGAACCCGACGATATCGATGGGGCGCGGGTTGCGCTGATCGATGACGTGGAGGAACCGCGTCGCCAGCAGGATGCCGAGGATGCCGATCGGGATGTTGATCCAGAAGATCCAGTGCCAGGAGAGGAACGTCGTCAGGAACCCGCCGAGGAGCGGTCCGGTGATCGGGCCGATGAGGGCGGGAATGGTGAGCCACGCCATGGCCGAGACCAGCTCGTTGCGCGGCGTCGAGCGCACCAGCAGCAGGCGCCCGACCGGCGTCATCATCGAGGAGCCGATGCCCTGGAAGAAGCGCGAGACGACGAAGGTCTCGAGCGAATAGGAGAACGCGCAGGCGAGCGAGCCCAGCATGAAGACGAAGATGGCGAGGCGGAAGATGTTCTTGGCCCCGAACCGGTCGGCCATCCAGCCCGAGATCGGAATGAAGATGGCAAGCGCGACGAAATAGGAGGTGAGGGCGAGCTTCAGCGCCACCGGCTCGGTGCCGATATCGGCGGCAATGGCCGGCAGCGCGGTGGCGATGACGGTCGAATCCATCTGTTCCATGAACAGGGCGACCGCCAATATGAGGGGTGTGACGCGGACCACGACACGCAGCCTGGCGGAAAGAGGAGGGAACGGCGAGAAGCCATTTTCACTATGGGCCGCTTTTCGAGTCCTGCAAAGGGTTGAGACGAAAGAATTTGCGCCTCTTGTATGGAAGCGGGCGCGCGGAACCTCCGCCCGGCCACTGTGGCCTCACGGTTCCTCCTCAAGTCTCCCGCTTGCGGCGGGCTAACGGCGCGGGGCGGACTTGGCCTCGAACCTATCGATAAAAGAACGGGAGGCTTTCGCCCGCCCCGCGCATCCGGATGGTGGGTCTTTGCCGGTTGGTTCCTGCCAGGGGCTTTCCGACCTGCCTTGACCCGCCAGGCCCTTGGGGCATTTCCCCCCGTAGCTGGGGGTGACGGGCGCGGGGGCGGATGGCTACGTAGCCGCCTCCCGGCAAAACAGGTGCGGAGGTAAGCCGCCCGGCTCGCTCCGGCTCGGGACCCTGCGGGGCGACCCCCGCTGACCCGGACCCTCCCGCCGGCGTTTCGTCGACACCGCGTCGTGCGGGAGGTGGGAATGAGTATGAGCCTGCCACAAGCTGCGGGGATAAGTATTTATTCCTGCGCGAGATCAATGGGTTGGGCACCGTCTCCCCTCCCCCTTGAGGGGAGGGGTCGGGGG
>NZ_JZEX01000080.1 GCF_000969415.1 Devosia geojensis | reverse complement strand
CCCCCACCCTCGTTCCCTCCCCTCAAGGGGGAGGGAGGCGATGGAGCCGACGATTCCAGTGACAACTGAAGCGTATCAGCCGGCATGAGCCGCCTCCAGTTCCGCTCGCGTCCGGCTTGGCTGTGCGGCCGGCCAGCGCGCAAGAAGCAGCGCCACCCCGAGGCCGCACCCTGCGCCGGCGAGGACCGCCGCCGGCAGCAGGAGCGAGAGCCGTGGCGGGAAGCTGCGATAGGCGGGGGCGGAGGCCGGTGAGACGACGTAGGCGTTGACGGTGCTGAGCTCCGCCTGCTCGCGCGTCTCGCGGGCGCGCAGCAGCGCTTCCTCGTAGACCGATCGGCTGGCTTCGGCCTCGCGCGTCAACTGGCGCAGGCGGATCTGGTGCGCGTCGAGCGCCTGCAGCGAGCCGACGAGACGATCGAGCTCGCTCCGGGCGCTCTGCTGCACGTCGCGGGCGCGGATAAGGGAGAGTTCGGCATTGGCGACGAGCCGGTTGAGGACTGCCGAAAACCCGTCCCCCGCCGCCTGCGCGGCGATGCGGGCGCTGACCAGTTGCGGATGTTGCGGCCCGAGGGTCGCCGAAAGCGTGTCGACCTGCCGGCGCGCCGCGTCGAGCTCGGCCCGCAGCCGCTGCAGTTCGCTCGAGCTTGTGGCCTCGGGCAGGGATTCGAGCAGCGCCGGCGTTGCCGCAAGCGAACGCAGCTGCGCCAGCCGCGCCTCGGCCTGCTGCACGCCATCGCCCGCTGCCGCCAGCGCCTGGTTGGCCTGCGTCAACTGCGTCTCGGCGAGCAGCGCGCCGTTGCTGGCAACGATCCCGTTGGCGGCCTTGAACGCCTCGACCGCGTCTTCGTCCGCCTGCAGCGTGGCGAGCAGCAGCTCAAGCCGGTTCTCGAGCTCGTTCGAGGCGAGCCCCGCCTGCTCGGCCCGCTGCTCCTCGCGCAGCGCGAAATAGGCGTCGGCGACGGCATTGGCGATTGCCGCGGCCTTGCCGGCCTCGCGCGCCCTGGCGTGCACCTCGACGATATAGGTGCGATCGAGCCGCACGGCGCGCACGGCCTTGGCGAGGGCGGTGAGCACGCGCTGGTCCGCGTCCCCGGCGGGCGGGCCGAGCAGCGGATCGAGCAGCGCCCGCAGCGGATTGCTCCCGCCGGCGAAGTCCGGGTCGGCGGCGAGATCGAGCGCCTCGGCGGCGCGCTCCAGCACGGAGGTGGATTCGAGGATGCGCGCCTGGCTCTCGATCAGCACCACGCCCGCGTCGGTGCTCGGCACCGCCGGCGTGATCTCGCGCTGCACCAGCCGCAGGTTCTGCGGGTCGATATAGATCTGCGCCGTGCTCTGGAAGGTCGGCGGCCAGGCGAGCGCGACGGCGAGCGCCGCCACGGCCCCGAGTCCGGCGCCGGCCAGAGCCCAGTTCCGCGCCTTCCACAACTGCCGCACCGTCGCCAGCGGATCGTCGGCGGCAGCCAGGGGCAGATCGGGAGATTGGGGTCGGTACTGGAACATCGTCCGTCGGTATTTCGATGGTGACAGACGAAACTTAGCAGATGAGCAATCTTGTAGTAATTTATGCTGGATAATACGTTAATATGCATAAATATTCGGAAGTATACTTATACAGTATTTGCTTCCGGTGCTTGCCGCAAGCACGGAGTTCCCTTCTCCTCTTGAGGAGGTGTCCCGCAGGGCGGAACGGGACGCCCGGCTCCCCTCCCCCTTGAGGGGAGGGGCTGGGGGTGGGGGTCCATCGGCTCCCCACAGAGCCACCCCATCCTCTATCCCTCCCCTCAAGGGAGGGACGCGGGAACCGCCGATTCCAACAAGGTCTGGCACTCTCTAGCTCTCCCCGAACCGAGTCAGTATCCGTCGCACTTCCTCGTCCTCGACCTGTCCGAAATGCAGGTAGTGCTCGCCGACCGAGCGGAACGGGCGCGGCTGGAAGGGACAGACCATGTGCTCGACGGTCCGCCCGATCTCGGCAACGGTATCCGGCGCGCCGACCGGCAGGGCGACCACCACCTCGCCGGCGTGCTCCAGCCGCAGGGCGGCGATGGCCGCGCGCATGGTGGCGCCGGTCGCGAGCCCGTCGTCGACGAGGATCGCCGTCTTGCCCTTGGGATCACGCGGCCTGGCGGGAAATGCAGCGAGGCGCGCGTCGAGCTCCTCGCGGGCGCGTCTGGTCAGCCGCTCGATCTCATCGGGAGTCAGGCCGACGGCGGCCACGATATCGTCGTTGAGCACACGTGCTTCCGCGATGTGGCGGGCGATGGCCCCGACCGCGAGCTCGCTCTGACCCGGCAGTCCGATCTTGCGCACGGGCAGGAGCCCGAGCGGCGCGCCGAGCGCGGCGCAGATCTCCTCGGCCACGGGCACGCCGCCGCGCGGCAGGGCGAGGACGAACGCGTCGGCGTTCGCCATCTCCGTCAGCAGCCGGGCGAGGGCGCGCCCAGCGTCGTGCCGATCCCGATACATGCTGTCCTCCTCCCCGCCGATAAGGCGCGAGGCAGGTTTGCCGGTCTCCGGCTCAACCGAGAAAGCGCTTGAGCCGTTCCAACCCGTCGGCGATTTTGCGCGCGTCGGCCGCGTAGCACCAGCGCAGCCATCCTTCCGCCTCGGGCCCGAAGGCGCTGCCCGGCGCAAGGCCGAGCCCGGCCTCGGCGACCAGCGCCTTGGCGGTCGCGAGGCTGTCGGTGTGCCCTTCCATGCGGAAGAAGGTGTACATCGCCCCGTCCGCTTCCGGCGCCTCGATGCCGCCGATCTCGCGGAGCCCTTCGATGAGCGCGGTGCGCGAGGCGATGAGGCCGTCGCGCAGCTCTCCGATCGACTCCTCGCCGCGCGGGTCCGAGACCGCGGCTTGGGCCCCGCCCTGCACGAAGCCGGGCACGCAGGACGTGTTGTATTCGATGACCTTGGGCAGGTCCGCCATCAGTCCCTCGGGCATGGTCAGCCACCCGATGCGCCAGCCGGTCATCCGCCAGGATTTGGAGAAGCTGTTGATGACCATCAGCCGGTCCTCGGGCGCGGCGACGGCGAGCATCGAGGGCGCGACCGGTTCGTCCGGCCGGAAGCAGAGGCGCTCGTAGACCTCGTCGGAAAGGATCCAGATGCCGTGCTTGCGGCAATGGGCAAGGAGCCGCTGCTGGTCCTCGCGCGCGATGGTCCAGCCGGTCGGGTTGTTGGGCGAGTTGACGACGAGCATGCGCACGTCCGGCGTCAGCCGCGCGATCAGCGCCTCGGCGTCGAGCCGCCAGCGCCCGTTCTCGATGATGAGCGGATGGCGGATGACATCGGCGCCGATGAGCCGCGGCATCCCGGCGATGTTGGGCCAGATCGGCGTGACGACCACCGCCTTGTCGTCGGGCGAAAGCACCATCTGCATGGCGATCATCAGCGCCGAAACGCCCGAGGAGGTGACCGCTATCCGCGATGCCGGCAGCTCGATGCCGTGGAGCCGCGAGGAATAGCCCGCGATCGCCTCGCGCAGCGACTGCATCCCGAGATTGTGGATGTACCTGGTCTCCCCCCGCGCCATCGCCGCCATCCCCGCCTCGACGATGAACTGCGGCGTCGGCAGATCGCTCTCGCCGAACCAGAACGCGGCAATGTCCGTCCGCCCCATCCCCGCATTGGCGATGTCGCGGATGGACGAGGACGTGAGCTCGACGACCTCGGGGCGGGGCAGGGGTGCGAAGGCGGGCGGGATGGAAGCGGTCAAGGGCGTGGGTCCGGCAGGTAACGACTGCCTCCACTCATACCGCCTGGCCGGGAAGATGACACCTCCCCCTCTCCCTTGTGGGAGAGGGACAGAT
>NZ_JZEX01000079.1 GCF_000969415.1 Devosia geojensis | reverse complement strand
CCGAACCACCCCCACCCTCAATCCCCTCCCCTCAAGGGGGAGGGAGGCGAAGGGCCGGCCGGTTCCGATAAACCTGACACGCACCAAAAGAGGATTTTTAGATGGACGATACCAACGACGCCTATGAGACGAAGGCGGCGGGCGGCGACCTTACGGGCATGGTCTCGCAGATGGCCGCCGGCTTCGAGGCCTATAAGCGCGAGAACGAGGTGCGCCTCGCCGAGATCGAGAAGCGCGGCCACGCCGACCCGCTGATCGAGGAGAAGATCGAGCGGATCGGGGCCTATATCGACGGGCAGAAATCCACTTTCGACCGCAAGCGCCTGGAACGCGCCCGGCCGGTGCTCGACGGCCTCAAGGGCGCCGAGCCCGACGAATACAAGGAAGCGTTCTCGGCCTATGTGAAGCGCGGCGAGGAAAAGGCGCTCTCCATCGGCTCCAATCCGGACGGCGGTTATGTGGTGCCCGACGAGACGGAGACCGAGATCGGGCGGCTCTTGACCGAGATCTCGCCGATCCGCGCGATCGCCGGCGTGCGCCAGGTCTCGGGCGCGGTCTACAAGCGCCCGATCTCGGTAACGGGGCCGGCGACGGGCTGGGTCGGCGAGACGGCGGCGCGCCCGCAGACGGCGAGCCAGACGCTCGCCGAACTCACCTATCCGACCATGGAGCTCTACGCCATGCCGGCGGCGACCTCGGCCTTCCTCGAGGATGCAGCGGTCGATGTCGGGCAGTGGATCGCCGACGAGGTGAACGCGGCGTTCGCGGCGCAGGAGACGACGGCGTTCGTCAAGGGCGACGGGGTCAACAAGCCGACGGGGTTCCTCTCCGGTACGCCGGTGGCCGAGGCCAACTGGGCCTGGGGGCAGCTCGGGTACCTGGCGACCGGCAACGCCGGCGCGCTGCCGGCGACCCACGCCTCGGACGTCTTCATCGACCTCGTCTATGCGCTGAAGGCCGGCTACCGGCAGAACGCCAGCTGGGTGATGAACCGCAAGACGCAAGCAGCCCTGCGCAAGCTCAAGGACGCGGACGGCAACTACCTCTGGCAGCCGCCGGCCAGCGCCGACGGGCGCGCGACCTTCATGGGCTTCCCGCTGGTCGAGGCCGAGGACATGCCCAACATCGCCGCCAACAGCTTCTCGGTGGCGTTCGGTGATTTCCGGCGCGGGTACCTGATCGTGGACCGGCGCGGGGTGAGCGTGCTGAGGGATCCTTATTCGGCCAAGCCCTATGTGCTGTTCTATACGACCAAGCGCGTCGGGGGCGGGATTGCGGACTATGACGCGATCAAGCTCCTGAAGTTCGCTGCCAGTTGAAATCCGTGATCTTGGCCAGCTGGCGGCAAAACTCTGCGCTCCGGTGCTCACGTACTGGACAGTACGCTCCGCTCCGGTGCTCGGCTTTCACCGCTATCTGACTCAGGCTGACGAACTTCACAGTGCCCTCCAGCGGCGTTGCTGTTGGGCACTGTCCAACACCCACCGCCTGTCATCCCGGCGAAAGCCGGGATCCGGTAAGCGCTGGTGTGGGTGGGGTGCACCTCGCGATCCACACCCACCGGGTCATTCCCGCGAAAGCGGGAACCTCTGTTCATTTGCCGATCGTGCAAACGGAGGCCCCCGCTTTCGCGGGGATGACCCGGTGGGGTGGGTATATCGCGCGAGAGCCCCAGGGCCAGTGTGTACTGGGCCCCGGCTTTCGCCGGGGTGACAATCGGGGGTGTGGCGGTTGCGGTGGTCCACTGCAGCGCCGCAGCCCCTCACCCGGATTTTCCGCTTGGCAAGCGGAAAATCGGTCCCTCTCCCCGAAGGGGCGAGGGGAAGTGCCCCGGTCGGTCCTCCGCGGTTCCTCCCGCCGGCCGGGGCTCCCTTTTCCAAGCAAGGACAAACCAACATGACTTCCTATCTCCTGGCGGGGCCCGCCGCGGAGCCGGTTTCGCTTGCCGAGGCCAAGGTGTTCCTCAAGGTCGACGATGCGGCCGAGGATGCGCTGATTGCGACGCTGATCACCGCGGCGCGGCTGCATGTCGAGGGCGTGACCGGCAAGGCGCTGATGCACCAGACCTGGCGGATGGTGCGCGATGGTTGGCCGAAGGACCGGACCGTCAAGCTGCCGGTGACGCCGTTCGCGAGCCTCGTTGCCGTGACCGCCTATGACGAAGCGGGAACCGGGCACGCGGTGCCGCTGGCGCAGTTCATGAGCGCGCCGGATCGGCTCCTGCTGCCGGCAACCCTTGCCGGCCTGCCGCTGATGCGCGACCGGCAGGGGATCGAGATCGACTATGTGGCCGGGTTCGGCAGCGAGCCCGGGGACGTGCCGGTCGATATCCGCCAGGCGCTGCTGACGCTGATGGCGCACTGGCACGAGCACCGGGACGCGGTGATCGTCGCCGGCTCGGGCACTGTGGTGCCGACGGGCTTCGACCGGCTGATCGCTCCGCACCGGAGGGTGGCGCTGTGAGCGAAAAGCTTCCACCCATCGGCACGCTCACCGACCGCGTGCAATTGCGCCGCCGGATGAGCGCGCCCGAGCCCGAGGGCGGGCTTGCGACGATCTACGTGCCGACCGGCACGACATGGGCGCGGGTGCGCTCGCTCTCGGCGCGGTTGGCGGTGGCCAACGACGCGCGCGCGACCGCCGCCTCGCACTCGGTGGTGCTGCGGTTCAGGACCGATATCGGGCCGGGGGACCGCATCCTCTATCGCGGGCGCACGCTCGAGGTGGTGAGCGCGGCCGACCTCAACGGGCGACGGGCGTACCTCGCGCTGACCTGCAACGAGACGGAATTCGCCGCATGACGCATCCCATCATCCTGCTGCAGGGCGCGCTGGTCGCGGCGCTGCGGGCGGACGCGGCGCTGACGGGGCTGATCGGGCCCGACAAGGTGTTCGATGCGCCGCCCAAAGGCACGCAACCGCCGTTCCTCGCCATCGACAGGCACGACATCGCCCCGCGCGACGGCGACATGGCGCCGGGCAACGAGCACCGGGTGGTGGTGATGGCCTGGCACCCGGACGCCAACCGGCGGGCGGTGGCCGAGATCGCCGAGCGGGTGCTGGCCGTGGCGCTCTCCGGCGGGCTTTCCGGGCCGCAGCTGAAGGTGACGCTCGCCGGGCACCAGCGCACGGAGACCTCGATCGACACGCGGTCGGGCCAGGCGCGGGCGACGGTGCATCTGCGGTTTTTGAGCGAGGCTTAGGCATACCCCCTCATCCATCTCGGCCTGCGGCCGAGCCACCTTCTCCCACGAGGGGAGAAGGGGAGGCGGCTCACACGGCGGCCGGGGATGGCCATCCCTCCCTTCTCCCCTTGTGGGAGAAGGTGCCCGAAGGGCGGATGAGGGGGGCGACGACGGTGGGATGACCCGGTGGAAGTTTGCGGATGACGCACCGCCACCGACAACAGATAAGGATTTCACTCATGGCGGCCCAGAGCGGCAAGGACATGCTTTTAAAGCTCGACCAGACGGGATCGGGCAGTTTCGTGACGGTGGCGGGGTTGAGGACGCGGGCGCTCGCATTCAACGCGGCATCGATCGACACCACCGACCAGGCAAGCGCCGGGCGCTGGCGCGAGCTGTTGGCGGGCGGTGGCGTCAAGCGCGCATCGGTGTCGGGGGCGGGGGTGTTCAAGGACCAGTCGTCCGACGCGACGATCCGCAGCCTCTTTTTTGCCGGCACCATCCGCAACTGGCAGCTGATCCTGCCCGATTTCGGCACGGTGGCCGGCCCGTTCCAGATCGTGGCGCTGGAGTTCTCGGCCGACCATGCCGGCGAGGTGACCTTCGACCTGGCGCTGGAGAGCGCCGGCGAGATCACGTTCGTGGCGATTTAGGTCATACGGGACTTGCGGCTCCTTCGCCTCCCTCCCCCTTGAGGGAGGGAATGAGGG
>NZ_JZEX01000078.1 GCF_000969415.1 Devosia geojensis | reverse complement strand
CCCCCACCCCTATCCCCTCCCCTCAAGGGGGAGGGGGACGCATGTCGCCTGGAGCAGATGCCGAGCAAGCTTCAGTTAGGCGCAAACACCGTCACCGCCTTGGGGCGGATGAGGAAGTGGGCCGGGGTGTTGGTGACGATATCGCCGTCGGTATTGATCGGGCGGGGCTTCCTCGTGCGGATGTGGAACTCGGTGTCCTTGACGGTGCGCACCTCGTCCCAGGCGCCGTGCTCGCCGCGCCGGAAGGCGCCGAGCATCAGGCCGAACTTCCAGACGTTCTTCAATTCGAGGCTGTAGAGGTCGAGCCGGCCGTCCTCGATGGTTGCGTCATGGTGGACGACGGCGCCGCCTCCGTAGTGGACGCCGTTGCCGACGGCGATCTGCAGGGTCCTTACCCGGAAGTAGCCCGACTTGCTGCCGATGATGGCGCGGAACGGCCGGGTCGAGGCCATTACCCTGATGGCGGCGAGCGCGTAGCCGAGCTTGCCCCAGCGGCGCTTGGCCTCGCGCGTCAACCCGCGGGCGAGATCGGCGGCAAGGCCGATGCTCGCGACGTTGAAGAAGGGCTGGCCGTTGACCTCGCCGAGATCGATGGCCCGCATGTTGCCGGCAACGATGATGTCGGCGGCAGCGATCAGGTCCTCGGGGATCTCGAGGGTGCGCGCCAGGTCGTTGGCGGTGCCCATGGGCAGGATGCCGAGCGGCAGGCCGGTGGCGAGCACGCCCTTGGCCGCCGAACGGATGGTGCCATCGCCGCCGCAAACGATGACGAGGTCGGCCTCGTGCTGGCGGCGCGCGATATCGGGCGAGACTTCGTCGGGCGCCTCGAACCGCTCGATGACGACATCGATGCCGCCGTCACGCAGACGCGCGATGACCGGCTCCAGCGCCTGGCTGCCGCGCCGGGCGTTGGGGTTCACCAGCATCAAGGCACGGCGGCGGGCGGGAGGTGTCGTCATCTTGGGATTTCCTGGAGACGGGGCTGCGGGGGCAGATGGGCCAGAAGCCGGTATCCGGCAAGAGCGCCGACATTAAGTTTTGGCAATGTGCATCCGCATGAGGGGCAGTGAAATCGTCTCCTACACTCTGGCCGTCGGCGACAACTCGCTTTAGGCTCGCGCGCCAAATCACCTCAAGAAACGAGCCTGCCCATGACCAATTCCCCCATCGATCCGAATAAACTCGACAAGCTGGCGCAGGTTGCGATCAAGGTGGGGCTGCAGCTGCAGCCGGGGCAGGACCTGCTCATGACCGCCCCGATGACCGCGGCTCCGCTGGTGCGGCGCATCACCGAGCATGCCTACAAGGCCGGCGCGGGGCTGGTGACCACCATCTATTCGGACGAGGAAGCAACGCTTGCCCGCTACAAGCACGCGCGCGACGAGAGCTTCGACAAGGCGGCCGGCTGGCTCTACCAGGGCATGGCCGATGCTTTCAAGGCGAACACGGCGCGGCTCGCCATCGCCGGCGACAACCCGATGATGCTGGCCGGCCAGGACCCGGACAAGGTGGCGCGCGCCAACCGCGCCAATTCGGCCGCCTACCGGCCGGCGCTGGAGCTCATCACCGGTTTCGACATCAACTGGAACATCGTCTCCTATCCAGGGACCGCATGGGCCAAGCTCGTCTTCCCGAACGATCCCGAGGACGTGGCGGTCGGCAAGCTGGCCGACGCGATCTTTGCGGCGAGCCGCGTCGATCTCGAGGACCCGATCGCGGCCTGGAAGGAGCACAACGCCAACCTCAAGAAGCGCTGGACCTGGCTCAACGAGAAGAAGTTCCACTCGCTGCACTATTCCGGCCCCGGCACGGACCTGACGGTCGGCCTCGCCGACGGGCACCGCTGGAAGGGCGGCGCCTCGGAAGCCAAGAACGGCATCACCTGCAACCCGAACATCCCGACCGAGGAGGTGTTCACCACGCCGCACCGCGAGCGGGTGTCGGGCTATGTGCGCTCGACCAAGCCCCTCTCGCACAACGGCACGCTGATCGAGAACATCGAGGCGCGATTCGAGGACGGGCGTCTGGTGGAGCTGAAGGCCAGCAAGGGCGCCGACGTCTTCAACAAGGTGCTCGACACTGACGAGGGCGCGCGGCGGCTGGGCGAAGTGGCGCTGGTGCCCAACTCCTCGCCGATCTCGGCCTCGGGCCTCCTCTTCTACAACACGCTCTACGACGAGAACGCGGCCTGCCACATTGCCATGGGCCAATGCTATGCGGACTGCTTCGAGGGCGGCACCAAGCTCAGCCCCGAACAGATCTTCGCCCAGGGCGGCAACAAGAGCCTCATCCACATCGACTGGATGATCGGCTCGGGCGAGATCGACATCGACGGCGTCCATGCCGATGGGCGGCGCGAGCCGGTGATGCGCAAGGGCGAGTGGGCCTGAGGCTCATGACGCTGCTGCGCGGCCTCGTCTCGGGGCTGCTGACGCTGATCTCGATCGTCGGGCTCGCCCTGACGGTCATTGCCGCGGACGTCGCCAATTTCGGCGGCGAGCATGCCGGCACCAGTGCCGACGCGGCGCTGGTGCTGGGTGCGGCCGTGCTCTGGGACCGGCCCTCGCCGGTCTTTGCCGAGCGGCTGCGCCATGCCGGCGAGCTCTACCGGCAGGGCAAGGTGGAAAGAATCGTGCTCACCGGAGGCCTCAGCCCCGAGGACATGCTGACCGAAGCCGAGGCCGGGCGGCGATGGCTGCTGGCCCAAGGCGTGCCGGACGAAGCGCTGATCCTCGAGGACCGATCGCGCACGACGCTGGAAAACCTGCGTTTTTCCCAGCCGATCCTTGTCGGGAACGGCATCGAGACGGTGCTGATCGTCTCCGATCCGCTGCACATGCGGCGCGCCATGGAAATCGCCGAACGCCTGGGGATCGACGCCGCGCCTGCGCCGACGCGCACCACACGCTACCGGAGCGCCGAGACGCAGATGCCGTTCCTTGCGCGCGAAACCTGGTTCATGGCGCAATATCTCTTCCTCGGGCGATAGAGGAATTGCCTCCCCTGCCGGGCAGTGCCAGACTCGCGGGCATCACAGGGAGGAAAAAATGCTGGAAAATGCCGAGGGGCGGATCGCCGTTTCCACCTGGTCGCTGCACAGGACGCTGGGCGTCACATTCCCGCACGACCTCGACAGCAATCAGATAGGGCCGCGCGAGGAGACCTATGGGCCAGGCTCGGCGCGACTCATCGACCTGCCGCGGCTCCTCAAGTCGCACTGGATCAGCCGGATCGAGATCTGCTCGTTCCACCTGCCCTCGCGCGATGCCGGCTATATCGCGGAACTGCGCGATGCGCTCGAGGGCGCAGGCGTACGGTTGCAGACGCTGCTGATCGAAGCGGGCGACCTCAGCGACCCGGCGGCGGCCAGGCGCGACCGCGACTGGATCTCCGGCTGGGTCGAAACGGCCATCGCGCTCGGGGCCGAGCATGCACGGATCATCGCGGGCAGGCAGAGGCCCAGCCGCGAGGCGCTCGATCTGGCAGCCGAAGGGCTCAACGCCATCGCCGACCGGCATGCCGGAGCCCCGCTCCGCCTCGTCACCGAGAACTGGCTCGACCTGCTCTCGGCGCCCGAGGCCGTTCACACCCTGCTCGACAAGACGCAAGGGCGCATCGGCCTCAACGGCGATTTCGGCAACTGGAGCGGGCCGGGCAAGTATGACGAGCTCGCCTCGATCTTCCCGCGCGCCGAGCTCTGCCACGCCAAAGCGGGCTTCGCGGATGGCGCGTTGGAGGCGGACGACTATGGCCGTTGCATCGACGTGGCGGAAGCTGCCGGCTACACGGGCCCCTACACGCTGATCTTCGATGCCAAGGCGCCGGATGAATGGGCGGGGATCAATGCGGAGCGGACGTTCGTGCTGGACCAGTTGGCGGCGCGGGCGGCGGCTTAGTGCCGAGCAGAAGGCCCCCTCACCCGGCGGCTGCGCCGCCGACCTCTCCCCCAGAGGGAGAGGTGAAGCTGTGGCGATGCCCGTGCCCCACACCTCTCCCTTCGGGGGAGAGGTCGGCGCGAAGCGACGGGTGAGGGGGCCTTTTGCTTTTGCCCTTAGCCTTCCCGTCCACCCTACTCCAGCGGCTTCAGTCCACCCAGCAGCGTCGGTACCAGTTCGCTGACCGTCGGGTGGATGTGCATGGTCTGCTGCAGGAGCGTATAGGGCTTGTCGGCGGCCATATAGGCGAGGATGGTGTGGATCACCTCGTCGCCCTCGATGCCGAGGATGGCGGCGCCGAGGATGCGTTTGGTCTCGGCGTCGACAAGGACCTTCATCATGCCCTGGGTCTCGCTGCGTTCCCGCGCGCGGGCGACCTTGCCCATGGGCAGGGTGGCGACGAGCGCGGGGCGGCGCGTCTCGCGCACCTGCCGCTCGTTCATGCCGACACGGCCGAGCGGCGGATCGATATAGAGCGCGTAGGCCGGGATACGCCCGGCGAGCGAGCGCTCGCCGCCATCGAGCACGTTGTCGGCGACGATCTCGAACTCGTTGTAGGAGGTATGGGTGAAGGCGCCGCGCCCGTTGACGTCACCCATCGCCCAGATGCCGGGCACGGACGTGCGCAGGTGCTCGTCGACCTCGATGTAGCCTTTCGCGTTTGCCGAAAGCCCGGCGGCGGGAAGGTTGAGCGCATCTGTATTGGGCGTGCGGCCGAGGGCGAGGAGGAGGTGCGAGCCCTCGATGGTCCGCGCCTCGCCGCCGGCGGTGAGCGAAAGCCGCACGCCATCTCCGGTATTCTCGACGCTGACGTCCTTGGTCTCGAAGACGAACTCGACGCCTTCGGCTTCGAGGATGTCGCGGATCGCCTCGGAAATCTCGGCATCCTCGCGCGGGGCTGGCAGCTTGCCGCGGTCGATGACCGTGACCTTCGAGCCGAAGCGGCGGTACATCTGGGCGAATTCGAGCCCGATATAGCTGGCGCCGGCGATGACGAGGTGACGGGGCAGGAAGTCGACGTCCATCATCGTCGTGTTGGTGAGGTACGGCACCGTCTCGATGCCCGGCCAGTCCGGTACCTGCGGACGCGCGCCCGTGTTGATGAAGATCCTGGACGCAGCCAGCACCTCGCCGTCGACCTTGACTTCGCTGGCTGAAACGAAGCTGCCCTCGCCGTCGAAGACGGTGAGGTTCTCCATATTGCGCAACCAGTCGTTGAGGCTCTTGACCGAGGCGCCGACCACCTGGTCCTTGCGCTCTTTGACGGCCTGCATGTCGACCGAGACGCCGCCTTCCAGCATCACGCCGAAATCGGCGGCGCGGCGGGCGATCCAGGCGGCGCGGGCCGACGCGACGAGAGTTTTAGTCGGCGTGCAGCCGTCGTTGACGCAGGTGCCGCCGAGATGCGTGCGCTCGATGAGCGCGGTCTTCCAGCCGGCCTCGGCGAGGCGCGCGGCGAGGAACGGCCCGGACTGGCCGGCTCCGATGACGATGGCGTCGAACGATTGCGGCATGGGCTGGCACCTCCGGTTGGTGCGCAGACACTAAATGGGGCGCCGGCCTTTCTCAATGCTGCCCATGGTGGGCTCGATGTCACCCCACCACCGGGTCATTCCCGCGAAAGCGGGAACCTCAGTTTCTTCGACCAGTAACGTCAACGGAGGTCCCCGCATTCGCGGGGATGACCCGGCGGGTGTGGAGGTTTCGAGCCAGACCCGACCCCTACAGGACGCCTACCCAGAAAAGAGCACCGGATAGAGCGAGGCGACGAGGAGGACCGCCATGACGATGTTGAAGGTGCGCAGCCGCACGGGGTCGGTGAGGAACCGCTTCATCTGCCCGCCGACGATCGCCCAGGCGCCGGTCGAGGGCAGGTTGATGACACCGAAGACCAGCGCCACCAGCGCCACCGCCTCGAACGAGCGGCTGCCGGCGTAGACGGTGACGGCGGTCAGCGCCATCGACCAGGCCTTGGGATTGACCCACTGGAAGGCAGCGGCCTGCAGGAAGGTGATGGGCTTGCCCGCCACCGACTTCTCGCCGAGCCCGGAAGCCGTGGCGATCTTCCAGGCGAGATAGAGGAGGTAGGCGACGCTCACGACCTTGAGGACCGTATAACTCATCGGAAACGCTTCGAAGAGGCCGACGAGCCCGACGCCGACGAGGAGCACCATCACGGTAAAGCCGATGGCGACGCCGAGCGCATGCGGAACGGTGCGGCGCACGCCGAAATTGGCGCCCGACGCCATCAGCATCAGGTTGTTGGGGCCCGGCGTCACCGAGGTGACGAAGGCGAAAGCGGCAAGGGCGGTGAAGATCTCGAGGGTCATGCCCGATGGATATCAGGAAACGAAAGCGGTCAGCTACTCCGCCGCCGGCGAAATCTCGCTCAGCGGCGTCACCCGCGGCATCCGGTTCCAGGCGTCGAGGGCGGCGATCTTGTAGGCTTCGGCAAGGGTCGGGTAGTTGAAGGTGTTCTCGACGAAGTAGTCGAGGGTGCCGCCGAGGTTGAGCACGGCCTGGCCGATGTGGATGAGCTCGGTCGCTCCCTCGCCGACGATGGCGACGCCGAGGAGCTTCCTGTCCTTCAAGGCGAATATCATCTTCATCATGCCCGACTGCAGGCCCATGATGTGGCCGCGCGAGGTCTCGCGGAAACGGGCGACGCCGCACTCGTAGGGGATGCCCTGGCGGCGCACCTCTTCTTCCGACAGGCCGACGGTCGAGATTTCGGGCACCGCATAGATGCCGTAGGGGAAGAACTCGGGCGCGGGCGGCATGGCGGCGCCGCAGGCATGGAGCGCGGCGATGCGGCCCTGCTCCATCGAAGTCGAGGCAAGCGAGGGAAACCCGATGACGTCGCCGGCCGCATAGATGTGCGGAATGGCGGTCTGGAAGGTGACTGGATCGACCTTCAGGCGCCCGCGCTCGTCGGGAACGACCCCGCACTGGTCGAGGCCGAGCTCGGCGGTGGCGCCGACCCGGCCGGCCGCATAAAGCAGCATTTCCGAGCGCACCTGGCGCCCATCGCTGAGGATCGCCACCGGCCAGCCCTGCGCGTCCTTCTCGACCTTGTCGACCTTAGCGCCCAGCCGCATGGTCATGCCGCGCTTGCGCAGCTCGTGGGTGAATTCGTCGATGATCTCGCGATCGATGAAATCGAGATAATTCTCGCGCGGTTCCACGAAAGTGACCGGCACGTCGAGGGCCGAGAAGATCGTCGCATATTCGATGCCGATGACGCCGGCGCCGACGACCGTCAGCGAGCGCGGCACGCGCGGCTCGGCCACAAGGCTGTCGCTGTCGACGACCGAATGGTCGTCGAAGGGAATGTGCCCGGGCCTATAGGGCGCGGTGCCGACGGCGATCACCGCCTTGTCGAAGCCGATGACGCGCTCGTCGCCGTCATTGCCGGCGACGGCGATATGCGAGGGATCGCGGAAGCGCGCCATGCCGCCGAGGGTCCTCACGCCATTGCGGGCGAACTGGTGCTCGAGCACGTCGATCTCGTAGTCGAGGGTCATCCTCAGCCGCGCGCCGAGATCCTTGCCCTCGATGTCCTTCTTGACCCGATAGGCGAGGCCATAGAAGCCTCGCTCGCGCCAGCCGGAGAGGTTGAGCACCGTCTCGCGCAGGGTCTTCGACGGGATGGTGCCGGTGTGCACCGAAACGCCGCCGACGCGCAGGCGGTTCTCGATGACGAGCACCGAACGGCCGAGCTTGGCGGCCTGTATGGCGGCGCGGCGTCCGGCGGGGCCCGAGCCGATGACGACGAGATCGTAGGTGTCCAAATCAGCCCCCTGCGGCGTCAAGACTGACTCCCCCTAGAGGAGGCATGTGACACGGCTATTTCGGGAAGTGCAATGGGCTTGGCTCCCCTCCCCCTTGAGGGG
>NZ_JZEX01000077.1 GCF_000969415.1 Devosia geojensis | reverse complement strand
CATCGGAGCACAGCAAAACGTCATTTGCAGGCCGGCATCACGTCTGCGGGACATGATGAAGCAGGAATCTGGTCTTAGGGGGCAGCATGCGCTATAAGCGCCGGACTTTTATTCAAAGGGACGCTTCATGACTGTGGGTATCAAGGCCGCAATCCGGTCCGTTCTGGGTCTGGTTCTCGCTTCCGCGCTGGCCGCCTGCACCACCGTGGAAGGCACCAATGCCTTGACCGATTTCGGCACCTTCGAGCGCGAGGTGATGACCTCGACCGCCCAGGGCTTCGGTCTCGTTCCGCAGGGCGAGGCCAAGGAGGACCCCAACGTGCGCGCCCCGCTGGCCCTGCCGCGCAACCTGTCCTCGCTCCCCCCGCCGAGCCAGAACGCCGCCGCGCAGCTGCCCGCCAACAACGACAATCCGCAGATCGATACCGCCGGCCTCTCCCAGGCCGACCTCCAGCGCCTGCGCAACGCGCGCGTCGTCGATCTCAACACTTATTCGGGCCGCCCGCTGACCGAAGCCGAGGCCAGGGCTTTGACCGCGCGCATGTCGGCCGCCGGCATGAACGTTTCGTCCAGCAACCAGCGCCCGCTCTACCTGCCGCCCGAACGCTACTTCACCGTCGTCGGCGGGCGCGACATGGTCTGCCAGGCGCCGAACGGCGAGCTCGTGCCGCTCAACGACGCGCGTTGCCCCGAGCAGATCCGCCGTGCACTGCGCTCGGCCGGCCCGCACGTTCCGGGCCCCGGCGGATTCTCCGCCTCCGACCAGATGGGCCAGAACTGATTATCGGGCGCGGCAGCAGCCGCGCCTTTTTATTGCTGCGCCGCCCATCCGGGTCCCGCATGTCATGAAAGCGTTTGCGCCATGAGCGAAAGCCGCACCGCCCCGCCCGCCGGAGACCGGCTGGCCAAGGTCATCGCCCGTTCCGGGCTCTGCTCGCGCCGCGACGCCGAAGGCTGGATCGCCGCCGGGCGCGTCACCGTCAACGGCAAGAAGGTCATCACCCCCGCCTTCAACGTCACCGAGCGCGACAAGATCGCGGTCGACGGCCAGCCGCTGGCCGTCCGCCAGGGCACCCGTCTCTGGCTCTACCACAAGCCCGCCGGGCTGGTGGTCACCGAGAAGGATCCGCAGGGCCGCCGCACCGTCTTCGATGCCGCCGAGGAGCTCGGGCTGCCCCGCGTCGTCAGCGTCGGCCGCCTCGACATCAATACCGAGGGCCTGCTGCTCCTCACCAATGACGGCGGCCTGAAGCGCGTCCTCGAGCTGCCCGAGACCGGGTGGCTGCGCCGCTACCGCGTGCGCGCCCACGGCGCCGTCACGCAGGCGCAGCTCGATACCCTCCAGCACGGCATCGAGGTCGAAGGCATCCGCTACGGCGAGATCGAAGCGACCCTCGAGCGCGAGCAGGGCACCAATGTCTGGCTGACCGTCGCGCTGCGCGAAGGCAAGAACCGCGAGGTCAGGAACGTGCTCGAGGCCTTGGGCCTCACCGTCAACCGCCTCATCCGCGTCAGCTACGGTCCCTTCCAGCTCGGCGACATCCCGCCCGGCGAGGTCGAGACCGTCAAGGCCCGCGTGCTGCGCGACCAGCTCGGCAACAAGCTCGCCGAGGCTGCCGGCGTCGATTTCGACAGCGACATGCCCGAGCCCATGCGCTCGCGCCCGCCCCAGCGCGCCGGCCATCCGGCCAAGTCCCATCCGGCCAAGATCCGCACCGAGCGCGGCACCTTCTCCGGCCAGCCCGAGACCCGCCGCGCCCCGCGCATGCGTGAGGACGACAACACCCCGTCCCCCCGCCGCATCCATTTCGAGGGCGGCGAGACCATCACCGACTTCCGCGGCAAGCCCGCCGGGCGCGGTGATCGACCCGAACGCGGGGACAGGATGCGTGGCGACCGGCCCGAGCGTGGGGACAAGCCTGTGCGTGGCGATCGGCCCGCCCGCGGCCCGCGGCCCGAGGGTAGCGACCGTCCGTCGCGCGGTTTTGGCGCGCGCAGCCGTCCGCCCCGCGATTTCGGCGAGAAATCCCGCACCCCCGAGGACGGCTTCGAGCGCCGCCCGCGCCGCCGCCACGCGGAAGCCGGCGGCCAGGCCGACGCCCGCCAATCGCGTCCCTACCGCGAGGCCCGCGCCGGTGGACCCCGTCCCGCCCGCGGCGGGTTCGAGGGCAAGGGCGGCCCGCGCGGCGACAACCGTGGCCCGCGACCTGACCGTCCCGATCGCCCCAAGTTCGACCGTTCCGGTTCGGACCGGCCGAGGTCCGATCGTCCTCGCTCGGATCGGCCCAAAGGCGCTCGTCCCGATGCGGCTGCCGAAGGCCGCCCGCAGCGTCCCGCCTTCGGCAAACCCGCTCGCCCCGGCAAGCCCGGTGCCCGTCCGCCCTCGCGCCCCGGCGCCGCCGGCCCGCGCAAATCCGGCCCCGGTGATCGCCCTCGTGGCGGTCCGGGTGGCCGTCCCACGAACCCCCGTAAGCCGCGTGGTCCCAAGTCCTGAGCTGGCTGTATATGGCTGAACAACTCATTGCGCGCTATCGCATCGGCTCCTTCGCTCCCCTCCCCCTTGAGGGGAGGGGCCGGCGGTGGGGGTCCATCGGCGGCTCACTGAACGACCCCCACCTTCAATCCCTCCCCTCAAGGGGGAGCGAGGCGATGGAGCCACCGAGCCGGTCTGACGGGAAAGCGAGCTAAGCCATGCGCATCGTCGCCGGCCGCTTCCGCGGCAAGCAGCTCGAAACGCCCTCCGACCTCTCGATCCGCCCGACGGCCGACCGGGTGCGCGAGTCGATGTTCAACATCCTCTCGAGCCGCCTCGGTCCGAACTTTGACGGCCTGCGCGTCATCGACCTCTTCGCCGGCACCGGCGCGCTCGGCCTCGAGGCCCTCTCGCGCGGCGCCGCCCACGTCACCTTCGTCGATACCGGCGCCGAGGCGCGCGGCCTCATCCGCGACCATATCGAAGCCTTCGGGGCAGGGGGCATCGCCAAGCTCCTGCGCCGCGACGCCACCGCCCTCGGCCCCGCCGGCACCATCAAGCCCTTCGACCTCGCCTTCCTCGACCCGCCCTACGGCAAGGGCCTGGGAGAAGCCGCGCTCGTCTCGTTGCGCGACGGCAACTGGCTGAAGCCCGGCGCCACCCTCGTCTTCGAGGAATCGAGCGACGCCGTCATCGACCTGCCCGACGGCTTCGAGCTGGAAGACCGCCGCGAATACGGCGCGGCCGGAGTGCATATTTTGAGGTTTATCGGCTGAGGCTCGTTCCCCTCCCCCTTGAGGGGAGGGGTTAGGGGTGGGGGGAAGCATCGATGGCTCACTAACCCACCCCCAACCCTCAATCTCTCCCCTCAAGGGGGAGGGAGGCGAAAGAGCCGCCAATACTGTGCACACCCAGTAGCCTCATGGTGAGGTGCCGCGAAGCGGCCTCGAACCACGAGGCGTGGCAGGTATTGTGCTAAGCCGCCGCCTTCAAGCACTGCGCGCAGCGCCCGCGGATTTCCATCGTCGTGCGCTCGGTCTTGAAGCCGGTGCGTCCGGCCCAGCCGGAAAGCCGCTCCTCGATCACCTCGTCGGCGAACTCATCGACCTTGCCGCAATTCTCGCAGATGGCGAAGGCGATGAGGCCCTTCCTGTGGCAATGCGCGTCGGCGCAGGCGACGAACGCGTTCAGGGATTCCAGCCGATGGGCGAGGCCCCGCTCCACCAGCTTGTCGAGCGCGCGGTAGACCTGCAGCGGCGCGCGCAGGCCCTCCTCGCGCAGCTTGTCGAGGATGTCGTAGGCGCTGAGCGGCGCCGTTGAGCGGTTGAGCGTTCCCAGCACCAGGCCCTGGTTGCGCGTCAGGTCGCGCGGGGTGTCGTGGGTTTCAGCCATGGCGTGCCTTTCTGCCGAAAAAGTATCCGACGGGAACGAGAAGCGAAAGGGCGAAGACGATGAAGGCCATGACGACGATCGACGGCCCCGAGGCCGTGTCCCAGGTCAGCGACCCGTAGAGCCCGCCGACCACCGCCACCACCCCGAGGATGGCCGCGATCACCGCCATCATCTCGGGCGTCGCCGAAAGCCGCCGCGCCGTCGCCGCCGGAATGATGAGCAGCGAAGTGATCAGCAGCACGCCGACGAGCTTCATGGCGATGGCGATGACGCTCGCCATCAGGATCATCAGCACGATCCGCGCCGCCTCCGGCCGCAGCCCTTCGGCCTCGGCAAGCTCCGGGCTCACGGTCGAAGCGAGCAGCGGGCGCCAGCCGAGGATCAGCACCGCGAGGATCGCCGCGCCCCCCGCATAGATCACCGCGATATCCGAGACCGAGACGGCAAGGATGTCGCCGAAGAGGAACCCCATCAGGTCGATGCGGATCGTCGTCAGGAACCCGACCAGCACCAGCCCCACCGCCAGCGTCGAGTGCGAAAGGATGCCTAAGAGCGCATCGGTCGACAGCGTCGCCTGCCGCTGCAGCACGATCAGCGCCCCCGCCACCAGCGCCGCCACGGCAAAGACGCCGAGCGTCATGTTGAGCGACAGCATGAAGGCGAGCGCGACCCCAAGCAGCGCCGAATGCGCCATCGTATCCCCGAAATACGCCATCCGCCGCCAGACGACGAAGCATCCGAGCGGCCCGGTGACGAGGGCAAGACCGACGCCGGCAACGAGCGCGCGAGTGAAGAAATCGTCAAGCACGGTGAGCCTCCAGCATTGACCTTCGGACAAAAATGTCCGATATTAGCCGTGATGGGGGCCGGCAATGACGAGAGACCAGCTTCTGCGGCTGTTGCGCAAGGAGTGCAAGGCGCGCGGCTGGACGCTCGAGGTCGATACGCGGCTCGGCAAGGGCTCGCACTATCGCGTGATGGTGAACGGTCGCATCACCACCATCAAATCCGGAGAGATGTCTCCGCAATATGTGAAGCTTGTTCGGGCGCAGCTTGGTTTGTGAAGCCGGCCGCGCCTCTGCCCCCAAAGGTGATCTGATATGGTGTATCCGGCGATTTTGGAACCGAACGGCGTGGGTGGATACACTGCGCGATTCAGCGACGTCCCCGAGGCGATCACCGAGGGTGCGACGCGCGAGGAGGCGTTGGCCAACGCGGCTGATGCGCTGGAGGTCGCGCTTCTCGGTCGCATGAAGGACGGACAGGACATTCCTCCCGCCAGCAAAGGGGAAACGCTCGTCGCCATTCCCGCCCAGGCGGCGGCGAAGCTGGCGTTCTACCAGGCCTTTCGGGCCTCGGGCCTGTCGCGGGCGGCGCTCGCCCGAAAGATCGATCGCGATGAGGCCGAAGTCCGGCGCATGCTCGATCCCTATCACGCCACCAAGCTGATCAACCTCGACGAGGCCATGCATGCGCTCGGCATGCGGCTCGTCGTGTCGTCCGAGGTTGCTTAGCGAAGCGCTGACAGCAAAATCGAGGGACGTTGCGGCAACCTCACCCATGCCCGTGCCCCTCGTGCGAAGCCCCGTCCGCGTGCCGGTGCACGTGCACCGCGCCGTCCGCCGTGTGCTCGTGGTCGTGGTGATGGTGGTAGAACGCCAGCGCCCGCGCGCCGCGGTCGCCGAGAAGCTGCTGGTATTCGGGGCTCGATTTGACCGTCTCCGGCGTCCCCCGGCAGCACACATGCCCGTTGAGGCAGATCACCGTGTCGGTCTCGGCCATCACCACGTGCAGGTCGTGGCTGATCATCAGGATGCCGCAATTGGTGGTGTCGCGGATCTTGCGGATCAATTCGTAGAGCGCGACCTCGCCGGAAAAGTCGACACCCTGCACCGGCTCGTCGAGCACCATCAGGTCGGGCTTGCGGATCATGGCGCGGGCAAAGAGCACGCGCTGGAACTCCCCGCCCGAAAGCTCCTGCACCGCCGCGTGCAGCAAGTGCCGGGCGCCCACGGCCTCCAGCGCCGCGTCGATCTCGCCGGCCGAGAACCGCCCGGTCAGCGTCATCAATCGCGCCACCGTCAGCGGCAGCGTCCAGTCGATGGCGAGCTTTTGCGGCACATAGCCGATATTGAGCTTGGGCGCGCGGGCCACCGTCCCGCTCGTCGGCTTGACGACGCCGGTCACGACCTTGGCCGTCGTCGACTTGCCCGAGCCGTTGGGGCCGATCAGCGTCACGATCTCGCCGCGCGCGATGGAAAGATCGATCCCCGAAACCAGCGTGCGCCGCCCGGATTTCACGGCGACGCTCTCGAGGCGGATCAGCGTTTCCTTGGGGGCTCTCGCATCCATTTCGGTATGTTTTCCGGAACTGCACGCCGCCGGCGAAGGGCGGCTTGACTCTGCTCTACACGTTATAGCATAACGCCGCAACGACGTAATACTATAACACTTCGTTCGTTTCCCTCACGCTTCAAGAGGCTTCGCAAATGCGCCGCTCCCTCCCTCTCGCCGTCCTCGCCGCCGCAATGCTCACCAGCGTGGCGCAGGCGGCGCCCGATGTCGTTGCGTCCATCAAGCCGGTGCACTCGCTGGTCGCCGCCGTCATGGAAGGCGTCGGCGAGCCGAGGCTCCTCGTCACCGGCAACGCCTCGCCTCACACCTATTCGCTCCGCCCCTCCGATGCCGGCGCGTTGCAGAACGCCGATATCGTCTTCTGGACCGGCCACGGCATGGAGCTCTTCCTCGCCGATGCGCTCGACACCCTCTCCATCGGCGCGACCGTCGTCGAGCTCGCCCACACCCCCGGCGTAGCGCTCCTGCCGGTGCGCGAAGGCGGCGCCTTCGAGGCGCACTCCCATGGCGATGAAGGGCACGACCATGAGCACGACCATGAGCATGACCATGATCACGATCATGATCACGCGCACGACCATGAGCACGAAGGCGGCGACATGCACTTCTGGCTCGATCCGCAGAACGCCAAGGCGATGGTGACCGTCATTACCGAAACGCTCTCCGAAGCGGATCCCGAGAACGCGCAGGCCTACGCCGCCAATGCCGAGCGCGAGCTTGCCGAACTCGATGCCCTGACTGCCGAGATCGAGCGGGCCGTTGCTCCCGTCGCGCAAAACCCCTTCGTCGTCTTCCACGACGCCTACCAGTATTTCGAGAACCGCTTCGGCTTGACTGTCGCCGGCTCCGTCACCGTCTCGCCCGAGGTCATGCCCGGCGCCCAGCGCATAACCGAGCTGAAGGCGCGCGTTGGCGAGCTCGGCGCCGCCTGCGTCTTTGCCGAACCGCAGTTCGAGCCGACCATCATCTCCGCCATCACCGAGGGCACCGGCGCAAGGACCGGCGTCCTCGACCCGGAGGGCGGGCTCCTCACCGAAGGCCCCGATCTTTATCCCGAGCTGCTGCGCGGCCTCGCCGCCTCGCTCGTCGAATGCCTTGGAGAATAGCTATGGATGACGTCATCGTCGTCGGCGGCAGCTTTGCCGGCCTCAGCGCCGCCCTTTCCCTCGCCCGCGCCCGCCGCAAGGTGCGTGTGCTCGATACCGGCCTGCCGCGCAACCGCTATTCGGATGCCGCGCACAATGTCTTCGCCATGGACGGCGCCCCGCCGCGCGAGCTTCTGGCCAGGGCTCGCGCCCAGCTCGAAGCCTATGAAACCGTAACCTTCGAGTCCGCCAAGGCCACCGCCGCTACAAAGAACGGTGATGGTTTCGCTCTGACCCTCGAAAACGGCGAAACGCGCGAGGCGCGCCGCCTGGTCCTCGCCTATGGCGTCGCCGACCAGTTCCCGGATCTGCCCGGCTTCGTCGAGTGCTGGGGCAAATCCGTGCTGCACTGCCCCTATTGCCATGGCTACGAGGTCGCCGGGCGCCGCTGGGGCACGCTGATCCCGGCCAACGCCGTCGCCCACGCCGTGCCGCTCTATAGCGACTGGACCGACAGCATCACCGTCTTCGCCGACGGCGCCGAGCTCGACGAGGCCGCCCGCGATACCATCGCCCGCTACGGGGCAAAGCTCGTCGCCGAGCCGGTGATCGGCATCGAGCAGGTGGACGGCCAGATCCGCGCCGTGCGCACCGCCGCGGGCACGCACGAGGTCGATGCGCTCTTCTCGCCGCGCCAGGTCCTCCCCTCCGCCGACCTGGACGAGCAACTGGGCTGCGCCCACGAGACCATGGGGCTGGCCACCTACGTCACCGTGGACGAGCGGCGCCAGACCACCGTCCCCGGCGTCTTCGCCGCCGGGGACCTCGCCAACCCCATGCACAGCGTCAGCGCCTCCATCGGCCACGGCACCGCCGCCGGCGCCTTCGCCCACCAGTCGCTGCTGTTCTGAGTATTCAGCGGACTATCGGTTCTTGCGCCCCTCCCCCTTGAGGGGAGGGGTTGGGG
>NZ_JZEX01000007.1 GCF_000969415.1 Devosia geojensis | reverse complement strand
CTCCCATCCTCCCCCGCAAGGGGGGAGGTGCTGCATTGTGCGTGTGGCACCATCGTGCCCAATTCACAAGACCGGCACCTCCCCCTTGCGGGGGAGGTTGGGAGGGGGGTCTAGTGAGCGCCAGCCATCACGTTCTGATTCGACAGGGCCAAATTGGGCTTCAACGTCCCTACCCTCGCCCCCATCGGGCTGCTCATCGCTTCCAATATCTTCATGACCTTCGCCTGGTACGGGCACCTCAAGTTCCCGCACATGGCGCTGTGGGTGGCGGTGCTCGTCAGCTGGGGGATCGCGTTCGTCGAATACTGGCTGGCGGTGCCGGCCAACCGGATCGGCTACGGCACCTATAGCGGGGCGGAGCTGAAGACCATCCAGGAGGTGATTTCCCTCTCCGTCTTTGCATTCTTCGCAGTGTTCTACCTCGGCGAGAAGTTCACCCTCAACCACGGGATCGGGTTCGGGCTGATCGCGCTCGGAGCGTTCTTCGTCTTCAAGGGGCCGCTCAAGTGACCGGATTGTCATATCGGCGTCACCCGAGCGTGACGGAGCAGGCCTAGGCTTTTCCTCCCCGAACAGAGGAGGCCAGAAATGATCGATCGTCGCACTCTCCTGAAGGCGGCGGGCGCTGCCGCGCTCGTCACGCCCTTTGCCGGCTTTGCCGCCCGCTCCGCGGTGGCGCAGGACGCGCCGCAATTTCGGTTCGGCATCATCGCCGACCCGCAATACGCCCCCTTCCCGCCCAGGCCCGGCGGCACGCGCTACTATGCCAACAGCCTCTGGAAGCTCGATACGGCGCTCAAGGCCTTCAACGAGGAACCGCTCGAGTTCGTCGCAACGCTCGGCGACATCATCGACCGACACTGGGACAGCTTCGGCGACGTGCTGCCGATCTACGACCAGCTCGAGCATCCGCACTTCTTCGTGCTGGGCAACCACGATTTCGAGGTCGGGCAGGATTACCTGCGCTCGGTGGTGCGCAATTTCGGCATCGAGCGGGCCTATTACGACTTCACCGGCGGCGGCTACCGGTTCCTCGTCATCGACGGCAACGATGTCTCGACCTTCGCGCCCCCGGCCGACGACCCGCGGCTCGAGATCGCGGCCGAGCGGCTGGCAAAGCTGACCGAAAGCGGCGCCGAGAACGCGCAGAGCTGGAACGGCTCGCTCTCGGACGAGCAATTCGCCTGGATGGAGGAGCGGCTGACGAGCGCCAAGGACGCGGGCGAGAAGGTGATCGTCCTCAGCCACTATCCGGTCTATCCGGCCAACATCCACAACCTCTGGGACAGCGAGCGGATCGTTGAGCTGCTGACCAGCCACGACAATTTCGTGGCGTTCTTCAACGGACACAACCACGCCGGCAACTACGCGGCCGTCGGCAACCAGCACTTCGTCAACTTCAAGGGCATGGTCGAGACGCCCGACCAGAGCGCCTATGCGACGGTGGCGGTCCATGACGACCGGCTGGAGATCACCGGGCACGGGCTGGAGGAGAGCCGGACGCTGACGATCGGGTAGAGATTGGGGGCCCCAGGCAGGGAGGTCGTGGAAGGCCCCCTCACCCGCGACTTCGTCGCGACCTCTCCCCCAGAGGGAGAGGTGGCGGGCTCGCCGGCGAAAGTGCCTCTCTTCACCTCTCCCTTGGGGGAGAGGTCGGCGCGTAGCGCCGGGTGAGGGGGCCTTCCGCGCGAAAGCCGCAATATAGCAGCCCCTCACCCTGACTTTCCGCTGAACGCGGAAAATCGGTCCCTCTCCCCGGAGGGGCGAGGGGAAACCCGGTGCGCGTGTCGATTCAGCCCCAGCTCGGGAACGGGTCCGGCAGGCGCGCCCAGCTTTCCGGGTCGTAGCCGCGGGCGGGGACGAGGCAGGCGTCGAGCTGGCGGCGGATGTCGGCTTCGTCCATGGGATCGAGGCCGATGAAGACGATCTCCTGGCGCCTGTCGCCCCAGACCGGATCGAGATAGGGCGTCATGGAAGCGCGCCAGTCGGGATTGTCGGGCCAGCGGTGCTCGGGCACGGCCGCCCACCAGAGGCCGCGCCGCTCGGTGCGCACCAGAGCGCCGGCCTGGCTGAGCTCGCCGACGTGGTACGGGCGGGTCGCGAGCCAGAAGAAGCCCTTGGCGCGCACGACGCCCGGCCAGGAGCGGTTGACGAAGGCGGAAAAGAGCTGCGGATTGAACGGTTGGCGGGCGCGGTAAACGAAGGAGCGGATGCCGTATTCCAGCGTTTCGGGCACGTGGTCGGTGAAACCGTTGAGCTCCTTGAACCAGAGCGGATTGGCCTCGGCCGCTTCGAGGTTGAAGAGGCCGGTATCGAGCACGTCCTCGAGCGGGACCTTGGCGAAATCGGTCTCGACGATGCGGGCGACGGGATTGAGCGCCTTGATGATCTTCAACGCCGCCTCGCGCTCGTGCGGCCTTGCGGTCGAGACCTTGTTGAGGACGATGACGTCGGCGAACTCGATCTGGTCGACGAGAAGGTCGACGAGGGCGCGCTCGTCCTCCTCGCCGAGGGACTCGCCGCGGTCGCGCAGGAAGTCCTGCGAGGCGTAGTCCTTCAGGAGATTGGCGCAGTCGACGACCGTCACCATGGTGTCGAGGCGGGTGAGATCGGCGAGCGAGAAGCCGGTCTGGTCGCGGAAGTCGAAAGTGGTGGCGACGGGGAGCGGCTCGGAGATGCCGGTCGACTCGATGAGGAGGTAGTCGAAGCGTCCGTCGCGGGCGAGACGCGTGACCTCGGCGAGCAGGTCCCCGCGCAGCGTGCAGCAGATGCAGCCGTTGGAGAGCTCGACCAGCTTCTCGTCGGTGCGCGAGAGATCGGCGCCGCCTTCGCGGACCAACGTGGCGTCGATGTTGACCTCGCTCATGTCGTTGACGATGACGGCGACGCGCCGGCCCTCGCGGTTGTTGAGGATGTGGTTGAGGAGGGTCGTCTTGCCGGCTCCGAGGAACCCGGAGAGCACGGTGACGGGAAGCTTTGCGGGCATGGTGGGCCTCGGTTTTTGACGGGATCGACTGCTCTTTCGCCTCCCTACCCCTTGAGGGGAGGGATTGAGGGTGGGGGTGGTTCGGCGAGCCACCTGGGCTTCCCCCCAC
>NZ_JZEX01000076.1 GCF_000969415.1 Devosia geojensis | reverse complement strand
GGTTGGGCACTGCTCTCCCCTCCCCTCAAGGGGGAGGGGAGAGCAGTGCCCAACCCGTTGATCCGGCTGAGGATAAATAACTTATCCCCGCAGATCGAGGTGAGCGCATACTCACACCCATCCCTTCGCCGGGCGCGGCAAGTACGAGTTGCCGGCGGCCGGTGGCAGGTCGGGCGGTTCACTCGTGGCCACGGGACCGTCTCGCCTGCCACCGGGTTCTGGGAGCGGGTGTCTGCCGGGGGTCGCCCCGGTGGAGGCTGGACAGGCGGGGACGGGCGGTCATCCCAAACAGCGCAAAGTCATCGCTGGGCCGTCTCTTGTCGCCCCGGTCAAGAAATCCCCGTGCAACGGGCGGGTGAAAGCCCACCTTTTGTTTTGAAGCTTCGGTTCCGGGTATAAGCCCGCCCGTTGCCGCCCACCTCAGCAACCGCAGGCCGCACGGCCGGGCGGGGTTTCGTGCTGCGCATCGCCATCAACGCCTCAACTGCTTGCGCTCGTACCATTCCTATTGCTAAACGAAATTTATAGTTATTAGCTATGACGCAGTCTTTGGGTGCATCCGGGCGGGGACGATGACGGACAAACTGGGCGCGGAGGACGTTGCGGAGGGGGAGACTCATCCTCGCCGGCGCCGGGGGGCGCGGCGGGTGACGATGACGGACGTGGCGCGCGAGGCCGGGTGCTCGCAGGCAACCGTCTCGTTCGTGCTCAACCGCTCGCCCGGCATCAAGCTTTCGACCGAAACGCGCGAGCGGGTCATCGAGGCGGCGCGCAAGCTCGGCTACTCGACGCCGGTGCTGGCCCATGTCGCGCCGCAGCGGGCCTCCTACCCCACCGTTGACGGTAAGATCGGGTTCGTCGTCGACCAGCTCGCCACCAGCCCAGAGGCGGTCGTCGCCATCGAGGGGGCGCGGCAGGCCTCGTGGAACGCGCGCAACATCGTGCTGGTGGCCCAGACGCTCAACGATCCCGTCATGGAGCCGCGCACCATCGCCTCGCTCGTCGAACAGGGCATCTCGGCGCTCGTCTACATGGCGATCTTCACCCGCGAGATCGAGGCGCCGGACTATCTCCACGACCTCGACATCCCGGTGATCCTCTTGAACTGCTACACCACCGACCACGCCTTCCCGGCGGTGGTGCCGAGCGAGATCGCCGGCGGGCAGCGCGCGACGCGCCACCTCATCGAGTACGGACACCGGCGGATCGCCACCATCACCGGCGAGCCGTGGATGGAGGCAGCGCAGGATCGCCTCAAGGGCTACCGGCGGGCGCTGGCGACGGCCGACATCCCGTTCGACCCGGACCTCGTCGTCGAGGGCGACTGGTCGGCGAGCGCGGGCTACCAGGGCACGCGCAAGCTCCTCGAGCTCGCCGAGCGCCCGACCGCCATCTTCTGCCAGAACGACCGCACCGCCATCGGCTGCTACGAGGCATTGAAGGAAGCCGGGCTCGACATTCCGCGCGACATCTCCGTCGTCGGCTATGACGACGAGGAGATCGCGCGCCACCTCCATCCGCAGCTCACCACCTCCATCCTGCCGCACCGGGCGATGGGCCATTGGGCGATCGAGCAGCTCGAAGCGCAGGAACCGCACGGCACGCAGCGGTTCCCGATCACCAAGCTCGAATGCTCGCTGGTGGAGCGCAGCTCGGTGGCGGCGCCGAAGGAGTAGAGCGTCGGGCTGGCGCACCGCGCTTTCGACCTTTGCACGAATGCAGCAGCACCCCAGATGTCATCCCGAAGGGTGTGGCGGCTTCAACGCCGTTCCCGTCCTCGGCGCCGCCACCGATCCCCGCGGCACCAGCTCGCACTCGATCTTGACCTTCTGGACGCGCTCGGCGGCGTCGGCGCTGCCGTAGCTGTCGAGGAGGTGCCCGACGGCCCAGCGCGCCATCTCGTTGTGGGGCAGCACCATCGTGGTCAGCCCCGGCTCGAGATAGGCGACGAGGTCCTCGTTGTCGAAGCCGACGATGGAGAGGTCTTCGGGGATGCGGAAGCCGAAGCCCTGCGCCGCCTCATAGGTGCCGATCGCCATGCGGTCGTTGAAGCAGAAGATCGCGGTCGGTGGTTCGGGCAGCGAGAGGAGCTGCCGGGCGAGTTTGCGCCCGTCCGCCAAGGTCCAGCCGCCGGGGATGACCAGGCTCTCGTCGACCGGCGCGTTCCAGCGCGCCATCGCCTGGCGGAAGCCGTTCTCGCGATCGGCAGCCGCCTCGATCCAGTGCTCGCCCTTGAGGTGCGCGATGCGCCGGTGGCCGGCTTTCAGCAGGGCCTCGGTCGCCATATAGCCGCCGGCGATGTCGCTGGGCACCACACTCGCGTGACGCAGCCGCTTCTCGTAGCAGTTGAGCAGCACCACCGGCAGGTCGTCGAGATAATCGGGCACGGAGGCCTGCCGTGTGATGAGCGAGCAATAGATGATGCCGAGGGTCTTCTGGGCGACCAGGAGATCGACGGCAGCCCTTTCCAGCACGGGGTCGGAGCGGGTGCAGAAGACGGCGACCGTCACCTCCTCCAGCGCCGCCTCGTCGCGGGCGCCCTCGATAAAGGGCGTGGCGAAGGGCGTCGTCGTCACCTCATCGATCAGGAGCCCGATGACGCGAGCGCGGCCCTCCGGCACCGGATGGCCCTTGCCCTTGCGATAGCCCAGCGCCTCGGCCGCATCGATGACGCGCCGGCGCGTCGCCCTGGAGACACGCGCGTTGGGCACGCCGTTGAGCACCAGCGACACCGTCGCCTGCGAAACGCCGGCCCGCTCGGCCACATCGATCATCGTGGCGCGCTTCTCCATGCGGCCTCCTGCCCGGCGAGCGCCGATCCGCTCCGCCTTAACCCCTAGCTAATGCGAGGGTTTCCGCCTCGGCAAGCGCTCTCGGGAAATTTTACCGTCCATCCCGCCGCGACCCTCTTGCAACCCGCTTCCGGGGATAATACGGTGATAATAATATAACTAATAGAACCGAGGGATGAGGATGCAGGAGTCCGCGCAGCTTGCCGCGACCAGCGCGATTACGGGTGAACGGCAGAGCCTGTCGCTAGACGGGGTGTGGCGGTTCCGTCACGAGGACGGTCCATGGCGCGAGGCGCATGTGCCTGCACCCTGGCAGGCGGAATTCTCCGACCTCGTCGACACCTTCGGCCACGCGGTCTACCAGCGCCGGTTCACCCTGCCCTCCGGCTGGAACGGGCGCGAGCTGGCGCTGCGCTTCGGGGCCGTCAGCTATTTCTGCGAGGTGCGGTTCAACGGCGAGGTGCTGGGCACGCATGAAGGCGCGTTCCTGCCCTTCGAGTTCGTGCTGCCGCAGACGCTCGTGCGCCACGAGAACGAGATCGAGGTGCGGGTTACCATGCCGTCGGCCGACCGGCGGGCGTTCCCGGATTTCCCGTTCACCGAGGTTCCGCACGGCAAGATCAGCTGGTACGGCCGCGTCGGCGGCCTCTGGCAGTCGGTCTCGCTTGAAGCGCGCGATCCGCGCCGGGTCGAGGAGGTGCGCATCGAAGCGGGCGCCGACGGCGTCGCCAACATTGCGCTCAAGGTGACCGAGGCGGCGGCGGGCCTGCCGGCCCGCGTCACCATCCTCGATGCGACAGACAGCGAAGTGGCCGCTTGCGGGCTGACGCTCGCCGGCGACAACAGCGTGCGCTTCGCGCTCGATGGGGCGAGGCTCTGGTCGCCGGAAGAGCCCAACCTCTATACCGCCCTGATCGAGATCGGCCCCGAAGGCGAGGCGACCGACATCGTGCGGCAGACCTTCGGCTTCCGCACCATCGAGACGCGCGACGGCAAGGTGCTGCTCAACGGCGAGCCGATCTACCTGCGCGGCGCCCTCGACCAGGACTACTATCCCGACGGGCTCTACACGGCTCCCTCCCTCGAATTCCTCGAGGATCAGGCGAGGAAAGCCAAGGAGCTCGGCCTCAACCTGCTGCGCTGCCACATCAAGGTGCCGGACCCGCGCTACTACGACGTCGCCGACCGGCTGGGCCTGCTCGTCTGGACCGAGATCCCCAACGTTGCGAGCTTCACCACCCGCTCGGCGCAGCGCATGCGCGACACGATGACGGGCATCCTCAAGCGCGACCGCAACCATCCCTCGATCATCGCCTGGACCATCATCAACGAGGACTGGGGCACGCGGCTTGTCGAGAACGCCGAGCACCGCGCCTGGCTCAAGGACACCTATGACTGGCTGAGGGGCGAGGACCCGACGCGACTGGTCGTCGACAACTCGGCGTGCTTTCCCAACTTCCACGTCAAGAGCGACCTCAACGACTACCACTACTACCGCTCGGTGCCCGAGCGGCGCCAGGAGTGGGACGAGATCACAGCCCAGTTCGCCGCGGGCGCGGAGTGGACCTATTCGACTCTCGGCGATGCCGAATGGCGCGGCGACGAACCGTTGATCGTCTCCGAGTTCGGCGTCTGGGGCCTGCCCGATCCCCAGAAGCTGCGCCGCGAGGACGGCAGCGAGCCGGACTGGTTCGAGACCGGCGCGATGTGGGGGGATGGCGTCGCCCTGCCCCATGGCATCGAGGAGCGCTTCGCCGCGCTCGACCTTCACCGCACCTTCGGCTCGTTCGACAAGTTCATCGAGGCGGTGCAGTGGTACCAGTTCATGAACCTGCGCTACGAGATCGAGGAGATGCGCGCCCATGCCAGCATCATGGGCTATGTCATCACCGAGCTGACCGACGTCCACTGGGAGGCCAACGGCCTCATGGACATCGAGCGCAATCCGCGCGTGTTCCACGACGTCTTCGGGCAGATCAACGCCGACATCGTCATCGTGCCGCGTCCGGCCCGGTACTCGGCCTATTCGGGCGAAACCCTTTCCGTCTCGCTCAAGGTCGCAACGGGCGGCCGCAGCATCTCCGCGGGCGCGACGCTGCGCTGGAGCGGCGACGCCGAGGGTTCGATGTCGATGCCGGCGACGGGACCGGTCTCGACAGCCGATCTCGGCGCACTGGCGCTGAAGCTGCCGGCCGTTTCGGCCAGCCGGTCCGCGCAGATCGCGTTCGTGCTGGAGGCCGGTGGTGAGGCGCTCGCCCGCAACACCCTCGACATCGCGCTCTATGCGAAGCGGGCGGCGACTGGCCTGCCGACCATCGCCACCTCCGACGGTAAGCTCAAGGCGTTCGCCGAGGGGCTCGGCTACGCGGCCGTGCCGAAGGGCGAGGCCGATATCGTCCTCTGCCACGCCGTGGACGGCGGCGACGTCGAGGCGATCAAGGCGGGCGCCCGGTACCTGATCCTTGCCGACGGCACGGTGCCGACCAACAGCAATCTGCGCACCGACATGCCCCCGGGCGAGGCGCCGCACCGCAACATGGTGCTCGACGGACGCAAGGTCCGCCCCAGCCTCGACCAGCACCTGCCGGGCATCAACCTCGTCGAGCGCGACGGCACCATCTGGCGCGGCGACTGGATCGCCGGCTTCAGCTGGCTGCGGCGCGAAGGCGCGTTCGCCGACATCCCGGGCGGGCCGATCTTCGGCCTCTCGTTCTCGGACGTGGTGCCGCATCACCTGCTCACCGGCTTCAGGCCATGGGAGTACGGCTCGAACGTCCATGCCGGCATCGTCGTCGGCTGGGTGCACAAGCCGGCGGCAATCGTGGCGGAAAAGCGCGTCGGGCGCGGAGGGGTCGTCGCGACGACCTTCCGGCTGGTGCGCGAAGCGCCTGGAGCCGATCCGGTCGCGGCGGCGCTCTTCGACGCGCTGGTCGCGACCGCCAGGGACTTGCCGGTGGACGCCGGGTGAACGCGGCGCGCGGCCGAGGAGCGGGCACAAGACCCGTGGGCCGCGCTACGCACCGACTACGTTGGCTTAAGGGAGGAACCGCATGGCCGACATCAGACTGAAATCCGTTTCCAAGCGCTTCGGCGCGGTGACCGTCCTCGAGAACGTCTCGATGGAGATCACCAGCGGCGAGTTCGTCGTCTTTCTCGGCCCCTCGGGCTGCGGGAAATCGACGCTTCTGCGCATGATCGCCGGGCTCGAGACAGTCGATGCAGGCCAAATCCATATCGCAGACCGGCGGGTCGACCAGCTGCCGCCCAGCCAGCGCGGCGTCGCCATGGTCTTCCAGAACTATGCGCTCTATCCGCACATGACCGTTCGCGACAACATGTCGTTCGGGCTGCAGAACATCCGCATGCCGGGCCAGGAGATCGCAAAGCGGGTGGCGGATGCGGCACGAATCCTGGAGATCGAGCAACTGCTGGATCGGCGACCTGCCCAGCTTTCGGGCGGGCAACGCCAGCGCGTCGCCATCGGCCGGGCGATCGTGCGCGAGCCGCAGGCATTCCTGCTCGACGAGCCGCTCTCCAACCTCGACGCGGGCCTGCGGGTCCGCACGCGGGTCGAACTCGCGCAGCTCCACCAACGGCTGCGCGCCACCATGATCTTCGTCACCCACGACCAGATCGAGGCGATGACGCTGGCCGACCGGATCGTGGTGATGAACAACCGCAAGGTCGAGCAGATCGGCACGCCCATGGACGTCTATTCGCGTCCCGCGTCCCGGTTCGTCGCCGCCTTCGTCGGCTCGCCATCGATGAACTTCCTGCCGGTCGCCGGTATCACCGACGTCGCCGGCCAGGCGCGCGTGGAGCTGCCGGGCGCCGCCAGCATCCAGACGGGCATCCCCATTCGCGACCTGCCGGGCGCAACGGGCCTCACCTTCGGCGTACGTCCGGAGGCGGTGCGGGTCGCGGCGGGCGGCGAGGGAACGCTCAGCGGCACCGCCGACATCGTCGAGCGGCTGGGCGACCGGACGCTGGCTCACGTGCGGCTGGCCGACGGAACCGTGCTCGTTGCCGAAGATGCGGGCAAGAGCCCGTTGCAGGCGGGCATGCCGGTTTCGCTGACCGTAGACGGGTCGGCGACGCACCTGTTCGACGCCAACGAGGCCGCCTATCACGCCGCCGCCTGAGCGGCCGGAAACAGGCGAGGCGCACCACACTGCTCAATGCGGGCGCGTCGCCGGAGGCAGACCATCTGCCCATGACAGCATGGAGCACAACCTGATGGGAGGAAGTTCAATGTTGCATACCCTACGCAAACTGGCCCTGGTCTCGGGCGCCATCACGGCGCTCGCCACCGGCGCCTATGCCCAGCAGACCGTGGTCTGGTGGGACTTTCTGGCCGGCGGCGACGGCGTGCGCATGAAGGCGCTGATCGACGCCTTCAACCAGGAGCACCAGGGCGAGATCCAGATCGAGGGCACCACACTGGAATGGGGCACCCCGTTCTACACCAAGCTGCAGACGTCCTCGGCCATCGGGGAAGGCCCCGACATCGCCACCTACCATCTCTCGCGCATTCCGCTGGCCGTCGACAGCGGCACGCTCAGCGAGATCACCGATGAGGACCTGGCGGGCGCCGGCATCTCGGACGCCGACTTCACCCAGGCTGCGGTGGACGCGGCCAAGGTCGACGGCACCCGCTATGCGGTGCCCTTCGACCAGCACGGGCTGATCCTGTTCTACAACAAGGATATGCTGGAAGAGGCCGGCATGCTGGACGAGAACGGGCTGCCGACGGGGCTCGACGGCATGGAGAACTTCGAGGCGGCGCTGGCCCAGTTCACCGCCGACGGCAAGTACGGCCTTTCCATGCCGACCGGCGACCGCTACCGCGCCGTCTACTCGTTCTTCGGCCAGCAGGGCGGCACCATGTTCGACGAGGCGGCGGGCGGGTTCTTCCCGACCGACGAAGACCTTGCCAAGCTCACCACCGCCACCGAGACGATGAAGCGCTGGGTGGACAACGGCTGGACCCCTGCCCAGATCGAAAGCCCGGCAGCGCTCGCCCTCTTCACCTCGGGACAGGCGGCGTTCTTCATCATGGGCAATTGGGAAATCCCGACCTTCACCGACCTCCACGCCAAGGGCGAGCTCTTCGAATGGGGCGCGGTGGAGCTGCCCACGCTGTTCGACGAAAAGGCCGCCTGGTCGGATTCGCATGCCTTCGTCATTCCGGCCAACGCCGGCAAGGAGGCCGATCCCGAAAAGCGCGCCGCGGTGATGCAGGTGATCGCCTGGATGGACCAGAACTCGCTCGACTGGGCGGGCGCCGGCCATATCCCGGCTTTCAACGCCGTGCGCGAAAGCGAAGAGTTCCAGACCATGAAGCCGCAGTCGGACTATGCAGGTTTTGCCGACACGGCCGTGTTCGATCCGCGCACGATCCTCGCCGGCCCGGCCGCGCCGCTCGGCGATGCATGGAGCAACTTCATCAATCCGGCCACCACCGGCGAGATCGAGCCGGCCGACGCCGCCGCGCAGATGCGCGACGACCTCAACAGCCAACTCTAGTTGACGGAAACGGGAGGCGGCTCCCCTCCCCCTTGAGGGGAGGGGTCGGGGGT
>NZ_JZEX01000075.1 GCF_000969415.1 Devosia geojensis | reverse complement strand
ATCCCGCTCCCCTCCCCTCAGGGGGGAGGGGAGCGGGATCGTGCCCGTCGGGACTCGCTATTCGCAGCGCTCGTAGGAAACAGGGGCGACACCCATTCCGTAACCCTGCTCGTTGAAGAGCAGAACGTTCTGCTCCTTATTGTACTCCCAGTTGCTCACATCGCCTTCCTCGGCGAGGTGAACGGCGCCGTTGCCGGCGGGACTGTCGTCCTCGAAATATTCAGCCTCCTGCGGCTCGTCACTGCCGAAGGCTATGGTGGTGGCGGTCAGGGTGATGGCATCCTCGCCATCACAGCCCCCGCTCGGAGCCCATTTGCCCTGGATGTCCTGAGGAATCTCGTCGGCGAAGCCCGTCGCGGTCATCGCGCAAAGCGCAAAGATCGCGGCGGCTGTACGTGCAATCGTCGTTTTCACGGTTGTCTCCTCGGTTTCGCCCCGCTTTTTCGGGGCCGGAGAGGATGTTAGCCCCTGTACGGGCGCTTGGCTGTTGCAATTTTAATCAATTTGTCCCCGTTCGTTTCAGGCCACGCACAAGTTCGCTTGCCAATCTCTGCCCCCAACGAACGGGGCAGGATGCCCGGAGGGTGCCAATGAGCGAACTAGCTGACGGCCAGCGGGCCTTTTCGACCTTCAGAGCTCTCAACGAGGATGTGCATCTGGGCGAGCGCGAGCAGCTCTTCCGCAATATGGCGCAGCTCTTCTCCTATGTATCGGACCGCTGCGACGACGAGCAGGTGGCCCAGTACGACGAGGTGCTGTGCCAGCTCGCCGAGCTGGTCGAGGTCGAGGCCCGCGCGCATGTGGCGCGGCTGCTGGCGCCGTTGGAGCGGGCGCCGGGCACAGTTGTCGTCAAGCTCGCCAATGACGACATCGAGGTGGCCAAGCCCCTCCTCGAGTTCTCCAACGTCCTCAGCGACGACGATCTCATCGACATCATCGCCAACCAGGGCGAGGAGCACCGCAAGGCCATCGCCGGGCGCTCCCACGTTTCCGAACGCGTGGGCGAAGCGATCGCCGAACACGGCGGGTCGAGCGCCGTCGCCGAGCTCGTGCGCAACATCAATGCGGAGCTGGGGCCGGGCACTCTCGACAAGCTCGCCACCCGCGCCAGCCGGGATCCGGCGATCGCCGGGGACCTGCGCGGGCGCGGGATCGACTGGAAGTCGCTGCGCGGCGAGATCGACTCGGTGGCCGGCAAGGTGCTGGAATCGCTCGGGCACGAGCACCGCCCGCTCGATCCGGTCGCCGCCGGCAAGGTCAACGCCGTCGTCTACACCCGCATGCGCAACCGCGCCGGGTTCAACGCCAACGAGTGGAAGGTCGCCTACAACCAGGTCAAGGCGCTTTCCGACCGCAAGCAGCTCGACGAGCGCGCTCTCGCCCGTTTCGCCCGCTTCGGCTATGGCCACCACGCGGCGGCCGCGCTCTCGGTGATGCTGGGCGTCGCGCCCGAGGTGATGGTCAAGTGGCTCGCCATGCAGGACTATGCGGCGATCTCGGTGGCGGTCAAAACGCTCGGCATCGGCGCGGACCTCTTCTCGGCGGTGGTGATGACGCTGCCCTGGCGCGACCTGCCCACGGAAGCCGACCGGCAGGGCGTATCGCGGCGCTACGATGCGCTGACCCGCGAGGAGGCCAAGGGCATCTTCGACCTCTGGCGCGACCACTCCTTCCGCAAGCGGCATGCGGGGGAACCGCATCTGTCGGTGATCGCGTAGGGGGCGGGTGCTCTTCTGCGGTCACGATTTTCGCACTCTCGCCTCCAACCACCGGCTGTCATCCCGGCGAACGCCGGGATCCAGTACACACTGGCCTGGCGGTGCGCGCCGTTTCCATAAGTCATTTCTGCAAAACGGGAACCTCCCGTGGGAGAGCGCGGCAAGAACCGCACCCGCGCCGTTTACTGGGTCCCGGCGTTCGCCGGGATGACAGCCGGTAGGTGGGGCACTATGATGCCGATACCGCCGCAACTCACCTCTAGACCATCCGTCAAAACAGATATAAAGATATCTTTATATCTCAAGGGGAGCGGATGGCCGATCTCGATTCTTTGGTGGGGGTGCTGAAAGCGGCAGGCGAGGGAACGCGCCTGCGGCTGCTGACGCTTCTCGCCGAGGGCGACCATACCGTCAAGGACCTGACCGAGATCCTGCGCCAGAGCCAGCCGCGCGTGTCGCGGCATCTGAAGCTCCTCGCCGATGCCGGGCTCGTCGAGCGCAATGCCGAGGGGGCCTGGGCCTATTATGGCCTCGCGCAGCGCGGACCGGCGAGCGAGCTTGCCCGCTGGCTCATCAAGCGGGTCGACCGCAACGATCCCGAGCTGCAGCGCGACCGCGAGCGGCAGGTGGCCGTGCGCGAGACGCAGCAGCGCCAGGCCGCCGAATACTTCGCCAAGGTCGCGGGCAGCTGGGACCTCCTGCGCTCGCTGCACGTGCCGGAATCGGCGGTGGAGGCGGCGATCACCGCCGAGCTCAGCGGGCGCGACGTCGACCTGATGGTCGATCTCGGCACCGGCACGGGCCGTATGCTCGAAGTGCTCTCGCAGACCTACCGGCGCGGACTCGGCATCGATTCCAGCCGCGAGATGCTGGCGGTGGCGCGGGCCAAGCTTGCCGGCGCGGGAATCGCCCATGCGCAGGTGCGCCTCGGCGACATCACCGACCTCGACATGGTCACCGCCCAGGCGGACGTGGTGGTGCTGCACCAGGTGCTGCACTATTTCGACGACCCGGGCCGTACGCTGGCGCAGGCGCGGCGCCTGCTGAAGCCGGGCGGGGAGATGCTGGTCGTCGATTTCGCGCCGCACGAACTGGAATTCCTGCGCACCGAGCATGCCCACCGGCGTCTCGGCCTGTCGCAGGCGCAGATGGAGGGATGGGCCGAAGCCGTGGGCCTCACAGTCGCCTCCTACAAGGAGTTTCCGAGCGCCAACGGGGAGGCGGGGTTGACCGTCTGTCTCTGGCGCCTGGCCGATGCCGGAAGCGGCAAAGCCGCAAAGGAGTAGAAACATGCTGTCTTCGTTCGATCTCGACCGTCCCAGCCGCCAGGTGGCCGAAAAGCGGCCCCAGCTGCAGCTGTCCTTCGAGTTCTTCCCGCCCAAGACCGACGCGATGGAGGAGCGCTTCTGGGAGTCGCTCGGCAAGCTCGCGCCGCTCAGCCCGCGCTTCGTCTCGGTGACCTATGGCGCGGGCGGCTCGACGCGGGAACGGACGTTGCGCATGGTCTCGCAGATCAAGGCGCAAAGCGGAGTGGACGCGGCCGCGCACCTCACCTGCGTCGGGGCGAGCCGGGCCGAGGTCGACGCGGTGGTCGAGGGCTACAAGGCCGCCGGCATCAACCGCATCGTGGCCCTGCGCGGCGATCCGCCGGAGGGCGTCGGCCAGCCCTTCGTGCCGCATCCGGAGGGCTACCGGAATGCGGCCGAGCTGGTCGAGGGCATCCGCCGGATCGGCGATTTCGACATTTCCGTCGCCGCCTATCCGGAAAAGCATCCGCAGAGCCCAAGCTGGGAGGCGGACATCGACAATCTGAAGCGCAAGCTCGATGCCGGCGCCTCGCGCGCCATCACCCAGATGTTCTTCAACAATGCCGACTACCTGCGCTACGTCGAGCGGGCGAGGAAGGCCGGCGTCACCGCGCCCATCGTGCCGGGCATACAGCCCATCCATTCGTTCAAGCAGATCTCGGGCTTTGCCGCGCGCTGCGGCGCGTCGATCCCGGTGTGGATCGCCGAGCGCTTCGAGGGTCTGGAGGACGATCCCGAAACGCATGCGCTGGTCGCGGCGGCGGTTGCGGCCGAGCAGGTGACGGAGCTGCTCGACGAGGGGGTGACGGAGTTCCACTTCTATACCCTCAACCGCTCCAACCTGGTGCTGGCGCTGGCCCGGCTGCTGGGGCGGCGGCCGGCCGTCGCCGTCTGAAGACCGGTCTTCCCGCAAACGTGAACTCGGTTCTGTGGTGGGAACACCGCCGGTTAACCATGATTTCGTCCCAATGGAGTGGCAAAGCGACCGGCCTGCGGGGTAAGTCCGGCTGCGTGCCGTTCAGTTGCGGTTCAGCTTGGGCTCGATAACCTCCAGACTGGGCCGGCGCCGATTCGAGCGCCGCCCAGCCGATGGACCGGCAAAATGCCGGCCGCCTGACGCGTTTCTGGTTTCCCTCTGAACGGGAAACGCATAGGGGACGAAGGACAATGCAGATCAGCCGTCGTGTCACCAATGGCCTTGCCTGGGCCGGATTGTTCATCGTCGTGGGCGTGCCCTCCGCCGATATCATCACCGCCCAGTTCATGGGCGAGCGCGAAACCATCGGCAGCGCCGTCGCGGGCGGCGCGCCCATCGTGCTCGATGTCGGCGAGAAGCCGCGTCTCGACCAGACGACGACCGCGTCGGTCGACGAGGATGCGGTGCCCACCGCCCCCACCCCGGCGCCCGCGCCTCAACGCACGCAGGTTGCCGAGACGAGCGCCGATCCGGTCGACCAGTACCTGCAGTCGGGACGCAAGCTGCCCTCCTATATCTCGGGCGGCGAGGAAACCGCCACCGCGCCGCAGCCTCAACCCGTGGCTCCATCCGAGCCGGCAGAGGTGGCGGCGACGCCCGCGCCGCAGCCGGTGCAGCCGACGCCCGCAGGGGCGGCGAGCGAGCCGACGGATGTCGCCGCTGTGCCTCAGCCCGGCAACAATGCGACCGTGACCGCTCCGGCGCGCCCGCCGGCGGCTCCGCCGATCGAGGTCGCGGCGATCGACCCCAACGCGCGGATCGCGCCGGTGCCGATGCCGCTCTCCATGCGGCCGACGCCCCGCAGCGAACCGACCATCGCGCGCACCGAACCCGTCGTCATTCCAAGCTCGGTGCAGGCGCCGGCCTCCGGATATCCGGTGGCGCCGCCGCAGGCGGTTGCCGGCTATGGCGACGTGGTCACCGCCGAGGAATTGGAGGACTGGGAATCGGGCCCGCTCTCCGAGTTCCTGCGCCAGCGCGGGGGCGGCCGGATCGACCCGGACTATGATCCGAACGGGTTCTTCCTCGACCAGGGGCCGAACAGTCGGGCCGACTATCGCCGCGAGCCGCCGCCGATCGTCAGCGTCTACCCGCTGTACTAGCCTGCACAACACCGAATAGCGGCTATTCGTCGCCGGTCGTGGACCGGGCGGCCGCTAACCGTTATGCTGTCCTTGAATCGAGCTTCGCACGACTTACGTCAGGCGGACCTCACGTTTGTTGGCGATGGAGCCGGCAATGTTTTTTGCATGCATCAGCAAGCCGGCCGAGTGCACGGACGTGTGGACAAAGCTATCCGACATTCTCGGCTCGTTCTCGTCGCGCACCGGCATCGCCGGGTCGCTGGCCAACCTTTTCGATCCCGACACGTGGCTGCCGGGTGGGCGTGACGCTGCCTTCACGCTGGCGCTGATCGCGCTCGCGGCCAAGATGGCGGTGGCCGATGGGGCGGTCACGGCCTCCGAGGTGCGCGCCTTCCGCGCCATCGTCGAGATCGTGCCGGGCCACGAGGACCAGGTTCAGCGCGTCTTCGACCTCGCCAAACAGGACGTCGCGGGCTACGATTCGTATGCGCGCAAGGTCTCGCGTTTCTTCGCCGAGAACCCCGAGACGCTCGAGCACGTGCTCGACAGCCTCTTCCACGTGGCGACCGCCGACGGGCTGGTGCATGAGGCCGAGCTCGACTACCTCAAGCACGTCAGCGACATCTTCGGGTTCGACGATGCGCGCTTCGAACAGCTCGCGTCCCAGCACGTGCGGCTGGAGACAGGGGTCGATCCCTATACGGTCCTCGGCCTCGCTCCCGGCGCCGACCGCGACGAGGTGCGCCGCGTCTACCGGCTGCTGGTGGCCGAGCACCACCCCGACCGGCTGATCGCCAAGGGCGTGCCCGAGGAGTTGATCGACGTGGCGACCAAGCGTATGAGCGCCATCAATCTGGCCTATAACGCCATCATGAAACCGCCGCAGCCGCGCCTCATTGCTTGAAGCGCGCTTGACGCGGACCCATATCGGTTTCAAAAGCTCTCTCCGCCAGTTGACCGGGTGGCCGCTCCCCTTCGTGGGAGAGGAAAGTCCGGGCTCCATTGAAACACGGTGCCGGGTAACGCCCGGCGAGGGCGACCTCAGGGAAAGTGCCACAGAAAGCAAACCGCCCCGGCTTGCCGGGGTAAGGGTGAAAGGGTGCGGTAAGAGCGCACCGGGCCGCTGGCAACAGGGGCCGCACGGTAAACCCCACCGGGAGCAAGACCAAATAGGGACGACGCGGGGCTTGCCCCAGCCTGTTTCAAGGCCAGGTCGTCCGGGTTGGTTGCACGAGGCGTCCGGCAACGGACGTCACAGATGAATGGCCATCGCGCCGAGGGGTTCGCATCCTTCGGCCCTACAGAACCCGGCTTACAGGTCAACTGGCGTTTTTCCTGTCCGTAGTCAGTAGCGGACCTGCCGGACCTTGATTCCGCCGGTCCTGCAGAAGTCCACGCTGGAGTCGCTGCGCATGTCCGCGGTGTTGTTGTAGAAAAGCGTGAGATCTGCTCTGCAGACCCCGTCCGGCAGGCGGACCGTGACGCTGAACGTGTCAGGTTCGCGCCCTTCGGGCAATCCGATGACTTCCCCGCCCTCGACGCGAATGCTGCGGATATTGACGTTCGACGGCTTTTCGATCTGGAACGTGTATTCGGCGGCGGTTGCGGTTGAAGCGACAGCAGCGGCAGCAAGCGCTGCGAGCACAGTATTCTTCACGTTAGTTCTCCCCCAAACACGCAAATATTATTGTACGGCCGGCGGGATTTGCAATCGGAGATCGAATGCCCGCGCCAGAATTCGGTTTCGGGCTGTGCCGGTATTTTTTCCCGCTGTGCTCGGAATCGCGCCCTAGATGTTCGTCCGCGTGGAGCGCTGGCGGTCCTCAAGCCCCTTGCGCTGCGCGCTCCAAATCGGCAATCCTCGCGGCCATCCGGTCCACCAGCAATGAACCGGATCTCGGGGGCATTGCTATGTTTGCACAAGAGATTGCCGGCGCGCCGATCGTGCCGACGGGCCCCAAGGGCCTGCCCGTGCTCGGGCACCTCCTCGACCTGCGAAAAGACGCCATCGGCTTCTTCGAGCGGAGCGCGCGCGAGCATCTCGATGTGACCAGGCTCCAGCTCGGCGCATGGCCGACGCTGCTCATCAACAATTCCGACCTCATTGAACAGGTGATGGTCAAGCAGCACGAAAAGTTCATCAAGAACCGGTTCTTCTGGCGCCAGCTCGAGGCGCTGCTGGGCACGGGGCTCTTCACGGCCGAAGGTCCGGCCTGGCAGCGCCAGCGCAAGCTCGCGGCGCCTGCCTTCGCGACGCTGCCTCTGCAGAGTTATGCGCCCGACATGGTCGCCATGGCCGAGCGCATGGTCGGCTCGTGGGAGGACGGGCAGGAGATCGAGCTGCATGCGGCGATGATGGAGCTGGCGCTGCGCATCGCCGCCAAATCGCTGCTCAACGCCGAGATCGACGATTATCTCGCCGATTTCGAGCAGGCGGGCACCTGGATCATCGATGAGATCGCGGCTCGCGTCGCCCGGCCGGTGCGCATCCCCGACTGGGTGCCGCTTCCGGGACATATCCGCTACCGGCGTGGCGTCTCCTACATTGAGCGGCTGGTCTACCGGGTGATCGAGGATCACCGCAGGAGCGGCGCGACGGGCAACGATTTCCTCTCGCTGCTGATGGCGGCGCGCGACGACGAGGGCAAGCCGCTCTCGGACAAGCAGCTGCGCGACGAGGTGCACAACATGCTGCTTGCCGGTTACGAGACCTCGGCGATCAGCGTTTCCTGGGGCTTTCACCTGCTCGGCCAGCACCGCGATCTTCAGGAGAGAATAGCCGAGGAGGTGCGCGCCGTCGCCGGCGACCGGCCGCTCAGCCATGAGGACATCCCCAATCTCACCCGCACCGAACACGCGGTCATCGAGATCATGCGGCTCTATCCGCCTGCCTGGTCGATCGGGCGCGAGGCCAGGGAAGACGCCGAGGTCGGCGGCTATCACATCCCCAAGGGCACGACGATCTTCATGAGCCCGTGGGTCACGCACCGCGATCCGCGCTATTTCGAAGATCCGACTGCCTTCCGGCCCGAGCGCTGGGCCGGGGATTTCCGCCGGAAGCTCCCGCGGTTCGCCTACTATCCCTTCGGCGGGGGGCCCCGCATCTGCATCGGCAACCGCTTCGCCATGATGGAGGCGATGCTGCTGGTCGCGACTATCGCGCGGCATTTCGATGTAGAGCGGATGATGGAGCGGCCGGTGACCCCGTCCCCCTCGATCACCCTGCGGCCGGGCGGGGGCGTCTGGGTGCGGGTACACCGGCGGAGATAGGCTCACGCCGGTGCACGATCTGCCTCCCTCCCCCTTGAGGGGAGGGATTGAGGG
>NZ_JZEX01000074.1 GCF_000969415.1 Devosia geojensis | reverse complement strand
GGGTGGGGGGAGCCGCACGGTCACGGACGCCAAGAGTGCCTGCCGATCTAAACCCGGTTCACCCCCGGCACCCCATCGAGCACCACAAATCCCTGCCCAACCCGCGCCGAAGCCTGCGGATCCTTGCGGTCCGAGACGGTCACGAACTCCGTGCGCGCTTGCTTGTCCGAAAGGTGCATCAGCGCATAACCATGGTCGCGCCCGCTGGCATATTTGAGATGCGGGTTCTCGGCGAGCGCCGTCGCGATGCTCGCATCCGACGGACCGTCCGAGGTGATCGAGCCGGTGACGAACTCGGTGGCGAAGGTCGGCGCCTTTTCATCGTGGAAATCACGCTTGACCTCGGCGGCATAGAACGCGTGCAGGTCCCCGCCGATGACGATTGGGTTGGCCGTCCCCGCCGCCGCAACGCTGTCGAGCAGCCGGGTGCGGGCCGAGCGGTAGCCGTCCCACCCGTCGAGGTTGTAGGCCGTGTCCGGCCCCGCCGCCGTGTCGCGCTCGCAGAGCAGCGTCTGCTGCCCGACGATCGTCCACTTCGCCTTCGAGCCCTTGAGCGCCCCGTCGAGCCAGCGCTCCTGTTCCGCGCCCAGAAGCGTGCGCTCCTCCGTATCGAGCGCCGCCGAGCCCCTGAGCATCGGCGAGCGGTACTGGCGCGTGTCGAGGAGCGCGATGTCGATGAGCTGCCCGAACCCGTGGAGGCCGTAGATGGTCAGGTTGGAAAAGTCCGGCGCCGCCCGCGGCGGTACGGGCATGTGCTCGTACCACGCCTGGTAGGCCGCACGCCGCTGCTCGAGGAAGATCTCCGGGCGCGGCGCGTCGGGCGCCTGGTCCTTGGCGTAGTTGTTGATGACCTCGTGGTCGTCCCAGACGGCGAGCCAGGGGAAGGCCGCATGCGCTGCCTTGAGGTCGGGATCGGATTTATAGAGCGCGTAGCGGTCCCGGTACTCGTAGAGCAGCGTCGGCACGCCCGCGCCGTGCCGGCGCACCAGGTTGGCGCCGTAGCTCTTCTCGTAGACATAGTCGCCCAGGTGCACCACGAGGTCGAGCTCGCGCTGAGCCATGTCGCGATAGGCGCCGTAATAGCCCTGCTCGTATTGCTGGCAGGAGGCGAAGGCGAAGCTGAATCGCCCGGGCGCAGCATCCGCCGCCGGCGCCGTGCGGGTGCGCCCGACGGGGCTTTCCGCGTCCCGGCAGCGGAAGCGGTAGAAATACCAGCGCTCCGGCTCGAGGCCCCTCACCTCCACATGCACCGAATGCGCATAGTCCGGCACCGCCGGGGCGATGCCCGATTGCACCGGGCGGGTGAACGCCTCGTCCTCGGCGATCTCCCAGGCGACGTCGAGCGGCCCGAACTCGGCCGCCGGGGCCGGCGCGAACGGGTCGGCCATGTTGATGGCCGCTTCCGCCGGAAAGACCAGCCGCGTCCAGAGGACGACGCTTTGCGGCTCCGGGCAGCCGGAGGCGACGCCGAGCGTGAAGGGGTCACTGTCGAACGACTGCGCCCGCACACTTCCCAGCATGGGCCAGACGGCGGCCGCCGCGAGCCCCGAGGCGAGGAAGTGCCGTCGGTCAACCTTCGGCCAGGGCATCGATCTTCTCCCGTGCAGCCAGCGCAATATCCGGCCGGTCGGTCGTCACGTCCCGCAGGCCCTTGCCCAGCCAATAGGTCAATTCCTCCTCGGTGTTGGGCGTCCATACCGCCAGCCGCTCGCGCGGCACGAGGTTGGTGATCGCCTCCCACTCGGCCGCAAGCAGCGATTTTTCCACCGCGATGATCTCGGCGACCTCTTTGGCTTCCTCCAGTCCCGCCGCGAGCCCCCGCCGCTCGGCCGAGGGCCGGTGGAAGGAGATGAGCGTGCGGATATGGGGCGCAACGCGCCTGACCGTGCGCAGCACCTGCGGATCGAAGCTGGTGAGGAAGGCGCGGTCCGAAACGCCCGCCGCAGCGAGCGCCGCCGCGGCCCTGGCCTCGAGCCCCAGATAGGGCACATGGTCGACATCGGACTTGATCTCGACGTGCAGCTCGATGCTCACGTCCTTGAACACCTCGAGCACGTCCTCGAGCGTCGGGATGCCCTCGCCCTCGCTGCCCTTGAGCACGACGCTGCCCCGCTCGCCGGCCGGCAGCGCACGCACCGGGCCGGTGCGGTCGGTGGTGCGCTCGAGCGTCGGGTCGTGAATCACCAGCAGCTCGCCGGCGTCGGAAAGATGCACGTCGAACTCCACCGCCTCGACCGGCAGCGCGGTGAGGTTGCGGAAGCCCGAGAGGCTGTTCTCGGGCCAGAGGTTGCGGGCGCCACGATGGCCGACGATGAGGGTCATGGGAAAATCCGGTTTAGAGGAAGGGCAATCGCACAAATCTTCAACCTTCCCCGCAAAGGGGAGGTATCATTTGAGATGCCAGACGCAACACCCCCC
>NZ_JZEX01000073.1 GCF_000969415.1 Devosia geojensis | reverse complement strand
ATGTGGGAGAGGGCGCACGAGACGGCAAGCAGCAAGGTGACGGGGGGCCTAACGCATGCGGGTAATGGTCATCGGTTCGGGCGGGCGCGAACATGCCCTGGCATGGAAGATCGCGCAGTCGCCGCGGCTGACGAAGCTTTATATCGCGCCGGGGAACGCCGGCACCGAGGCGGTGGGCGAGAACGTTTCCCTTGATATCACCGACCATTCGGCGGTGATCGAGTCCTGTCGGCGGCTCAGCATCGATTTCGTGGTGGTGGGGCCGGACGCGCAGGTGGTGGCAGGGCTCGGCGACGACCTGCGGGCGGCCGGGTTCACCTGCTTCTGTCCCTCGAAGGCGGCCGGCCAGCTCGAAGGCTCGAAGAGCTTCACCAAGGCGCTCTGCGACGAGATGGGCATCCCGACCGCCGCCTACGGCCATTTCGACAACGAGGCGGATGCCCTGGCATATCTGCGCCAACAGGGCGCCCCGATCGTCGTCAAGGCGGACGGGCTCGCCGCCGGCAAGGGCGTGACGGTCGCCATGACGCTCGAGGACGCCGAGGCGGCGATCAGGGATTGCTTTGCCGGCACCTTCGGGGCCTCGGGCGCGGAGGTGGTGATCGAGGAGTTCATGGAGGGCGAGGAGGTGAGCCTTTTCGTTCTCTGCGACGGGCGCAACACGCTGCTCCTCGCCTCGGCCCAGGACCACAAGCGCGCCTTCGACGGCGACACAGGCCCGAACACCGGCGGCATGGGTGCGTATTCGCCCGCTCCGGTATTGACCGAGGCGCTGACGCGCCAGGCGATGGAGACGATCGTCAATCCCACCGTCGAGGGACTCATCCGTCGCGGCACCCCCTATCAGGGCGTCTTCTATGCCGGGCTGATGCTGACGGCGCAGGGTCCCAAGCTCGTCGAATACAATGCGCGCTTCGGCGACCCCGAGTGCCAGGTGATGATGATGCGACTGCGCTCGGATGTGCTGGATCTGCTGCACGCGACGGCCACGGGCAACCTTGCCGGCAAGTTCGCGGTCTGGCGGGAGGAAGCGGCGCTGACGGTGATCCTCGCCACCAAGGGGTATCCGGGCGACTACGCAAAGGGCTCGGAGATCAAGGGAGCCGAAGGGCTCGACACGGGCGACGTTCAGGTGTTCCATGCCGGAACGAAGCGCGAAGGCGAACGTTTGCTCGCCGCTGGCGGGCGTGTGCTCAATGTCACCGCGCTCGGCGCCACGGTGGCGGAGGCACAAAAGCGTGCTTACGAATGCGTTGATCAGATTGCTTGGCCGCAGGGTTTCTGCCGGCGCGACATCGGCTGGCGCGCCGTCGAGCGCGGAGAGTGAAGCGGCGGCGGCGCTCGATGCGGCCATCGATACCGCGGCCGCGCGACTGACGCCGCTGCAACAGCGCGGGCAGCGGGTGATCGAGCGCATGCGTGGCGACAAGCCGAAGGCGCCCGGCGCCGGCGAGGGGCTGCGCATCGGGGTCGCGCTCGGTGGCGGCTCGGCGCGCGGGCTGACCCATATCCCCTATATCGAGGCGATGGACGAGCTGGGGCTGACGCCCTCGGTGATCGCCGGCACATCGATCGGCGCGCTGATCGGGGCCGGCTGGGCCAACGGCATGAAGGGCGCCGAAATCCGCGAGCACGCCTATGAAGTGCTGGGGACGCTGCGCGTCATCGCGGGGCGGCTCTGGGCGCGGCACGTGCGCGGGCTCGGCAGCCTGCTGCAGAACGGCCTTCCAACGCAACTCGACGCCAACGCGGTGGTCGACGCGTTCCTCCCCGACGGCTTCCCGCCGCAGTTCAGCGACCTGCGCGTGCCGCTCTATGTGGTGGCGACCGATTTCCAGTCCTGGCACCCGGCGGTGTTCAGCTCAGGCCTGGTGCGGCCGGCGATCGCCGGCTCCATCGCCATTCCCAGCTTGTTCAAGCCGGTCTACTTCGACAACCACCTGTTGGTCGACGGGGGCGTGGTCAATCCACTGCCGCTCGACCAGGCCGATATCGGCACCGACTTCCTCATCGGCATCGACGTCAACGGCGATCCCTCGCATGGCCTCACCAAGGTCAACCACAACGCGGTCGACCTCTGGTTCGGCTCGGCGCAGATCATGATGCACTCGCTGACCGCCCACATGATGGCGGCCTACCCGCCCGACGTCTATGTGCGCCCGCACGTGGCGAACTTCGGCGCGCTCGAGTTCTGGCGGGTGCGCGAGATCGTCGACCATGCGGACCGGGAGAAGGACCGGTTCAAGCGCATGGTCAGCGAGAAGATCGAGGCCCATATCCAGAACAAGGTGCCGGTGAGCGGCAGCGAGTGAGGCGGAAGCACGAGCTGGGGGGCTCCCCTCCCACGAGGGGGCCCGGGATGGGGGAAGCTTCAGTGGCTCACCGAACCACCCCCACCCTCATTCCCTCCCCTCAAGGGGGAGGAAGGCGAAGG
>NZ_JZEX01000072.1 GCF_000969415.1 Devosia geojensis | reverse complement strand
CCACTGAACCACCCCCACCCTCAATCCCTCCCCTCAAGGGGGAGGGAGGCCGACCGTGCCCGAAACCGGAGCACCGCTCCCATGAACAAGCAAACGCCCATCAGCGCCGCCACGCTCCACACCGCCACCCGCCATGACAGCGGTCCCAAGCACGTGGCGGGCGCGGCCGAATACATCGACGACATCGTCGAGCCGGCCGGCACGCTTCATGCCTATCTCGGGCTTTCGACCCGCGCGCATGCGGAAATCGTCTCCATCGACTTTGCCGACGTGCTCGCCGCGCCCGGTGTCGTCGGGGTGCTGACGAGCGCCGACATTCCCGGCGAGAACGACGTCAGCCCCGCGCACAAGCACGATGAGCCGGTGTTCGCCGATACGCTCGTGCAGTTCTACGGTCAGCCGATGTTCGCCGTGGTCGCCGAAACGCGCGATGCGGCGCGGCGGGCGGCGCAGAGGGCGAAGGTCGAGTACCGCGACCTGCCGTTCATCCCGGACGTGCGCTCCGCGCAGGCTGCGGGCAGCAAGCTCGTCACCGAACCGCTGAAACTCGAGCGCGGCGATGTCGCGGCGGTGCTGGCGGCCGCGCCCCGGCGGGTCAAGGGCGCCATCAGGATCGGCGGGCAGGACCACTTCTACCTCGAAGGACAAATCGCGCTCGCCATTCCGGGCGAGGACGAGGACGTCGCGGTCTACTCCTCCACCCAGCACCCGAGCGAGGTGCAGCTGATGGTCGCGCATGTGCTGGGCATCAACCAGCATGCGGTCACCATCAACGTGCGGCGCATGGGCGGCGGGTTCGGGGGCAAGGAGACGCAGGGCAACCTCTTCGCCGCCGTCGCGGCCCTCGCCGCCAAGAAATGGAACCGCGCCGTCAAGATCCGGCCCGACCGCGACGACGACATGACCGCGACCGGCAAGCGGCACGATTTCGTCGTCGACTACGAGGTCGGCTTTGACGACACCGGCCGCATCCACGCGGTCGATGCGGTCTATGCCGGCAATGGCGGCTATTCGTCGGACCTCACCGGACCGGTGACCGACCGGGCGCTCTTCCACTGCGATAATGCCTATTGGTATCCGGCCGTGCGCGCCCGCTCCGAGCCGCTTTATACCAACACCGTCTCCAACACCGCCTTCCGCGGTTTCGGCGGCCCGCAGGGGATGATGGCCTGCGAGCGCTGGATCGAGGACATCGCCTATGCGCTGGGCAAGGATCCGCTGGAGATCCGCAAGGCGAACTTCTATGGGGTCGGCGAGAACAGCGTTACGCCCTACCACCAGACGGTGGAGGACAACATCATCCACCGCATCGTCGACGAGCTCGAGGCGAGTTCGGATTATCAGGCGCGGCGCGCGGCGGTGAAAGCGTTCAACGCCAAAGGCGGCGTGCTGCGCAAGGGGCTGGCGCTCACTCCGGTCAAGTTCGGCATCTCGTTCACGGCCACCTGGTACAACCAGGCGGGCGCCTTGGTGCACGTCTACCGGGACGGCTCCGTCCACCTTTCCCATGGCGGCACCGAGATGGGGCAGGGGCTCTACATCAAGGTGGCGCAGGTGCTGGCCGATGCCTTCGGGCTCGGGCTCGCCGACATCAAGATCAACGCCACCACCACCGGCAAGGTGCCCAACACCTCGGCGACCGCCGCCTCGTCCGGCTCGGACCTCAACGGCATGGCCGCCTGGGACGCCGCCCGGCAGATCAAGGAACGGCTCGTCACCCATGCCGCGCAGGTCTACCAGTGCGACGAGGTCGTCTGCGAATGGGTGCCGGGCGGCTTGATGGCGGGCGACGAGTTCGTGCCGTGGAAGTCGCTCATCGCCTCGGCCTATCTCGCCCGCGTGCAGCTCTCTGCCGCCGGCTTCTACAAGACGCCCAAGATCCACTGGGACCGTGCGACCGGCCGCGGCCATCCGTTCTACTATTTCGCCTACGGCGCCTCGGTTTCGGAGGTCACGATCGACACCCTGACCGGCGAATACACCGTCGACCGCGTCGATATCCTGCATGACGTGGGCAAGTCGCTGAATCCGGCCATCGATATGGGCCAGGTCGAGGGCGGGTTCATCCAGGGCATGGGGTGGCTGACGACGGAAGAGTTGATCTGGGACGCGAAGGGGCAGCTGCGCACCCACGCGCCCTCGACCTACAAGATCCCGCTCGCCTCCGACGTTCCACCGGTCTTCAACGTCCGCCTCGCCGAATGGTCGGTCAACCGCGAACCGACCATCGGCCGCTCCAAGGCCGTCGGCGAGCCGCCGCTGATGCTGGCGATCTCGGTTGTCGAGGCGCTATCGAGGGCGGTGGCGTCGGTCGCCGACTACAGGATTGCGCCAAGGCTCGATACGCCCGTGACGCCCGAGCGGGTGCTGATGGGCGTCGAGCGGCTGCGGCGGGAGGTGAGGGGGTGAGCATGGTGCCCAGCATCGGCTTCCCCCCACCCCTAAC
>NZ_JZEX01000071.1 GCF_000969415.1 Devosia geojensis | reverse complement strand
CCCCTATCCCCTCCCCTCAAGGGGGAGGGGGACGCATGGTGCTTGTGGTTGCCGATGTGAAAACGGAGTGAGCGCCGCTCACCCCCCTCCCATCCTCCCCCGCAAGGGGGGAGGTGCTGGTCTGTGGACTTGGCGGGATACTGCCAAGAGCACGATGCGACACCTCCCCCCTTGCGGGGGAGGGGGACGCATGGTGCCTGGGACAGTATAGCGCCACGCCCTCGTGGTTCGAGGGTGTGGCAGTGACATCGCGGGTGTGGAAGAGCGTGCTTACTGAACCGCGCAGAGCACCGATTCGTCGAACTGGCACTCCTCCCCGAGCGCGGTGAAGGCCACCCAGTCGACCTGCATGGCGATGGGTTCGGCGGGGCGTTCGAATTCGCCCATCCAGTCGGTCAGGGTATCGGTGCCCCAGAGGCTGAAGAAGATGCGTTGCGGGTTGGTGGGAATGGTGTGGGGCTCGGTCATGGTGCGCACGAGCTCGTTGTTGATGTAGTAGTCGATCCGGTCCGGCGCCCAGGTCACGGCGAACTGGATGAAATCGGAATCGGAAGGGTATGGCAGAGCGTGATGCTGGCCGCTGCCGACCTCGCCGTCGCCGCTGACGCCGTTGACGAAGGTGGTGGTCTGCACCTCACCGGTGTTGCGCAGGAGGACCTCGAAGTCGATCTCGTCGTGCGGGGCGCCCTGGGTGGGGCCGATATAGGTGAAGAACGCGGCGTTGAGGCCCGAGCCCGAGGGCGTCTTGAGCCGCGCCTCGAAGGTGCCGTGGCCGAAGGCGGTGCGCGTCTGCAGGGCCCCGCAGCTGTTCTCGCGTTCCTTGTAGGGCACGGGCGCGTACCCGACGTTGAGCAGGCCGTCCTCCGCCTTCACCAGGTCGTCCATCCAGGTGCAGTTGGAATAGTCGCCCGTCGCCCAGCCGTCGGCGACGTACCAGCGGCCGAGGTCGAGGCCGTCGAACCCGTCGAAGAAAGTGGCGCCGGTGCCTTGGGCAGTGGCCGGCGCGGCCGCGCTGAGAAAGAGCAGCGCCGCCCCGGCACAACCCATGGCGAAAGGCGTATTCACGGTCTTTGCGGTCATAAAGGTACTCCTGCGAAATGCACCAACACCCGGTCAGGCTCGCACGAGACTTTGGCGGACGAACCCTCGCCGCCGCCCGGTGGACACAACCCTCCCTTGCGCCCAACGGGAAGCTCGCTCTCGGTCTGGTCGCAAATCGGCGACACTCTGTCGGAGGCGCATGGCTGCCCTCCACGGCCGACGGATTGACAGGCCAGCGGGGCGACCAGCCTAATCGCATCCGCGAGACTGAATGTTTTCGAACCATCCGATGAGGGGATCGGCACTCGACATGAACGCTCCGCAAACCATCGTCTATGACGCACAGTCTTCGCGAGGAGCGGCAGCGCCCGTCCAGGACGACATGCTGCGCAAGAATTCCAAGCGGCTTTCGATCGCCCGGCTTTTGCTGATCGTGCTCGTCGTCTACGTGCACTTCCCGCTCGACGTGCCGACGGTGCGTGACATCGGCGAGCTCAGCATCCTCACCCCCGCCTACCTCGCCAACGCGACGTTCCTGCGCTTTTCGGTGACGATCCTGACGATCATGTCGGGGTTCATCATGTTCTCGAAGGACCAAGACCTTCAGGGGATGACGACCGTCAGCAAGAAGGTGAAGACGATCCTCATCCCGTTCCTCTTCTGGAACATCTCGCTGGTGGCGCTGCTGTTCGTCGCCCAATCGGCGGGGGTCCTCAGCGGCCAACGCCTCGATCTCGTCGGCGCGAGTTGGCAGACCTGGGCCGACGCGCTCTTTTCCTACAGCACGCGGCCGGTGAACTATCCGCTCTATTTCCTGCGCGACCTCTTCGTCATCTCGGTCCTGGCCGTCGCCATCGGCCGGGTGTTCCGCAAGTACCCGGTGCCGCTGATCGTCGCCTTCATGGTCGTTGCCGAATACAACCTCGACGGCCACCTGATCCTGCGAACCCCCATGCTGCCGGCCTTCTTCATCGGCGGGGCGATCGCGCTCTGGCGGGTGCCGCTCGATAAGCTCGACAGCGGTTTCTGGGTGTTCGCGGCGATGCTCTTCGCCATGTGCTGCATCCACTATTTCTACCCCAGCCAGAACAACGGAACCTACATCGCCATCCTCGGCGGCCTCACCATCTGGACGTTGACGGCGCGGCTGGCGAACGGGCCCTTCGCCGACCGGCTGCTGGCGTGGTCGAAATACTCGTTCCCGATCTACCTCATGCACGGCATCGCGATCTTCGCCGTGCTGGCGGTCGGCTTCACCATCGAGCCGACGATCGTCGGCCTGCTGGCTTGGCTGATCGTGCCGCTGGTGGTCGCCGTAGCGTGCGCGGTGGCGTTCCGGGTGTTCAGCATGGTCATGCCGAAGTTCGCCTCGTTCGTGACGGGCGGACGGGGCGCATAGATCGCCTTCAAGACCATGGAACAAGCGGCTCCATCGCTCCCCTCCCCCTTGAGGGGAGGGGTCGGGGGT
>NZ_JZEX01000070.1 GCF_000969415.1 Devosia geojensis | reverse complement strand
CCCCCACCCTCGATCCCTCCCCTCAAGGGGGAGGGAGGCGATAGGGCCGCAACCGTCGTCGGGGGAGATGATCTAAGGCTTCGGCCAGAAGCCACGACACAATCAACCGGGAGAGCGGCGGAGCGGGGGGCGTTCCGCCGGACGCTCCCGCCTTGCCAGAAAGGATAAGAGGAATGCCCATCGACGCCATGCCGCAGATCCCGTTCGGCGCGGTCTATTTCCGCAAGTCGAACCCGCCGCGCGAGGATTGGGAGCGCGACTACGCGACCGCCGGCGAAGACGGCCTCAACGTCTTCCGCCACTGGTTCATGTGGAGCGCCATCGAGCGGCGCCCCGGCGTCTACGACTGGGAGGAATACGACCGCCAGCTCGAACTTGCGGCCAGGAACGGCCTCAAGACCATCATCGCCGAGCTGATCCACGCGGTGCCCGACTGGGCGATCCGCCACTTCGCCGATGCGCGCCAGATCCGCGCCGATGGGCGCCCGCTCACCTCCAACATGGGCGTGTCGGCCGCGACCGGCGGCTTTGCCAACAATGGCGGCGGGGCGGGGGCGTTGACCCTCAACGATCCGCAGGTGCGCGAGACTGCCGGTGCGTTCCTCACCGCGCTCGCCACCCGCTACAAGGGGCATCCAGGCCTCCTCGGCTACGACGTCTGGAACGAGTGCAACTACGCCGCCGACGTCGACTATTCACTCCCGACCAAGGCCGCCTTCCGCGACTGGCTCAAGGCCAAATACGGTGACCTCGATACGCTCGCGCGCGCCTGGTACCGCTACAGCTATGCCGAATGGGAGGATATCGAGCCGCCCCATGAGCTTGCCGCCTATCCCGAATGCCTTGATTGGCTCGCCTTCAAGCGCGACAACTATTACGGGCAGATGCAGTGGCGGATCGACACCATCCGCGCCGTCGACCCCGATTGCCTCATCGCCGCCCACGGCATTGCCGGGGCCATCCCCAACATGGTCTCCAACGGGTGCGACGACTGGCTCGCCGCCTCCAAGGTCGAGGTCTACGGCATGACCTGGATCCCGGCGCGCAAGGGCAACCAGCCCTGGCGCAACTTCTATGGCGCCGACCTCACCCGCGCCGCCGCACGCGGCAAGCCCTTCTGGCATGCCGAGCGGCAGGGCGGTCCGCTCTGGCTGCAGCCGCAGGTCTTGGGCCGCGACAAAGAGGACGGGCGCGTCGCCGAGCCCGACGACATCAAGGTGTGGACCATGACCTCGTTCGCGGCCGGGGCGCGGGGCGTCCTCAACCTGCGCTGGCGCCCGCTCCTCGACGGGCCGCTCTTCGGCGCCTTCGGCTCCTATGGCATGGACGGCTCACGTACCCCGCGTTCCGAGATGGCCGCCTCCATCGCCCGCTGGGCCAACGCGCCCGAGCAGAAGGACGTGATGGCGGCAAAGCCCGTGCGCGGCGAGATCGGCATCCTTGTCATTCCTGAGGCGCAGGCCTGGGATTACCTGCTCAACCGCACCCACCAGCCGGACACCTATGCCGCCGCCATGTGGGGCGCCTATCGCGGCTTCTTCGACAACGGCATCCAGGCCGATTGGGTGCATATCGACGACATCGACGCCTACGACACGCTCTATGCGCCCTACCCGATCATGCTGACGGGCGAGAACGTGGCGCGCCTCACCCGCTGGGTCGAGGCCGGCGGCATCCTCGTCAGCGAGGCTTGCCCCGGCTATTTCGGCGACCGCGGCAAGGTTGGCGCCCGCCAGCCCCACAACGGGCTCGACGCCATCTTCGGCGTTGTCGAGGACGAAGTCGAGTTCATGCCCGACATCGGCGACCGCGTCAGCTTCGCTTTCGCCGGCAAAACGGTCGCTGGCGGCGGCCTCCTCCAGTCCTATCGGCTCGCCGGCGGGCGCGAGGTCGGCCGCTTCACCGACGGGCGCCTCGCCGTCGCCGAGCACGAGCATGGTCAGGGCCGCACGCTCCTTATCGGCAGCAATCCATCCGTCACCTACTATCGCGCGTCGTCCGAGGCCAACCGGCGCTTCTTCGCCGACGTGTTCGGCTGGACCGACAGGCGGCAGCATATCGTGTTGAGCAACAACGCGATGCAGGCGCGGCTGCACGCGGATGGGGACAGGCGCTACCTCTGGATGCTGAATCCCACCCGGCAAGAGCAGACGACGCGGGTTTCCCTTCCCGAAGGTCCGGCGCGTTTCGGTCCGGTGCACTGGTCCGATGCGGGAGCCGTCGTCGAGGACGGCAACGTCAAGCTGCCGGCAAGAGGGGTGCTGGTCGTGGCGCTGGCGTAAACGTCTGCTGGAGCTCTTCATAGCTGAATGGAATCATCGGCCCCTTCGCCTCCCTCCCCCTTGAGGGGAAGGATCGAGGGTGGGGTCGTTGTGTGGGTAACATATGGACCCCCACCCCCAGCCCCTCCCCTCAAGGGGGAGGGGAGCCGACCGGTGGTGTTTCATCCAATCGTGAAACGCTCTAGCGGAGGGCGCTACGCCGCCCTCCCCACCAGCTGTCATCCCGGCGAAAGCCGGGACCCATCCTGGGATAGCGCATCAGCCGCAAGGTGTGTGAACTGGGCAGCGCCCAGCCGCTCCTCCCGTGCCTGCTGATGCGTTCAGGGCCCCGGCCTCCGTCGCGGTGACAATCCTGGTTGGTGTTGTTTCGGTGCGCCTCACGAAGCGGGCAATGACGACCGAGAGTTAGTCTCTGTCATGTTTTGACGGAAGCACGAGCCGGGGGGCTCCCCTCCCCCTTGAGGGGAGGGGTCGGGGG
>NZ_JZEX01000069.1 GCF_000969415.1 Devosia geojensis | reverse complement strand
CCCCCACCCTCATTCCCTTCCCTCAAGGGGGAGGGAGGCGAAAGAGCCGTCGGATACCGCTTGAACCCGAACGATCCTAATGCGTCGGGTGCGCGCCCGATTCGGCGATCCAGTCCGGGTGCTTCTTGCGCCATTCCTCCTCCCACTCGCGCGCCAGCACGGCGCGGCGCTTGCCGTAGCGGCTCTCGGTCGGGTGGAGGGAGACGATGCGGTCGGTGCGGAAATTGCGGAACGCCTGCCGCAGGCAGCACCAGGCGGCGATGATCTGCTTGCCCTCGTAGTAGGCCAGTTGCACCGGCCAGATGTCGCGCTCGCTCTCGCGCCCGCCCTCGTCGCCATAGACGATGCGCACCGCTTTTTCCGAGCGCATGGCGCGGCGGATGTCGGCAAGGATCGGCTTGGGCGCGAGGGGGCCGCGCATCAGCACCGGCCAGAGGCCGGTATCGCCGATCCGGTCGCGCAGGTCCTCGGGCGAGGCGGTGGCGATCTTGGCGAGCGCGATCTTGGCGGCGCTGACCAGCCCGTCGTCCGGCTGCGCCCCGACCCAGCGCGCGCCGAGCACCAGCGCTTCCAACTCCTCGGGGGTGAACATCAGCGGCGGCATGAAGAAGCCCGGCCGCAGCATGTAGCCGACGCCGGCCTCGCCATCGATCGGCGCGCCGAGGCCGATCAGCGTCTGCACGTCCCGGTAGAGGGTGCGCACCGACACCCCCTGCTCCTCGGCGAGCTGCGCGGCCGTGACCGGCCGGCGATGGCGCCGCAGCGCATCCATGACGGCAAAGAGCCGCTCGGTCTTGTCCATGTCGCCTCCCGCGCCTCGTGCCTTCTTACTGGCCGGCTACGTTCGCAGCAACCGGCATGCGCGAGCGCCGCCCGGCCTTGTGGCCTGCGGTTGCTGAGGTGGCGGCAACGGCGGGCTTGGTCCCCGTTTTTATTCTCGCGCCGGATCAAAGGGTTGGGCACTGCCTCCCCTCCCCCTTGAGGGGAGGGGTCGGGGGTGGGGGGAAGTTTCGGTGGCTCCC
>NZ_JZEX01000068.1 GCF_000969415.1 Devosia geojensis | reverse complement strand
GTGTGGGCCACTGAGGCTTCCCCCCACCCCCAACCCCTCCCCTCAAGGGGGAGGGGAGTTGGTGCCTCCCGCGGTTTCCATCAGGAATTGTAAGTTCAGAGAGGTGCAGATGCCCAACACCAAACGGGGAGAAATCTCCGCCGTCATCGGCGGGGAAGAGAAGACGCTTTGCCTGACGCTCGGGGCGCTGGCGGAGCTGGAGGCGCGCCTGGAAGCCGGGGACCTTTCAGGGCTCGCCGAGCGGTTCGCGGGCGGGCGCATCTCGGCGCGGGACCTGACGGCGATCCTGGGCGCTGGTTTGCGCGGAGCGGGCAATTCGATCAGCGACGACGAGCTGGCGCGCCTCACCATCGAGGGCGGGGTCGCCGGGGCGGCGCGGATCGCGGTGCGGCTGCTAGACGCGACCTTCGGGAGCGCGTCGTGAACCGGTTTCCCTGGGACGAGGCGATGCGCTTCGGCCTCGGCGTCCTGAGGCTGCCGCCGCGCGAGTTCTGGGGCATGACCCCGCGCGAGCTCGCGGCAGCGTTCGAGGCGCTGAACGGCAAGCGGGCGGTGCCGCCCGGACGCGACGCGCTCGACGAGCTGATGAGGAGGTTCCCCGATGGCTGACGGATTCCTGGACGATTTTTTCGATGAGACGACCAGCATTTCGGCCGAAATGGCGCGCATCGGCACGCTGGCCGACGGCGTCGCGCGCTCGCTGACCAACGCGTTCCGCGGCGCGATCGCCGAGGGCAGGAGCTTCCGCTCGGTACTCTCGCAGATATCGGCGGCTTTCGCCGATATCGCGCTGCGCGCGGCGCTGCGCCCGCTCGGGACGCTCGTCGAGGGCGTGGTCAGCAACCTTTTTACCGCGACCAATCCGGCGGTTCCGTTCGCCAAGGGCGGGGTGATCGCCAGCCCGACCTATTTTCCGCTGGGGCAGGGCCTCGGGCTTGCCGGCGAGGCGGGACCGGAGGCGATCCTGCCGCTGGCGCGGGGATCCGACGGGCGGCTGGGCGTTGCGGCGGGGAGCGGGGCGGCGCCGATCAACGTCACCTTCAACGTGACGGCGACGGACGCGAGGAGCTTTGCGGCGAGCGAAGCCGAGCTCAGCGCCATGCTGCTGCGCGCGGTGCGGCGTGGCACGCGGGCGTCGTAGCGAATCCCACATCGAGCATTTCGGCTCCATCGCCTCCCTCCCCCTTGAGGGGAGGGAA
>NZ_JZEX01000067.1 GCF_000969415.1 Devosia geojensis | reverse complement strand
CCCCTCAAGGGGGAGGGGGGACGGATGGTGCCTCACGCGGCCTCTGCGACGGCTGCGCGTTTGAGGCTTGCGGTGATCGCGGCGCGGTCCAACGGGCTTTCGCCGATGACGACCAATGCGGTCTCGCGGTGTTCGCCGGGCGCCCACGGGCGGTCGAAATAGGCGGTGACGCGGGGGCCGACGGCCTGGATGGCGAGGCGGGCGGGGGCGCCGTCGATGGCGGCGAAGCCCTTGAGGCGCAGCACGTCGTGGGTGCGGATGGTCTCCTCGATGGTTTTGAGCAGCGCGTCCTTGCCGGCGACGCGCGGGAAGCGCAGCGAGAACGAGTCGAAATCGTCGTGCTCGTGCGTCTCGCCGCCGTGCTCGAGCTCGTGGTGGCTCGGGCGGTTGGCGATGTCGTCCTCCGAGCCCATGCCCAGCCCCAAGAGCGCGGCGATGTCGACATGGCCGTTGGCGGCGCGGATGAGGCCGGTGCCGGGGCGCATCTCCTCGCGCAGGCGCGCTTCGACATTGGCGAGGGCGTCGCTCGCGACGAGATCGGTCTTGTTGAGGACGACGAGGTCAGCCGAGATCAGCTGGTCCTCGAAGAGCTCGCCCAGGGGCGTTTCGTGGTCGAGCATGTCGTCGGCCTGGCGCTGGGCATCGACCGCGGCTTCGTCCGAGGCGAAGCGCCCTTCGGCGAGCGCGGCCGCATCGACGACGGTGACGACGCCGTCGACGGTGACCTCGGCCTTGATCTGCGGCCAGTTGAAGGCGCGGATCAAGGGCTGCGGCAGGGCAAGGCCCGAGGTTTCGATGACGATGTGGTCCGGACGGTCGGGACGCTCGAGCAGGGCCTGCATGGTGGGGATGAAATCGTCGGCCACGGTGCAGCAGATGCAGCCGTTGGCCAGCTCGATCATGTCCTCCTCGCGGCAGGTCTCGTCGCCGCAGCCGGCAAGGATCGACTTGTCGACGCCGATATCACCGAACTCGTTGATGATGAGGGCGATGCGCTTGCCCCTGGCGTGGGCGAGCATGTGGCGCACGAGGGTGGTCTTGCCGGCACCGAGGAAGCCGGTGATGACGGTGGTCGGGATCTTGGCGGTCATGCCTTCACTCCGTTGGGAACAGTTGCCGGACGGGTCGCGAGATGGTCGTTGAAGCGGCCGAATGCGAGGCCGAGGACGACCCAGAAGATGGCGCCGTTGTAGAGCACCGCCGAGACGAATTCGGCCGTGAGGCGGGGCGGCACGCCGGTGGGATCGGT
>NZ_JZEX01000006.1 GCF_000969415.1 Devosia geojensis | reverse complement strand
GGGAATGAGGGTGGGGGTCCATCGGTGGCCCAGGCAACGACCCCCACCCTCATTCCCTCCCCTCAAGGGGGAGGGAGGCGAAGGAGCCGAGATTCGGCGGACTAATCGACCGTATCGATGCCGATGAAGCCGCCGGACTGGCGGGCCCAGAGGCGGGCATAGAGCCCGCCCTGCGCGAGGAGCGCCGCGTGCGCGCCCTCCTCGACGATGCGGCCCTCGTCGAGCACCACGATGCGGTCCATGCGCGCGATGGTCGAGAGCCGGTGGGCGATGGCGATGACCGTCTTGCCCTCCATCACGCCATAGAGCGTGTCCTGGATCGCCGCCTCGACCTCGCTGTCGAGGGCTGAGGTCGCTTCATCGAGGATGAGAATCGGCGCGTCCTTGAGGATGGCGCGGGCAAGCGCGATGCGCTGCCTTTGCCCGCCCGAGAGCTTGACGCCCCGCTCGCCCACATGCGCCTTGTACCCGTTGCGGCCGGACTCGTCGCGCAGCATTGGGATGAAGGCGTCGGCATGCGCCTTGGCGGCGGCGGCCTCGATGCGCTCGAAGGAGGTATCGAGCCGGCCGAGCGCGATGTTGTCGCGCACGGACCGGTGCAGCAGCGAGACGTCCTGCGTCACCATGGCGATGTGCCGCCGCAGGCTCGCCTGCGTGACGGCGCGGATATCCTGCCCGTCGATCTCGATCCGGCCGGCTTCGGCTTCAAAAAAGCGCAGGAGCAGGTTGACGAGGGTCGACTTGCCCGCGCCCGAGCGGCCGACGAGGCCGACCTTCTCGCCGGGCGCGACGATAAGGCTCACCCGGTCGAGCCCGCCCCGGCCCTTGCCGTAATGGTGGCTGACGTCCGCAAAGCGGATAGCGCCGCGCGAAACGACGAGGGGACGGGCGTCCGGCGCATCGGGGATGGCGATGGGCTGGGCGATGGTCTTCAGGTGCTCGCGGGTGGCGCCGATGGCGTTGAAGAGCCCTGAGACCGCGTCGAGCAGCCATTCGGCCATGCCGGTGATGCGAAAGCTCAGAGCGAGCGCCGCGGCGACGAGCCCGAGCGGCGCCTGCCCGCCCTGCCAGAGGACGATCCCGTAGCCGACGAGCCCGACGATCAGCAGGCTGCCGAGGAAGAGCATCGAGCCGTTGGTCGTCACCTCCAGCCGCTGCACGGCAAAGAACGCCTGCCGGACCTCCTCCAGCCGCTCGCGACTGTCGCGGTCGTCGGCCTTTTCGCCGCCGAAGAGCTTGACGATGCCGATGTTGGAATAGGTGTCGACGAGCATGCCGGAGAGCCCGGTGTTCGCGGCCTCCATCCGCTCGGACGCAACCCTCAGGCGCGGGACGATATAGGCCATGAGCACAAGGTAGAGCCCGAGCCAGACGAGCATCGGCACCAGCAACCGCAGATCGATCGAGGCCATCAGCCAGATCGAGCCGAGGACGTAGATGACGACGAAGGAGAGCGTGTGGACGAGCGCGTAGATGACGTTCGTCGCGGCATTGCCGATCTCGGTGACACGACCGGCGATGCGCCCGGCAAAGTCGTTCTGGAACCAGCCGACCGACTGGGCCAGCAGGTGCCGGTGGGACCGCCAGCGGAAGAGCGTCACCGCATTGGGGCGGAAGGCGATGTCGTCGAAGCTCTCGCGCGCGACGCCCGCGAGCGGGCGGGCGAGGAGCACAACGGCCGCGACAACCACCAGCTCCATGCCGTGATCGGCCCAGAGCCGCTCCGGGCTGCTGGCGGCGAGCATGTCGACCAGCCGCCCGGCATAGCCGATGAGCCAGACCTCTATGGCCGCGCCGACGACGGCGAGCGCAAGACTCGCGGCAATGGGCAGGCGGAACGGGCGGAGGTTTTCGAGGATGAACCGCCAGACATCGGCGGATGGGGTTTTCCCGTCATACCCGACATAGGGGTCGACGAGCGTCTGATAGCGACGAAGCATGAATGCGTTCCGGAAGTAAAGATTTCGATGAGGTGGGGCCGAACGCGCAGCCCGAGACGGCACTGCCCGTTCAGCGGGTGGTGTGCGTGCCTCTGGTCCTCATCGAACGATCCTCCTTCACGGGTCGCTGCAGGGATTGGTAGCGCGGGAAGGTCCGTCGTGCCAGCCGGAAAAAGCGGCGCCGCGCGCGTCCGGCGCGCCGCGTTGCCCTTTGGCAACAATGCCTTCTGAGGGCGAACCTTACGAATCCTACCAACCTTTCATCTGGCCGCAATGATCGGGAGAGGTCGGCGCGGCTAGCGTGACGGTGCTGGCTCCAACCAGTTCCCATGCAAAGGACTAGACCCATGAAGACGATCTCCAAGACCGCCCTTGTGGCCCTGACGGCGGCAAGCGTCGGACTTGCCGGCATCGGCACCTCCGCGTTCGCCCAGACCACCACGCCGACCCAGGTGGAAGCGCCCGGCAAGCCGGGTGACGGCGCCCACCGCTTCCATCGCAAAGGCCCCGGCGGCCATGCCGGGCTCGCCGAGCGCCGCATGATGATCCACCACATGGGCGGGCCCGGCGCCCACGGGCCGCGCGGCGGGATGGGGCTGTTGAACTTCGGCAGCGCCGAGGGCCTGGAGATCGCCTTCGTGCGGTTGTCCTACGCCATCGACATGAACGAGGATCAGCGGGCCCTGTTCGATACGCTGAAGAGCGACGCGCTTTCCGCCCAGTCCGATTTCGAGACCGCGACCGAGGGCCTGCGCTTCGACCGGCGCGCCGAGGAGCGGCCGGACATCGTCGAGATCTTCAACAACCGCATCGCCATCGAGACGGCGCGGCTCGAGGCCATGCAGGCCGTGCAGCCGGCGTTCGAGGCGTTCTTCGGCAGCCTCAGCGACGAGCAGAAGGCCGAGCTCGCGCCGCGGCGCGCGCATTTCGAACGCCCGGGTGCTCCTGCCGCTCCCGAGGCGCCCGAAGAGCCGGCCGAGGACTGACCCCCTCCCGTTCCGCCGCGCCGCCACTCGCCCCACGACCCTCACCGGCGGCGCGGCGAACGGCGCGGGGCCGAAGCTGTTCTCCTGTCTCGACCCGCGCCCGCCCCGGCAGTCCTGCTGCCGGGGCGATTGTTTTGGTGAACCCCGTAATGCTCGGGTGGGTGGCATGTGCAAACCGCCGGGATGACATCGGGTGGGGAATTGAGATGGTGCCATCGGCACGATCGGCCTCCCCCCTTGAGGAGAGGGAATGAGGGTGGGGGTGGTTCGGTGAGCCGCCGATGCTTCCCCCCACCC
>NZ_JZEX01000066.1 GCF_000969415.1 Devosia geojensis | reverse complement strand
GGGTGGGGGGAAGCTGCGGCGGCTCACCAACCTACCCCCACCCTCGTTCCCTCCCCTCAAGGGGGAGGGAGGCGAAAGAGCCGCTGATATCCTTGATCCGGGAGACCTAAGCGATCTTGTCGACCACAATCCCTGTGCCTAGCGGCGGCTCAACCTCGGCCACACGCGCCAGCCGATCCATGATCGTCGTTTCCACCTGCCCGCGCCGCAGCGCCACCAGCGCCAGGCGCGCGTCGAGCGACACGGCCTCCTGACTCGCGATGCGGTGCGCGCCGAGATCGAGGTTGATGGCGGGGAGGCCGGAAACGCTCATCTCACGCGCTCTTGTCGACGGCGATCCCCTGGCCCGCGGGAGCCGGCGCCTTGATGGCCGCCTCGAGCATGGAAACGAGGTTCATCTCCATCTCGTGCGCCTTCTTGACCATGGCGATATCGAAGGACTGATGCGTCGCGGCGGTGCGCGCGGCAACGAGCATGGCGGCGAGATCGGTGTTCATGAGCGTGTCCCGGTTAGCGTGACCCAAGCGTAAACTACTGGGCGTAAAGGAAGAGTTGCCCTGCTTTCGTGACCCATCTCCCCTTCCCTCACCGTCCCCCGAGCAGCACCACCTCGCGCCGCTTGAAGAGCGGCGCCAGCACCACCCCGGCGAGGAACCCGCCGAGATGCGCCCACCAGGCGACGGGGGCTTGCGGCGAGGCGACGAGGGAAAAGAGCTGCATGCCGAGCCAGACCCCCAGCATCCAGAAGGCCGGTATCGGCAGCGGGATCGGGATGACGATGCGGGCCAGCACGAACACCCGCGCATGCGGATAGAGCAGCACATAGGCGCCCATGACGCCCGCGACCGCCCCCGAGGCGCCGACCAGCGGCCCGTTGGCGTCGAGGTTGAAGGCGAGGTGCGCGAGCGCGGCGATGACCGCGCAGGTGAGATAGAAGACGAGGAACTTCACATGTCCCATGGCGTCCTCGATGTTGTCGCCGAAGATCCACAGGAACAGCATGTTGGTGAGCATGTGCATCCAATCGGCATGGAGGAACGCATAGGTGACGAGCGGCGCCCAGTCCGGCAGCCACGGCAGCGGCTGCGGATAGACGTCGCGCACGACGATCGGGATCATGCCGAAATAGATGGTCACCTCGTCGAAGGCGGCCGGCGGCAGCATCGACTGGACGAGGAACACCAGCGCCGTCACCGCCATCAGGCCGTAGGTGACGTAGGGAAACCTGACGTGGCGGATGGGGTTGGTGTCGTGGAGGGGCAGGAACATGGGG
>NZ_JZEX01000065.1 GCF_000969415.1 Devosia geojensis | reverse complement strand
GGGCGAGGCCACGCTCAAACAGCCGGTCAGTGCGGCAGCATCGTAGGGGGCAGGTCGCAGGGAAACGGAGAGAGAACCTGCATGCCGGCAAGGTCAAGAGCGGGGAGGGGCTGTAAGGGGAGCATGGCAATGGGCTTGGAAATCGGGCTCGGTCACTACCTGACCGTAGCGGCAATCCAGTTCACGGTCGGCGTCTTCGGGATCTTCCTCAACCGCAAGAACGTCATCATCATCCTGATGGCGGTCGAGCTGATCCTCCTCGCGGTCAATGTCAACCTCGTGGCGGTCTCGGCGCACCTGGGGGACCTGCAGGGGCAGGTCTTCGCGCTGATGATCCTCACCGTCGCGGCGGAGGAAGCGGCCATCGGCCTTGCCATCCTCGTGATCTTCTACCGTAACCGCGGCTCTATCGCGGTCGACGACGACAACATGATGAAGGGCTAGGGCACCCGCCATGAT
>NZ_JZEX01000064.1 GCF_000969415.1 Devosia geojensis | reverse complement strand
GCGGGGCAGGGGCGGGGCCGCGGCCTAGCGCGTCGCCCGTGCCGGACGTGCCCGCCTGCGGAACCGGCGGGCACGGGGTTGGGCGGGAGGTCGGAGAGGACGGGCTCTGGCGGCTGGGGGGCGACGGCTTTGGCGGTGACGGTCATGAACATGGCTCGCACGGCAGGGCCAAGTGATGGCCGGTTTCATGCTGGCGCGCAATGGTCTGGAAGCACAAAGGCCAGCACCCGGCCGGGTGCTGGCCTTTGTGCTTCCAGACCATTGCGCGCCAGCATGAAACCGGCCATCACTTGGCCCTGCCGTGCGAGCCATGTTCATGACCGTCACCGCCAAAGCCGTCGCCCCCCAGCCGCCAGAGCCCGTCCTCTCCGACCTCCCGCCCAACCCCGTGCCCGCCGGTTCCGCAGGCGGGCACGTCCGGCACGGGCGACGCGCTAGGCCGCGGCCCCGCCCCTGCCCCGC
>NZ_JZEX01000063.1 GCF_000969415.1 Devosia geojensis | reverse complement strand
CGCACCTGGCTCTCCCCCGCCGCCCGCCCCCAGCAGCCGTCGGCCGTGCGCCGTGCCCCCCAGCGGCCCGAGACCGCGGCGCTGCTGTACGGCGGAGCGGTCCGTCGAACCCTTCCGTGCGCTGGCCGCCCCCGAGCTGCGACTGGTTGACGAAGCACTGATAGGGCGAGGCGCGGCCGGTCTCGGTCCGGGGGGGGGCGCGTACCTCGCACCACTGCCCGTCGCACGCGGAGACGTCGACGCGAAAGCCCGAGCCGAGGACGGCGCGCGGGGCGCCCGCGGCGGGGCGCGAGGGCAGGAGCGGCACCGGCAGCGCCCGGGGCCAGGGGGCGACAGAGGCGGCCCGGTCGCCCGAGAGCAGGGGCGGGGGGACCCAGCCCGCGGCGGCGGCGACGGCGCGGAGGCGCCGCCAGGGAGCGAACGACGGGAGGAGAGAGAAAGGGAAGAAAAAAGAAAAGGAGAA
>NZ_JZEX01000062.1 GCF_000969415.1 Devosia geojensis | reverse complement strand
ACTTGCAACCAGTGAAACCCACGCCATCGCCTCTGGCCCGCGTATCGGCATCACCAAGGGTGTCGAGACGCCATGGCGCTTCGTCCGGCGCGGCTCGCCGTTTCTGAGCAAGCCAATGCGGTAACGGGCTCTCAAGCGAGAAGTCTGCGCCTGCCTTCCTTGAGCGGAGAAATTGAGAGACGGGTTCGCTAACTCCACCGGTGGACCCCACCCATCGAGTGAGGCGCTCGACCTTCGTGATCGGCAAGTCCGGAACCATCCTCCCTGCCAAGGATTGGCTGGCAGAGACCTGCGCGCGTCAACCGGACATGGCGGCAGAGGGAACGGGGATGGTTTTTCCGGTATCCCGCCCCGGCCAACGAAATGGCAGCCGAGCCCTTATCCCGCCCGCGCCGGTCTCACCCTAATCTTGCAAGCGTGATTCACCCGATCGCCGGTGGATAGCCTCGCCCTGTGATCGAGC
>NZ_JZEX01000061.1 GCF_000969415.1 Devosia geojensis | reverse complement strand
ACCCCCGACCCCTCCCCTCAAGGGGGAGGGGAGCCGACCTTGCGGCTGTGGAGATATCTCAGGATGGGTTCCGGCCTTCGCCGGAATGACATCGGGGCGGTGGGAATGCCGGTGGCAGACACCGGCATTCCATGTCTCTCAGAGACCCTCGCGCGCGATGAGGTCGTTGGCGGTGCGCTCGGCGTCGGCGAGGGCCTGCTCGGGCGTCTTGCTGCCGAGGATCGCGCCCTGGATCTCGGGAGCGAGGACCGAGATCACCTGCCGGGCGAGCGGGTGGATCTCGCCGGGGGTGGCGATGGCCACGTAGCTTTCGAGCTGGCTGAGGAACGGATCGTCGCTGTGGATCGCGCCCATGCTGGCGCGCGGACCGAAGAAGCCGCTGATGGTGTTGAACTCGGCAAGGTTCTCGGGCTGGATGAGGAACTCGAGGAACGCCTGCGCGGCGGCGTTGTCGTTGTTGTTGACGGGCATGGCAAAGCCGCCGACGGTGCCGTAGGTGATCTGCTCGGCCTCGGTCATCGGGTCGCCGACGCCGACCTCCTCGGGCCCCCAGAGCTCCTGCAGCTCCTTGACCACGTCGCTGCCACCCGAAAGCTGCATGGCGGCACGCTTCTGGGCCATGGGCGCGTCGGTGCCGCGCAGCGTCGCCGAGACGGTCGAGGGATCGGCATAGCCCTCCTTGAACATGTCGACGACGAACTGCAGGGCCTTCAAGCCTTCCGGGCTGTTGAAGGCGACCGACTTGCCGTCCTCCGCAAAAACCTGGCCGCCCGCCTGCCAGAGCAGCGGATAGTAGGTCTGGTTGAGGGTCTCTTCGAGCGAGGCGCCGTATTGCAGGAGATAGACGCCATCTTCCTTCAACGCCGGGGCAGCAGCCTTGAGCTCGTCCCAGGTCCTGGGGAAGGTCTCGATGCCGGCCTCGGCGAACTGGACCTTGTTGTAGATGGGCGCCACCGCGCTCATCAGCACCGGGGCGGTATAGAGCGCCCCCTCATAGGTTGCACCCTGCAGCGCGCCGGGGAGGTAATCGGCAACGACATCCTCGGGTAGGGTGATCGCCTCGAGGGCGCCGAGGCGCACGAATTGCGGGATCTGGTCCGGGATCAGGTAGACGAGGTCCGGCGCGCGGCCGGCCGAGACGGCTGCGGTGAACTTCTCGTTGCGCCCGGCCCAGGGCTGGATGTCGACGCGCACCTCGACATCCGGGTTTTCGGCGTTGAAGCGCTCGATGACCCCGTCCCAGAACCCCTGGTGCGTGGCCGTGTCGTTGATGACGGGATAGACCCAGAGGTCCACCCTGCCGCTCACGGCCTCCTGGGCGTTGGCCGAAAGCGGCGCCGCGAGCATGGTTGCGCCCATCAACAGGGCAAGTGTCGTTTTCATCTGTTCCCTCCATGAGGACCCGCAGGTCCGACGATTAAACCACTTTCTGTACTAACCACTCCGCTTCACGCCGTTCCCGGGGCGTCAAGCGAGGCTGGAAACCTTCGGTATGGCCCGCGCCAGGGCGCGAGTGAGCACCTCTTCGAGCAAGGCCACGGGCGCCAGCATATCGGCGGCGGCGATGACGTCCTCACCGGCGAAGAACCGTTCGAGTTGCCGGGCGCCTTCCCTATAGGCGATCTCGACATCGAGAATGATGTGACCGTCCCGGTGGCGAAGCTCATAGTCCTTGGCCGCCGGGTCGAGGACCATGTCGAACGCACCCGACGTGCCGGTGAGCCGCGCGGCAAGAACACCGCTTTCCACGCTGACACTCTCGATCCGAGGTCGGCCGGCGAGGGCGCAGGCGAGCTCGGCGCCATGGATGCCGAGGAACCAGAAGCCGGCATTGGGACTGGCGGAGTTGCCGGGCACGCGGATTTCGCGCAGCGCGATCCCGTTGCGGCGAAGTTCCTCGATCTCGGGCGAAAATCGCAGCACGGAGAACGAGGCGACGCGGCCGGCGGAGACGATCTTCTCGGCCGAGATGAGGTCGCAGGCGAGCGGCTTGTCGATAAAGACCGGCAGGCCTTGCGCGAGATAAGGCAGCGCCTCGGCGGCGTGGTTGCGCCCGTCGCGGGTGAGGACGAGGATGCCGTCGAGGCCGTCGGCAAAGCCTTCCGCAGCCTCGCGCAGCTCGATGCCCACCGGGACGTTGCGCGGATCGCCCGGCAGCGCCAGGGCGCGCACGATGCGCACGTCGCCGGCAAGCTCGCGCGCGAAATGCGCAAGGTGCGAGGAGGCGGTGCCGATGGCGCCGAGCTTCAGCATCAGCTTGCCCTTCGCGCGCCATCGAGCCAGCGCGAGCGGTTGGCGGCGACGAACGCATCGTCGGTGAGGTGCGGATAGGCGCGGCGCACGCGCTCGATCGCGTCGACCTGGCCGGGCGAGAGCACCTCATGGTCGCTGACGCAGCGCATGGAAGGGATGAGGCCCTGCTGCCAGAGCACGTACTGGATGCCGGCGATGCAGCCCTTGAAGTTGCCGGCCACATCGAAGACCGCCGAATTGGCGTCGGTCAGCTGCTGGGCCTTGGTGAGGAATTCGGCCGGCACGCTCCCGGCTTGGCGGTGCATCCTGGCTTCCTCGAAAAGCGCCACGGCCGCCTTGGTCCACACGGCCCATTGGCCGAGGAGGCCGCCGGTGAAGCAGACCGTCTCCCCACCGGGCGTGAACTGCGTCGGCAGCACCAGATCGAGCAGGATATGGTCGTCATTGCCGGTATAAAGCGTGATCTCATCGGCCCGGCCGCTGTCGACGAGGGCGCGCATGACATCGAGCGACCAGTAGCGGTGGAAGGGCGCCGCCTTGACCGCGACGACATTATCGATGGCGAAGAACGCGCGCCAGAAGGTATAGGGCAGCACGCGCCCGCCGACCGCCGGCTGCAGATAGAAGCCGATGAGGGGCATCACGGCCGCGACGGCGCGGCAATGCTCGATCAACTCGTCCTCGCTCGCCTCGCGCATCGCACCGAGGCTGAGGAGCACGGCATGATAGCCGAGGTCGCGGGCTAGCTGCGCCTCGCGCACGGCCTGCTCGGTCTTGCCGACGGCGCCCGAGACGAGGGCGAATTCGCGCCCTGCACCGGCCGCTTCCTCGGCCGCCATTTCGAGGACCGGCTTCAGCATGCCGTTACCGTGGATCTCGAACTGGGTGGTGTGGACGCCGACCGCCACGCCCCCGGCGCCGGCCTCGATGTAATAGCGGGTGAGTGCCCGCTGGCTGCGCGTATCGATCACGCCGAAATCGTCGAGGGCGAGCGGATGGGCGGGGATGACCTGGCCTTGCCGGAGGAACGAGCGGATGTTCATGCCATATCCATGAAATCGAGGTCCTTGAAGTCGAAGAGGATGCCGAGAGTCGCGCCGCGGTCGGCCGAGATGTCGGCATAGGCGCCGGCGGCATCGGATGCGGGAAAGGTGTGGGTGACGAGGGCGGAAAGATCGAAATGCGTCGCCATGCGCTTGACCATCAGGGCGAGGTTGCGCCCCTCGGTCCAGCGCACATAGGCAACGGGGTAATCCTGCGCCTTGCCCTCGTAGTCCGGATCGTAGCGGCCGGGCCCGCCGGCGCGGCTGACGGAAAGCGCGATCTCGCGCGAGAACATCACCTCGCGCGGGATGACGACGGGCAGGTCGCCGACGACCACGAGGCTCCCGCGCAGGCGCAGCTTCTCGCCGCAGGCTCCGAGCAGGTCGTCGGGTCCGTGGGCGGTGAGGAGCGCCGCATCGAACGGGCCTTCGGCCGCTTCGATGCTCTCGACGACGGTGAGGCCGACGGATTGCGCGAGCTCGCGGCGCCTGGCGCCGGGCTCGACGCAGACAACGTCCATGCCGGCAGCCTTGAGGATTAATGCCACGAAATGGCCGACGGGCCCGAGGCCGACGACCAGCGCCCGCTCGCCGAAAGTGAGATTGGCCTGGCGCACGCCGTGGAGGGCGATGGCGCCGATGCCCCCGAACGCGGCGTGCTCGAGTGGAACGTCCTCCGGCACCGGGGCAACGAGCGTCACCGGCACATCGAGGAGGGTCGCGTGATGGACGTAGGGCGCTCCGTAGACGGCGACCCGGTCGCCTAGCTTAATGTCCGCCACGTCCGCCCCGACCGCCTCGACGATGCCGCTGGCGCTGTAGCCCAGCGCCGTGCCGTCCGGGCGGGTGGTGACCGCCGTCATCTCCGTGCCGATCGAGACGGCCGAGAACGCGGTGCGCACCCGCACATGGCGCTCGGCAAGCTCCGGCAACGGCTCGACAGCAAACGCCGCGCTTTTCGCCTTGACCCGCAGGACGTGACGCACCAGCCCGCTCATTTGAGGCCGCTCGTCATGATCGAGCGCACGAAGAAACGCTGCAGCAGGAGGAAGACGATGAAGGTCGGGACGAACGAGAGCGTCGTTCCGGCCATGATCTCGCTGGTGTTGACCTGCTCGGACTGCAGCGAGGCGAGGCCGACGGTCAGGGTCCGCGTCGCGTCGCTCTGCGCGACGAGCAGCGGCCAGAGGAAGTCGTTCCAGTGCCAGAGGAAGACGAAGGTGCCCATGGTGGCCATGATCGGCCCGGTCTGCGGCAGGATGATCTGCCAGAAGATGCGCCACTCCCCTGCCCCGTCGATGCGCGCCGCCTCGATGAGCTCGTCCGGAATGCCGGCGATGAACTGGCGCATGAGGAAGATCGACTGGGCATTGGCGACGGTGGGGATGATGAGGCCCCAATAGGTGTCGATGCCGTTGAACCAGGAAAGGAGGATGAAGAGCGGGATGAGGGTGACCTGCGTCGGCACCATCAGCATGGCAAGGAACGTCCAGAACATCGCCTCCTTGCCCGGAAAGCGCTTCTTGGCGAAGGCGTAGCCGGCCATGGAGGAAAACAGGAGGACGAGGACGACCGAGACGACGGAATAGACGAGCGAGTTGAACGTCCACGTCCAGACATCTGCGGATCCGAGGATCTTGTCGTAGCTCGCAAGGCTGATGCCATCGAGGTTGAGCATCTGGAAGATGTTGCCGATGCCGCGCGGCTTCAGCGAAACCACAACCATCAGCAGGAACGGGAAGACCGTGCAGATGGCGGCAAGGATCAGCGCCACATAGGTGCCGGCCGAGCGCAGGTTTACCGAGCGTGTCGCCTCCATCGTCATGACGCGCGCTCGCTGAGGAACCGGCGCTGCACCAGCGAGATCAGGAGGATGATGACGAAAAGCACCACACCGACCGCACTCGCCGCGCCGAAGTTGAAGAATTTGAAGCCCTGGTCGTAGAGCATATAGACGAGGGTGTAGCTGGCGCGCACCGGGCCGCCATTGGTCATGACATAAACGGCATCGAACACCTGGAAGGCGCCGATCGTCTCGATGACCACGACGAAGAAGAGGGTGGGCTTGAGGAGCGGCAGAGTGATCGAGGTGAACTTGCGCCAGGAGCTGGCCCCGTCGATCTCGGCCGCCTCGTAGTATTCGCCGGGGATGGCGAGAAGGCCGGAGAGCAGGACCATCATCGAATAGCCGAAGTTCTTCCACACCGACATGACGGCGATGGCCGGCAGCACCGAGCCCGGCTGCTCGAGCCAGTTGGCGGTCGGCAGGCCGAGAAGCGCGAAAATGGCGTTGATCGGGCCGCTCGGCCCGTAGATCGCGACCCAGATGATGCCGGCCATGATGAGGCTGGTGACGTAGGGCAGGAAGAACGCCGAGCGGAAGAACGACTGCCAGCGCACCGGCTGGTTGACGAGGAGCGCCATCATCAAGGCGACGACCGTGGTCAGCGGCACGCTGATGACGACGTAGGTGAGCGTCACGCGCAGGCTCTCCCAGAAGATCGGATCGGCAAAGAGCCGGTTGAAGTTCTGGAGGCCCACGAAATTCGACCGCCCGATGCGGTACTCCATGAAGGAGAGCACCAGCCCGGCGAGCGTCGGGCCGATGCGGAAGATGATGAAGAGGACGAGCGCCGGCAGCACGAAGGCATAGCCGGCACGTGCCTCGCGCGAGGTGAGAGCCCGCAGAACGGCCGCAAGGCGCGGCTCGGCTTCCATCAGAACTGGCCTTGCCGTTCCTGGAAGTGGGTGGGCTTGTCCCATCGCTCGCCTCCCTCGCGAACCCATTGCGCCGTCATGTCGATCATCTGCCCGAGGCTGGTGCGCGGATAGCCGAAGAGGGCGTGCGAGGCGGCAGCATTGCTGACGAGCGCCGTCGGCGCCTCCTGCCCCTCGATCGCAGGCGTCTTGCCGAGGCGCCGGCCGAACTCCTCCGCCAGCCAACGCACGCTCACCGTCTCGGGGCCGGTGACGTTGAGGATGCGCGGCGGATTGGCGGCGTGGAGGAGGCTCCTCAGCGCCACCTCGTTGGCATCGCCCTGCCAGATGACGTTGACCGACCCCATGGCGACGTCGACCGGCCGGCCCTCCCAGACGGCGCGCGCGATCTCGTGCAGCACGCCGTAGCGGAGGTCAATGGCGTAGTTGAGCCGGTATTGCAGGACGCGCGTGCCCCAGGTGCCGGCGGCGTACTCGAACATGCGCTCGCGCCCGAGCACCGACTGGGCGTATTCGCCGATCGGGTCCGGGCGCACGTGCTCGTCCGCCCCGCCCTCGCCGAGCCTCCTCAGCGGATAGACGTTGCCGCTCGAAAAAACGACGATGCGCGAGGCGCGGTAGTGCTCGGCGATGCGGCCGGAGACATAGACGTTGTTGCGCCAGGTCAGATGCGGCGCGCCGCTGGTGCCGAACTTGGTGCCGACCATGTAGACGACATTTTCGGCGAGCGGCAGCGCGGCGACGGCAGCATCGTCGAGAAGGTCGCAGGCGATGGTGGTGACACCCGACGCCTCGAGATCGGCACGGGTTTCGGGAGAGCTGAAGCGGGAGACGGCGATGACCTTGTGCCCGCTGCCGAGAGCCGAGAGACCACGCTGGGCGAGCTTGCAGAGCGTCGGGCCCATCTTGCCGGCGGCGCCGAGGACGAGGATGTCGCCATCGATCGCGGCGAGGTCCTCGATCAGGGCGTCGCTCGGCGAGGTCATCCGATCCTCGAAGGCAGAAAACAGCGCCCGATCCATAACCCGTCCCTGTTATTTCACATTATGAATTATCCTGAGCTTACACCAGATGACAATGACGTCAAGCGGGTAGGAATCCGACGGGAAACCCGTGCGGAATCGAGGCCACTCAGGAAACGTCGGTGCGGATCCTGCCGATCAGGCAGGCTGCGGGGGCGTGCCGCCCAGGGCCCGGGTAAGTTCCGCCGCGGTGTCGACGAGGAGCCGCCCGAGGCTCGGGATACGCTCCGGCGTCATGCGCGCGGGCAGGCCGGAAACCGATATGGCGCACACGACCTCCGCCTGGCTGTCGTAGACGGGCGCGGCCACGCACCGCAGGCCCGTCAGGAACTCCTCGTCGTCGATGCTGTAGCCGTTGACCCGGGCATCGGCGAGCTCACGCTCCAGTGCGTCGCGCGAGGTCAGAGTCTTGCGGGTGATCCTGCGCATGCCGCGCCGGCGCAGCAGCGCGCTGACATCGTCGGGCGAATAGCACGAGAGCACCGCCTTGCCCATGCCGGAGGCGGTCATGGGCGTGCGCCCGCCGACCCGCGAGATGGCGCGGGTGATCTCGCGGCTGGTGATCTGGTTGACGAGGATGATCTCGCCGTCCTCCACCACGCCCAGATTTGCGGTCTCGCGCGTCTGATCGCGCAGGCGCCGCAGATACGGCAGCGCCGGTGCGACGAACGTGCGGTCGCGCACGAACGCCGAACCGACCGCATAAGCCTGCGGCCCGATGCGCCAGAGACTGTCCGCGGCGGAAAAATGGACGAAACGGCGCTGCTCGAGCGTCGTCAGCAACCGGTGGACGGTGGTCAGCGACAATCCTGTCGCGCGCGACAGATCCGTCAGCCTCTGGCCGCTCGCCTCGCCCCCCAGCACTTCCAGAAGAATCATCGCCCGATCGACCGACTGCACGCGGCCGTTGAGATCCTTGTCCACTCGCCTCTCCTCTTGGCAACTCGACAGAACCGTGATTATCCAGCTATGGTAGCGCTACCAAGAGTTGCCGTCAACGACTGGCCTCGGCTTGATGTCGAGACCCGCGTGACGCAAAAGAACAACTCGAGGACGCAGCGGCGCAAAACGTCGCCCGTCCGACAAATCGGGGGGACCGAATGGGTAGACGCAGGGCCACCGGACGCCCGACCATCGCCGATGTCGCCGCCCGCGCCGGCGTCGGCGCCATCACCGTTTCGCGCGCCCTGCGCCAGCCCGACAAGGTCTCGCCGGCCCTGCGCAAGTCCATCGAGGAGGCGGTGCGCGAACTCGGCTACGTTCCCGACCTCAACGCGCGCGCCCTCGCCTCGCGCCGCACCGACGTCGTTGCCGTCTTGGTCCCCTCGCTGACCCAGAACATCTTCTCGGACGTGCTGCGCGGCATCTATGACGGGGTCGAGGACAGCGGGCTGCGCATCGAGATCACCAACACCCGCTACAACAACGCGCTCGAGGAGGCCCAGCTCACCACGATCCTCCGGCACCAGCCGGCCGCCGTGATCGTCTCGGGCACCGAGCAGACCGCCGTCTCGCGCGCGATGCTGGAACGGGCCGGATGCCCGGTCGTGCAGATCATGGACCTTACCGACGACCCCATCCAGAAGATCATCGGGTTCTCGCATGAACGGGCCGGCCGGGAGATGACGCAGCACCTGATCGACGCGGGCTACCGGCGCATCGGGTTTCTCGCCGGCTGGATGAACCTGCGGTCCAGGCAGCGCTTCGACGGCTACCGGTGCGCGCTGGAGGAAGCAGGGCTCTACGATCCGGACCTCATCGGCGAAGTCGGCAACGACGAAGCAGTCAAGACCGACGACCATCTGTTCTCGACCGCGATGATGGGGCATGAGCTGATGCTCGCCATGCTGGAGCGCCGGCCGGACGTGGATGCGATCTTCTGCAACAACGACGTGCTGGCCCTCGGCGCGCTCTTTGCGTGCAACGCACGCGGCGTTCCGGTGCCCGACCGGGTCGGCATCGCCGGCTTCAACGATTTCGACTACATGGAGGCCGCCTTCCCCGCCATGAGCAGCGTGCGCATCCACCGCTGGCGCTGCGGCTACGAGGCGATGATGGCGGTGCGAGATCAGCTCAATGGCGGTGAGATCGGCGAACCGATCGTCGACCTCGGCTTCGAGATCATGAAGCGGGCAAGCACCGACCGGCGCGGGGAACTGCCCGCGGTTCGCGACCGCACCATCCTGCAGACGCTGAGCTGACGGGCTCACATCTTCCAGTCACCCTCCCACTCCTGCACGACGTGACCCGGCGAGACCTCGCGGTAGGATCGCTGCGGAGGAACGTAGTCGGCCGGACGAATGGGGCTTCTGACCTCGTCGTTTGCGACCTTGCGCACTTGGGCACGCCGGGAGGGATCGGGGATCGGCACCGCCGAGATCAGCCGCTTGGTGTAGGGATGCTGCGGGTTCTTGAAGACGGCGGCGGAGGGCCCCAGTTCCACGATCTCGCCCAGATACATCACCGCCACCCGGTGGCTCATGCGCTCGACCACCGCCATGTCATGGGAGATGAAGAGATAGGAAAGCCCGAACGCCTGCTGCAGGTCGAGCAGCAGGTTGACGACCTGCGCCTTGATCGAGACGTCGAGGCCCGAAACCGACTCGTCGGCGACGATCACCTTGGGCGAAAGGCTGAGGGCCCTCGCAATGCAGATGCGCTGGCGCTGACCGCCGGAGAACTGCTGCGGATAACGGTTCGCGACCTGCGGATCCATCCCGACGCGCTCGAGGAGGTCCGCGACCACCGCGCGCGCTTCCTGCCGCGTGCCGAGCTTGTGGGTGAGGTACGGCTCGGCGATGGCCTCGCCCACACGGATGCGCGGGTTGAGGCTGGCGAACGGGTCCTGGAAGATCATCTGGATGTGGCGGCGCATGTCGCGCATGCGCGCCTTGTCCAGCGCCAGGATGTCGGTGCCGTCGATCGAGATCGCGCCGCCCTGCGGCTCGATGAGACGCATGATGGCGCGTCCGGTCGTCGACTTGCCGCATCCGGATTCGCCGACCAGCGAGAGCGTCTCGCCGGCCTGAAGGTCGAACGAGACGTTCTCGACCGCGTGGACGCGCCCGTGGACGGCCCCAAAAAGACCGCTGGTCAGATCGAAGCGCTTGACGAGGTTCCTGACCGAAAGCACGGGCTGCCCGGCGTGGTCGACGGTGTCGGGGCGGGACTCGGCGGGCCTCAGCACACCGGTCTTGCGGTCAACGACTGGGAAGTGCTCCGGCTGGCCCTTGCCGGTCATCGATCCGAGACGCGGCACGGCGGCGATGAGGGTCTTGGTGTAGGGGCTCTGGGCAGCCGCGAAGATGTCTTCGGTCTGGCCCTGCTCCACCACCTCGCCCCCGAGCATGACCACGGTGCGGTCGGCGATCTCGGCGACGACCCCCATGTCGTGGGTGATGAAGAGCACCCCCATCCCCTCCTCGCGCTGCAGCTCCTTGATGAGCTGCAGGATCTGCGCCTGGATGGTGACGTCGAGGGCCGTGGTCGGCTCGTCGGCGATGAGCAACTGCGGCTTGCAGGCCAAGGCCATGGCGATCATCACGCGCTGGCGCATGCCGCCCGAAAGGTTGTGCGGCAGGTTCCTGGCACGCGCCTTGGCTGCGGGGATGCGCACGCGCTCGAGCATGCGCACCGCCTCGGCCTCGGCGGCAGCGCCGGTGAACCGGCCATGGATCGATAGCGCCTCGGCGATCTGGTCGCCGACCGAGGCCAGCGGATTGAGGCTGGTCATCGCCTCCTGGAACACCATGCCGATCTTGCCACCGCGCACCATGCGCATCTGCGCTTCGGGCAGGGTCAGGAGCTCGCGCCCGCCGAGCCGGACCGACCCCTCGATGCGGCTGGTTTCCGGCGACAGCAGCCGCATGATGGAAAGCGCGGTGACGCTCTTGCCCGAGCCGGATTCGCCGACGACGGCCAGCGTCTCGCGCGCGCCGATATCGAAGGAGATGCCCTTGACGATCTGCGTCCAGCCCGTGCCGGTGCGGAACGCGGTCTTGAGATCGCGCACCGAAAGCACGGGTTCGCCGTTCCCGGGCGTGTCGAGCGACGGGGACGAGGCAGTACCGGTATCAGTCATGGTCCCTCGCTCCTTCAGTTCTGCGACGTGGACGGATCGAGCGCGTCGCGCACCGCATCCCCCACCAGGTTGAACGACAGGACGACGAGCGTGATGGCCGCGCCCGCCCCGATGATCGGCCACGGCGAGCCGAAGATGTTGTTGAGCCCGTCCTTGATGATGTTGCCCCAGCTGGGGTTGGGCGGCTGGGTGCCGATGCCGAGGAAGCTGAGCGAGGCTTCCAGCCGGATCGCCGAGGCAACCCAGAGCATCATCAGCACCACGATCGGCGCCATGATGTTGGGGATGATGTGGCGGAAGATGATGACGGGCGTCCTCACCCCCACCGAGATCGCCGCCTCGACATAGGGCTCCTGCTTGACCGCAAGCGTCTGCGCCCGTGCAACGCGCGCAAAGCCCGGAACGAAGGCGATGGTGATGACGAAGATGACGTTCCAGAACCCGCCGCCGAGGACGGCGGCGATCATGATCGCCAGCAGCAGTTCGGGGAAAGCCAGCAGCAGATCGATGACGCGCGAGAGCAGCCGGTCGACGATGCCGCCGAAATAGCCGGCGATGACCCCGAGCGTCGTGCCGATCACCGCTGCGCAGAACGGCGAGATCAGCCCGAAGATCAGCGAGTTGCGCGAGCCGTAGATCATGCGCGAGAGCACGTCGCGGCCGAACTGGTCGGTGCCCAGCCAGTTCTCCCAGCTCGGCGTGCGGTTGATCTTGAGCATGGACTGGGTGAGCGGGTCGTAGGGCGCCAGCATCGGCGCGAACACGGCCACAATGCAGAGCAGCGCGATGACGACGACGGCGGCGATGGTGCCGGGGCGGCCGAGGATGATGGATTTCAGCGCCTGGAGACGGCTCGGCTCCGGCGCCAGCAGGTGCGGCGAGGTTTCTGTGATGCTGGTCATCATTTCATCCGGATGCGAGGGTCGACGACGATGTAGACGAGGTCCATCATCAGGTTGATGAGGACCACGAACATGGCGAAGACGACGATGCCGCCCTGGATGACGGCATAGTCGCGCTCGGCAATGGCGCTGATCAGGAGCTTGCCGATGCCGGGACGGTTGAAGACCATTTCGATGGCAACCGACCCGGAAAGGGTGGCGAGCGTGCTGAGCCCGAGGCCGGTGGTGATCGGCAGCAGCGCGTTGCGCAGGCCATGGCCGTAGATCACGCGGTTCTCCTTGGCGCCCTTGGCCCGGGCGGTGCGCACATAATCCTTGCTCAGCACCTCGAGAAGCGAGGTGCGCGTCAGCCGGCCGATGAAGGCCGCCTTGACGAAGGCGAGGGTCAGGGCCGGCAGGAACACGTGATACATGCGGTCCGCGAAACCCTCCCCGCCCCCGTTGATCGGGAACCAGCCGAGATTGAGCGAGAAGGTGATGAGCAGGAGCGCCCCGAGATAGAAGTCGGGGATGGCGTAGCCGATGAGCGAGAAGGCGCGCACGCCGCTGTCGGGCGCCTTGTTGCGGTTCGTCGCCGCGATCACGCCGAGCGGCACACCAAGAAGGATGCCTATCAGCATCGCGACGATGGTCAGTTCGATCGTGTAGGGCAGGTTGTAGAGGATGAGCCCCAGAACGCTCTGGTTGCTCATCATCGACGTGCCGAAATCGAGGGTCAGCACCCCTTTGACGAAATTGATGAACTGCAGCCAGAGCGGATCGTTGAGCCCCATGCGCTCGCGAAAGAGCTGCAGCTGCTCGGTGGTCGCCATGTCGCCGAGCGCGGCGATCGCCGGATCGCCCGGCAGGATGCGCATGGCGATGAACACCAGGAGCAGCACGAGAAAGACCGTGGGCACGGCATCGGCCAGCCTCAGCAGTAGGTATCTCGCCATTTCATTCCTCCCACGCCGTCGCCGGCGTTTCTTTGCCTAGCGCTGGAGCGCCGTCAGATACGGCTCGTTGGCCAGGTCGGTCTCGAGCCCGGGCGCGATAACGGTTTGCCCGTTCTGTTTGAGGCTCACGAAAAACTGCATGTGATAGTCGGACCGCGTGTAGTCGGCCGGTATCTCGGCGACGTACCCGTGGCCGTTGCGGGCCATGGGCATCGCGCGCCAGCGTTCGGCCTGGTTGACGTGGCGGTAGTGGAGCATCGGCTCTTCGTCGGCCGCCGTCGCGCAGGAGACGGCGATGGGCTCGCCGCCCCGGAACGTCTCCGGCGCCCTGATGCCGGAAGGGTCGGCGCGCGTGGGGCGCCGGGCCTTGAGGGCGGCGATCGCAGCCTCCAGCCGTTCGTCCATCGGCACGGACTCGGTGCCGCCGTAGTTGCGCAGGGACTCGAGATCGAGGAGCTCGGCCTGCATTTCCGGCAGGCGCGAATGCCAGGAGCCGCGCAACCACGACTGCGGACCGTAGGTGATGTCGTCGTCGTAAAGGTCGCGCGAGACGGCGGCGACGCCCTCCCAGGCAAGGACTGAACGGCGGGCATAGTCGATCATCGGCTCGATGAGGGCCGAGGCCTTGGTCGCAACGAACAGTTCCGCCCAGACCGAGGCCCGGAACTTCTCGGCGAAGTGCCGGGCGATACCGCCGAGGATCTCGACGTCGGCGAGGATGCGCTGCACCTCGGCGCGGCCGAAGTCCTCTTTGCGACGCGCGGCGGTCAGCGCCGTCTCGCAGCCCTCGGCCATGTCGTCGAGCCAGTCGGCGACGTCGAGCGGGGTATAGCGGTGCGAGCTTTCGCTCTTGAGCAGCAGCTCGGCATATTCGCGTGGATTGGCAAAGAGCGCCGAATCGAAGGTGGGCGCGTTGCCGAAGCGGGTCGGCCCTTCCATGTCGAAGCCATAGGCGCGCCGGCCCGAACCTTCGACGAGGCCGAGATTGGTGTAGATCTCGGGCCAATAGTGGTTGTTGGATGCCGACGGCCCGTGGGCGAGGGTCACGAGCGGCAGCACGCGGCTCGCCCAGGAGAGCCCGGCCTCGCAGTGCTCGGCTGCATCGCCGCACTCGCGCTCGAGCCAGCGCATCCAGCTTTCGCGCGGCGCGTCCGGATTGTAGAGGAGCCGCCCCCAGACCCGGTATTGGTAGTCGTACTTGCGCCAGTCCTGGCGGGTGGCGAGGCCGTGCTTCTGGTAGGTGAAGCGCTGGCCGGGAATGCCCGTGCCCATGCGCCCCTTGAAGCTTTGCGGCTCGCACCACTCGACGCCGTCGGAACCGGCGAACATGGAGCTGCGCCCGTAGCCGGCGGCGAAGGCTGGGTCGCCCCAGAGCAGCACGCGCTGCGTGCCCGGCCAGATGCGGTAGAGAACCTTGAAGTCCTTGTCCTTTTTGAGCAGGTCCCCATAGGAATAGCGCAGGAACTTGCGCGATCCTTCGCTGAGCTGCTCGCGCTCGCTGCGCGCCGTCTCGGGCGGGTATTCCTTGTCGCGGATCGCCGACTGGTGGTAGGGCGGGCCCATGTGCTCGGCGAGATATTTGGGGGAGGCCGCGACCGGCAGGCCCGTGGCGCGGGCGATGTCGATCATCTTCCAGTCGAGCCCCTTGCCGTGCATGTCGATCTCGACCGGCCGGCCGGCGGCCTTGACCCCGGCGAACGCCTCCTCCCAGAACCCGTACTCGCCCTCGGCGATGCCGCCTTCCACGTGCACGCGGAAGGTCATGCCGGTGATCTGCGGCACCTCGCGCAACAGCGCGGTTATGGCATCCCGGCAATAGGGCGCGAGATTGTCGTCGGTGACGCCACGGACGGTGTAGTTGGCGCGCGGCACGTCGTCGAAATCGTAGCGCTGCGTCCAGAGCGCAAGCTGGAACTCGAGCCCGCGCCGCGCCGCCTCGCGGCCGATGAAGCGCAGCATCTCGAGATTGAGCTCGCGCTCTTCCTCGGAGAGCTCCTTGACGTCGATGTCGTAGCCGTCGAGCTTGAGCAGGAACGGGTACGGGAAATAGAAGTAGACGTCGGTGATCCACGGGTTGTGGTAGGGGTAGTTGTACCCCATGCCGAGCGTCAGCGAGAAACGGTTGAAGCGGTTGCTGGCGAGCATCGTCAGGTAATCCCGCCACTGCTGCCTGTCGTAGAACCAGACCTTGTCCTCCTCCTCCGAGCAGAAGAGGCGCGCCATGGAGCGGATGCGCGCGGTCGGCTTTTCAATGAGGGGGAAGGTGCCGGCGAACGGGTCGCTGCCCTGCGTATTGCGGACACGGTCGGCAAGCTCCGTCAGCGCATAGACGATGCCGCGCTCGTCGTAGCCCCAGGCGGTGATGCGGTTGCCGTCGCGCTGCAGCGCCATCGCCTCGGCGATCTGCGGCAGGTCCAGGCCCGAAGCCGTATTCGGCACTCCGGCGCCGGCGACTTCGACGACGATGTCGCCCGCCCCGCCCTCGCCGGTCCGCGTTTCGACATCGCGACCGGCGAGCGCGCGGCCCAGCTCATCCACAGCCCACGCAATCGCAGTCCGCTCCTTCAGCGCCTGTGGCACGACGATACTGACCGAAGCGGTCGCACTCATGGTTCAAACTCCAGTTCCGCCTGCAAGATGGTCCGGGGCGTACCCCGGAACCGGTTTTTCTCCGCCTCGGTTCAGACCAGCGAGGCCTGCGAGAGCGGCCAGTTGACGTAGCCGGACTCCACCTCGAACCCGAGATCGATCTTGGGCGAGCGCACGATCATGAAGCCGTTGTTGGAGACCGGCAGGATCACCGCGTCCTTCAAGGCCTGCACCTCGATCTCCTGGACGATGGCGATGCGCTTATCGAGGTCCGGCTCGGCGAGCGCCTGCGCCAGCAGATCGTCGATGCCCGGTATGGCGACGCCGTAGTGGCTCATGTTGGAGCCGCCATTGCCGTCGGACTTCACCTCGGCCTCTGCCGGCAGATAGGTCAGGATCACCTGCGTCGGCACCGGCGGCATCGCCGAGGACTGCTGGCTGATGATGTTGGTGCCGATGTTCTGGTCGGCGTGGAACGCCGTGTGATCCTTGATATTGAGCTCCATGTCGACATTGATGCGGCGGAGCTGGTCCTGGATCATCAGCATGATCGCCGAGAAATCCTCGCGCTGCGAAGTGTCGTTCCTGAACGTCAGGCCATCGGGGAACCCGGCCTCGGCCAGCAGCGCCTTAGCCTTTTCCGGATCGTAATTGTAGGCGACCTCCGCCGGGATGGTTTCGGCGGTGAAGCCGCCCGGGAACGAGGGCGGATTGAGGCCGTATGTCCGCTTGCTGATCGGCGCGATGGCCCCGGTGATCTCGTCCCGGTCGATGCCGTAGCAGATCGCCTGGCGCACCCGGATGTCGTCGAAGGGGGCTTTGGTCAGGTTGAACTGAATGGTGAAGAAGCTGCCGGGGCTGACCACGTCGAAGATGAGGTTCGGATCGCGCTGGGTCATGGAATCGGCCCAGCCCGGCGCACGCACGCCCTCGATCATGTGGACGTCGCCGGAAAGGATGGCGAGCGTCCGCGCGGTCGTGTCGGCGATATAGAGGCACTGGATCTTCGCGGTTGCGGCCGGCGTGTCCCAATAGTCGGGGTTGGCCGCAAGGGTTATGCCCTGCGAGGGGTCGGTGTGCACCGTTTCCAGCATGTAGACGCCGGTGCCGACCGGATTGGTGCCGATCTCTTCCTCGCCGATCTCCTCGATCGCCTTCCGGCTCATGATGGCGCCGTCATAGTCGCTGAGGACGCCGAGCAGGAACAGCGGATCGGGCTGCTCGAGGTTGAAGATGACGGTATAGGGACCGTCGGTCTCGACGCTGGCGATGTTGGTGAACTTGGCGCGCACGCCCCCGACCCGCGGGCCGTCGGTCGCCCGGTCGAAGGTGTATTTGACGTCTTCCGACGTCATCTCGCCGTATCCCTTGTGGAACTGCACGCCCTCGCGCAGCTGGATGGTCCAAGTCTTGGCGTCCGCCGAGCTCGACCAGCTGGTGGCAAGCCGCGGCGCCAGGTCGTCCTGCGTCTCGGGGAACTTCCAGCGCGGCAGGTCCACGAGCTTGTCGTAGAGGGCGATGATCGCCCAGTTGTCGACGCCCTGGATCGACTTATGCGGGTCGATGGTGCGAAGCCCGCGCGCCGCAAAGGCGATCTTGATGGTGTCGGTGCCCTGCGCGAACGCGTGACCGGTCATGACGGCGCTGAGACTCAAGCCCGCCGTGGCCGCGGCCATGCCGCCGATGAAACTGCGTCTGTTGATTTGCATTCCTAATCCTCCCGTCGCGAATCCGCGCCGCTGACGCATGCCGCGTTGCATCTGCCGGCATGGCGCCAAGCGCTCAATAGCCGGGGACGGTAGCGCTGCCAAAAAAATCGGGTCAAGGCGATGCGGCTTCCGTTTTCCGCATGGTGGAAGTTTGGAGCGGCAGCGCCGTGCAAGCTTCCGCATCGCGGAAAGGCGGTATGTCGAACGATGGCGCGGCGGGGGCTTTCGGCTAGCTCTGGCGCACGACAGTTCAGTGCGAGCGGAGGACCCTGATGAACGTGGAACCTTGGTACAAGACGACATTGCGCTGGGGGCAGACGAACCTCGTCGAGTGCGACCCCGAACGCTACGACGCGCAATGGTGGCGCGAACATTGGCGCAAGACCCGGGTTCAGGGCGTCATCGTCAATGCCGGCGGCATCGTTGCCTACTACCCCTCCAAGTTCCCGCTGCACCACCGCGCCGAAAAGCTCGGCGAGCGCGACCTTTACGGCGAGATCGTCAAGGCGGCGCGCGAGGAAGGGCTGAAGGTCATCGCGCGCATGGACTCCAACCGAGTGGCCGAGGACTTTTTCGAGGAGCACCCGGACTGGATCTGCCGCGACATCGACGGCAAGCCCTATACCCAGGGCGACAAGTACGTCACCTGCATCGGCTCGCCGTATTACACGGAGTACCTGCCCGCCGTGATGGAAGAGATCATCGCGCGCAGCAACCCCGACGGCTTTGCCGACAACAGCTGGGCGGGCCTGCCGCGCGACAAGATCTGCTATTGCGACAACTGCAAGAGCCAGTTCCGGGCCTTCGCCGGCAAGGAGCTGCCGACGTCCCACGACTGGTCTGACGGCGCCTATCGCGACTGGATTCGCTGGAACTTCCAGCGCCGCACCGATCTCTGGGCGCTCAACAACCGTACGACGAAGGCGGCTGGCGGCGAGCACTGCACCTGGATGGGCATGATCAGCGGCGAGCTGCTCTACAATTCGCACCGCTTCATCGACCTGCAGCAGATCCTCGCCCAATGCGCCATCGTCATGCTCGACCACCAGCGGCGCAACGCCTATGACGGGTTCGAGCAGAACACGGAGGCCGGCAAGCGCCTGCACGAGATCGCCGGCTGGAATACGCTCATTCCGGAATCGACGCCGCAATATCAGCTGGGCAACCCCGCCTACCGCCTCGCCAGCATGCCGCCCGCCGAAGTGCGGCTCTGGGCGACGTCGGGCTTTGCCGGCGGCATCCAGCCCTGGTGGCACCATATCGGGGCGATGCACGAGGACCGGCGCCAGTACACGACCGCCGAGCCGATCTTCGCCTGGCACGAGACCAACGAGGATATCCTCGTCAACCGGCAGCTCCTTCCGGATGTCGGCGTGGTCTGGTCGCAGCAGAACCACGACTATTTCGGGCGAGGCGAGGCCAAGGAAAAGACCATGGCGCCCTACCGGGGCGTCGTCAAAGCGCTCGACCGCCACGCCATTCCCTACGTGCCGCTGCATGCCGACGACATCGCCACCGCGTTCGGGCGGGTGGGCGCGATCGTGCTGCCCAATGTCGGGGCGCTCAGCGACGAGCAGATCGGCCATATCAAGGCGTTCGTCGAGCAGGGCGGATCGGTGATCGCGACGGGCGAGACCTCCAGCGTCGACAGCCTCGGCGACGACCGCGGGGACCTGGCGCTGGCCGAGCTCTTCGGCGTGCGTCGCAAGGCCGGGAGCCATGGCGGCACCGGCGAGCGCAATCCCAACATCGAGATCTTCGAGCGGCACAGCTATCTGCGCCTTTCCCCGGAAGTGCGGGCGGGCGTCTATGGTCCGCACGATGCGACGGCTCCCGCGCCGACCGGCAAGCGCCATCCGATCCTTTCCGGGCTCGAGGAAACCGACACCCTGCCCTTCGGCGGCTACCTGCCGGTGATGAGCGCGGACGAAGGGACGCAGGTCCTTGCGACCTACATTCCCGATTTCCCGATCTTCCCGCCGGAAACCTCGTGGATGCGCGAGCCGCAGACCGACCTGCCGGCGATCACCGTCCGGACGCACCCGTCCGGCGGCAAGCTGATCTGGTTCGCGGCCGACATCGACCGGTGCTTTGCCCGCGAGGACCAGTTCGAGCATGCGCTGCTGATCGCCAACGCCGTGCGCCATGCGATCGGCGGGCGGAGCAAGGTCAGGCTTTCGGGGACGCATGGAATCGTCACCGCGGAGCTCTATCGGCAGGAAAACCGCCATATCCTCCATCTCAACAATCGGCTCCTCGTCTCGCGCCAGCCGGGACGTCAGTATGACCTCGTGCCCGTCGGCCCGGTGGAAGTGCGCCTCAGTATCGGTTCGGCGGCCGACACGGTCGACCTGCGGGTCGGCGGGCGGTCCGTGCCGGCGGTTGTCGTCGGCGACGAACTGGTCTTCACCGTGGACCACATCCTCGACCACGAGGTCGTCGTGATCGGCTGACCGCCGCCATCCGAAAACGGAACGGCGCGCTCCCAGTGGGAGCGCGCCGTTTTTCATTCACGCCGTGCGGCGCGCCTTCCAGAGCGGCCAGTAGGCGGGCCCCGACTCGACCGGGAAGCCGATATCAACGCGCGGATTGCGCGCGATGACGTAGCTCAACGTGATGATGCCGAGGATCGGCAGGTCCGTGAGCAGCTTCTTCTCGATCTCCTTGACGAGAGCGGTGCGCGCATCGAAATCCGGCTCGTCCTGAGCCTGCGTCAGCAGGTCCTCGATGCCGGGGATGGCGACGCCGTAGTGGCTGAAATTGCCCTGCCCCGTTCCGTCCGCCTTGACCTCGGCGCCCGCCGAGACCTGCTGCAGGAAGACGTTGAGCGGCACCGGCCCATAGCTCGAGGAGTTGAGCGGCATGGCGTTCTTGTCCTGCCGGTTCTCCCCGTGGAAGGCCGTGTGGTCGATGATGTCGAGCTCGAGCGTGATGTTGGCGGCGCGCAGCTGCTCCTGGATCATCAGCATGATCGCCGCATAGTCCTCGCGCTGGCTGGTGTAGCACGGGATGGAAAGGCCGTTGGGATGGCCTGCCTCGGCCAGCAGCGCCTTGGCGCGCTCGGGATCGTAGTCGTACTTGAGATCGTCCGGCAGCTCGTCCTTGGTCACCGATCCCTGGAACTGGGCGGCGATGATGCCGACCATGGGTGCCGCGAGCGGGCCATAGGCCGAGGCCAGCGCCTCGTTGTCGATGGCGTAGCGGATGGCCTGGCGCACGCGCAGGTCATCGAGCGGGGCGCGGGTGAGATTGAGATGCAGCACGTTGAAGCTGCCGGGCGCCGTCGCATCGAAGATGGTGTCGGCCGAGCGCTGCTGCATGGACGGAATCCAGCCGGGCGAGCGCACGCCCTCGATCATGTCCACCTGCCCCGAGGCGAAGGCCAGCGTGCGCGCCGTGGTGTCCGCGATGAACGAGACACGCACCCGCGAGGTCGCCGGCTGCTCGCCGAAGTGCTCGGGAAAGGCTGTCAGCAGCACACCCTGGTTGGCGTCGAACGACTCGACCTGATAGCAGCCCGTGCCGACCGGATCGGTATTGAAGCCCTCGCCTTTCTCCTCGAACGCCTTCTTGCTGAGGATCGCCGCCGACAGCACCGAGACGGCCGAGCCGTTGAACAGCGGGTCCGGGCGCTTCAGCGTAAAGACGACGGTATAGGGATCAGGACCCTCGACGCTCTCGATATTGGCGAACTGCACCTTGCCGCCGGTGACGATATCCGGATCGAGGTGCCGGCCATAGGTGAAGATGACGTCCTCGGAAGTCATCTCGCCATAGCCCTTGTGGAACTGCACCCCCTGGCGGAGCTTATAGGTCCAGGTCTTGGCGTCCGCCGAGCTTTCCCAGCTTTCGGCAAGGCTCGGCTCGAACTCCTCGGGCCGCGTGGCGAACTTGCCGTCCGGATTGCGCACCAGGGTATTGAACACCTGGTAGATCGCCCAGTTGTCGCCGCCGGTCAGGCCGGTCTGCTGGGGGTTGACCCCGGTCGGCGCGCGGGCCGCGAGCGCAATGGTGATCATGTCCTCCTGCGCCAAGGCCGCCGGAATGTTGAGGCCGATGCCGGCGGCAGCGCCGGCTGCCCCGGCATTGATCAGAAAGCTTCTCCTCGAGAGAGCCATTGGGTTCCTCCTCCCTTATGTGGCTTCAAACCGAAATCGGGATGCTCCTCTTGCGGAGCTCCTCTTCATTGAATTCCGCACCGAGGCCGGGCGCGGTCGGCAGATGGAAGAGCCCGTCCGCATCGGGCTGCGACGGGTTCTTGAAGACGCTGCCGACCCGCTCCCAGCCGTCGGCGAGCTCGACGGGCTTGTTGAGGTGCATGATGGTCGAGAGCACGTGAAGGTTGGCGAGGTGCCCGATGGAGGGCTGCGTCTGATGCGGCACGAGGTCGACGCCGTTGGCGTAGGCGATCGCGGCGCATTGCATGAGTCCGGTGATGCCGCCCATCTTGACGATGTCCGGCTGCACCATGCGCACGCCCGCGTTGATGAGGTCCTTGAGGCCCTGCAGCGTATAGGTCTGCTCGCCGGCCGAGACGGTGATGTCGAGGCGCTGGGCGACCTCGCCCATGGCCGAGACGTGGTAGTGCTGCACCGGCTCCTCGAACCAGGTGTAGCCGAGGTCCTCGAGGGCGCGGCCGACCCGCATGGCGCCGCCGACCGAATAGCCGTTGTTGGCGTCGAACCCGAGGACGAAATCGTCGCCCAAGGCCTTGCGCACGGCCCTGGCCTTGGCGATGTCGCCGGGAATGTCGACGTCGAGCTTGGTGCGGTCGCCGTCCCAGCGGATCTTGACCGCCGCCGGCTTTTCCTTGGCGACGCGCCGCTCGACGACCTCCACCACCTGGTCGACCGTGCGCCAGGCGTTGCCGCCGACCGAGGCGTAGCAGGGAAGGCTCGTGCGCCAGGCGCCGCCGAGGAGTTTGTAGACCGGCTGGCCGAAAAGCTTGCCCTTCAAATCCCAGAGCGCGATATCGATGGCGGCGAGCGCCGCCGTCGCCGCGCCCTCGGGGCCGAGCTTGACGCATTTGTGGAAGAGCGTGTCGAGAAGGACCGCGTGGTCGAGAACGTCCTGCCCGACGAGAAATGGGGCCATATCGGCGGCTATGATCGTCAGCGAGGCCAATCCCCCCTGCATCGGCGAGGCTTCGCCGAGGCCGGTAAGGCCGTCCTCCGTCTCGATCCGCACGAACGCGGAACGGCCCTTGCCCTCGCCCCAGGCGACCTGGAACGTCTCGACTTTCGTGATCTTCACTGCACGTCCTCCCTCGTGCCGAAAGCTGCCTACCAGCTGACGGCGATGTACTTGGTTTCACAGAATTCCATGATGCCGTGGTGGGCGCCCTCGCGCCCGAGCCCGCTCTGCTTGACGCCGCCGAACGGCGCCGCCGGATCGGAGACGAGACCGCGGTTGAGCCCGACCATGCCGGCCTCCAGCCGCTCCGAGACGCGCAGGCCCCGTGCCAGATCGCCGGAATAGACGTAGGAGATGAGCCCGTATTCGGTGTCGTTGGCGGCCGCGACCACTTCGTCCTCGCTCACAAAGCTCGTGATGGCGACGACCGGCCCGAAGATCTCCTCACGCGTGATGCGCAATCCGCCGGGCACGCCGCTCAGCACCGTCGGCGGGAAATAGAAGCCTTCGCCCTCCCCCGCCTTGCCGCCGGCGAGGACCTTGGCGCCCTTGCCGACTGCCTCGTCGACAAGCCCGCCGATGCGCTCGACGGCATCGTGGTTGATGAGCGGCCCGCATTGCGTTGCCGGTTCGTAGCCGGGGCCGACCTTGAGCGCGCCCATGCGCCTGGCCATGCCCTGCGAGAAGGCCTCGACGATACCCTCCTGCACGTAGAACCGGTTGGCCGCGGTGCAGGCCTCACCGCCATTGCGCATCTTGGCGATCATGGCGCCGTCAAGGGCCGCTTCGAGGTCGGCGTCGTCGAAGACGATGAACGGCGCGTTGCCGCCGAGCTCCATGGAACAAGAGACGATGGTGTCGGCCGCCTCGTGCAGCAGCTTGCGCCCGACTTCCGTCGAGCCGGTGAAGGAAAGCTTGCGCACGCGCGGGTCGTGCAGCATGGCGCTGACCGTGGCGCCGGCTCTCGAGGTGGTGATGACGTTGACCACCCCGTCCGGCACACCCGCTTCGCGGTAGATATCGGCCAGCGCGTAGGCGGTGAGCGGCGTTTCGGTCGCGGGCTTCAGGACGCAGGTGCAGCCCGCCGCGAGCGCCGGGGCGATCTTGCGCGTCGCCATGGCGGCCGGGAAGTTCCAGGGCGTCACCAGCACCGCAACACCGATCGGCTGGTGCATGACGACGATCTTGTTGGCGCCGCCCGGCGCCGTCGAAATCTCGCCGTTGAGCCGCACCGCCTCTTCCGAGAACCAGCGGAAGAATTCGGCGGCATAGGTGACCTCGCCCCTGGCGTCGGCCAGCGACTTGCCGTTCTCGAGGCTGATGAGCTCGGCGAGCATCTCCTTGCGCTCGCTCATCAGCTCGAAGCACTTGCGCAGGATCTCGCCGCGCTGGCGCGGTGCCGTTGCGGCCCAACCGGGACCCGCCGCATGGGCGGCGGCGACGGCCTCGAGCGCATCCTCGACACTGGCGTCGGCGATCGAGGCGACCGGCTTGCCGGTCGAGGGATCGAGCACGTCGATGCGCTTGCCCGTGGACCCGGGACGCCATTTGCCGCCGATCCAGAGGTCGGCCGGCAGCTTTGCCGGATCGAAGCTGAGCTTTGTGGTGGGGGTGCTATGTGCGTTCATGGCTTTCAAACTCCGGCTCGTAGCCCCACGCGGTCGCCCGTGAAGGCGGCACGCACGAGTCGCGTCATCGACGGCACGTCGAGGGGGCGCGGGTTGTTCTTGACGAGGCGGGCGGCACCCATGGCCGCTTCCGCCGTCCAGTCGAGGCGATCCTCGGGAACGCCGAGATCGCGGATGGTGGGCGGAATGCCGATGGAGGCAAAGAGCGCGGCGACCGCGTCGATCGCGGCTCCCGCCCGGCCTGCCTGATCGAGATGGGCCACATCAAGACCCATGGCAAGGGCGAGCTCGGCCATCTCGGGCTCGGCATGCGAGCGGTTGAACTCCATGACGTAAGGCAGCATCACCGCCACCCCCGCCCCGTGCGGCGTATGGGTCAGAGCGCCGACGGGATACTGCACCGCGTGGGCGGCAGCCGTACCGGCGACGCCGAAGGCGAGGCCCGCCAGCGTCGAGCCCAGCATCAGCCGGTCGCGCGCTTCTATATCGTCGCCATGATCGTAGGCGGCCTTGAGGCTGGCAAAGATCAACCGCACGGCGTCGAGCGCATAGCGGTCGGAAAAGATGTTCTTGCCGACGAACACGTGCTCATGGGCGATGGTGCCGCTCGCCGGCTGGCGTAGCGTGGTAAACGCCTCGATCGCGTGGGTCAGCGCATCGGCGCCCGAGACGGCGGTGAGCCCCGGCGGGCAGCTATAGGTCAGCTCCGGATCGCAGATGGAGGTATGCGGGACGAGATGGGGGCTGGCGATGCCGACCTTCACGGCGCGCTCAGGATCGGAAACGACGGCGACGGGCGTGACTTCGGAGCCGGTGCCGGCAGTGGTGGGTACTGCCACCAGCGGCAGGATCGGGCCCGGCACCTTGAACTCGCCATAGTAGTCGGCGGGCTGACCGCCATGGGCAGAGAGAAGGGCGACGATCTTGGCCGCATCGATGCAGCTGCCGCCCCCGATCCCGACAACGACCTCGGCTTGCGCCCGCCGCGCGGCGACAAGCGCTTCGGCGATGCTGTCGACCGGCAGCTCGGCCACCGTGCCGGAATAGATCTCGACGGCAACGCCTGCCGCAATGAGGCCGTCCGCCATGCGGCGGAATTCGGCATCCGCCGCCATCCGCTCGTCCGTGACGAGCAGCGCCCGCCGGCCGAGCGCGGCGACATAACCGGGCAAGGCAGCGCGCTGGCCACGCCCGAACACCAGATTGCGCGGCAGGCGCGAGAGGCCGAACAGCGAAGTCATGTAGATGCACCTTGTCGTTTCGGAACGTCATCCGAAGCCAGCGCCAGCAGGCGCGCCCAAACGGGATCGGCGATCGGCACGCCGCTCTTCAGCCGCTCGGCGCGCAACGCGCGGCCACGCTCGCCCGGCACCAGGACGGACGCGAAGCCCTCGGCCGGCTCGGCATTGCGGATGAGTTGGAGATAGGTGGAAAGCCCGGCGGTCTGCACGCGATCGGCGACAATGAAGATGTCGCCCTTGTTGCAGAGATATTCGGCATCGAGGGTGCCATGCACATCGGGCCCAAGCGCCGCACCGGCAAGGCTTGCGACCAGCAGCTCGAAGGCAAGCCCCAGGGCATAGCCCTTGGCCTGCCCGAACGGCCCGATGGCGCCGCGCTTGGCCGCCTCGGCGTCGGTCGTGGGACTGCCGTTCTCGTCGAGCGCCCAATCGGACGGGATCGGCTCGCGCCGGTGCGCCCGGTCGTGGATCTCGCCCATGGAGACGATGCTGGTCGCCGTATCCATGACGAAGGGATCGGGCTCGCCGGTCGGAATGCCGATGGAAATGGGATTGGTGCCGAGCAGGGCCTTGCGCCCGCCCCAGGGATGCACCAGCGCCTCGCTGGTAGAAAGGACGATGGCGACCTGCCCGCCGCGCGCCACCCGCTCGGCATACCAGGCGAGCATGCCGATATGCTGGGAATTGGCGATGGCGGCGACGGCGATGCCGGTCTCGCGCGCCCGCGCCGTGACCTGCTCCAGCGCGGCATTGGCAACGATCGGTCCCAGACCTTTCCGCCCATCGACGGCAAGGAAGCCCGCGCCGCGCCACTCGTGGAGACCGATAGCCTTTGGATCGGCCAACCCTTTGCCGATCCGCTCGGCGAGACGCTCGAGCCGCAGCAGGCCATGGGAGGGAACCCCGCGCAGTTCCGCATCGAGCCACAGATCGACCTGCTCGGCCGCATGGCCGACCGGAACGCCGACGCGCATCAGCGCGTCCCCGGCAACCCTGCGAACCTCTTCGACCTGCAACAACGGCACGATATAAAATCCGATCGGATATCTGATTGAAGTCGGCGCACTATGGTGCTATCGCTGGGCGACGTCAATGGGGTTCGAACAGGCAGCTCATGGTAACAGTCGAAAAGCGGGCCGCGGCGGCAGGAGCGCTCAAGCGCCCGACCCGGCTCGGGGAAGAGGTCTACAACGTCATCTACGCCCAGCTGATGTCGCGGCAGATCCCGCCGGGCGGGCGCATCTCGGTCGATCGGCTGGTGCGCGAGCTCGGCGTCTCGCAAACCCCGATCCGCGAGGCGCTCTCGCGCCTCGAGGCGCAGGGGCTGGTGGTCAAGACCCACCTCATCGGCTACAGCGCCGCCGACCAGATGGACAGCGCCCGGCTCGAGCAGCTCTATGAGCTGCGCCTGCTGCTGGAGCCGTTCGCCGCGGCACGCGCCGCAATGGCGATGAGCGAGGAGACCCACGCCGCCCTCGTCAGGCTCGCCGCCGACATGCAGGCCTGCGAGGACGAGCCAGCCGGCGAAGCCTATGGCCGCTTCGCCCAGCTCGACAGCGACTTCCATGATCTCATCGCCGAAGCGAGCGGCAACGAGCTGATCCAGGAGACGCTGGCGGGCCTCCACATCCATGTGCATCTCTTCCGCCTCTTCTACCACGCCCGCGTCACCGCCGACGCGATCGGCGAGCACCAGCGGATCATCGATGCCCTGGCCGCCCGCGACCCGCAAGCCTCGGAAACCGCCATGCGCCACCACCTCGAGCGTTCGCGCGAGCGCTTCACCAAGGCGTTCGCGCGATAAGGCGGCAGTGGCGTCGGGGAAATCGCCTATCCGTTCACAGCAACTCGAACGCAGAACAGGGACGTGGTGGCGCAGATATAGAGGATGTTGCGCTTAGGCCCGCCAAAGGCGAGGTTGGCGGTGCGCTCAGGCACCAGTATTTTGCCGATCAGCGCACCATTCGGATCATAGCAATGTATGCCGTCCCTGGCACTTGCCCAGAGCCGTCCTTCCCGGTCCACGCGAAAGCCGTCGAATACACCCTCGGTACATTGGGCAAATATCTCGCCACCGCTGAGGCTGTTGTTCCGGCCAACAGCGAATCGCCGGATGTGCCGGGGACCATCGGACTGGTGGCTCAGTCCGGTGTCGGAGACATAGAGCAGGCTCTCGTCCGGCGAAAAGGCGAGCCCGTTGGGCTGAACGAAATCCGCGGCCACCGCCACGACATCGCCGTCTGGCTCGACCCGATAGACGTGGGCGCCCTGCTGTTCCGAAGTGGCCTTGTGGCCTTCATAGTCGGAATCGATCCCATATGTTGGATCGGTGAACCAGATCGTACCATCGGACCTGGCGACGACATCGTTGGGGGAATTGAGCGGCTTGCCGGCATGGGTGGCGGCCAGGACTGTGATCGCCCCATCGAATTCGGTTCGGGTGACCGATCGCGTGCCATGCTGGCACGTCACCAGGCGGCCCTGAAAATCGAGCGTATTGCCGTTGCTGTATTGGGCAGGCTGGCGAAAAATGCCGACATTGCCGGACATCTCGTCATAGCGCAGCATGCGGTCGTTTACGACATCGCTCCAGATCAATTGCCGATAGGCCGGCACGTAGACCGGCCCTTCAGCCCACGCGCAGCCGTGGTATAGCCGCTGTACACTGGCCGAAAAACGGATGAGCGGCTTAAAGCGAGGATCGAGAACGACATAGTCGGTTTCAGCCATAATGCCCCTTTTTTTGCAAGCGCTTGCACAATAACATACCAGCGGACAAGAGGAGAGCAAGCGTGAATAGACTTCCCAACCGGTTCAAACAGGGGCTTTTGGCCCGACGGCGGCAGATCGGCGCTTGGCTGACTTCGGGCAGCCCCACGATCACCGAGGTCTTTTCCGGCAGCGGCTTCGACTGGCTGCTGGTCGATATGGAACACTCGCCCAACGATCTGTTGCAGGTAGTGGACCATTTGCGGGCCGCGGGGCAGCGCAGCGAGATCATCGTCAGGGTGCCCTGGAACGAGCCGGTCGTGGTCAAGCGGCTACTGGATGCGGGGGTGACCTCGTTGATGTTCCCCTATGTGCAATCGGGCGAAGAAGCGCGCGCCGCCGTGGCCGCCACCCGCTATCCGCCGCACGGCATTCGCGGCGTGGCCGGCACGACCCGCGCGACCGACTACGGACGCCGGGTGCGCTTTGCGTCGGCGTCCGAAGAGATAGCCGTCGTCGTGCAGCTCGAAACCCCCGCCGCTATCCAGGCCTGCGGCGAGATCGCCGCCGTGGACGGCATCGACGGCGTCTTTATCGGCCCCAATGACCTGGCCGCCAACATGGGCCATCTGGGCGACGCCAACCATCCGGACGTGCGCGCGGCCATGATCGAGGGAGCCAGGATCATCGCCGCAGCGGGCAAGTCGCCCGGCACGCTGGCCTACGTGCCCGACAAGGTCGCATCACCCTTTGCCGAAGGATTCGACTTCGTCGGTGCAGCGTTCGATATCGGTATACTCGTGCGCGGCGCTAGCCAGGTGCAGGCCGACTATGCCCGCCTACGCGAGCTGGAGGACTGACAGTCGTCAGTGGACCTCGGGGTCCAGCGTCGTGCCCGCCCGACTCAGGAAGTCGAAGTCGCATCCCTCGTCGGCCTGCGCCACGTGCCGGGAGAAGATGGCGCCATAGCCGCGCTGGTAATGGGGGCTCGGCGCCTGCCAGGCACGCCGCCGCGCCTCGAGCTCGGCGTCGTCCACGAGAAGATCAAGCCGGCGGCCCTCGGCATCGAGGCGGATAAGATCGCCGTCCCGAACCAGTCCCAGAGGCCCGCCAATGCTGGATTCCGGCGTCACATGCAGCACGCAGGTGCCGAAGCTGGTTCCGGACATGCGGCCGTCCGATATGCGCACCATATCGCGCACACCTTCGGCGAGCAGGCGCCTTGGGATCGGCAGCATGCCCCATTCGGGCATGCCGGGCGCGCCCACCGGCCCGGCATTCTGCAGCACCATCACGCTGTCGCGGGTGATGTTCAGGCTCGGATCATCGATGCGTGCGTGCAGATCCTTATAGGAATGAAACACCACGGCCGGCCCAGTATGGTTGAGCAGGTCCGGGGAGGCTGCGGAGCGCTTGAGAATGGCGCCACGCGGCGCCAGGGATCCCTTGAGCACGATCAGCGCACCCCTGGGATAGACGGGATTGTCGATCGGCCGGATGACATCGTCGTTCCAGACGCGGGCCCCGGCGATTTCCTCTCCCAACGTACGCCCGGTGACGGTGAGCGTGGTGAGATCCAGGTGGTGTGCGATGACGGTCAGCAGCGCCCGCAGGCCGCCGGCGAAATGGAAGTCCTCCATCAGGTATTGTCCCGCCGGCATGAGATTGCACACCACCGGCACGGTCTCGCTGGCCCGGTCAAAATCGTCCAGTGACAGCTCGATACCCAGTCGCCGGGCCATTGCGATGAGGTGGATGAGCGAATTGGTCGAGCCCGACAGGGCCATGTCGGTGATGACGGCATTGCGGATCGAGGCGGGACTGACGATGTCCGTCAGCCTGAGATCCTCCCACACCATTTCGACGATCCGCCGCCCCGCCGTGCTGGCCATGCGGCCGTGCTCGGCATCCACCGCGGGAATGGAGCTGGCGCCGGGCAGGCAGAGGCCAAGCGCGTCGACCAGGCTGGTCATGGTGGAGGCCGTGCCCATCGTGTTGCAGGTGCCGGTCGAGCGCACGCTGGCCTGGCTGAGCTGCTCCCATTCGGCCTGGTTCAGCCGGCCGGCGCGGTAATCGGCCTCCGCCTGCCAGGTGCTGGTGCCCGTGCCCAGTGTGGCACCGCGCCAGTGGCCGCGCAGCATGGCCCCGGCGGGAACATAGATTGCGGGCACGCCGGCCGATGCAGCGCCCATGATGAGACCGGGCGTGGTCTTGTCGCAGCCGCCCATCAGCACCACACCGTCCACGGGATGCGAGCGGATTGCCTCCTCCGCCTCCATGGCAAGGAAGTTCCGGTAGAGCATGGCGGTCGGCCGCGAAAAGCTTTCCGACACGCTTTGCAGCGGGATAACGGCGGGAAAACCACCCGCTTGCCAGACGCCGCGCTTCACGTCTTCGATGCGCTGCGGAAAATGGGCGTGGCAGGTATTGAAGTCCGACCAGGTGGAAAGAATGCCTATCACCGGCTTGCCCTGGAAGTCGTCGGTCGTGAAACCGGCCTGCCGGATGCGGCGGCGCTTGTGATCGCCGGCCGAACCGGGGGCATTGAACCAAAGCTGGCTGCGCAGTTGATCGAGGGTCTTCCTGGGCTGACGCATGTCAGGCGCTCCGGCGGTGGATGAACTTGGTATTGAGGTAGTCGGTGATGCCTTCGCTTCCGCCTTCGCGGCCCGAACCGCTGGCCTTGATCCCCCCGAAGGGCGCCTCCGCCGTCGACACCATGGCGCTGTTGAGCCCGATCAATCCGGCCTCGAGTTCGGTGGCGACGCGATCCAGCAGGCGTTCCGAAGTTCCGAAGGCATAAGCGGCCAGCCCGTATTCGAGCGCGTTGGCGCGCGCGATTGCCTCCTCGGTGCTACTCACCGTCACCAGCGCGGCAATGGGGGTGAAGGGCTCCTCGTCCAGGATTTTCGCATCCTCACCGACATCGAAAAGCACGGTCGGTTCGAAGAAATAGCCGCGATTGCGGTCCTTGGGCCGCCCGCCGCCGGTGCCGACGCGGGCGCCCTTCTCGACGGCGTCGGCCACCAGCCGCTCCGCGCGTTCGCGCTGGCGCGCGCTGATCTGTGGCCCCATGGTGACGGCCGGGTCCAGGCCATCGCCCAGCCTGATGCGGCGCGTCTCCCTGACGAAGGCGGCCCCGAAGGACTCAGCCACCCGCTCATGGACGAAGAAGCGGCTGGGAGCCGTACAGACCTGGCCGGCATTGCGGAATTTGGAAGCCACCCCGATCTTTGCCGCCGCCTCCGGGTCGGCGTCCTCGAGCACGAGGAATGGCGCGTGTCCGCCCAGTTCCATGGTCATCCGCTTCAAGGTCTCGGCGCCCTGCCGGATCAGGATCTGCCCGACACGGGTAGAGCCCGTGAAGCTCACCTTTCGGATTTCGGGCGCGGCCATCAGCGGAGCGACGGTGATGTCCGGCTCGCCGAAAATGAGGTTTACCGCGCCCTCAGGCAGACCCGCATCGTGACAGCAGGCGACGACCGCGGCGGCGCACGCGGGCACTTCGTTGGCGGGCCGCAGGATCACCGCGCAACCGGCGGCAAGCGCGGCTGCCAGCTTGCGCGACGGCAGGCTGACCGGGAAATTCCAGGCGGTCAGCGCCAGCACCAGGCCGACCGGTTCGTTTACGATATGAAAAAGGGAATTGGCCTCGCGACCCGGCAGGCTGCGCCCATAGACGCGGCGCGCCTCGTCGGCGGCCCAATCGAAATGGTCGATGGCATTCTGGATTTCCGCCTGTGACTCGGCCACGGGCTTGCCGGTCTCGAGCGTGATCGTCTCGGCTATCGCGTCGCGCCGTTCGCGCATGAGTGCGGCGATCCGTCGAAGCGCTTCCGAACGAGCCCATGGCGATGTCTTGCGCCAGGACCGATGACCGGCGATCCCTGCCTGCAGGGCGGCCTCGACCTCGCGCGGCCCTGCCGTGGCCGCCGAACCCAGCACCTCCTCCGTGGCGGGATTGACGATTGTCAGCCGCGCTGTGTCGGGATCCGGCAGGCTTTTGCCGCCGATGAAAAGGTGCGGTTGCTGATACGACATGGCTCTCGGTCCGGTTGCAGGGAGAACATAACTGCTCATCCGGATATTGCAAGCGCTTGCAAAACACTGTTATGGATGGTGCAGACAACTGAGGAGCCTTCGCATGCAGTTCGCGGTCTACCCGAGCCTGGCGGGACGAACCATTCTCGTTACGGGTGGAGCCAGTGGCATTGGCGCTTCGATCGTGGAGAATCTCTCACGCAGCGGAGCCCGCGTCGCCTTTATCGACATTGCCGTGTCTGAGGCCGAGGCCTTGGTGGAAGCGATCGCCGCGCGCGGGCATGCGCGCCCGACCTTCATCGAATGCGACCTGCTCGACGTCGAAGCAACCGGCCGGGCCGTGGAAAAGGTCGCCCTGCAGATGGGCCCGCTGAAAGGCCTTGTGAACAATGCGGCGAACGACCTCCGCACCCCCATGGAGAAGGTCGGAGTGACCGAATTCGAATGGGCCATCAATGTCAATCTGCGCCATGTCTTCTTCTGCATCCAGGCGGCTCTGCCGTTCATGAAGGCGGCCGGAGGCGGCTCCATCGTCAATATGAGCTCGCTGTCCTGGGTCAAGGGAACGCCCGACGTCCAGGTCTATGCCGCCGCCAAGGCAGGCCTGATCGGGCTTACGAGCTCCTTGGCGCACAAGCTCGGACGGGACGGCATTCGCGTGAACGTCATCACGCCCGGGGCGGTTATGACGGAAAAGCAGAAGCGGCTCTGGTTCGACGCGGCCAAGCAGCAGGCCGTGTTGGATTCCCAATGCATTCCTGAAACGATCATCCCGGACGATATCGCGCGCATGGTGCTTTTCCTGCTGGCGGACGACAGCAACCACATCACCAAGCAGAACTTTGCGGTCGATGGCGGGCGATAGTTCGGGTTGCATGCGCCTGCAAAACAGGGGTATCGAGATTGTGGATCGATCTGACCGATCTGGGGAGGTTCGATGGAAGACTCGAACGGTTCGGGCCGCGGGCCGACGGTGCAGGACGTAGCGGCCCGGGCAGGCGTTTCGATTTCGGCGGTGTCGAGGGCCTTCACGCCCGGCGCGTCGATCTCCAAGAAAACCAAGGAGCGCGTGTTCGATGCCGCCAACGCGCTGGGCTACACACCGAACCTCGTGGCGCGCAGCCTCGCGACCCACCGGTCGGGGATTGTCGGTCTCGTCATGGGCGACATTCGCAATCCCTATTATCCTGAGGTTGTGGACGCGCTGAGCCGCCGGCTGGCGACGCATGGCTTCCGGACCATGCTGACCACCGTGTGGGGCGACATCACGGTGGACGACGTCGCTCCGAGCCTGGTGCAGTCCCGTGTCGACGGCGCCATCATCGCATCGATCGCGGATGCCGATCGGCTGGGCGAATTGCTCTACAAGAACGGCGCAGCGGTCATGCTGTTCAACCGCTCGGCGGCGACCTCGGACAAGCTCTCCTCGGTGCGCTGCGAGAATGTCGAGGGCGGCCGATCGGTCGCCAACTACCTGCTCGACAAAGGGTTTTCCCGCCTGGCCTACATTGCCGGCGTGGAGCACATCTACACAACCCAGGAGCGTGAGGCCGGCTTTGTCGGCCGGCTCATGGAGCGGGGCGTTCAATTGTTCGCCCGCGAGCACGGCGACTATACCTACAAGGGTGGCTTTGACGCCGCGCTGAGGCTCGCCACCGCGGACACCCGGCCCGAAGCGATCTTCTGCGCCAATGACATCACTGCCATCGGCGCCATAGACGGCGTTCGCGCCGCAGGGCTTCGCGTGCCGGAAGATATCTCCATCGTCGGTTTTGACGATATCGAACTGGCGTCATGGCCGCCATACGGCCTGACGACGGTCCGCCAGGACAAGGCGGCGCTGATTGAAAGCTGCGTAGACGTCCTGGTCGAGCAAATCAGATCGGGCCAGCGAACCCGCCATATCCAGCTCGTGCCGGTGTCCATCGTCGAGCGCACCTCCGTCCGCTAACCACCTCTCCGGCCAGTGACGCCTCTTCAGCCGCGTTCGGATCGATTTTGCAAGCGCTTGCAAGACGCATCTTCCTGTGCTTTAGTGGTCGCGAGAACAAGAGGCGAAAAGTCCGTTCCATGCGCGTGTCCAGTTGAACTCTGGCGCATGCCTGCCAAGGGAGAGGAACCCAGTGTCCGGAATCGAACTCACAAGCATCAACAAGGCATTTGGCGCCTACGAGGCTATTGCCAATCTGTCCCTCTCGGTCAGTCCCGGTGAATTCGTGGTGTTCCTGGGGCCTTCCGGCTGCGGCAAGACCACGCTGCTGCGCATGATCGCCGGTCTCGAACCCGTCTCGGCGGGCGAGATCAGCATCGGAGACCGACGCGTGGAGCACCTGCCGCCGGGACAGCGCGGCGTCGCGATGGTCTTCCAGAACTACGCGCTCTATCCGCACAAGAGCGTGGCCGAAAACATGGGCTTCGGACTGCGCAATATCGGTGTCGACAAGGCTACCGTCGCGGCCAAGATCCAGGAGGCGGCCCGGATTCTGCAGCTCGAAGCCCTGCTCGATCGCAAGCCGGGCCAACTGTCCGGTGGTCAGCGGCAGCGCGTCGCCATTGGTCGTGCCATCGTCAAGAGCCCGGAGGTCTTCCTTTTCGACGAGCCTTTGTCGAATCTCGACGCCATGCTGCGGGCGCGGACACGTGTCGAGATCGCGCGGCTGCACAAACGCCTTGGCGCGACGATGATCTTCGTCACCCACGATCAGATCGAAGCCATGACCATGGCGGAAAAGATCGTGGTCATGAGCAACGGCAAGATCGAGCAGATCGGCGCACCGATGGAGATCTATCGCCGCCCCTCCACCCGGTTCGTTGCCTCGTTCGTGGGGGTGCCGGCCATGAATTTCCTCGAGATCGGCGAGCTGCGTTCCGAAGGGGACGGTGCCCGGATCACCCTCGGCGGCCACGATATCAGGACGGCCGTTCCCACGGCGGATTTGTCGGGTGCCCTGACGCTGGGCGTTCGCCCGGAGGCGGTGCGCATCAACCCGCAGGGCAGTATCGAGGCCAAGGTGGATGTGGTGGAGCGCCTGGGCGAGAAGACGGTCCTGCACACCCAACTCGCCGATGGACAGCAATTGATTGCCGAGGACGTCGGGGAAAGCCGCGTGCGCTTCGGGGATGTGGTTCGCCTCGAGATCGACCCGCTGCGCACGCACATCTTCGACGGCAAGGGCGTCGGCCACCATCCCGCAAGGAGCCAGGCCGATGACTGATATGACCTCGACCGCTGCCGGTATGACGGCCGCGGCGACCCCCAGGCTCAAATCCTGGAGCTGGACGGAGCTGCTTTTCGTCGCGCCCTATCTGCTGCTCTATGTCGTGTTCCTGGTCTACCCTCTGGGGCTCGGCTTCATCATGAGCTTCCAGTACTTCGACCTCTTCGCCGGACAGGCCGAGTTCATCGGTCTCGAAAACTACCAGCAGCTGTTCTCAGATCGCATCTTCCAGGGCGCTGTCGTCAACACCTTCAAATTCGTCATCTTCACCGTGCCGACCTTCGTGGCGCTGGGTCTGCTGATCGCCCTGGCGCTCAACCGGCAGACATGGTGGGCAGCCACCCTGCGCACCCTGTTCTTTGCCTCCAACGTGCTTTCGGTGACCATCGTCACCCTGATCTGGCGTGCGGTCTACCTGCCGCAAAAGGGCCTGCTGCAAAATTTTCTCGATGTTTTCGGCATCCAGAACATTGCCCTGCTACAGGATCCGAACTGGGCGCTGCAAGCCATCGCGGTTACCACCATCTGGTGGGGCATCGGCCTGCCCATGGTGCTGTTCCTGGCCGCCCTGCAGCAGATTCCCGGCGAAATTTACGAGGCCGCCGAACTCGACAATGCATCGCCCTGGCAGACGCTGTGGCACATCACCATCCCCTCCATCTGGCGCACGGTGGTGCTGGTCACCATCATCCAGATCATCGCCCAGTTCCAGGTATTCGGACAGATCAACCTGATGACGGCGGGCGGCCCCAACAACTCGACCCGCAGCATGGTGCAATTCGTCTACGAGGCCGGGTTCCGGCAATGGACGGCCGGCTTCGCCTCCGCGGCGGCCCAGGTGCTCTTCGTCATCATGATCGTCGCCGCAGGCCTGCAGTTCTGGGTCAGCCGCCGCAAACAGGAGTTCTGATCATGGCCAGCAAGACCATTGCCCGTCCGATGAGCGAGCAGATTCTCGTCGCCTCGGTGGTGATCCTGGCCATTGCCTGGATGGTGCCGCTTGTCTGGATCGTCGGCCTCAGCTTCAAGAACAGCCTTGAACTGGTGGTCGATCCCAACGCGGTATTCCGCTTCCCCTATACGCTGGAGAACTACGCGGACCTGATGGTCACGTCCAATCTGGGCGTCTGGCTGCGCAATACCCTCATCGTCACCGTCACCCAGACCGTCCTGGTCGTGGCGATCTCCTGCCTGGCCGGCTACGGCTTCGCCCGCATCGACTTTCCCGGGCGGAACCTCGTCTTCATCCTGGTGCTGATGGGTCTGGCCATCCCGCAGCACGCGGTCATCGTGCCGCTGCACAAGATGTTCAACGACTGGCAGATGCACAACACGTTCCAGGCGCTGATCCTGCCGGGGCTCGCCGGGCCCTTCGGCGTGTTCCTGATGACAGCCTATTTCCGGGCGATTCCCCTCGAGATCGAAGAAGCTGCCAAGCTCGACAATGCCAGCCGGTTCCGGATTTTCTGGGAGATCACCCTGCCATTGGCGGTGCCCGCCATGGCAACCCTGGCCATCTTCACCTTCCTGCACTCCTGGAACGATTATCTCTGGCCGCTGATCTCGGCGACGCGCCCCGAAATGTACACCTTGACCGTGGGCCTGGCCGCCACGCAGACGAATATCGATCAGTCGGAAGGCCTTGGCTATCTCATGGCCCAGGCGGTCTTTGCCGGCCTGCCCATGCTCATCCTCTACATCTTCTTTCAGAAATACGTCGTCCGGGCCGTGGCCGGGGCGGCGATCCGCTAACCGCGCTCCTTTGCGCGGCTCAGACTGCCAAGCAGTCTTTCAATCCCAAGGGAGGGAAAAATGAAACTGACGACTTTCGTGGCCCTGGGGGCGCTTGCCCTGGGCTTGGCTGTGCCCACCATGGCGCAAGCGCAGACCGAAGTCCGGTTCGCACGTTTCTTCGGGGCCTGCGAGGCCGATTTTGGAACCAACACCGATCCCGGTACGCCATCCAACGAATGCGGCGTGATCACCACGCTCACGAACATCTTCAACGCTGAAAACCCCGATGTGCGCGTCGTGCCCGAGATCGTGGAATGGGGCCCTTATTACGAGCAGCTGGCCGGGCGCATCGCCAGCGGCGATGTGCCGGACATCTCGGTCATGCACGGGGACATGCTGATCAACTTCGTCAAGCGCGACATGATCACGCCCCTCGACGAAGCTTTCACCGAAGCCGGCATCGATGTGGAGGACATCGCCCCCGGCCCGCGGGAAAACGTCACCATCGACAGCCAGATCTACGCCCTGCCCCAGGATTTCGTCACCTGGCTCTGGCACACCAATAGCGGCACGATGGCCGAAGCCGGCCTGGGCGAGGTCGGGGCGCCGGTCTACCCCACCAGCATCGAGGAAATGATGGAGCACGCCCGCCAGTTCAAGCAGGCCACCGGCCTGCCCTATCTGGCGTTGACGCTCGATTCCAACGCCATGTCCCGCACGCTCTATACGATGCTGATGCAGGCCAACTACAACCTGTTTCCAGAATCGACCAACCAGATCGACCTGCACTCGCCCGGTGCAAAGGAAGCCTTCGAAGCGCTCAAGCAGATGAAGGATGAGGGGCTTCTCGTTCTGATCCCCGACTGGGCCTCCGCCTTTACCGGCTTCTCCAATGGCGAATACGGCAATCTGATCGGCGGGACCTGGCAGATCGGCGACATGGTCCGCCTGTCCGAGCAGACCGGCGGCGCGCTGGAAGGCTACGTGGCCCACGTCTTCCCCGCCATCAATGGCGAGCCCGCCGTATGGTCGTCCAGCCATTCCTGGGTGATGCTCAAGGGTGGCGCCGCAACACCGGAGAAGCGCGAGGCGGCCCTCAGGTTCCTGCGCTTCCTGTTCGAGAACAACATCCACTGGGCACGCGCCGGCCACCTGCCCATGCGCACTTCGCTGATGAGCGATCCGGCATTCACCGAAATGCCCTATCGCATCGGCTTCGCCGAGATTCCACCCATCGCCGAGCACCTGCCGAAGGACGTGCCGCAGCAGCGCATCATTCAGCCATTCATCGGCGAGGAGCTGCTCGCAGCCCTGCAGGACCAGAAGTCCACCGACGAGGCTTTCGCTGCCGCCGAAGAACGCGTGAACACCTATCTGTCGCGCCTGCGCTGAACAGGCGCCTCGGCCGCGGGCCGGTGCCCGCGGCCGCCTTCTCCCTTCACTCTCCAAACTTTACCCGCGCTTGAGGCGCCAGGAGCCTTTCATGACCAGAGCTAGCGTCATCGTCGACAAGGACTTCGTCCTTTCCGATCTCGACCGGCGCGTCTTCGGACAATTTGCCGAACATATGGGCCGCTGCATCTATGGCGGCATCTATGAGCCGGGCCATCCCACCGCCGATGAGGACGGGTTCCGCCAGGACGTCATCGAACTGGTCAAGGAGCTCGGCTGCACCATCGTGCGCTATCCCGGCGGCAACATGCTCTCGGGCTATAATTGGGAAGACGGCATCGGTCCCAAGGACAAGCGCCCGCGCCGGCTGGAGCTGTCGCGCTTCGTGACGGAAACCAACCAGATGGGCACCGATGAATTCATCAAGTGGTGCCGCAAGACCGGCATTGAGCCCATGCTGGCCACCAATGTGGCCTCGCGCGATCTCAACGGCGCCTGGGGTCATGTGGAGTATTGCAACATCAGGGGCGGCACGACGATGAGCGATCGCCGCCGCGCCAATGGCTTCGAGGAACCGCACAACGTCAAGTTCTGGTGCGTCGGCAACGAGCCCGACGGCCGGTGGCAGATCGCGCAGAAGACCGCCCGGGAATACGGGCGCATCGTCGCCGAGGCCGCCAAGATCATCAAGTGGATCGACAAGGACATCGTGGTCGCCGCCTCGGCCTCGTCGAACCGCAATATGAGCCACTATGGCGACTGGGAGCGCGTCGTCCTGGAGAACGCCTTCGACTACATCGATTTCCTGGCGCCACACACCTACTTCAAGAACAACCCGGACACGATGGAGTTCTTCGCCAACATCGACTTGATGGACGCCTACATCAAGGAAACGGTGGCGATGTGCGATGCCGTGGCGGCTCAGAAGCGCTCGCCCAAGCGCATCATGCTCTCCTTCGACGAATGGAACATCGCCGCGCGCTGGAAGTACGAGGACAAGTTCGCGAAAAAAGGCGAATGGCCGGAAGTGCTGCCCCTGATCGAGGACGTCTACACGGTCGAGGACGCATTGCTCATCGGCGGCGCCATGCAGACGCTCATCAACAACGGGGATCGCGTCAAGGCCGCGTGTTTCGCCCAGTTGATCAATGTCATCGCCCCGATCATGACGCAGGACAACGGGCCGGCCTGGCGGCAGACCATCTTCTGGCCCTTGTCGCTGGCCAGCAGATATGGCCGCGGCAGGATCATGCGCCAGACGGTCAGCTCCGAATACACCACCACCAAGGCCGCGGCCGACATCCCCTATCTCGTCTCCACCGTCCTGCATCAGGAGGAGGAGGGTCAGACGGTGGTTTTCGCGCTCAACCGGAATCTCCATGAGCCCATGGATCTGACCGTGGCGCTCAAGGGCTTGGGCGCCACGCGCATCCTGGCGACGCACGAGATCGCCAATGCCGACCTCAAGGCCACCAACACGAGGGACAACCCCGACAATATCCGCCCCGGCACCATAACGGATGTCGCCCTGGAAGGAGAAACGCTGTCGGCGAGGCTCAAGCCGGCATCCTGGAACGTCATCGTCGTCAACTGAATATCTGCAATCGAGGAGAGCGCTGCGGCGCACACAAAATGGTCAAGGCAAGCGTAACCGTCAGCGCCGACTTCGTCCTCTCGGACATCGACAGGCGAATTTTCGGCAACTTCATCGAGCAGATGGGCCGCCAGGTCTACGGCGGGATCTGGGAACCGGGACATCCGACCGCCGACGAGCACGGCTTCCGTCACGACGTCATCGAACTTGTTCGTGAGCTCGGCGTCACCATCGTGCGCTATCCGGGCGGCAATATCCTTTCAGGTTATAACTGGAAGGACGGGATTGGCCCGCGTGAACAGCGTCCGCGTACGCTGGACCTTTCCCGGTACGTCATCGAGACCCACAAGATCGGCACCAACGAGTTCATCGATTGGTGCAAGGTGGTCGGAACCGAACCGATGCTGGCGATCAACCTGGAGTCGCAGGGGTTCCAGAGTGCGCTCGACTACGTGGAATACTGCAACCACAAAGGCGGCAGCAAGTGGAGCGACCTGCGGATCGAGCACGGCTATGCCGAGCCGCACAAGGTCAAGGTCTGGTGCCTGGGCAATGAACCGGACGGATGGTGGCAGATCGGCGCGCATTCGGCCGAAACCTACGGCCGGCTTGCTGCCGAGACGGCCAAAGCCATCAAGTGGATCGATCCCGATACGCAACTGACCCTGGCCCCCTCGGCCGCCCGCGGCATGCCGCATTATGGGGAATGGGAGCGCATCGTGCTCGAGGATGCCTTCGACTATGTCGATTTCATCTGCCCGCACATGTACTTCAAGAACGATCACAACGACACGGCCGAATATCTCGCCTGGGCCGACCAGATGGACGGCTACATCAAGGAGATCGTGGCCATGTGCGATGCGGTTGCCGGCAAGCGCCGCTCCACCAAGCGCATCATGGTCTCGTTCGACGAATGGAACATCGGCGCCCGCTGGCCGATCGAGGAAAAGAAGGCGCCCCGCGGCAAATGGCCCGAGCGCCTGCCCCTCATCGAGGAATCCTACACCGTCGAGGACATGCTGCTGATCGGCGGCGCCATGCAGGCGCTGCTGAACAATGCCGATCGGGTCAAGGTCGCCTGCTTTGCCCAACTGGTGAACTGCATCGCTCCGATCATGACCGTCGATGGCGGCCCGGCTTGGCGGCAGACCATTTTCTGGCCCCTGTCGCTCGCCAGCAAGTACGGCCATGGTCAGGTGCTGCGGCAGGTGGTCGACAGCCCGAGTTATTCGGCAAAGACCTGGCATGACGTGCCCTACTTGCTCTCGACGGTCATGCACGATGCCAGCACCGGCCAGACCGTGGTCATCGCCGCCAATCGGCACCTCGCCGAAGAGATGGACCTCACGGTGAACCTCAAGGGTCTGGGCGCGAGCCGTGGCGTGGTCGAGACGCATGAATTGGCCAATCCGGATCTCAAGGCCGTCAACAGCGTCGACCACCCGGACAATATCGTGCCCCGCAAGCTGGACTCTGTCAGCGTTGACGGCGAGGTCTTGAAGGCCAAGCTCAAACCAGCCTCCTGGAACGTCATCGCCATCAGGTGACGTTCCAGAGACCCGGGCCTTCCTCCCTTTGGCCCGGGTCACTCATCCAGTGCCGAGTTCATGGTGGCTCGCTGATCATGATCGCCCATCTTCTCGACGCACATGGCGACTCCCATGCCACCACCTATGCACAGGGTAGCCAGTCCATGCCTCGACTTCGAGCGGCAGTTCATGCAGCAACGTCACCAGGATCCGGGCGCCCGATGCGCCGATGGGATGATCCAGAGCGATGGCGCCGCCATTGACGTTGACGATTTTCCGGGTCCCAGCCCATGCCGGCATTGACGGCGCAAGCCTGGGCGGCGAAGGCCTCATTGGCCTCGACGCGGTCGAGCTCCGAAATTCGCCAGCGGCCTTCCCCAGGGCCTTTTGCGAAGCCGGTATCGGGATGCCAGAAGTCGCCCGCCGCGATCAGCTGCTGACCATTGCCCGCTTTCATCCAGATAACGCAGCCAACGTGCTTGATGCACTTTGCGCAGAGAAACCGGGGCTGAACCTGGACGCAATACGAAGAAATCTTCTTGTCGCTCGCCGTCCATGCCGAGGCGGGCGGCACGGGCTATGCATACGAGTTCGCATGGTCCCCCCGTTCGAGAACGACCGACTTGGAGCTGCCCATGGCTTTGATGAGCCGTTTGTTTTTAACAGCCTCAACCGGATGCCGCTCGCCAAGAACGATGCCTCTGCGCACGGCCTTAGCTTGCGCATGGCACAATCCCTGATCGACTTCGCAAGGACCGGCTGCTGCGCGTGGCCGCCATACGATGAGCAGGATCGTTCCGTTCAGTATTGGACTTGATACAGGGTATGGAACGCTTCGGCTGAGCAGTTCCAGGCATCAACTCACCAACTCTGTTTGCTTACATTGCCGCCAAGCAGACCCTCCGCCGCGAGAGCCTGAATCAAGGTGGCACGTTGCGGTGACACGCATTCGGCGATGAAGTTGGGGGGATTGATGGTGCTGAGGAGGGACGCGCTACCAATCGATGTAGAAAGCCCCTGAATCCCAGGGAGCAGGCCGCGCCGTTCGCGCTTGCCCGCCGGCTGCCAGCCGCCACGCCGAAGCACCGCTAATCGCAGGAACTACCCTATGCGCAACTTGTCCTTTTTAATGCAACTTGTACAGAATTGTAAAAATAGTTCTTTCTGAACAAAACCGCCTCACGTCAAGGCCTTATGCTTGACGCGAGCCGGCTCAAGCGAGATGCCAGTGATTTGTCGAGATGCGGCATCGCAGCAGATGGCCGCGCATGGCGGCACGCGCCGCATCGGCGTCCTGTTCGACAATGGCATCGAGGACCAGGCGATGCTGCTCGTTGATGGCAGCGACCTTTTCGACCGTCTTCAGGCCGGAGGTGGTGCGCGCATAGAGCATGCCTTCGAAGATCGTCGCCTTGAGCGATTGCAGCACGCTGACATAATAATCGTTGTGCGAAGCGCGGGCCACGCCGAGATGGAAGGCGAAGTCCTCGTTCAGCCCCGGCTGCCCGTTATGCTGAAGGCCTTCCATCTGCCTTATAATGTCACGCAGGATGATCAAATCCGCCGTCGATCGCTTGCGCGCCGCTGCGGCCGCTGCTTCCCCTTCGATACCCATCCGGAATTCGAAGCAGCTTTTTCCCGATTGCACGTCGAAAGACGAGATTGCGATCATCGATGCTCCTCCACATCAAGGCCGTTGCCGCTGCGCCCTGCGAAAACCATAACACGCCAAGTCCTCCAGGCAATGTCAAAGGCCGTCTTCGGGGAATTGTCCGGTCATCAATTTCGCGCGCTCCCATTGCAGATGGCGCCGCATGGCGTCCCGCGCCGCACCTGCATCCCGCGCGGCGATGGCCTCGACGAGAGCGCCATGATGAGTCTGTACCGTTTGCTGGAAATCGCCCTGCCCGGCGCCGAATGTCCAGGTGATGCCCAGCCCGAACATGATGTGGGACCGCAACGATTCCAGGCTGTTGAGATAGAACGGATTGCCCGAGGCCGCAGCCACCGCGCGGTGAAATTCGTAGTCGCCCTCGGCCAGGCTGGAGCTGGCGCCCAGGTGGGCGGCAACCTCGCGGAGCGTCTGGAGCTGGGGTTCGGTATGGCGTCGCGCGGCAATGGCCGCCGCCTCCCCCTCGATCCCCTCCCGGAAATTCAGAAAGGATTCAAGGTCGGCAACACTTGTCAAAGGTGGAAACTGGACCTGCGGCTCGCTGGCCGTCGGCACCACGCCGGGCTGCACGAAGCTGCCCGATCCCTGGCGGGACAGAACCAGCCCATCGTCGCGTAACGCCGCCAGCGCCTGGCGCACGACCGGGCGGGACACATTGAACTGCTTGCAAAGCTCAGCCTCGGAGGGCAGGCGCGACGAGGGAGTCCACTTTCCCTGCATGATGAGGGCACGCATCTCATTATAGACAACGCTGGACAGGCTCTGATGCCTGCCCGCCGCCCTGCTCTCTTCCTGGATAGCCAACGGCTTTCCCCTCATTTGTTCGGACATATCCTGCCCACTTCCGGGAGTTTTGACAACTATGGTCCCAAAAATGTCAAATCTGGACAGCGAAGCGCCTATAAGTACGCGCCACAGCCTGCAATCAGGTCACTTCCGCGCGTGATCGCCGCCCCGTGGAAAAATCAAAAACAACAAACTTGTTATAGATGACTTAATTTGTTAGTTCTGAGTCAATAGCAAGTGCACAGGCACGTGAGTTAGGGAGCTGCGCGGTGGCGACGATCGGATTTATCGGCTTGGGAACCATGGGGCGGCCCATGGCGGAACGCTTGATCGACGCCGGGCACAAACTGCAAATCAATCGCGTGAAGGCGCAGTCGCAATATCTGGTCGACAAGGGCGCTTATGGCGTCGACACGCCGGCCGCAGCGGCGCGGGGCGCCGATATCGTGATTCTCATGGTACCTGACACTCAGGACGTGGAAACCGTGCTTTTCGGCCCCAACGGCGTGGCCTCCGGGCTTTCGGGCAATGGTCTGCTGATCGACATGAGCTCGATCGCGCCGGTCGCCACGCGGGATTTCGCCGAACGCGTCCGGAAACTGGGCGCGCATTATCTCGATGCCCCCGTGTCGGGCGGCGAGGTCGGCGCCAAGGGCGGCACGCTGACGATCATGGTGGGCGGCGAGGCCGAGGATTTCGAGCGTGCCCGACCCGTTTTCGAAGTCCTGGGCAAGACCATCACCCATGTCGGCCCGGTGGGATGCGGGCAGGTGGTGAAGGTCGCCAACCAGATCATTGTCGGCCTGACCATTGAATGCGTAGGCGAGGCCTTCCTTCTGGCTGAGCGGGCCGGCGTTGACCTGGGCACGCTCAAGACCGCCTTGATGGGCGGATTTGCCCAATCGCGGATTCTGGAGCTGCATGGACAGCGGATGATCGACGAGACCTTCGATCCCGGCTTCGCGCTAAAACTGCATCGGAAAGACCTCAACATTGCGCTGGAAACGGCGCGCAACCTAGACATCGCCCTGCCCAATACGGCGGCGACCGTCCAGCTAATGAACTCGGCCGTGTCCAGGGGCCTCGGCGGCAAGGACCATTCAGTCATGTTCCGGGCGCTCGGCGATATATCACCGGACGCTCGGGCGTGACGGCTCGAAATTGACCTGAAACGACCCGAAGTCTCGCCTCAAAGAGCGAAAGAACGGGTGGTTTCATACCGGAGCGAACGCAAACAACGCACCTCACGGAGGAGGGGCGGAGGAGGATCGTTGACCTTAGCAGCCAGAATTACCGCAGAGCCGGCAAGGGGAGGCTCGGCATGACCGCTCAGGCCGCCAATTCCCCAATGGAGGCGCCCAAGACGGCGCGACGCCGCAAGCGCCAGAATTTCGAGGCCTATCTTTTCCTTCTACCCTGGTTCGGCGGGATGATCCTGTTGACGGCAGGTCCCCTGCTAGCCTCGCTCTATCTGTCGTTCACCGATTTTGACATGTTGCGCATCCCCAATTGGGTGGGCCTGTCCAATTTCGTCGATATGTTCACCTTCGACCCGCGCTATAAGAAAGCGCTGCAGGTCACCTTCATCTATGTGCTGCTCGGCGTGCCGCTGAACCTGGTCTTCGCGCTCGCCATCGCGGTGCTGCTCAATCAGAAGGTGCGCGGGCTGGGCCTGTTCCGCGGCATCTATTACTTGCCGTCCCTGCTGGGCGGCAGCGTCGCGGTCGCCGTCATGTGGCGGCAGATTTTCGGGGGCGAGGGGGTCGTCAATCAGGGCCTGTTGCTGTTCGGCATCGATGCGCCCAACTGGATTTCCACCCCGCAATACGCCCTCTACACCCTGGTCCTGCTGCATATCTGGCAGTTCGGCTCGGCAATGATCATCTTCCTGGCCGGCCTGCAACAGGTGCCCAACGAGCTCTATGAGGCCGCAGAGATCGACGGCGCAGGGCGTTGGCAGAAGTTCCGCAATGTCACGCTGCCGATGATCACGCCGGTGATATTCTTCAATCTCGTGTTGGGCATCATCAACTCGTTCCAGGCCTTCACCTCCGCCTACATCGTCAGCGGCGGCAGTGGCGGGCCGGCGGATTCCACCCTGTTCTACACGCTCTACCTCTACCAGGAGGGCTTCACCAGCTTCCGCATGGGCTATGCCTCGGCCATGGGCTGGGTGCTGCTGCTCATCATCGGCGCCTTCACCGCCCTCAATTTCTGGGCGTCCCGCCGCTGGGTCTACTACGGAGACGACAGATGAGCATCGCCACCTATGCGCCGCTGCCGCGCCGAAAGGCCCCCATTTCGCTGCCCCGGATCGTCACCTATGCGGTACTGATCGGCGGCGCGGCGATCATGATCTATCCCCTGCTCTGGATGTTGATGAGTTCGATCAAGTCGGACCAGGAAATCTTCAGCAATCCGGCCGCTCTGCCCAACGATATCGATCTGAGCAATTACTTCACCGGCTGGTTCGCCACCAATCCGAGCTTCACCCAGTACTACATCAATTCCTTCATGATCTGCCTGGGCGCGGTGATCGGCAATGTGCTGGCCTGCTCGCTTACGGCCTATGCCTTTGCCCGGCTCGAATTTCCGTTCAAGCGCACGCTGTTCACCATCATGCTGCTGACGCTGATGTTGCCCTCGCACGTGCTGCTCATCCCCCAATATGTCATGTTCGCGCGTCTCGGCTGGGTGAACACCTATCTGCCGCTGATCGTGCCGAAATTCCTGGCCACAGATGCGTTCTTCATCTTCCTGATGGTGCAGTTCATCCGCCGCATCCCGCGCGAGCTGGACGAGGCGGCGACCATCGACGGGTGCAGCACCTTCCGGATTTTCACCAGCATCATCTTCCCGCTGCTGCAACCGGCACTGATCACCACCATCATCTTCACCTTCATCTGGACCTATAACGACTTCTTCTCGCAGCTCATCTACCTGACCTCGCCGGAATCGCTGACGGTCCCGGTCGGGCTGCGCACCCTGGTCGACTCCTCGGGCGGCGCCTATGGGCAATTACTCGCCATGTCGGCCCTGAGTCTGATCCCAACATTCGTCGTCTTCCTGATCTTCCAGCGCAGGCTGGTGGAAGGAATCGCAACTTCGGGGCTGAAGGGCTGAGCATAACAGCCTCTCCCCGCCAACCGCCTGCACGGCAGGCATAGAGGAGGAGTGACTATGAATAGAAGATTCAACCTTTCACGCCGCAGCGTGCTTCTGGGCGGCACGGCCGCTCTCGGTGCGCTGGCCCTTGGGACCACGGGCGCCCGCGCCCAGACGGGGCCTGTCCGGTTCGGCATTTTCGGCAATGCCGAAAAGCTCGCCATCCGCGGCAATTCGGTTGCCCGCTATGCCGAGCTGCATCCGGAGATCAACGTGGTCTATGAGGGCGTTCCCAGCGATGCCTGGCCGGACAAGATCGCGGCCATGGTCGCCGGCGGCAATGCGCCCGACGTGATCACGCTCAGCAGCGGCGACCTCGAGCAATACGCCACCCGCGAGGCGCTGGAGCCTCTCGACGACCTTATCCCCGACCCGATCCGGGGCGACCTGTTCGAAACGGCGGTGCTCGATCTGGGGCGCGTCAACGGCACGCTCTATGGCCTGCCCATCGCCGTGTCGATCCAGGGCATGGGCTATAACCAGTCCGCCATCGAGCGGCTGGGCCTGGATGCGCCGCCCGAGAGCTGGAACTACGACGACTTCGCCCTTTACTGCGCCGAGGTGCACAAGGCCGACAGCAGCATGTATGGCTGTCACGATGGCGGCGCGCGACTGGGCGATCTGGGCATGACCCTGGTGGCTCAGGGGCGCACCTTGTTTACCGAAAACGAGCTCGGCGTCAGTGTCGATGAAGTGGCAGCCTGGCTCGAATACTGGAACAAGATGCGCGAAACCGGCGCCACCGTGCCGCCGGATTTGCAGGCCCAGTTCACCGGCACCGAATGGCCCAACAGCCCGCTGGTGCGCGGCCGCGCCATTTTCGCCAACATGGCCTCGCAGGACCTGGCTGGGGGCTATCAGGCGCTTACCACCGACACGTTGGGCATGATGGCGCCGCCTGCCCCGGTCGGCTCCGACAATCCGGGCTATTTCCCCCGTCCGACCAGTTCGCTCACCCTCAATGCCCGCAGCAATTTCAAGCAGGAGGCCGCCCATCTGATGGACTGGTTCGTCAGCGACCCGGAATCGGCGAGCATTCTGGGCCTGGTCAGTGGGCCGCCGGCCTCGCGTCCGGCGCTGGAGGCGGTGCTGGCGCTGGAGGATATTAGCGAGGTGGACCAGAAGGTGCTGCGCCACAGCCAGGCCGCCCTGGCCCAGGCCAATCCCGCGCCGCCGGTGCATCGGGGCGAGCGTGCCGTCAACGACCTCATGCGGCGCGTCAACGAGAATGTCGGCTTCGGCGCCTATGGCGTGCAGCAGGCGGCCGAGGAATTCGTCAATCAGGGCAACGCGCTGCTGCGCCGCGCCTAGCCATTTCGGGTCGGCCTCGCCAGGCCGGCCCATTCCCATCGTCGGCAAGACCGCAGCTTTAATCAGGAGTGTATCATGTCCATGGGCGCCAAGCCTTCGAACAATCATGCGGCCACCGAAGGCAAGGAGTGGTGGCGCAGCCCGTTCTCCGTGTTCCAGACCAATCTGCAGGAAGTCGATGCGGTCATGGACGTGGAGCGTGTGCTCGACATCATCGAGGAGCATGGCGCCGATACCTGGCTGATCAATACCGGCGGCATCGTCTCCTTCTATCCCAGCGACCTGCCCTTCCAGACGCGCAATCCCTTCCTGGCCGACCGGCCGTCCGGCGACCTGATCGGCGATGCCGTCAAGGCCGCCCATAAACGCGGCATCCGCGTGCTGGCCCGCTGCGACTTCTCCAAGATGTCGACCCATATCGCCCAGGAGCATCCCGACTGGCTCTTCGTGTCCCCCAAGGGCGAGCCGCAGATCTACAATACGCTCTACAGCGCCTGCCCCTCAGCCGATTACTACCAGCACCGCTCGCTCGACATTCTCGACGAGATCATGGAGCGCTATCCGGTCGACGGCTTCTTCTTCAACTGGTTCGGCTTTTCGGAAACCGATTACAGCCGCGTCTATCACGGCGTCTGCCATTGCCAGAAATGCCAGGCCACCTTCGCCGAATATAGCGGCGGCAAGGAGCTGCCCGACGGGCCGGGCCACGCCAATTATCCCGAATGGCTACGCTTCTCCAATGGCGTGATCCGCGCCCTGGCCACCAAGATTTCCGACCACATCCTGTCGCGTCGCCCCGATGCGGCCCTGGTGCTCAGCCGTGGCGCGCCGGTGATCTATTACGAGGCCAACAACGCCTTCGGCCGCGAACTCTGGCACCATTCGACCTCGGAAAATGTCAGCGCCCACATGACCGGCCTGCCCGAGGTGTCGCTGATGGTCAATTCGGTGTCCTTCGTGGACATGCCCTATCGCATGGCCGGCGAACAGCCCGAGCATTTCGCGCAATATCTGCTGCAGGCCATTGCCCGGGGCGGCAATCCGTCTACCTATATCATGGGCGCGCCCGGCCGCATTCCCTATGCCAACCTGCCGCTGGCCGGCGAGATTTCGCGCTTCTTCCGCGACCACAAGGACATGTATGGCCAATTGCAGCCGGGCGGCGGCATCGCCCTGGCCCGGCCGGACCGGCTGCGCGCCGCCGATCCGGGCTATGAAGACAGCGTCGAGGAATTCCGCGGGCTCTACAGCGCCTTCAAGGAAAAGCACATTCCCTTCGACGTGGTCGGCGCCGACCTCATCGCCAAGATGGATGCCGAGGGCCTCTTGGACAAATACCGCCTCGTGGTCCTGCCCGATCTCGGCGCCCTGGTCGCGGGGGCGGCGGCGGCGCTGGATCGTTTCGTGGAAGCGGGCGGCAATGTCGTGCTCACCGGCTCCAGCGGCGTCACCGGCCATGGCGGGGTCGAATTGGCCACTGCCCCCTCGATCATGCGCGTGGGCACGCCGGACAAGGGCCAGGCGCTCTGGGCCACCTATGTCTCCACCTCCGCGCAGCCGGAGGCGCAGGCCTTCCACTATGCCGCGCCCACCATTCCGGTCTATGGCAGCTATGCCCATTTCGTTTGGAAGCCCAATGCCGTGCGCATCGGGGTGATGTTGCCCCAGGCGCCGTTCGGCCCGCCGGAAAAGTGTTATGGCCACGTGACCGGCGGCGAGCCGGCCGCCGCCAGCGCCAGCCGCTATGGCAGTGTCATCCAGATCCCGTGGTCGGTGGGCCGCACCTATCGCGAATTCGGCACCACCGAGATACGCGATTATTTCCTCGACACCATCAGGGGCGTCGTCGACACGCCGGTCGCTGCCGACCTGCCCGAACAGGTGGAGATGATCATGGGCCGTGACCAGTCCGGTCTCGTCATCCACCTGATCAACCAGACCGGCGCCCGCCGCAAATCCTTCGGCCCGCACGTGCCGGTGGATGGTGGCAAGCTGCATATTAGCGGCGCGGCGGGCACCGCCGAGCTGCTGGTCTCCGGTGCCCCCGCCGATATCCGCAATAGCGGCGCCGGTATCGAGATCGCCCTGCCCCGCCTCGACCTCTATGAGGTCATCCGGGTACCCTTGGCGCGATAGCACGTCCGGAGCGCGCGGCGCTCCACGACCATGGTCGGACCGATCGCGGATCGGTCCGGCTCGAGAACAGGGAGGATCATCATGGCCGGCGTTACCATCGCCAACGCGGACAAATTTTACGGCAACTTTCATGCCCTCAAGCAGGTTTCGGCCGAGATCACGGACGGTGAATTCGTCATTCTCGTCGGGCCTTCAGGCTGCGGAAAGTCGACGCTGCTGCGCATGATCGCCGGACTGGAAGAAATCAGCGACGGCGACATCAAGATCGGCGGCAGGGTAGTCAACGACCTGCCGGCCAAGGAACGCGACATCGCCATGGTGTTCCAGAACTATGCGCTCTATCCGCATATGACCGTGGAAAAGAACATGGCCTTCTCGCTGCGCCTCAAGAAGGTGCCGCAGGACGAGATCGACCGCCGCGTCGCCCATGCCTCCGAAATCCTGGGTCTCAATGCGCTGCTGGACCGCTATCCGCGCCAGCTTTCCGGCGGGCAGCGCCAGCGCGTCGCCATGGGCCGCGCCATCGTGCGCGATCCGGCCGTCTCCCTCTTCGACGAGCCGCTGTCCAATCTCGACGCCAAGCTGCGCGTGCAGATGCGCTCCGAGATCAAGGCGCTGCACCAGCGCCTCAAGACCACGACGATCTATGTGACCCATGATCAGGTCGAGGCCATGACCATGGGCGACCGCATCGTCATCATGCATGACGGCGTTGTGGAGCAGTTCGGCACGCCACTGGAGCTCTACGACAAGCCTGCTAATATCTTTGTCGCCGGGTTCATCGGCTCTCCGGCGATGAACATCCTGTCCGGAACCGTCGAAAATCGGAACGGAACTAACGAATTTCGAAGCGGGATCGGGTCGATATGGCCCTTGCCCCAGAATGCCAACGTTAAGCCCGGTCAGGCCATTTCATACGGCATTCGCCCCGAGCAGATCAGTCTGGAGGATGACGGTATCGAGTTGATCGTGGATGTCGTGGAGCCAACGGGCGCCGACACGCTCGTGCATGGCCGATGCGGCGATGAACAACTGACGGTCTATTTCCGCCAGCGCGTCGACCTCAAGCCCGGACAAACCGTATCCGTGACCATCGATTCCAACGCGGTACACCTATTCGACAATTTGACCGGGGCGCGGCTGAGCTTAGAGAAGCGTCAACGCATCCTAGTTCGCACCTCTTGGTTACGCTCGAACCAAGATGCGATACGGTGACTTGGGCACCAGCATTCGCGCAAGTTGACCCCACGAGCCGGACAGTCGTGCCGAAGGAAATGAAAACGGCACTGCCTGGGGATGGAGACGTCGCCCCCCTTCTGATGCATTTTCGAGCAGGACGTTGGTGTTGACGAAAGCCATCGATGCCGCCCAAAGCCTGCAGGATCAACGAATAGCGGACGCCCACGCAGTCGGGCTTCGATGACAGAGGTCGACAAGGGTTTCCACGGTGCGGCGCTCGACCAGTCCTTCGGCATCCATCTTCATGTTGAGCCGCTGCATGCCCCCATGAGCACGGACGCACGAGAACTAATGTCTGGCTGGTTTCGGATTCTTGCACCAGTTGCGCCACCTTCAACATCGGCGAGACCGCCACGCGGTAGTCCGAACCCCGCAGCGCGATGCGGCAGTGGCTGCCCAGCCCCAAACCGGTGATACAAATTGGTAGCGGAGGAGGGATTTGAACCCCCGACACATGGATTATGATTCCACTGCTCTAACCAACTGAGCTACTCCGCCCCGAAGGGGACCGCGGCGGTGCGCGGCGGCGCTTGTGAGCGCCGCGACTTATTAGGTTTGCGTGTCCCTCGTGTCAAGCATGCCCGAGGCCTTCTCAGCCCGCCTGCGCGTAGTCGCGGATGGCGGCGAGATCGGCTTCGAACTTTTCTGCCTCTTGCTCGTATTCCGGCCGGGCGCGGATGCGCAGGAGGAAGGAGGGGTGGATGGTGACGAAGACCGCCGGGGCGTTGCCCCGCTCGATGGGCTTGCCGCGCAATTCGCCGATGGTCACCACTTTGCCGAGAACGCTGCGGGCGGCGGTGGCGCCGAGCGCCACGATGAGGTTGGGCTCGAGGAACTGCATCTCGAGGTCCAGCCAGAAGCGGCAGGCGGCGATTTCGGCGGCGTCCGGGCGCTTGTGCAGGCGCCGCTTGCCGCGCGGCTCGAACTTGAAGTGCTTGACCGCATTGGTGACGTAAACTCTGCTGCGGTCGATGCCGACCCGCTCGAGGTAGCTGTCGAAGAGGCGTCCGGCCGGGCCGACGAAGGGCTTGCCGGCAAGGTCTTCCTGGTCGCCCGGCTGCTCGCCGACGAAGAGGACGCTGGCATGCTGCGGTCCCTCGCCGAAGACGGCCTGCGTTGCGGCCTTGTAGAGCTCGCAGCGCCGGCACTCGTCTATCGAGGCGCGGGCCTCGGCTAAACTCCCGATCGGCGGATCGGGCTGGTTCGGATCGACCGGCCGGGCGGTGACCGATGACTTGGCAACCATGGCATGCTCCATTCCTTTGAGAAACGGGCAACCACCGCGCCAGTTGCGATGCATATCGTTCGAGAATCGGCAACGGCCTGTCGGCGTTGTCCGCCTGACGTGGCAAGGCGAACCGTCCTATGTGTTGGGCAAGGCAAACGGCGCATGAACACGCGCCTTTCAGGAGACACGACATGACCCTCGAACTCGGCGGCATCCACCACCTGACGGCGGTGACGGCTCAGGCCCCGCGCAACCTGAAATTCTATACGCAGACCCTCGGCATGCGGCTCATCAAGAAGACGGTTAACCAGGACGACACCACGGCGTATCACCTCTTCTACGGCGACGGCGTCGCCTCGCCCGGCGCGGACCTGACCTTCTTCGATTTTCCTGCCGCGCCCGAAAAACGCGGCACGCACTCGATCGTGCGCACGGGCCTGCGCGTCGACAGTGAGGAAACGCTCGAATGGTGGAAGGACCACCTGCAGAATTCCGGCGTTGGCGTCAGCGCCATCAAGGAGCGGTTCGGGCATGTCTCGCTCGAGTTCGAGGATTTCGAGGGCCAGCGCTTCCGGCTGGTCGTCGATCCGGCCAATACCGCCAAGGCCTGGGAGAAGAGCCCGGTGCCGGCCGACAAGCAGATCATCGGCCTCGGCCCCATCACCATGAGCGTGCCGCGGCTCGAGCCGACCGCGCGGGTCTTGACGCAGGTAATGAACATGCGCGAGGCGAGGACCTATCCCGACCGCACCAAAACCGGCGATGTCCACGTTTTCGAGATGGGACCGGGCGGACCTTCGGCCGAGCTGCACGTTGCCGTGCAGCCCGATCTCGACTTCGTGCGGCCCGGCGCCGGCGGCGTCCACCACGTGGCGTTCCGCACGCCCGACCAGGAGACGCTGCGCCAGTGGATCGCGCGGGTCTCCGAAGCAGGCCTGCGTTCGAGCGGTGAGGTGGAGCGCTACTACTTCACCTCGCTCTACTTCCGCGAGCCCAACGGCATCCTCTTCGAGATCGCCACCGACGTCCCCGGCTTTACCGCCGACGAACCGCTGGAGACGCTCGGCGAAAGCCTGTCGCTGCCGCCGTTCCTCGAGCCGCATAGGGCTTCGATCGAGGCGGGGCTGAAGCCGCTGGCGTAGTTTGGCGCCCCATCCCTCTCCCCCTGTGGGAGAGGGACAGATTTTCCGCGTTCAGCGGAAAATCTGCGTAAGGGGTCTGCGATGCTGTCTCGTGCTCCCGCGCTTGTGGCGCTATCGCGGACCCCTCATCCGCCCCTTCGGGGCACCTTCTCCCACAAGGGGAGAAGGGAAAGGGTGCCATACTCTACCGGTCCGGCCTCAGCGAGGCCGCAAGGTCGACGAGCTGGACGAACTCGGCGCGGTAGCCGGCTTCGTCTTTCCCACGGGCACCCTGGGCGAGCGCGCGGATCGTCTGCCAATCCATATCGCCGGCATAGACGGAGCCCTTGAGCTTCTGCCCGAAGGCGGCGACGGCGGCGGCGAAGCGCATGTCGGCGGGCGCCGAGGTGATGTCGTCATAGGCGACCTCGGCCGTCACCGGCGTTTCGATAAGCTGGCTGACGTCGCTGTCGGGCAGCTTGTAGCGCATCCGCAGGAACGCGTATTCGTCCGAGTTGCCGCCGGCGGCCGGCTCATCCGAGCCGTAGCGCAGCGAGTCGATCAGCGCGCCATCGGAGCCCGCCGGCGTCACTTCGTAGATCGCGGTGACGGTATGGCCCGCGCCGATTTCCCCGGCATCGACCTTGTCGTTGTTGAAATCCTCGCGGTTGAGCGTGCGCGTCTCATAGCCGACGAGCCGGTACTCCGAGACCATGGCGGGGTTGAACTCGACCTGGATCTTGACGTCCTTGGCGATGGTTTCGAGCGTGCCGCCCATCTCCTCGACGAGCACCTTCTGCGCCTCGCGGAAGCTCGAGATGTAGCTGGCGTTGCCGTTGCCGCTCTGGGCAAGGCTCTGCATGGTGTCGTCGCCGAGATTACCGGCACCGAAACCGAGGACGGAGAGGAAGACTCCGCTGCCGCGCTTTTGCGCGATGAAGTCTTCGAGCTCCTGCGGGTCGGAGATGCCGACATTGAAATCGCCGTCGGTGGCGAGGATCACCCGGTTGACGCCGCCCTCGACCTTCGCCTTTTCGGCCAGCTGGTAGGCAAGCTCGATGCCCTCGACTCCGGCCGTTGAACCGCCAGCCCAGAGGTTGTCGAGCGCGGCGAGGATCTTGGCCTTGTCGCCGGCCGAGGTCGGTTCCAGCGCCACGCCGGCCGAGCCGGCATAGGTGACGATCGAGATCGTGTCGTTGTCCGACAGCTGCTCGACGAGCAGGCGGAAGGCGCGCTTCAGGAGCGGCAGCTTGTCGGGCTCGTCCATCGATCCCGAAGTATCGATGAGAAAGACGAGGTTGCTGGGCCTGTCCACCGCGACCGGGGGTTCGTAGCCCTTGATGCCGATGTGGAGGAGGCGCGTCGTGGGGTTCCACGGCGTCGGATAGAGCGCGACGGTCGAGGCGAACGGCGTCTCGGCGTCCTCCGGCGCGGCGTAGTCGTAGGGGAAATAGTTGATCATCTCCTCGATGCGCACGGCGTCGGGGGACGGCACCTGCCCGTCCTCGAGCATGCGGCGCACATAGGAGTAGCTCGCGGTATCGACATCGATAGAGAAGGTCGAGACCGGCTCTTCGGCGACGGACTTGACCGGCTGCTCGTCGAAGGCGGCGAACGCGTCGCCGGAGGCTTCCGGCATCGCCATCATCGCATCGGCAGGCGCGGCCATCCCCGTCGCCATCAGGCTCGGCGCCATCGGCGCGGGGGCGGGCATCGCTTCCATGTCCATTGTGGGCGAGGCGGCGCCGGACTGCGGGACCACGACGGTCTTGGCCCGTTCGGCCATGACGGGCTCGGGTGCCGCAACCGGCACTTCGGCGGCGGTATCCGCCTCCTCGCCCATTTCGGCCGGCTCCGGAGCCGGGGCCGGCGCGACCGCCGGCTGCTGCACGACGGGCGGCGTCATCGAGGTGGTCGAATAGAGCTGGTAGCCGAGTGGCAGGAGGAGGAGCGCGACGGCGGCCGTGGCGATGGGAATGCGCGTGTCCATGATCCAGTTTCCCTGAAAGGTTGGAAAGATGGACTTGAGACGCTCGCCCCAGCGCTTTCCTTGGGCGCCCGGCGAAGATTCTTTCTCGAAGGCAGCCGTCGCAGCGGCGATGGCGCGGGTGCGTGCCGCCGCGTCCGCGGCCGGAGCTTCGATGCCGCCGAGGCGCGCCAGTGGATCGATGTTCGGTTCGGTGCTCATAGGAACCCCCTCAGGGTCTTTCTGGCTTCAAAGATGTGCCAGGAGACGGTCGCCTCCCGGCACCCCATGATTTCGGCGGCGGCAGCGTGGGTGAGGTCCTCGGCATAGACCAGCAGCACCGCGTCGCGCTGCTTGTCGGGCAGGGCCCGTACCGCCGCCCAGAGCTGGCGCGTCGCCGCCGCGTCCTCCTGCTCTGGCGGAGCGGACTGCGGGCTGACCTCGGCCAGGGCGGTGACGTGCCGGCCGCGCCGGGCCCTTGCCCGCTGCATGTCGCGCACGGCATTGAGCGTGATGCGGTAGAGCCAGCTCGAAAACTTGGAGCGCCCATCGAACGCTGCGATGGCGGCCGCGAGCTTGATCGACACCTCCTGCGCCACGTCCTCAGCATCGCTGCGGTTTCCGCACCAGCGATAGGCCGTGCGATAGACGAAGTCATAGTGTGTCGAGACGAGCGAGACGAAGGCCTGTCGATCCCCTGCCCGCGCCAGGGTCACGAGATCGGCGACATCTGTCTCGGTATCGGCCGCATCCGCCGTGAGCGGCATCACCGCTTCCGACAAAGCCCAATCTCCATCGCAGTCCTCCCCGTGCGCGTCCGGACGCTTCACCCAAGCGCCTTGACCTTAGGACGCGGCTCGACGCACGATCCTTGGGGATGAGCTTAGAAAAATTTCATCGCCCGCCCAATGGGGCGACAAAAACGGGGAGCGCGGGACCATGGATGAAGGCAAGCCGAACAATACCCGGGGCCGCATCCTGCTCATCGTGCTGGGTGTCGTCGCGCTGACTTTCATCGTTGCAGCGATCAGCTCCAACCTCTCGATCTGGCGGCAGAACGACGCTGTCGAGGCAGCAGCAGGCGGCGGGGAATGGGGACTAAGCGGCTCGTGGCGTGATCGTCTCGAGGTCGCCCTCTATAGCCCGCCGTCGTTCCATCAGGTCGTGATCTGCCTGCAGGCCGAGGAAAAATCCTTCCGACACGCCGAAATACCGCGCCAATCGCAGATCGGTATCGGCTGTCATCGCCCGCTTGCCGAGTACGATCTCGTTGATACGGCGGGGTGGAACGTGCACAGCGCGAGCCAGCGCATTCTGGCTGAGCCCCATCGGCTTTAGGAATTCTTCGAGCAGAATCTCACCGGGATGCGGGTTGGGCAGAAGGTCCATATCAGTCATGATAGCCGACGATTTCGACACTGCTCGGTCCTCCTTCCTGCCAGATGAAGCAAATGCGCCATTGCTCGTTGATCCGGATGCTGTACTGCCCGGCTCTATTGCCTTTAAGCAGCTCCAGACGATTGCCCGGCGGAACCCGCAGGTCCGCCAGCACCCGCGCCTGATTGAGCAGACGCAACTTGCGGAGCGCCGTGGCCTGAATATCGGGCGGTAACTTCCGGCTCCGCCGGCCGGACCAGATCAGTTCGGTTTCGGAATCGGCAAAGCCCCGGATCATGCACTTATAACGCGTAACGTTATATAACGCAAGACGTTATGGCTCCTTTCAAGCCGCGAACGCCGTTGGCACCGCTTCGGCGATGAAGCCGCCGCCGAGCACCTGCGAGGTCTGCGAGTCGTCGGCATAGAAGACGCAGGCCTGGCCCGGTGAGACGCCGTACTCGCCGGCAACGAGGGTGACGAAGACCTCCCCGCCCTGCATCGAGACGACGCCGGACTGTAGGCCGCGGGTGGAGCGCACCTTGACCTCGACCGGCGCCCCATTGCCGGCGGAGAACTCCGCGAGCGGGCGCTCACCGAGCCAATTGACGTCACGCAGCCTCACCGTATGGGTCTTCAACGCCTCGCGCGGGCCGACGATGACGCGGCCGGTGCGGTGCTCGAGCTTGACGACGTAGAGAGGCTCCTGCGCAGCGATGCCGAGGCCCTTGCGCTGGCCGATGGTGTAGTTGACGATCCCGTTGTGGCGGCCCAGCACCCGCCCGTCGAGATGGACGATCTCACCTTCGGCGATGGCCTCCGGATGCATCTTGCGGATGATGTCGGCGTACTTGCCCTGCGGCACGAAGCAGATGTCCTGGCTGTCGTGCTTTTCGGCGATCTCCAGCCCCATCTCGCGGGCAAGCTCACGCACCTCCGCCTTTCCTATGCCGCCCAGCGGAAAGCGCAGGAAATTGAGCTGCTCCTGCGTGGTGGCAAAGAGGAAATAGCTCTGGTCGCGGTCCGAATCGACCGGGCGGTAGAGCTTGCGCCGCCCGTCCTCGAGCCGCGTCTGCACATAGTGGCCGGTGGCGAGCACGTCCGCGCCGAGGTCCTGGGCCACCGCCATCAGGTCGACGAACTTGACCGACTGGTTGCAGGCGATGCAAGGCACCGGCGTCTCGCCCTGCTGGTAGGCGTTGGCGAAGGGCTCGATGACGGCGTTGCGGAAGCGCTCCTCGTAATCGAGCACGTAGTGCGGGATGCCGAGCTTTGCGGCGACCCGGCGCGCATCGTGGATGTCCTGGCCGGCGCAGCACGCGCCCTTGCGGTGCGTGGCTTCGCCGTGATCGTAGAGCTGGAGGGTGACGCCCAGCACCTCATAGCCCTGCCGGGCGAGGAGCCCGGCAACGACCGAGGAATCGACGCCCCCGGACATCGCGACGACGACGCGTGTGTCCTCAGGGCGCTTGGGCAGATCAAGCGAGTTGAGCATGTTCAAGGTCATCCGGTTGGGGTCAAGAGCCAGCGGCATGTATGTCGGCGCCGTCTCTAATCCTTTCCCGCCGCTCCCGCAACATCCGTGCTCGGCAGCTTTTGCCGCATCGCCCGGACAATCCTGCCGCCGACGCCCGTGCGGATTGGAGAACGATCCACCCAAACAATTGATTTCAAAGGAAATCCTCTAGGCACATGCATCTGGCAAGGCGCTTGCATCGCAACAGTCGGACATGTGTTTTGTCAGGGACGCCCAGTAAAGTGCCGCTTCTCGTCAGTTCCGCATCCGGATCGGTTTCCGCTTTCAGCAGCGGTGGTGCATCTTCGGCCAATGCCGCGCCGACAGGTTTCGAAGCTCTGCTTGCGGCCCTGACCGGTGGAGCCTCCGACGCCGCGGCGCTCAAGGCCGGCATCGAGGACCTGTTCGGCAAACCCGTCGAGCTGGAATTCGAGGCCGGAGCACTCGTCGGCGTGCAGATCGCCGGGCAGGCGGGCAAGCTTTCCCTGGCGGAGCTGGCGCAGGCGGCGGGCATCGAGCTCCCCGAAGACTCAACCGACCCGCAAAAGCTCCTCGCCGAGTTGATCGAGCGCCTGTCGGGCCTCGCCGACGACCCCGACGAACAGGATCTCGCCAAGATAGACGAGCTGCTCGACGCGCTTGCGGCTATGCTCGATCTGCCGCTTTCGCCTGCTCCGAGCGAAACCGAGCTTACCCGGATGGGCGCAAACCTCATCAAGGACGATGCTTCCCCGACCGAACGCCTCGCCGGGCTCCTCGCTGATCTGGCCGGAAAGCTCGGTGGCGACAATCGCGAGGAGGCAGCGCTTGCCCGGTCGGTCGGGGCAAAACTCGGCGCCTTCGCCGCCGCCCTCGGCGATGGCGCCACCCTTGCCGAACTCGGGCTCGACGGTGAGGGGCTCCCGCCTGATCTCGAAGCCCGTATCGCCGCTCTCGCCGCCGGCAAGCCAGGCGCGAAGTCGGAGAGCCCCACCCTTTCCGCCGACGCCCGGCTGAGCGATGCGCTCGGCAGAGGTCAGTCCGCCGGCGGCGGCGAGGCCGATGATAGCGTGATGCGCGCGGCAACCCGACAGGCGCCGCAACCGGAATCCCTGGCGCGCCTGACGGCCGACGCCGAAACGCCGAACACGGCGGCCGAGATCGCCGTTCAGACGGGCACGCGGATCGAGACCGCGCCGGTCGCCCGGCCGGTCGTCGCCGGCTACCAGACCTCGCAACAGCAACTCAACCTGCCGCAGATCGCCTTCGAGATCTCCCGCCAGGTGCAGCAGGGCAATACGCATTTCCAGATCCGCCTCGATCCGCCCGAGCTCGGCCGGATCGACGTGCGCATGGAGATCGACCATGCCGGCAACGTCACCGCCCGGCTTGCGGTGGAAAAGGCCGAAACCCTGGACCTCATGCAGCGTGACCAGAGGACGCTCGAACGCGCCCTCGCCCAGGCCGGGCTCGATGGCGCCAAGACCAGCCTGGAATTCTCGCTGAAGCAGAATCCGTTCGCCCAGCAGGACCAGGGGCAGCAGGGCGGCAAGACGCCGACCGTTGCCGACGCGCCTGCCGGCGAAGCGGACGATGCGATCCCGGCGCCTGTCGTCACCCTATACCGCGGCACCGCAAGTGCCGGCGGCGTCAATATTCTTGCTTGATTAGGAGGCCGGCGTGACCGTCAGCGGCGTTTCCACGACGAACAGCAGCAGCACACTCGACAGCAGCCGGACGAGCATCGCCGACAACTTCGATACCTTCCTGCAGATCCTGACGACGCAGCTCAAGCACCAGAACCCGCTCGACCCGATGGACACCAACCAGTTCACCCAGCAGCTGGTGCAGTTCACCTCCGTCGAGCAGCAGTTGAAGACCAACCAGTTCCTCGAGGCGCTGATGCTGTCCAACCAGGCGGCGGTCAACACCGACGCCGTCTCCTATATCGGCAAGGAAGTGACGGCCGCGGGCGACAAGGCGGACCTCTCGGGCGGCTATGCCGTCTGGGGCTTCCCCTCCGCCGCCACCGCATCGGACGCGACCGTGACCATCAAGGATGCCCTGGGCAACGTCGTTTATACCGAAACCGGCTCGCTCGCGCAGGGCGAAGGGCAGTTCATCTGGGATGGGCGCGGTTCGGACGGCAACATCAAGCCCGACGGCACCTACACCATCTCCATCGTCGCCAAGAACCTTGCCGGCAACTACGTCAACGTCACCACCGCCACCACCGGCGTCGTCTCGGCCGTCGACTTCTCCGGCGAGGTGCCGGTGCTGACCGTCGGCACCTCCAAGATCAAGCTCACCGACGTCACCAACGTGCGCATTCCCGAACCGTCGACAGGGGGTGGTGGGGACAATGGCGGCGATGACGCAGAGGATGAAACCGAGGCGGCCTGACGCCACGGTCTATCTCCCCGACAGGACGACGAGCCCCGCCGCTGAGGCGCCCGGATTCAAACGCGTGCATGAGCCGATGCTCCCCTCTCCCTTGAGGGGAGGGGTCGGGGGTGGGGGTTCATCTGTGATCCACTGACCCCCCACCCTCAAATCCCTCACCTTGAGGGGGGAGGGAGGCGAAGAAGCCGGCGAACAGCCCTTGTGGCGCTGCCCGGCACACATTTACCGGGCATTCTTAACCACCTGTAAGTTTCCCCTTAGGCAAATTTTAAGCGCGATGGGCTTAGTCTCTCGGCCTATGGTCAGGTCGAGTAGAGAGTAAAATGACCGTACAAATGCGTCCTCGCGTCAAGTACGTTATCGGTCCGGACGGAAGCCCGCTTACGATCGCCGATCTTCCCCCGAAGAACACGCGTCGGTGGGTGATCCGTCGCAAGGCCGAGGTTGTCGCCGCCGTGCGCGGCGGCTTGCTGAGCCTGGAAGAAGCCTGCGATCGCTACACGTTGAGCGTCGATGAATTCCTCAACTGGCAGGCTGCCATCGACAAGCATGGCCTTGCCGGGCTGCGCACGACCTGGATTCAGCACTACCGCGAAACCTGAGCGTTCAGGCCGCGCGTGAAATTCGCGAACCCGCCGGACCCGTCCGGCGGGTTTTGCCTGTTCAGGGCGTCCGATCCGTGAGGTACGAGCCGCCTTTGCTCTCTGAACGCAGGCGCTCCAGATAGGCAGCAGCGTTCGGCATGGGCTCGATCTCGCGGTCGACCGAGAACCAGCGATGGACCGCCAGCCCGACGGCGATGTCGGCCATCGTCATCGCGTCTCCCGCGACAAACGGCGTCCGGCCGAGTTGCGCATCGAGGATGCGCATCTTGGCCGTCCAGCGCTCGAGCGATTCGCCGATCTTCGTCTCGTCGTCATAGCCGGGCACCTTGCGCGCCAGCGCCATGACCGCATAGCCCCAGACCGACGCCATCTCGGATCCCTGCCATATCAGCCACTGGTCGCAGAGGCCTCGCGCCCTCGCCTCTTCCGGCGCCAACGGCGTCGGTCCGAACGCACGGGCAAGATAGGCCATGATCGCCGAGCTCTCCCAGAGCACATAGTCGCCGTCCACCAGCACGGGGACCAGCCCGTTGGGGTTGAGCTCCAGGAACTCGGGCACCTTCGGGTCGCGCAGCGGCATTCCCCAGTCTTCGCGCTCGTAGGCGAGCCCCATCTCGTCGGCGAGCCAGAGAACCTTGCGTACATTGATGGATGTGAGCCGTCCCAGAATTCTCAGCGCCATCGCCTTCATGCCTCTCGATTACGTGACCGGCAGTTTCTGCCTATTTTCGCACTTTGCAACAACGAGTTAACGCCTTGTTTACCATCCGCTAGGTAATTTTTGCCTAACGGTTGCGGGGGCTCGCGATCGCTCATGTTCAAAATCCGAGTGTTCGCGTGGACAACCTGCTTCAGTTCCTCAATCGGTTTGGGCTCGCCCGGATCGCGGCCATGGCGACGGTCGCCGTCCTGATGCTGGGCTTCTTTGCCTTTCTCATCATGCGGGCCTCGGCCCCGAGCATGGCGCCGCTCTACTCCCAGCTCTCGATAGAGGACTCCTCGGCCATCGTCGCCGAGCTGCAGACGCAGAACGTGCCTTTCGAGCTGCGCGGCAGCGGCGACACGATCCTCGTGCCGCGCGACCAGATCACGGCGCTGCGGATGCAGCTCGCCGGCGAAGGCCTGCCGACGCGCGGCCAGGTCGGCTACGAGATCTTCGACAGCCAGAACACCCTGGGCGCCACGAGCTTCGTGCAGAACATCAACAATGTGCGCGCCCTCGAAGGCGAGCTTGCCCGCACCATGACCTCGCTCGCCCGCATCCAGGCGGCGCGCGTGCATCTGGTGCTGCCCGAGCGCGAGCTCTTCCGCCGCGAGCGCCGGGAACCTTCCGCTTCGATCGTCCTGACCGTGCGCGGGGAGCTCTCGGCCGGCGAGATCCGCGCCGTCCAGCACCTCGTCGCCTCAGCCATCGAGGGTCTGTCGCCCAACCGCGTTTCGATCGTCGACAACACCGGCCGACTGCTGGCCGCCGGCACCGGCGAAGGCGAGAACGGCGTCATCGCCGGACAGACCGCCGAGCTGGCGCTTGCCCAGGAGAACCGCCTGCGCACCCGCCTTGAGGACATGCTCGCCAATGTCGTCGGCCCCGGCCGCGCCCGCGTCGAGGTGACCGCCGAACTCAACATGGACCGCTCGACGGTCACCTCCGAGGTTTTCGATCCGGAAAGCCAGGTGGTACGTTCCAGCCAGTTGCGCGAGGAGGCCAATTCCGCGACCGGTCCCGGCAGCCAGCAGGTTTCCGTCGCCAACGAACTGCCCGGCGCCAGCGAGAACGCCACGGCGGATGGCGCGACCAGCGAACAGGGCTCGACGACCGAGGAAGTCACCAACTACGAGATCTCCAGGACCACCCAGACCGCCGTCACCGAAGCGGGCGGCATCAAGCGCCTGTCGGTCGCGGTGGTCGTCGACGGCACCTATGTCGACAACGGCAACGGCGTCGCCGCCTACCAGCCGCGCACGGCCGAGGATATCGAACGCATCGCCGCGCTCGTGCGCTCGGCCGTCGGGTTCGACGAGGCGCGCGGCGACCGGGTCGAGATCGTCAACATGCAGTTCGCCGAGCGGCCCGACCTGGCCGTCGGCACCAGCGAAGCGGGCCTCTTCGACTTCACCCGCGACGACATGGTTCGCTTCGCCGAGATGGCGGTGACGCTGCTGATCGCGCTCGCCCTCGTCCTCTTCATCATGCGCCCGCTGCTGCGCCGCGTGCTCGCGCCCGAGCCGCAGCCGCTCGCCCTGCCGCCGGGCGCCGAGCTCGGCCACCACCAGATGGTCGGCGCCAATGGCGAGCTCGTGCCCGAGGAAACGCAGGAGCCCAGGGACAAGACCCCCTCCTGGGTCGCCAACGCCAAATCCATGGGCGAAAACCAGCTCCAGACGCTCAAGACCGTCGGCACGCTGGTCGAGGAAAACCCGAGGCAAGCCGCGCTCATCGTGCGCGACTGGCTGAGTGACGCAGCGTAAGGACGAGACCGTGGCCGCCGCCCCCGCCCAGATCGAATACGAAACCCGCAATCCCGCCCCGATGCAGGGCGCCGGCCAGCAGCTCGTCGTCGGCCAGGGCGCCGCCCAGCGCACGCTCCGTGGCGACGAGAAGGCGGCCGTGCTGATGCTCGCCCTCGGTCCCGATTACGGCAGGCCGATCTTCGACGAGCTCGACGAGCTTGAGATCAAAGCCCTCTCACGCGCCATGGTGCGGCTCGGCCCGATCACCCAGGAGATGCTCGACGACCTGATGATCGAGTTCGTCACCACCATCTCTTCGGCCGGCACCATCTCGGGCAACACCGACACCACCGAGCGACTGCTGCTCTCGTTTCTGCCGGCCGACCGCGTGGATTCCATCATGGAGGAGATCCGGGGACCGGCCGGGCGCAACATCTGGGAGAAGCTTTCCAACGTCCAGGAAGACGTGCTGGCCGCCTACCTCAAGAACGAATACCCGCAGACCGTAGCCGTCGTCCTCTCCAAGATCGCGCCGGACCATGCCAGCAAGGTGCTGGCCGTGCTGCCCGAGGAGCTGGCGATGGATGTCGTCCAGCGCATGCTGGGGCTCGATCCCGTGCAGAAGGAAATCCTCGAGAAGATCGAGGTGACGCTGCGCACCGAATTCATGTCGACCCTCTCGCACACCAAGCGCCGCGACAGCCATGAGCAGATGGCGGAGATCTTCAACTCCTTCGACCGCCAGACCGAAGCGCGCTTCATGACCAACCTGGAGGAGATGAACCGGGACGACGCCGAGCGGATCAAGGCGCTGATGTTCACCTTCGAGGACCTGACGCGCCTCGAGCCGTCCGCCATCCAGACGCTGCTCCAGCGCATGGACAAGCGCGAGCTCGCCCTCTGCCTCAAGGGCGCGAGCGAGGACATCCGCGACTTCTTCTTCGCCAACATGTCGGCGCGCGCGGCCAAGCTCCTGCGCGACGACATGGAAGCCATGGGCCCCGTCCGCCTCAAGGATGTCGACGAGGCGCAGGCGCGCATGGTCGCGACGGCCAAGGATCTCGCCGCCAAGGGCGAGATCATCATCCTCAAGACCAAAGCCGACGACCAGATGGTGGCCTGATAGATGGCGAGCCTCGCACGCTTCACCTTCGATCTCGACCTCGGCCAGCGTCCGACGGCCCCGCCTCCGGTCATGCCCGAGGACCTGGTGGCCCAGCTCGTGCGCCAGGCGCGCGAGGACGGCTATGCGCAAGGCCTGCGGGACGGCGAGGGCAACGCCACGACCATGGCCGCGCAGACCATCGCTTCGGCCGCCGCCGCGCTGGCCACCTCGATCGTCAGCATGACCGCCGCCCTTGACGATGCGCGCAAGGCCAACCGGGTGGAAGCGGTCAATCTCGCCGCCGCCGTCGGCCGCAAGCTCGCGGCGCACCTCGTCGCCCGCTATCCCGTCGCCGAGATCGAGGCGCTGATCGCCGAATGCATGGCATCCCTCGACGGCGTGCCGCATCTCGTCATCCGCTGCCACCCCGACATCGCCGACGCCGTGCGCGACGTCGCGACCGACCACATGACGACCTCCGGCTTTTCCGGCCGCCTCATCGTCATGGGAGACCCCGACCAGCGCCTCGGCGACGGCAGGCTGGAGTGGGTGGACGGGGGGCTCGTGCGCGACATCAACACGATCTCGCGCGAGATCGACCAACGCATTTCAGCCTATCTCGCCACCCGCGGGATCGGCCCGCAAGAGGAGAAAGAGGCATGAGCGCCGGCGAACCCAATGAATTCGACAGCGACGTGACCGCCCGCGAAGACATCAGCCTCGAGGAAATGGCCGCCACCATCGTGCGCGGCGGCCCCGAGCCGTACGCCGAAAAATCCGCCGCCGACCTCGAGGCGGTGTTCGACGTGCCGGTGCGCATCTCGGTCGTGCTCGGGCGCACCCGCATGCCCGTATCGGACCTCCTGCGCATGGATGTCGGCACCGTCATCGAGCTCGACCGGCAGGTCGGCGAGGCCGTCGAGATCTACATCAATGGTCGCCTCGTGGCGCGCGGCGAGATCGTTCTCGTCGAGAACCGCCTGGGCGTGACCATGACCGAAATCGTCAAGCCGCAGTAAGGGAGCCGCAGATGCGCCTGCTGATCGTTGGGGCCCTCGAAGGCCAGTTGAGTGAAGCGACCAAGCTCGCCATGCAGGGCGGCGCCAAGGTCGCGCACGCCCCATCGGTCGAGATTGCGCTGGCCGCGCTCCGCGCCGGGCGTGGCGCGGACCTGCTGCTCGTCGACGTGATGGCCGATATCGCCGGCCTCATCGCCGCCATGGAAGCCGAGCGCATCGTCGCGCCGGTCGTCGCCTGCGGCACCGAGACCAATGCGGCGGCCGCCGTCAACGCCATCCGCGCCGGGGCCAAGGAATACATCCCCCTGCCCCCGGATGCCGAGCTTATCGCCGCGGTGATCGCGGCGGTGGCGCGCGAAAGCCAGGATTTCCTCTTCCGCGATCCGGCGATGAGCCGGGTCGTGCAGATGGCCAGCCAGATCGCCGGCTCGGACGCGAGCGTCCTCATCACCGGCGAAAGCGGCACCGGCAAGGAGGTGATGGCCAAGCACATCCACGCCCACTCCAAGCGCGCCGGACGCCCGTTCATCTCCATCAACTGCGCCGCCATTCCCGAGGCGCTGCTTGAAAGCGAGCTCTTCGGTCACGAGAAGGGCGCTTTCACCGGCGCCGTCGCCCGCCGCATCGGCAAGTTCGAGGAAGCCTCGGGCGGCACGCTCCTGCTCGACGAAATCTCCGAGATGGATATCCGCCTGCAGGCCAAGCTCCTGCGCGCCATCCAGGAACGGCTGATCGACCGAGTGGGCGGCACGCGCCCGGTTCCGGTCGACATCCGTATCCTGGCCACCTCCAACCGCAACCTCGTCGAGGCTGTGCGCGAAGGCAGCTTCCGCGAAGACCTGCTTTTCCGCCTCAACGTCGTCAACCTCAGGCTCCCGCCCCTGCGCGAGCGCCCGGCCGACATCGCCGCGCTCGCCGAGCACTTCATCCTTAAATATTCGAAAGCCAACGGCCTGCCGTCGCGTCCGCTTTCGGCCACGGCCCGCGACGAACTGCTGCGCGCGCCCTGGCCCGGGAACGTGCGCGAACTGGAGAATACCCTCCATCGCGCGGTGCTGCTCGCCATCGGCGACGAGATCGGCCCCGAGGCGATCCTGATGCCCGACGGCAGCGGGCTTTCCCAGGTTACCCGGTCGCTTGCCTCCGACGTCGCCCAGACGGCAGCGGCCGTGACCCAGGGCCTTGTCGGGCGCACGGTCGCCGATGTCGAACGTCAGCTGATCCTCGACACTCTCGGCCACACGCTCGGCAACCGCACCCATGCGGCCAATATCCTCGGCATCTCCATCCGGACGCTGCGCAACAAGCTCAACCAGTATGCCGACGAGGGCACCTTCGTGCCCGAGCCCGGCGAGCGGCGCTCCGTGGCTTGAGGATGAAGACCGCAAGAACCCCGGTACGATCTAACCCAAGGTGCGAGCACCACGCATGACCGACACCTCCGCCGGGGGCCTGCGCCCCAAGTTCTCGCTGCCCAGCGTCATGAGCGTGGTCAACACGCTGCGCTCGGGCGACATCGCGCTCGCGACCGGCGTCATGGGGCTCATCGTCATCCTCATCCTGCCGATGCCGCCGCTGCTGCTCGATGCGCTGCTGGCCGTCTCGATCGTCTTCTCAGTGATGATCCTGATGACGGCGCTGTTCATTCAAAAGCCGCTGGAATTTTCGTCCTTTCCGACGGTGCTGCTCATCGCCACCATGCTGCGGCTGGGGCTCAACCTTGCCACGACCCGTCTCATCCTCGCTGAGGGCCACAACGGCACCGACGCCGCCGGTCACGTGATCGAAGCCTTCGGCAACTTCATCACGCGCGGTAACTTCGTCATCGGCGCGGTGGTGTTCATCATCCTGGTCATCGTCAACTTCATCGTCATCACCAAGGGCTCGGGCCGCATCGCCGAGGTCGCCGCGCGCTTCAACCTCGATGCCATGCCCGGCAAGCAGATGGCCATCGACGCCGATCTTTCGGCCGGCCTGATCGATGAAGCCGGCGCCAAGGCGCGCCGCGCCGAGCTCGAAGGCGAAAGCGCCTTCTTCGGCAACATGGACGGCGCATCGAAGTTCGTGCGCGGCGACGCCATCGCCGGCCTCATCATCACCTTCATCAACGTCGCCGCCGGCATGGTCATCGGCATGATGCAGGAGGGGCTTTCCTTCCAGGAAGCCGCCAACGTCTATACGCTCCTGACCATCGGCGACGGGCTCGTCTCGCAGATCCCCGCCCTCATCGTTTCGACGGCCGCGGGCATCCTCGTTTCCAAGTCCGGCGTCACCGGTTCGGCCGACAAGGCGCTCGGCCGCCAGTTCACCGGCTATCCCAAGGCTCTTGGCATGTCGTCGGCGGTGATGGCCTTGCTCGCCTTCCTGCCCGGCATGCCCTTCGCGCCGTTCATGGCCCTCTCCGGCGGCGTCGGATATCTCGCCTGGCGCGCCGCCCGCACCAATGCCGCCGCCCGCGCAACCGTCGAGGCCCAGGAAATTCAGGCCGCGGCCGCCCCCGCCGCGCCGCAGGAAGCACCGATCACAGACAGCCTCAAGATCGACGACCTGAAGCTCGAGCTCGGCTACGGCCTTCTGTCGCTGGTCAAGGAGGACGAGAGTGGCACCGATCGGCTGACCGAGCAGATCAAGGCGCTGCGTCGCCAGCTCGCGGCCGAACTCGGCTTCATCATGCCGCCGGTGCGCATCCTCGACAACATGCAGCTCGAGCCCAACGAGTACAAGGTGCGCATCAAGGAGGTCGAGGCCGGCACCGGCCAGATCTTCGCCAGCCAGCTGATGGTCATGGACCCGATGGGCCGCGAGATCACGCTGCCGGGCGTCCACACCATCGAGCCGACCTTCGGCCTTCCCGCCACCTGGATCGATTCGGCACTGCGCGACGAGGCGGAGATGCAGGGCCTCTCCATCATCGATCCCTCGACCGTCATCTCGACGCACCTGACGGAAGTGCTGAAGGCCAACGTCGCCGACCTCCTCTCCTATGCCAACGTGCAGTCCCTGCTCGCCGGCCTGTCCAAGGAGCAGCAGAAGCTGGTGGAAGACATCGTGCCGAGCCAGGTCACGGTCTCGGGCATCCAGCGCGTGCTGCAGGCGCTGCTGACCGAGCGCGTCTCGATCCGCGACCTGCCGACCATCCTCGAAGGTATCGCCGAGATCGCCGGCCCCGGCCGTTCCGCCCAGACCATCGCCGAGCACGTGCGCTCGCGCCTCTCGCGCCAGCTCTGCGCCGCCCAGCTCAATGCCGACGGCAACCTGCCGCTCGTCACCCTTTCCCCGCAATGGGAACGCGACTTCGCCGAGGCCATGACCGGCGAGGGCGAGAACCGGCATCTCGCCATGGCCCCGTCGCGGCTGCAGCAGTTCATCCATGCGGTGCAGGGCGCTTTCGAGAACGCCGCCCAGCAGGGCGAGATTCCGGTGCTCATCACCTCGCCCTCGATCCGCCCGCACGTGCGCGCCATCGTCGAGCGGTTCCGTCCGCAGACGACGGTGATGAGCCAAAACGAGGTGCATCCGCGCGTGCGCTTGAAGACCATCGGCAGCGTGTAGAGCTCGCAAGATAACCGCACGTTAAGCCGGACCGGCTAACCATGGGCGCGGGAGCCGTTTGGGCTCCCGCCCGGCGAGCAGCTGCAGTTGCTCGTCAGGCCCGTTTTTCAGGTTTGGTGCAACGCGCGCGATCGCAGGGGAGCAGGAACGCTCCTTTGCCGATGGCGGGGAACCGGCCCGGTGCAAGGCCGGCGCAACGATCCCACAGGGCTGGCAGATGCGCCGGCCGGCGCGCTCTACAGAAAGTTTGGGGACAGGATGCGCCTCATTATCGGTATCATCATCGTCGTCGTTTGTGTCCTGGGCGGCTACGCCGCCATGGGCGGACATCTGGAGATACTCTGGCAGCCCTATGAGGCCGTGATCATTCTGGGCGCCGCGCTCGGCGCCTTCGTCATCGGCAACAGCGGCGCCGTCCTTAAGCAGTCGCTCGGCATTTTCGGCACCCTTTTTCGCGGCCCGCGCTACGACAAGGCCGCCTATGTAGAGCTGCTGGGCTTGCAGTTCAGCCTCTTCAAGCTCGTCCAGGCCAAGGGCCTGCTCGCCCTCGAGCAGCACATCGAAAACCCCTACCAGTCGCCGCTCTTCCAGCGCTTCCCCACCTTCATCGCCAATCACCACGCCGTCGAGTTCATGTGCGACTACCTGCGCATGGTGACGCTCGGGACCAACAACGTCCACGAGATGGACGCGCTGATGGACGAAGAACTGGAGACCCACCACCAGGAGCGTGAGCGCCTCGTTTCGGCCGTGCAAGCGGTCGCCGACGGCACGCCTGCCCTCGGCATCGTCGCGGCGGTGCTCGGCGTCATCAAGACCATGGGCTCGATCACCGAGCCGCCGGAAGTGCTCGGCCACCTCATCGGCGGCGCGCTCGTCGGCACGTTCTTGGGCGTCTTCGTCGCCTACGGCTTCTTCGGTCCCATGGCCCAGTCGCTGCGCAACATCTACGACTCCGAGGCCAAGTACTTCCTCTCGATGAAGGTGGGGCTGCTCGCCCACATCTCCGGCTACCCGCCGGTCATGGCCATCGAGTTCGCCCGCAAGGCGCTGATGTCCGAGGTGCGCCCGACCTTCGCCGAGATCGACGAGGCGACCGCCAGCCTGCCGGCGGCAAGCTGAGACCAGGGATCAGACCATGGCGACCGACGACCAGCTCTTCGTCATCAAGAAAATCAAGAAGGCCGCTCACAAGCATCACGGTGGCGCCTGGAAGATCGCCTATGCCGACTTCGTGACGGCGATGATGGCCTTCTTCCTGCTGCTCTGGCTGATCAGCATGACGACGCCCGAGCAGAAGCAGGGCCTTGCCGATTATTTCGCCCCGCCCAACGTTGCCCCGACCACCAGCGGCGCCGGCGGCGTGATGGGCGGCACCGCCCTCGACGTCACCGGCGCGCAGATGGCCGGCTCCTCGCCCAACGTCAACCTGAGCGCCTCGCTCGCCCCCACATCCGCCGAGACCGGCGCGACCGACCGCGCCGCGGCCGGCAGCAACGGCACGGACGGGGCCGAGAACGACGCGGTCAAGGCCTCGCAGGTCGACCTGCGGTCGACCTATAGCGAAACCTTCCACGCCGCCGCCGCCAGCATCCGCCAGGCCTGGCAGGCCATGCCGGAGATCACCGAGATCGCCGACAATCTCATCGTGGAGGAAACCGAGGACGGCCTCGACATCCAGATCGTCGACCAGGAAGGCCGGCCGATGTTCCCGGAAGGCTCGAAATATCCGTTCGAGGCGACCCGCAAGGCCATCGCCGCCGTCGCCCCGATCTTGCAGCAGTTGCCCAACCAGGTGACCATCTCCGGGCACGTCGCCGCCGGCGGCACCTACAGCAATCCGCGCTATGGCGCCTGGGAGCTCTCGAGCGACCGCGCCAATGTCGTGCGCACCATTCTCGGGGAGTTCGGCCTCAGCGAGGACCATGTGCGCGCCGTTACGGGGCGGGCGACCTCCGAGCCGTTCTTCCCGAGCGACCCATATCTCTCGGCCAACGAGCGTATCAAGATCACCGTGCTTTACGAGGCGCCGCCTGTGCCGGCGGATATGCGGCCTTAATAAAAGGCCCCCTCACCCGGCGCTGCGCGCCGACCTCTCCCCGAGGGAGAGGTGAAGGGAACAGCAACCTGAGAGCCCGCCACCTCTCCCTTGGGGGAGAGGTCGGTCCCGTAGGGACCGGGTGAGGGGGCTTTCCTACTTCAATGCCCCATCCAGTGCCTTGGCAAAGCCGCCCGCATCCTGCTCGAAGCCGATGTGGTCGCCGGGAAAGCTGACAGGCTCAACCCTGAGCTTGCGCGCAAGCGCCTCCCCCATCTCGGCGATCGGCTGGCGCGCCGAACCTTCGCCGATGGCAACAACGATCTTCGGTTCGCCCGAGCGCAGCGCCGCGACGTCCGGCTCGTAGACCGAAAGCGGAATCATGCCGTGCGCCAGCCAGTATTCGAAATTGCCGGCGACGCGCGCAAACGTCTCCGCCGCTTCCGGAGGCATGTCGAACTCCGGCGGCGGTTCGTCGCCATCGAAACCTGCCATGCCGAAGAATTGCGCCATGGCGGCATCGACGCCCTCGCTCTTGTAGGTGTCGTAAAGCGCCTGATCGGCCGCCAGCGCTTCGGACGGATCGTCGAGCAGCATGATCGTCGGCGGTTCATGCGCAACGAGCGCCTTGACGAGGTGCGGGTGGCGGGCCGCAAGGTTGAGCCCGATCTGCGCGCCCCCGCTGGTGCCGAAGACATAAGCCGGGCCTGCGCCTGCCGCCTCGATTAACCGCGCCGCATCGTCGCCCTGGACATCGAGGTCGAGGTCGCCCAGCTCGCCCTCGACGCTCGTGCGGGAATTGCCGCGCGGATCGTAGGTAACGACGGTATACCGGTCGGCCAGCAGTTCGGCGAGCTCGGCGAAGACACCCGCATCTTGAGGTCCGCCAGGAATGATGAGGAGCACGGGGCCGCTGCCGCGTTTCTCGTGGTAGATGCGCGCGCCCGGTACTTCGAGCATGGACGACGTAGCGGAATTGGTCATGGCTGTCTCTCCTGTTGCATGCCGCGCGGCGGGCGGGCCGCCATCGGGTTCGTTCGTCTGCGCCATGCCGGCCGCCAGGCCGCACAGCATCGCACCGGCCGCGAGCGCGGCCAGCAGTGTCGGCTTCGACATTTTCCGATCCTCAGGACATTGGGTGAGCGGCAGTCACGGGCTGCCGATGGTCAGCCTGTTGCCTTCGCTGTCGCGGAACTCGGCGACAATGCGCCCGGGCTGCCACGGCGCCTCCTGCGGCTCGGTGATGATCTCGACGCCGCCCGCGCGCAGCTTCTCGATGATCCCCGCCACATCGTCATCGACCAGGACTATGGTCGGCTCCTCGGCGGGCGTATCGTCCTTGCGCCGCACGAAGTGGAGCGTCGTGCGCGCATCGGGAAACTTCATCTCGATCCACCGCCACCCGTCCTTGCCCATCGGCGCATCGGCGGCGGCCGTGCAACCGAAGTGCCGAGTGTAGAAAGCCTTGGCCCGATCCTGGTCGAATACGGGAAGCTCGGCGAACTGAACGTGCATGATGATCCTCCTCGTCACAATCTCGTTCTGATCAAACTAGACGGTCTAGTACTTCACTTGCAGAAAACTAGACTGTCCAGTACACTTCTGTCAACCGGGAATCGGCGACGGTGAAGTTCGGCCGGTCGATCGTGAGAAAATCCACGCAAACGTGGCACAAAATTAGACAAAAATGGCAGCGTGGGACTGGATGAAGGGCACACCGGAGACACAAGCGGAAGGAGCCGGCGATGGCCGCTCGGCGCGCAAGCGCCAGGCAATCCTGGCGGCCGCCACCGACGTCTTCCTGCGGGACGGCTATCTCGGCACCAGCATGGACGAGATCGCAGCGCTTTCCGGCGTTTCCAAGCAGACGGTCTACAAGCACTTCTCGAGCAAGGAGGCGCTCTTCATCGAGATCGTCACCAGCATGACCAACGAGACCGGCGACGCGGTGCACAACGAGATGCCCGACATCGCCGGCGGCGATCTGGCCAGGTACCTCGAAAGCTACGCCTATCTCCAGCTCTCGATCGTCCTCACCCCGCGCGTCATGCAGCTGCGTCGGCTGGTCATCGGCGAAGTCGCGCGCTTTCCCGAGCTCGCACAGGTGCTCTATGAGCGTGGCCCACAGCGCGCATTGGGCATTCTTTCAAGTATGTTCGAGCGCCTCGCCGAACGCGGCCAACTCGAGATCGGCGATCCCCGGATTGCCGCCGAGCACTTCAACTGGCTGGTGATGTCCGGCCCGCTCAACCGTGCGATGCTGCTCGGGGACGAGGCCATCCCCAAGCCCGCGGAGCTGCGCCGCTATGCGGCCGAAGGCGTGCGGGTATTCCTCGCCGCCTATGGAACCGCCCGCTGAGCCCCTGCCCTATTCGCTGAGGGCACCGGGTCCGGGAATGGCACGGGCCGGCACCTTGCCGACGATGATCATGCCTAGAACCTCGTCTTTCGTGACGTCCTCGGTGCGAGCCGTGCCGACCACCTTGCCGTTCTTCATCACCACGAGACGGTCGGCCAGATCGAACACATCATGGATATCGTGGCTGATGAGGAAGATGCCGATGCCCTCGGACTTCAATTGCTTGATGAGATCGCCGACCTGCGCCGTCTCCTGGGGCCCCAGCGCCGCGGTCGGCTCATCCATGATGAGGATGCGTGCATTGAAGAGAATGGCCCGGGCGATGGCGACCGACTGGCGCTGCCCGCCCGAGAGCGCCTTCACCGGCTCCTTGAAGCGGCGGAAATTCGGATTGAGCCGGCCCATCACCTCACGCGCCTTCGATTCCATGGCCGCGTCATCGAGCGTGCCGATGGGGGTCGTAAGCTCCCGCCCGAGAAAGAGATTGGCCGCCGCATCGACATTGTCGGCCACGGCGAGGGTCTGGTAGATCGTCTCGATGCCGTAGGCCTTGGCATCGCGCGGATTGTTGATCGTCGCTTCCTCGCCATTGATGCGGATGATGCCCGTGTCGCGCTTGTAGGCGCCCGACAGGATCTTGATCAGCGTCGACTTGCCCGCCCCGTTGTGGCCGAGGAGCCCCACGACCTCGCCCGGATAAAGGTCGACCGAAGCCCGCTCGACCGCATGGATGCCGCCGAACGAGATCGAGATGTCGGTCATCTCGACGAGCGGTGTCTTGCTGTCCAACATCAGCGAAATCCTTAAGCCTTGTTGCGCCGGTAGAGCGTGTCGAGCCAGACGGCGAGGACGAGAACGAGGCCGACGACGATGCTCTGCAGGGGGCTGTCGAGCCCCATCAGCACCATGCCGGACTGCAGCGACTGCATGACGAGCGCCCCGAGCACGGCGCCTGCGATCGTGCCGACCCCGCCCGAAAGCGAGGTGCCGCCGATGACCGCCGCCGCGATGACGTAGAGCTCGTCGAGCGTGCCCAGCGCATTGGTCGCCGCATTGAGCCGCGCCGACGATATCGAGGCGGCGATGGCGCAGAGCGCGCCCATCAGCATGAAGATCTTGACCGTCACCCAGCGCGTGTTGATGCCGGCGAGGTCCGCCGCCTCCGGGTTGCCGCCCATGGCAAAGACGTAGCGCCCGAAGCGGGTGCGCATCGCGATGAAGGTCATGACGACCGCCACCGCCAGCGCGATGAGCACCGGAATGGCGATGCCGTGCGAGATGAAGAGCCCGCTCTCCGGCACCGGAATGCCGCTCGCCTCGGCGAAACGCTCGGCGATCCGCACCGGCCAGGGATAGGAGTTGGCGACGGCTACGGCGGCGAGGGTGAGGCCGCAGCCGATAACCCCCAGCGCCACCTCCGCCCAAACCGGGCGCAGCGGGAAGTTGAAGCGGCGGCGCTGCCGGCGGCCGAGGTAAAGCATGGCGACGATGCCGAGGCCGACGAGCCCCGCGACCACCCAACTCCAAAAGGCTCCGATCGATCCCGCCGGTCCGCCGCCCATCAGCTGGAAGCGCGAGTCGAGGGGCGCGACGGTGCGCCCTGCCGTCACCCACCAGGCAGCGCCCCGCCAGACGAGATAGCCGCCGAGCGTCACGATGAAGGCCGGCACCTTGAGATAGGCGATGATGACGCCCTGGAGCGCCCCGATGCCGACGCCGACCGCCAGGCCAACGGCGAGCGCGATGACCCAGATCATCGGATGGCCGAATCCCAATCCCAGCTGGCTCGGCAGGATTTCGGTCTGCACCACCCCCATGACCATGGCGACGAGCCCAAGGATGGAGCCGACCGACAGGTCGATGTTGCGCGAAACGATGACGAGCACCATGCCGGTGACCATCACCGCCACCGACGCCGTCTGCACCGAAAGGTTCCAGAGATTGCGCGGGGTGAGGAACAGCCCGCCCGAAAAGATGTTGAACCCGACCCAGATGATGATGAGCGCCCCGACCATGCCGAGGAGGCGGGTGTCGAGTTCCGTGGCGGCCAGGAACCGCTTCAATGGGCTATGGGCCCCGCCGCCGGAACGGGCAGCCGTCAGTATGGCGTTGTGTTCGCTCATCTCTTCCCCCGTCGCTTCCCGGCGCGACGCGCGCCGTCGCATGGGGTGCCGCAGCATGTGCCGCGGCACCCTGGAAGCGACTATACGCTCATTCCCTGGATCAATCGCAGGCCGCGACGCTGCCCGCCGCGACGCCCTGGCAGACCACGTCCTTGGAGACCCAGCCGGCGTCGATGACGACGTTGAGGTTGTCCTGCGTGACCGGCACCGGCGCCAGCAGCACCGCGTTCATCTCGACCCCGTTGGGCCCGTCCGAGAACGTGGTCGCGCCCTCGACGGCATCGAGCGCCGTGCCTTCGGCGAGCGCCAGCGCGATCTCGCCAGCCTTCTTGCCGAGCTCGCGCGCATCCTTCCAGACCGAGACGGTCTGCGTGCCGAGCGCGATGCGGTTGAGCGCCGCATGGTCGCCGTCCTGTCCCGAGACCGGCACCGAGCCGGCGAGACCCTGCGCCGCCAGCGCCGCGATGGCGCCGCCTGCTGTGCCGTCGTTGGAGGCGACGACCGCGTCGACCTCGTTGTTGTTGGCGGTCAGGAACTGCTCCATGTTGGCCTGCGCCACTTCCGGGTTCCAGTTGTCGGTGTAGGCTTCGCCCACGTTGACGATGGCGCCGGAATCGATCGCCGCCTGCAGCACTTCCATCTGCCCCTCGAAGAGGAAATCGGCATTGGGGTCGGCCGAATTGCCCTTGATGAAGACGTAGTTGCCCTCCGGCTGCACGTCGAACACCGCCTGCGCCTGCATGCGGCCGACTTCCTTGTTGTCGAAGGTGAGGTAGAACGCGTCCGGGTTCTCGATGAGGCGATCGTAGCCGACGACGGGAATGCCTTCGGCAACAGCGGAGGCGACCGCCGGGCCGATGGCGTCGCTGTCCTGCGCAAGGATGATGAGCGCGTCCGCGCCCTGCGCGATGAGGCTCTCGATATCGGTCAGCTGCTTGGAGGCCGACGACTGTGCGTCCGCCGAGATGTAGCGGGCGCCCGCAGCGTCGAGCACGGCCCTGATCGCGGCTTCGTCCGTCTTCCAGCGTTCCTCCTGGAAGTTGTTCCAGGAAACGCCAACCACCACTTCGTCCTGGGCAACGGCAAACCCGGCCGCGCCGAAGAGCGCGGTCGTGCCGAGCAGGACCGTCAGTAAAGTTTTCATCTGTTCCTCCCAAAGGGCATGATCGCCCCATCCGCGATGCTCATCCGCTCCTTTGACGGGAGCATCGTCTCGAGCATTAATTTCGATGCTCGAAAAAAGAACTGGCATGCCGCCCGTTCCTCTGTCAACGTCATTTGCGAACCTCGAAATGAACCCGGTCATCCTATAGGGTGACGCCGTTTCAACCTTCGCCTCCCGGTGCCTGCCTTGATTCGTGCGGTAAGCGACAGCGACAGCATAAGGCGCCAGAACCGCGCGCTGGTGCTTGCAACGTTGCGACGGTGCGGACCGCTGGCGCGCACCAACCTTGCCGCCGAGACCGGCCTCAGCCACGCCTCGATCACCGCCATCAGCCAGGACATGCTGGCCCAGGGAGTGCTGACGGAGCTGCGCGAGGACGGCAGCGACCCGATGCGCATCCGCGGCCGGCCGGCGGTACGGATCGGGTTCAACCGCCTTGCCGGAAGCGTCGTCCTCATAGAGCTCGAGGTCAACCGGACCCAGTTCTCGCTCGTCGACTATGGCGGCACGCTGATCGACCGGTTCGAACTGCCCCTGCGCCCGGACGAGTTCCGCGATGTGGCCCCCGCCGATTTCATCGCCGGCCAGCTCGCCCTGCTGCGGGAGCGCAACCGGCGCGAGATGCGCGCGCTCCTGGCCATCGCCATCTCCGTGCAGGGCATCCTCGACCGCGACGGCGGGCACCTCAAATGGTCGCCCATCGCGCATCTTGCCGACCGGCCGATAGCCGAGGACGTCGCCGCCGCGTTCCGCGTGCCGGTGACGCTCCACAAGCGCGGCCGGCTCCTGGCCGAAGGCTCGCGCTGGCTCGATCCGGACCTACGCGACGCGAGCGTTGCCACCGTCTTCATCGGCTCGACCGTCGCCATGGGCCTGACCTTCCGCGGCGAGACCATCGGGCGCGGCAACGAGGGCGCCACCGAGTTCGGCCACATGAACCACCTGCCAGGTGGCGCGCTCTGCCGGTGCGGCGCACGCGGCTGCATCGAGGCCTATGCGGCCGACTACGCGATCCTGCGCGCCGCCTATTCCGTGCCCGAGACCGCCCCGCCCGCCGCCTCGGTTCCGGCGAGCCAGTACGAGGGCCTCATTGCGCGGGCCGGGGCCGGCGACCGCAACACGCGCCACGCGTTCAACATGGCCGGCCGCGCCATCGGCTACGGCCTTTCCCGCGTGATCTCGCTGTTCGACGCGACCCATGTGCGCATCGTTGGTCCGGGTGCGCGCGCCTACCACCTGATGCGCGCCGAGATCGAGGCGGCTCTCGCCGCCTCCCTCGTCGGGCGTATCGCCGGCCTGCCCGCCATTGCCCCGCAGATCGACGAGAAGAACGCGGTCTTCCGCGGCCTGATGATGAAGACGCTGATGCGCCTCGACGAGGAGCACTTCGCGAGCCTGCCCAGCGCTGCCGCGACCGCTTGATCGGCGGGGACGGGCGTGGCACCAATGCAGCCCTCATGACAATGCCCGCCGATATCGTCGTCCTCGCAGTTCCCGTATTCTCCACCCTCTGCAACGCCGCCTTCCGCCTGCGCCGGGAGGTGTTCGTCATCGAGCAGCACGTGCCCGAGGAGATCGAACATGATGCCGACGATCTGACCGCGACCCATTTCGTCGCCATCGCCGCTGGCGAGGTCGTGGGGACGCTGCGCGTCGTTTTCAAGCCTGAGCACGCCAAGATCGGGCGGGTGGCAGTCGATCGCGACCATCGTGGCCACGGCATCGCCAGGGCCATGATGCTGGCCGCAATGGATCACTGCCGGCAGCAGGGCGTCGACCGCTTCTATCTGGCCGCGCAGACCGACAAGCTCGGCTTCTATGAAAAACTCGGGTTCACCGCCTTCGGCGACGAGTTCATGGATGCCGGCATCCCCCACCGGTCGATGCGCACATACACGCAAGACGACTGACGCGGTTAACCATTTAGCAACCCGTTAACCGCGCCGGCGACCGTCGCGTGCGCCGCCATCGAGGCTCCGCTAAGGTCTTCCACGATCCGGGTCCGCGCACCGCGCGGCCCGTTCCAATGATACCGCCGGGGAGGCGGAGAAGGCCGGGGCCGAAGGGCGCCGGCCTTTTCAATTGGCCGGGCCATCCCGATCATTTTGGAAGCTATCCCACTGCCGGGGAACGTCTGAGCCCTTCTGGCGTTGACGATACATGACAGGCCGCGCGGCACTCCACCGGCAAGCGTTGCGCCGCACGGCCCTGTTCAAGCAATGAACCAACGGAGTCTACAATGATCCGCACCCTTTTGACCACCACCGCGCTGGCGGCGCTGCTGGGAACCGCCGTGATTGCCCAGGATGCGCCGACAACGCCAGAGGCGCCCGCGACCGAGGACCCGGCCGCTCCGGCCGATCCTGCGGCACCCGCCGATCCTGCCGCACCGGCTGACCCGGCTGCACCTGCCGATCCCGCAGCGCCGGCCGACGATGCCGCTGCTCCCACCGAGGACCTGACGGAGGGCGAGGAGGTCGAAGCCGGCGCGGCTGAGACCACCGAGGTCGACGAGCCCTGGGACATCTCGGAAGGTTATACGGTCGCCGACAGCGATAACGTTGCGACTGCCCTGATCGGCCAGCCTGTCTATTCGTCTTCGGGCGACGACGCCGAGAACATCGGCAATGTCAGCGATCTCGTCTTCTCCGAGGACGGGCAGATCCAGGCCGTCGTCATCGGCGTCGGCGGGTTCCTCGGCATCGGCGAGAAACGGGTTGCGGCCGACTTCGACGCGCTCGAGTTCACCGTAGCAGCCGACAACACCGAACGCTGGGTGCTGGCGACCACTGCCGAGGCGCTCGAGGCTGCTCCCGAGTTCGTCTGGGCCGAGGATGAGCCGGTCGATCCGGCTGCTCCGGCCGACGGCATGGCGCCTGCCGCCCCTGCCGATGGCATGGCGCCCGCCGATCCGGCGGCCCCGGCGGCACCCGCTGCGCCACAATAGGAACATGCGAGCGCGGGTCCCTCTGCCCCGCGCTCGCCCCATGCGTACCCTCCGGCTGCCATCTCGGCGGCCGGATGCTTGTTGAGAAGGTGACCATGTTGAACAAATCGATCACCGCCCTGGTGCTGGCCGCGCTGATCGCCCCGACCGCTACCGCCCAGCAGCCGACACCGTCCGCGCCTTCCAATCTCGAGCGCGAGCGCACCGAACTCGATGCAGTGGGACTGACGCCCCCCACCATCCTTTCCGAGGGCCATACGCTGGCCGCGGGCGAGATCATGGCGCTCGATTTCTTCGGGCGCAGCATCTATGCGAGCGAGGACCAGGATGCCGAGATCATCGGCACGATCGAGGACCTAGTCATCAGCCCGTCCGGTTCGATCGCCAGCGTCATCCTCGATGTCGGCAGCTATCTCGGCGATCCGGGGCGCAGCATCGCCGTCGATTTCCAGATTCTCGTGCCGACAGAGATGCCGGATGGAGAGACGCGCTGGGTGCTGGAAACCACCCCCGAGGCGCTCAGCGCCGCGCCGCCCTTCCAGCGCCCGCAGGAGAACGCGAATTGAGCCGGTGGCGCATCATGCGCAACCGGGTCATGGCCTGAAGGCGTGGAACCAGAAGTTCAGCGGCGCAGGCGCAGGCGCCCGATCTCGTCGTAGGCGGCCTGCTCGTTCTTGGCCTCTTCGGCTGCATCGCGCTGGTTTTCGCGCTGATCGAGAAGCTCGACCTTCTTCAGGTCCTCGATCGCCTCGGCGAGCTCATCCTGGGCGACCTCGAGCTTTTCCCGCATGTCATGGGCGGAAGCGAGCAAATTGTCCCGGCGCTGCGAAGCGGCCTTGGCGAAGGTCGAATAGGCGAAATGGGCGACGTCCGAGATGCCCGTCTTCTGGTGTTCGATTTCGATCTGCTGATCGAGCTCGGCGGCCATGCGCTCGAAGTCGGTGGCCATCATCTCGATCTGCGCCACCTGGCGGCGCTTCTCGTCGACCTGGAATTTCTTGAGCCGGATCAGGCTCTCGCTGCGCGACTTCACGACCTGTACTCCCTACACATCAAGTCAAACCCGGACCGTCGGCTCCCCTTCAGTCCTCCGGACCCGCGTCCGCCGTTCCGGCCACGATCGCCTCGAGCTGCACATAGCTCTCGGAGATTGTCGTCGTCTCTTCCCGCTCCTGGCCCAAAAAAGCCTCGAACGCGGGATAGAGGGCGATCGCCTGGTCCACCTTCGGATCTGACCCTTTCCGGTAAGCCCCCAGCCGGATCAGTTCCTCCATGTCGGCATAGACCGACATGAACTCGCGCGCTTTTGCCAGGACCGGCCGCATCTGCGGCGGAACACACCCGGGCATGGTGCGCGAGATGGACCGGAGCACATTGACCGCGGGGTAACGTCCCCGCTCGGCAATGCCGCGCTCCATCACGATGTGCCCATCGAGAATGCCGCGCACGGCGTCCGCTATGGGCTCATTGTGATCATCACCTTCCACCAAAACGGTAAATAAGCCGGTAACGGAACCGGTAGACTGCGTGCCGGGTCCCGCACGCTCGAGCAACCGCGGCAGCTCGGTGAAGACCGTGGGCGGGTAGCCCTTGGCCGTCGGCGGCTCTCCGATCGCCAGCCCGATCTCGCGCTGGGCCATGGCAAAGCGCGTGAGGCTGTCCATCATGCAGAGGACGCGCCGGCCCCGGTCGCGGAAATATTCGGAGAGCGTCAACGTCAGGTACGCAGCCTGCCGGCGCATCAGCGCCGCCTCGTCGGAGGTGGCGACGACGACGACGACGCGCTTGATGCCCTCCTCGCCCAGATACTCCTGCACGAACTCCTGCACCTCGCGGCCGCGCTCGCCGATGAGGCCGATGACCGCGACGTCGACATCCGTGTTGCGCGCCAGCATCGACATCAGCACCGACTTGCCGACGCCCGAGCCCGCAAATATCCCCATGCGCTGACCCTCGCACATGGTGGTGAAGGTGTTGAGGGCTCGCACGCCGAGGTCCACCGGCTCGCCGACCCGCACCCGGTCGTGCGCCGCCAACGGATCGGCGCGCAGGCCATAGGGCAGCGATCCCGCCGGCAGCGGCCCCTTGCCGTCGATCGGCTCGCCATTGGCATCGATCACCCGGCCGAGCCAGCCTTCGGACGGATAGACCTCGCCCGCGTGGCGCTGGAACACCGCCTTGCAGCCAAGCCTGACGCCCGAGAGCTGCCCGAAAGGCAGGCAGAGCGCATGTCCATCGCGGAATCCGATGATCTCGCAGGAGAGCAATGTCCCGCCGGCCGTCTCGACGCAAACGCGCCCGCCGACCTTGAGCTCGCGGACGGGGCCGACGATCTCGATCAGCAGGCCCTGCACGGACTTGACCCGCCCGAACACCTCGACATCGTCGATGGCATCGATGGCCGAGATCAAGGCTTTCATGGCGTTGGAGGCTCCGTGCCGGCTTGGAATGGTAGGGGCTTGCGTTCCACGAATCGCAAATGCGAATCACACGGTAACCGAACGTTAAGCAAAAAGCGCTAATGGCAGTTTTGGCGAAGTTTTTTCCGCCGCGCGCCTCGGCGCATCCTTTCCCCTCCCCGCCCCGGAATGCTTGAGTCGACAGAGTCGGTTGTCACCAACTCTTAAACTAATTTCTTAAGAAGAATTCTGGCGTAATATCCATGTTTTTCAATGTGTTATCATTAATCAGGGTTACCGCCGATTGCGTATTGCGGATCAGAATTAAACTTTGTTAACTATTTGGGCTTAGGGTTGCGTCATACCCAGTAGGGTTGGAAGCGAGGCGGCGTCCCGGATGCCCCGCCTCGCCGGGTTCCAGCAGGAACGGTTTGGCAAGGGGATAATAATGCGGGTACTCCTTATTGAGGACGACAGCGCGACTGCGCAAAGCATCGAGCTGATGCTCAAGTCCGAGAGCTTCAACGTCTATACCACCGACCTCGGCGAGGAAGGCGTGGACCTCGGCAAGCTCTACGACTACGACATCATCCTTCTCGACCTGAACCTGCCCGACATGAGCGGCTACGAGGTGCTGCGGACCCTGCGCGTCGCCAAGGTGCAGACGCCGATCCTCATCCTCTCCGGCCTCGCCGGCATCGAGGACAAGGTTCGCGGCCTCGGGTTCGGCGCCGACGACTACATGACCAAGCCCTTCCACAAGGACGAGCTGGTGGCCCGCATCCACGCCATCGTCCGCCGCTCGAAGGGCCACGCCCAGTCGGTCATCCAGACCGGCGACCTCAACGTCAACCTCGACACCAAGACGGTCGAGGTCATGGGCCAGCGCGTGCATCTGACCGGCAAGGAATATCAGATGCTCGAGCTCCTCTCCTTGCGTAAGGGCACGACGCTGACCAAGGAGATGTTCCTCAACCATCTCTATGGCGGCATGGACGAGCCGGAACTCAAGATCATCGACGTCTTCATCTGCAAGCTGCGCAAGAAGCTTTCCGTCGCCACCGGCGGCAAGAACTACATCGAGACCGTCTGGGGCCGCGGCTATGTGCTGCGTGAGCCCGACGAGACCGAAATGGCCGAAAGCGCCTGATCCCTCGTTCCGACCGGATTTCAGCAAGCCCCGTGCGACCGTCGCGCGGGGCTTTTGCTTTTTTCCGGAATCTTGGAGCGGATTTGTCGAATGCAGCCGATGATGCTCGTCGTCTAGGCGAACGTGCAGGCGAGGACCTGCATGAAATTCCGAGGAGACAACGACATGTTCCGTTCCATCATCATCGCCGGAGCCCTGCTGATGACCACGTCCGCCTTCGCCCAGTCCGAGACCGCCGGGGAGACCGTCGAGGTCAACGGCATGCAGATGTACTACGAGATCCATGGCGAGGGCGAACCGCTGATCGTCCTGCACGGCGCCTACATGAACATCCCGACGATGGGCGAGATCATCCCGATGCTCGCCGAGAGCCGCCAGGTGATCGCCCTCGAGTTCCAGGGCCATGGGCGGACCACCGACATCGACCGGCCGATCACCTATCCCAACCTCGCCGACGACGTTGCCGCGTTCATGGATGCCATCGGCATCGAGAAGGCCGACGTCTTCGGCTATTCGATGGGCGCGGCTGCCGGCCTGCAGTTCGCCATCCGCCATCCCGAAAAGATCGATCAGCTCGTCGCCGCCTCCGTCGCCTACGACGCCGAGGGCTGGCAGCCGGCGTTCCGCGAGTTCATCCCGCAGATGGCGCCCGAGATGTTCGTCGGCACCCCGATGGAGGACGAATACCGCAAGCTCGCGGCCGATCCGGAAGGCTTCCCGGCGCTCGTCGACAAGCTCATTGCACTCGAGCACGAGCCGATGGCCTGGGAGGAGGACGTCAAGCAGCTGAAGGCGCCCGTGCTCATCATCGCCGGCGATGCGGACGTGTCGACCCTCGAGCACAATGTCGAGCTCTTCCGGCTGCTGGGCGGCGGCGGTATGGGCGACATGGGCGTGCCGCTGCCCGCCTCGCGCCTCGCCGTGCTGCCGGCGACCTCGCACACCGCGGTCATCAGCCAGCCCGAACTGCTGCACGCGCTGATCGAGCCCTTCCTCAAGGGTGAGACGCCCAAGTCGTTCATGGGTATGTAAGTCTATGATAACCTTGAGGAAGCGACCTCAGGCCGCTTCCTCGAACTTGGCTTCCAGCAAGGCCCGGTCGAAGGGCTTGAACATGTAGTCGTCGGCGCCCGCCTTCATCGCCATGGCGATCTGGCCGACGTCGTTCTCGATGGTGCAATAAACGACCCGCGGCTTCTCGCCGCCCACATAAGCCCGCAGCGCCTTGAGGAACTCCAGCCCGCCCATGATCGGCATGTTCCAGTCGAGCAGGATCGCGTCCGGCATCTCGCGCCGGCATTTGTCGTAGGCTTCCTGCCCGTCCTCCGCCTCGTCGACGGCGTAATCCAGATCCTCGAGGATGCGGCGCGCAACCTTGCGCACGACGCTCGAGTCATCGACGATGAGGCAGGACTTCATGGGACCGCACCCGGCTGGCAAATCGGAGCGATTATCGCCACAAACGGCTACGGAATGGTTAGCAAAATGCTAGCCGTTAGCGCGCGGCTTGGCAGTGAAAACGAACTTTTCGTCCTCGATGCCGATCTTGATCTCCATGCCGGTCATGCGCGCCAGGAGCCCGGTATAGAACGGCTGGATGCCGCGTGCGTCGACCCCCTCCTCGGGAGCCCCGGAAAGAAGTTCGGCCGCGCCCGACGGTACCAGCGTCTTCTGCCGCTTCTCCGGATCGCTGTGGGAGGTGAACTCGAAGACCTCCTTGCCGGCCTCGCCGCTGATCCTGGCCGTGACGTGGCCGCCGCGCGGCACGGAGCCCGCCGCGATCAGCAGCATGTTCATGAAGAGCTTGGCCTTGAGCTTGGGCAGGAGGATGAGCGGAGCCTGCCAGTCGAGATCGGCCTTCTCGATCTCGAAGAGGAGCCGCGCCACGCGCTCGCATTCGCGCGTGTCGATGTCGGTGCCCGCTGTCGAGGACGCACCATAGGCGAGCCGGGCGAACTCGAGCTTGGCGCGCGACTGCTTGGCGGCGCTGGCGATGAGCTCGCGCGCGCCGTCGGCCATGTCCGTCTGGTTGGGATCGCCCAGAACCTCGAGCCCGTTGCCGATGGCCCCGATCGGATTGATGAGGTCGTGGCAGACCCGCGAGCACAGCATGGCGGCCAGATCCGTTGCGTTGAGCTCGATGATGTCGGCCATGAGGGTGCTCCTAGAGAATCAATCCGCCAACATTAGCCGGATCGGACTGTCAGGCAATCGAGCCCGCGGACTATCGGGCCGAGAGTTGCGCGGAGAGCGACTGCCAGTGCGCCTCCCCGTCGAGCGCCGCCTGGTCGGGGGCCAAGAGGAACGCTTCCCGGTTGGCGGGCGAATAGAAGAAATAGAGGCGCTGCTTGAAGACGGTGTAGATGCGCGGATTTCCCTGGGAAAGATAGCCGCGCGCCACCCCCATGGCCCCGTGACCGCCATATTGAGGCGCATAGATCTCAGGCGAGCGACGGAAAACCTCGAGATTGGCGGCGCTGGCGAAATGCCAGGGCACGCCGGCCCAGACATACTCGAAATCGCCGCGCCCCATCTGCGGCGTGCGCTCGGTGAAATAGGAAACCGGATCGTACCCGCCGATGGCGATGCCGGTCAGCGGATCGGTGACGATGGTGGTGACGAGCGAGGCGGCGCCTGCGGTTCCGGCCGCCCCCAAAAGCGGCAGAACCAAGGCGAGCATGGTTAAGAATTGTTTAGAGATTTGCTTCATCATGTCGGCGATGATCGGCGCGCAGAGGTTCGATTTGGGGCAATCCGAGCCTAGCGCGACAACCTTAAGGTCGTCGTAACGCGCCGCAACTGCGAGCCAGTGGAGACAAACGAACCATGATCAAGCGCCTTGCCCCCCTATTCATGTTGTTGGTCGCCCTCTTTGCGCCGGTGGCCGCGACTGCCCAGAGCGGCGGTTCGCTGAGCGACACCTATTCGGGCGAAGACCTCGTCACCGCCGGCGGCGAATTCTTCGGCTCGGCGGCGCAGGGCCTCGCGTCCGTCGTCGAGCGGGCGGTCAGCCAGATGGGCCTGCCCAACGGTTATATCCTCGGCGAGGAAGGCGGCGGCGCGCTCTTTGCCGGCGCCCGCTACGGCGAAGGCAGGCTCTATACCCGCAACGCCGGCGAGATGCCCGTCTTCTGGCAAGGCCCGAGCGTCGGCCTCGACATCGGCGGCGCCGGCTCGAAAGTCATGATGCTGGTCTACAATCTTTCGACCGTCCAGGACGTTTTCGGCCGTTTCCCGGGCGTCGATGGCTCGGCCTATATCGTGGGCGGCTTCGGCATGACCGTCATCAAGGACAGGAACGTGGTGATGGTGCCGATCCGCTCCGGCGTCGGTGCGCGGCTGGGCATCAATGTGGGCTACCTCAAGTTCACCCCCGAGCCGACCTGGAACCCGTTCTGAGCGATCACCATTTTTTCAATGGTGAAAGCCGCCTGTGGACGCCACGACGCGCCGGCGGCCTTGGCACGGCGATGAAATAAGCGCTATTTGTCGGCTTAAGGCGCGCGTATCGACGCCGAAAGGGCTGGAGAGGCCGGTTGGCCGGCCGATGCTGGGTATGCTCATCGAGAACGTCATGTACTTCGCCCTCGGGGCGCTGGTGACCGCCCTTCTGGCGCTGATCGTGCTGCCCGCCGTCTGGCGGCGCGCGGTCCGCCTGACCCGCCGCCGGATCGAGGCGGCGACCCCCATGACCATGGCGGAGCTGCGCGCCGACAAGGACCAGCTGCGCGCCCAGTTCGCCCTGACGACGCGTCGGCTCGAAATGCAGGTGGAGCAGCTTCGCGGCAAGCTCGCCGAACAGTTGAGCGAGGCCGGCACGCGCGAGACCGATCTCGCCGGCATCCGGGCCGAGCGCGGGAAACACGCCGAGATCACCCGGGAACTGGAAACGCGCGTGGCGGACCTGCGCGCACGCGTCGCCGAGTACGAGCGTGAGACGGCCGACCTTGCCCAGCGGTTGCGCATACGCGATCGCGACGTGGCGGCGAGGGTAGCCGAGCTCGCGCAGTTGCGCGCGGCGCTGGCCGCCGACCTGCCGGAAGCGACTGGCGATGCGGTGCGGGAGCTTTCGGGCGACTACGACGAGGATACGGGACGGCTCGCCGCGAGCCTCGCCATCGAACGCAAGCGCGCGCGGTTCCTCGAAGAGCAGGCGACGGCGCTGATCGAGCGGCTCGAATCCACCAACCGCCGCAGCGAGCGGGCCGCCGCGATCGCCGAGATGCGCCGCGCGCTCGCTCGGCCCAACGGCAAGCCAGACGCCGACGAACTGGTCGCCGCCGAGGCCACCATCGCCAGCGCCGAAACGCGGCTCAACGCCCTCCTTGCGGAAACGGGAAAATTCGCCGAGCGACCGCTGGCCGAGACCCTCAACCTCGAAGAGCAGCTCGGCGTGCTGCGCGCCCGCATCGACAACATCGAGAGCACGGTGCTTGCAGACTGGGCCGAGGGGCGCGCCGACAAGACGGCCCTGCGCGAGCAGCTCGGCGACATCGCCGCGGACGTCAGCCGCATCGTCTATGCGGCTGAAGGCCAGGATCCGGCGCGCGAAGAAGAAAGCCTCTTCGATCGCGTGCAACGCTTCGCCGACGACGGCGTCAAGGTCGACACCCTGCCCGCCAAGCCCGCGCGCTCGGCAAGGCCGCCCAAGACGCAGGGCAAGCTTTCCGACCGCATGGCGGCACTGAGCGAGATCCTCGGAAGCTGAGGGCTCCTCTTCCCTTCTCCCTTTGTGGGGAGGTGGCGCGAAGCGCTGGAAATGCGCCCGACGCCCTACTCCGCCTCCAACCCGATCTGGCGGATGAGGTCCCCGCTCGCGGGATCGTAGAGTGCCAGCACCGTTTGTCCGCCGACCCGGTAGGTGACGTTGATCGCCCCATCGGCAACGAGCGAGGAGACGATCTCGGCTCCGGCCGGAAGCGTCACCACCTCGGCCACGGCCGGCGGGGGAGCGTCGCGCATGACGCGATAGACAAGGGCGAAGGCAATCGCCATAAAGCCCAGCAACAGAATGCCGACAGACACACCGAACGAGCGCCGCGCGCGCTTGAGCACCGCCTGCGCCTCGGGGGTGAGCGCCTCTGGCTTGGTTTCGGAAGCGCGGCTGTCGGTGGAAGGATCGCTCATGCAGGAACTGCCCGTTGAAGAGATGGAAGTCGAGGTCGTGATCGACGGCGAGACCGCCGGCGCGCGGCTCGATGCGGTTCTTGCCAAAGCCCACGACCTTTTGAGCCGCAGCCGCATCAAGGATCTGATCCTCGAAGGCGCCGTGACCATCGGCGGCAAGACCGTCGATGAGCCCAATTATCGTGTGAAGGCCGGCGAGACAATCGTTCTTGTCGCCCCGCCACCGGAAGACTCCGCCCCAAAGCCCGAGGCAATCCCGCTCGACGTGCTCTACGAGGACCAGTACCTCATCGTCGTCGACAAGCCGGCCGGCATGGTGGTGCACCCGGCGCCCGGCAGCCCCGGCGGCACCCTGGTCAATGCGCTGCTCCACCATTGCGGCGACAGCCTGCCGGGCATCAACGGGGTGAAGCGTCCCGGCATCGTCCACCGGCTGGACAAGGACACCTCGGGCGTCATGGTCGTCGCCAAGACCGAGCGGGCGATGCGCAAGCTCGCCGCCCAGTTCGCCGACCATGGCCGCACAGGCCCCCTCCACCGCGCCTATATCGCCTATGCCTGGGGGTTCACGCAGACTGCGACCGGCACGGTCGACGCCCCGCTCGGGCGTGACCAACACAACAGGCTGAAGCAGGCCGTGCGTCGCGACGGGCGCGAAGCCATCACCCATTACGCGGTAGAAGCGCGGTTCGGCGAGGAGGGCTGGGACGTCACCCGGCTGCGCTGCGAGCTGGAAACGGGCCGCACCCACCAGATCCGCGTGCACATGACCCATATCGGCCACCCGCTCGTGGCCGACCCCGTCTATGCACCCGGGTTTGCAACCAAGATCAATCGCCTGCCGCAGGAAGCCCAGGAGGCGATCCGCGCGTTGGGGCGCCAGGCCTTGCACGCAGCCGAACTCGGATTCGAGCATCCGGCGACCGGTGAGGAGATGATGTTCGAAAGTCCCTTGCCGGCAGACCTGCAGGCGCTGGACGATGCGCTGGCGCCGTATGATCGCTCGCTACCGGGACGGGGGTGACGCTGAGGGGGGCGCGGCGCTGCTCCCCTCCCCCGAGGCAGGGGCTGAGGGTCCATCGGTGGCTTACTGAACCACCCCCACCCTCAATCCCTCTCCACAAGGGGAGGGAGGCGGATGGTGCTGGTGGCACGTACCTGCCCTACCCACGGCTGTCATCCCGGCGAAAGCCGGGACCCAGTAAACGGCGCGGGTGCGGTTTTGAACGGAGATTCCCGCTTGTGTGGGAGTAATCCGTGAGATGGTGGGGCGGCGCGCGAGAGCCGGCAAGCCAGTGTGTACTGGGTCTCGGCTTTCGCCGGGATGACAGCCGGTGGGTAGGGATAAACAGTGCCCCTCAACTTGATTTCCGGCTTTCGCCGGGTGGCAGGCGGCGGATGGCGCTGCGGACGAAGCGATGGAACCCTCTTGTTCACATGAACGTTTTGTAACTTCGCTCGCTCTTAAATTTTCCGTTTTCGCGCCTATATAAGCATCCAGATCGGTCTCCATGCCGTTACGGATGGAGGCCGATATGTCTGCCCGCGCCATGCGGGGGAAATGAAAGGGGTGCGCCTATGGCCCAGTCCAATCTGCCCGTCCTCTCCTCGGACGGAGGCTTGAGCCGCTATCTTCAGGAAATCCGCAAGTTCCCGATGCTGGAACCGGACGAAGAATTCATGCTGGCCAAGCGTTACAAGGAACATGGGGATCCGGACGCCGCCCAGCGACTGATCACGTCCCACCTGCGGCTCGTGGCCAAGATCGCCATGGGCTATCGCGGGTATGGCCTGCCGATCTCGGAAGTCATTTCCGAGGGCAATGTGGGCCTCATGCACGCGGTCAAGCGTTTTGAACCGGACAAGGGTTTCCGCCTTGCTACTTACGCCATGTGGTGGATTCGCGCCGCCATCCAGGAATACGTTCTGCGCTCCTGGTCGCTGGTCAAGATCGGCACTACCGCCGCCCAGAAGCGGCTGTTCTTCAACCTGCGCAAGGTCAAAGGCCAGATCGCCGCGCTCGAGGATGGCTCGCTCCATCCCGACCAGATCAAGCAGATCGCCACGACCCTCAACGTCACCGAGGACGAGGTCGTTTCGATGAACTCGCGCCTCTCCGGGGACGCGTCGCTCAACTCGCCCATGCGCGCCGACGAAGGTTCGTCGGAGTGGCAGGACTGGCTGGTGGACGATACGCCCGATCAGGAGACGACTCTCGGCGAGAGCCAGGAGTTCGACGAGCGCATGGGCCTGCTGACCAACGCCCTCGACGTCCTCAACGAACGCGAGCGCGCCATCTTCCAGGCCCGCCGCCTGCAGGACAATCCGGCGACCCTCGAAGAGCTGGCCCAGCAATACGACGTCAGCCGCGAGCGCATCCGCCAGATCGAGGTGCGCGCGTTCGAAAAGGTCCAGGACGCAGTGCAGCACGCTGCGCGCGAACGGGCCGGCGAAGCGGCCTGACGTCCATTACGATCTCCAAAGCAGACTCGCCGTCCGGCACCCGCCGGGCGGCGATTTTCTTTTGCGCCCTCAGAACCGGCCCGGAGGCAGCGGCTGCGGATTGAGGCCCTGGCGCACCCAGGGATTGGTGAAGCCGGGCGGCAGGGGCTGTGGGTTAAGCCCTTGTTTCTCGATGCCGGGAGGCAGCGGTTGCGGGTTGAGGCTGACGGTCTCGCCCTTGCCGCCGACGATGATGATCGCCCTTTCGGAAAGGCCGGAACGCTGGCTAACTTCGTTCGCCTGCGCGCTGCCCGCGACGAGGCCACAGGCGAGCGTGAGGACGATGGCTGCGGATCTGCTGAACGACATTTTCGGAACCCCTCTCTTGTCGCCGGTCACGCCGGCTGGGTTCCTTGTCGCAGACCTCGGCTGAAACGGCGTTGAACGGGCCGTTCAGCCCGGCTTCAGGCGTCCGCCTGCAACGCCGAGATGAGCGTGCCCAGGTGCGACTTCTCGAGGATGAGGAGCCAGGGCGTGTCGCCCTTCGGCACGATCTCGACCTCGCGCTCAACCGCCTCGTTCGACGTGCCGATGAGTCCGCCCTGCTCCAGGTGCAGCCCGTCGAGCGGATAGAGGAGGCCCTTGGAAAAGAGGAAATCGATGGGCGCCAGCGGATAGATCGAGACGCGCTCGCCTGGCGTGACCGAGAAGCGGAAGGGACCGCTGAGGGCCAGTGCCACATCGTGCTCGTCGGCGAGGATGATCGCCCGCTCGCGCGCAAAGCGCGTCGCCGCGCTGATGGCCGAGAGCGTGTGGTCGAAGCGCTTGCCGGTCATGCCGAGCGCCACCGTCACCGGCGCGCGGGTGGAATAAAGGCATTTCTCGAAATCGGTGGTGATCTGCTCGGAAATGTGGAGGACGCGGGTGGGTTCGGGCCAGCCCTCGGGATCGGAGACCGAATCGAGGTCGCCGATGACGGCGTCCGGCACCAGGCCGGCGGCCATGATCGCGTCCGCCCCGCCATCGGCGCCGACGAGCCGCGCCCCCTCATGCGAGAGGGCTTGAAGCAGCGGCACCTCGACCGTGCCGCCTCCCACGATCACCAAGACGTCGTCAAAGACCAGCGGGGTCGAATCCAGGTTTGCATCTTGCACGGTGCAACAACTCTCTTTATGTGTTTGCGCGTCTCGCTGGGGTGTTCCGGTTGCAGCCGGAGCTGAGAGTTACCCATTGAACCTGAACCAGGTCATGCTGGCGGAGGAAGTTCGAGATGGCAAGGGCGCTCGCGCGCCCCACCATTTGACGCGCATTCCCCCTTCCCGTGTGGCCGCAACTGGAACGCGACAACGCGTTCCGCCACGAAAGGGATTGACCCATGGTCAACGTCACCCGTCTGGCGCTTGCGGTCCTTGCCGGGCTCGCCTCTACGGCGGCCCTCGCGCAGGACAAGCCCACCCTCACCATCTACACCTATGACGGCTTCGCCTCCGAATGGGGGCCGGGCGTGCCGCTGAAGGCCGGATTCGAAGAAACCTGCGGCTGCACTGTGAACTGGGTCGCCGCCGATTCCTCGATCGGAACGCTGCGCCGCGTGCAGCTCGAAGGGGAGACGACGCAGGCGGATATCATCGTCGGCCTCGACACAGCCGTTGCCGGAGAGGCGCGCGCCACCGGGCTCTTCGCCGACCACGGGCTGGCACTCGACAACCTCGCGCTGCCCAACGAGTGGACCGACGCGCAGTTCGTGCCCGTCGACTATTCGCACTTCGCCTTCATGCACGACACCGACATGATGCCGGAGCCGCCCAGATCCTTCGAGGAGCTGATCGCGCTGCCGGAAGACATCAAGATCGCCATCCAGGACCCGCGTTCGGCAACGCCCGGCCTTGGCCTCGTGCTCTGGGTCAAGGCCGCCTATGGCGACCGGGCGGCTGAGATCTGGGAGGGACTGCGCCCCCATATCCTCACCGTCACCCGCGAGTGGTCGGAAAGCTATTCGCTCTTCCTCGACGAGGAGGTCGACATGGTCCTCTCCTACACCACCTCGCCCGCCTACCACATCATCGAGGACGGCGACGAGACCATCAAGGCGGCGCTGTTCGAGGAGGGGCACTTCCCGCAGATCGAGGTCGCCGGGATCCTCAAATCCTCCGACCAGCAGGAGCTGGCGAGCCAGTTCCTCGCCTATCTCGCCTCACCCGACGGGCAGAAGGTGATCCCCACCACCAACTGGATGTTCCCGGTCGTCGATCTCGGCGACGAGCTCGATCCCGTGTTCGCCACGCTTCCGCAGCCGGAAAAGACCCTGACGCTGCCCGAAGAGGAGATCACCGCCAACTCGCGCGCCTGGATCGACGAGATGCTGGCGGCGGTGCAGTAACGACAAACGAGGTGCCGGGGCATTTCGCCCCGGCGACCCAACCATGAGCACCGCATCGATTTCCGCTCACCTGCCGCCCCGCCCCTGGCGGATACGCGCGGCTGTCCTTCTCGCCTGCGCCATCGGCCTGCTGATCGCGGCGGTGCTCGGCGCGATCCTCGCCGCGGCGGCGGGCGAGCCGACAGCGCCCATGCGCGCCGACATCTGGCACCTTCTGCGGATGACCAGCATCCAGGCGGGACTGACCACCATCCTCTCGCTCATCGTCGGCATCGCGCTCGCCTGGTGTCTCAATCGATTGCGCTTTCCCGGACGCGGGCTGGTGGTGGGCCTCTTCTCGGCCGCCATCGTCACCCCCGGCATCGTCGTCGCCTTCGGGCTGCTGTCGGTCTGGGGCCGAAACGGCTGGTTCAACCGGGCATCGGAAGCCCTCTTCGGCGCGCCGATCGGCAACATCGCCTTCGGTCTCGGCGGGATTCTATTCGCCCATGTGGTGCTTGACGCCGCGTTCGCCGCGCGCGTGCTGCTCGCAAGGCTCGACGCCATACCCGATGCACGCCTCAAGATCGGCCAGAGCCTGGGGCTGGGGCCCCTGCGGCGCTTCGCGCTCATCGACTGGCCGGCGATCGCCGGAACGATTCCCGGCTTGGCGGCGATCATCTTCCTCATCGCCTTCACCAGCTTCCCCATCGTGCTGCTGCTCGGCGGCGGGCCGGCCAACCAGACGCTGGAGGTCGCCATCTATGCCGCGGTACGGCAGGACTTCGACCTGCGCGGCGCGGTGCTGCTCGCCCTCGTCCAGATCGCCGCCTGCTCGCTGGTGATCCTTGCCGCCTCGGCGCTTCCCCCCGTTCCGACGGCGCTCGGCCCCTCGGCCGGGCAGCGCTGGCGCGATCGACCGGCAGCCCAGGCGATCCAGTGGCTGCTGCTGGCCATCTGCCTCGTAGCATTCGTCGCCCCGCTGCTCGCGGTGCTGGCGGACGGGCTGGCGGCGGGCTTCGGCGTTCTGGGCCAGCCGACCTTCTGGCGATCGGCTGCGACGAGCCTGACCATCGGCTCGGGCTCGGCGCTGCTTAGCGTCACCCTCGCCATCGCCCTCGGCATGGGGCGGGCGGCGACGGACATCCCATTGCTGCGCACCACCCTCGGCCTGCCGGTTTTCGCTTACCTCGCAGTGCCGGCAGTGGTGCTCTCCTTCGGCTTCTTCCTGCTGGTGCGTAACGCCGGGATCGCACCGGGTACGGCGGCGCCTTTCGTCGTCGTGGTGGCGAACGCGCTCCTTTCCCTTCCGTTCGTCGCGGCAACGCTCGGCCCCCCGCTCGATGCCATCGCGCGCACCCGCGGCAAGCTCATCCGTTCGCTGGGACTCTCGGGTTCGCGCCAGTTCCGCGCCATCGAGTACCCGCTCCTCGGGCGTGATCTCGGTGTCGCGCTGGCGCTCGCCTTCTGCTTCTCGCTGGGCGACCTCGGCGTCATCGCGCTCTTCGGCACCCAGGATTTCTCCACCCTGCCGCTGATGATGTATGCCGCGCTCGGCTCCTATCGCTCCAATGACGCCGCGGCCATCGCCGCCATCCTCCTCGTCCTCGTCACCGTGGCATTCGTCGGCCTGCCGCGGCTGCTGGAAAGACTTGCCCATGCTCGTGCTTGACCGCCTGACCTACGCCCATCCCGGACAGGCCAGCCCCTATGCCTTCTCGATGGAAGCCGCACCCGGCCAGATCACCGCGATCTCGGGCCCGTCGGGCTCGGGCAAGTCGACGCTGCTCGATCTCGTCGCCGGCTTCCTCGCGCCGACCTCCGGCAGCCTCACGCTCGACGGGCGGAACCTCGTGCCGCTGCCGCCCGAGGAACGTCCTGTTTCCCTGCTCCTGCAGTCGGAAAGCCTCTTCGAGCATCTCTCGGCCGAACGCAATGTGGGCCTCGGGCTGCCGCCTGGTGCCCCGGATGCAGCCGGCCGCATCGCCCAGGCCCTCGCCGAGGCGGGCCTCAAGGACATCGGCCGGCAGCGCGCCTCGACCCTTTCCGGCGGGCAGAAGCAGCGCGTGGCGCTGGCCCGAACGTTGCTGCGCGACCGCAAGGTGCTGCTGCTCGACGAGCCCTTCTCCGCCCTCGACGACCACACCAGAACGGTCATCCGCGCGCTGGTGCGCGAGCTGACCGAGCGGCATGGATGGATCACCATCCTCGTCAGCCACTATCGCGACGACGTCGAGGCGCTGGCGAGCCGGCAATACAGGATCGTCGGCGGAAAGCTGGAGATGGCCTAGGTTGTGTGGACATTTAGGTGATGGCGGCCTGCAAAGGGCGGTTTTCTGCGCTTCCGGTGCTCACGTACCCCAACGTACGCTGCGCGCCGGTTCTCAAAAACCACCCTTTTCGGCTCACCCTGACCTAACTGTCCACACAACCTAATCCTCCAAGCAGCACGAGGCGTTCCCTTGTCAGGCTCAGTCGTCATCGCCCGCTTCATGCGGGCGTCTGTCGGAGGGAAGATCCCTACGCGCCGCCGACGCGACGCAGCTGGATCGCCCGCTTGAAGCGGGCGATGACGCCGGAGAAACTGGTGCTTGCACACCAGGACCGTTCCCGTTCCATCGGATAGCGCGGGATCTAGTTCCCCGCCGAGTCCCACTCGGCGAGAACTTCGGTGAAGAGGCTCTCGGCCTCGTCGTCCTTCTCGAGGGTGATGATCGCGCGCTTGCCCGTGGCGTAGATGACAGCCAGGTCCATCCATTTGCGCGAGCCCAGCAGGCTGCGATTGGTGACCGCGTCCTGCTCGGAGGCGCTCAAGGCGAAGAGGAACGAGTTGCCGACGACACGCGCCGAGGCGCCGACGAGCTGCTGGCCCTGCGCCAGTTCCTCGTTCTTGAGCAGCACGCCGGGCAGGCTCGAGATGCCGCCGCCCGCGAAGGTATCGGCGACGTCGAAGTCGATCTCCATCAGGTGGCTGGCGGGCAGGCTCGGGTCCGCATTGCGGCGGATGGTGACCTCGACGCCGAGGTTCCGGGCGGGAATGTTGGCCTGGGCGATCAGCGTCGGCATGCCGACCTCGTCGACGCCGCGGCTCCATTCCACCGTTCCCGAGAACGGCACGGCGCCGGTGCGCCCGTCATCGGACGCCTCCAGCAGCAACGACTGGCTGCCGGCAAGCACCGCCGGATCGACGGAAGCGGACGGATCGTCGGCAAGCGCCACGTCGCCATCGGAACTCGGCAGCCGCTCGTCGGCAAGCGGGTCCTCGGCGGCAGGACCTTCTTCGTCCGCCGAGGGAACCTCGGGTTCCGGCGTCGGCTCGAGCCTGTCCTCGTTGACGATCCCCTGCAGCGCCGTTGCCGGCTCGGCCGCGGCCGTTTCGGTCGCCGTATTGCCGGGGCCTGTGAGCTCGGGCGCGGGCTGGGCCGGATCGTTGCCGGCCGTCGGGCCTCCATCGGCCGGCGACGGCTGCTCGGCGGGCTGGGCCTGCGCCGTCGCGGTGCTGCGGCCGAACATCTGGTCGAGATCGATATATCCCTCGCGCCACGCCCAATACCCGCCGCCACCGGCGCCGGCGAGAAGCAAGGCGAAAACGACGAGAAAAATGGTCAGCCCGCTGCTGGCCCGCCCTTCGACAGCCGGCTCGAAATCGGCATCCTCGCGGTCGGCGGCAAGATCGCTCCGCTCGCGGCGCGTCTCGGCGGCCGGCTCGCTGGCGGCGGCCGCCTCGGGTTCCGGCAGGGCCTCGCCACGCGCGGCCCGATCGAGCGTCTCGATGGCGCGCGAAATGGCGCCCTCCGCCTCGCGGGTCTCGCTGTTGTCGGCCGGCTCGACCTCGACTTCCCGAACGCTGGAAAGCGCCGCCTCGACCGGCTGGTCCTCGACGACCACCAGCGGCTCGAAATCGGGCGCGGACTTGCGGGCCGCAGCCTGCCCGCCCATCGTCGTCTCGACCCGCCCGCTCGCCGCGGCTGGCGTATCGCCGGCAATGGCGGCGATGCGGAAGGGCTCGCTTCGCGTCTCGACCGCCGGTGCGCGCGGCGCCGGGTCCGGCGCGGGCTCAGCCTTGCGGTTGGACGTGAAGAGACGTAGGCCGGGCCGGGCCGGCAGCGGCTCCTCTGCCGGTTTTCCGGGCTTCTCGTTCTTTTCGGGTTCTTCGGTCCCGACCGGCTCTTCGGCCTCGGGCGGCTCGCCTACCGGCGGCGGCTCCAGCTTGCGGGAGTCCAGCTCGACGACCTTCGATTCCGGCAGAGGCTCTGCCTCGGCCTCGGCGGGCTGATCAGGCTCCTCCGCCTGCGGGGCGGTGTCCGCCTCGGCGGCCGCAATGATATCCTCGATCGATTGCCCCGCGGCTGCCTCGTCCTCGGCTGCAGCGGAAGGCGGAGGTTCGGCGGCAATCGGAGGCTCGGCCTTCGCGGGCGGCTCGGTCTCGACAGGCGGTTCTTCCTCGACGACAGGCTCGGGCGCCTGCGCGACCGGTTGCGGCTCCTCGACGGGCGGCGGTGGTGGAGCGGGACGGGACGGAGCGATGGGCGAGGTGTCGAGCCGGCGCATCGCGGGCTGCTGGGCGCGGCCGAGCTTGATGACGGCTTCGCTCGCCTCCTGCTCGACCTCGCGGATGCAATCTTCGAGCTGCAGGCGGTGCTGGGTGATTTCGCGGGCCGGGAGCGGCGGAGTGATGGCGCGCAACTGGCCGACAAGGGCCGTACGCGCCTTCTCGTACACGGCACGGCGCGCAGCCCCGTTGTTCTCCGGCAGGGCGCCGATCGCCCTGCGCAACAGCTCTCTGTAATCCGCCATCGGCTACTTGGTACTCACAATTGCCGCCAACTTGTAAACAAAAAAAATCAGTCTTGGAACGGGTCATGCACCAGTATGGTGTCGAGCCTTTCCGGGCTTGTGGACAGCATAGCGACCGGCGCGCCGATCAGCTCTTCGATATATCGCACATATTTGACCGCCTGGGCCGGCAATTCTGCCCAGCTGCGCGCGCCGGCGGTCGTCTCGGACCAGCCCTCAAGCGTTTCATAGATCGGCTTAACGCGCGCTTGTGCCCCCATTGAGGCAGGCAAATAATCTATGCGTGAGCCATCGAGCTCGTAACCGACGCACACCTTGATCTCCTCGAGCCCGTCGAGCACGTCGAGCTTGGTGAGCGCGATGCCGGTGATGCCCGAGGTCTTGACCGTCTGGCGCACCAGCACCGCATCGAACCAACCGCAGCGGCGCTTGCGGCCGGTGACGGTGCCGAACTCGTTGCCGCGCGTGCCGAGGTAATTGCCGGTCACGCCAAAATCTTCGGTGGGGAACGGCCCCTCGCCGACGCGGGTGGTATAGGCCTTGGTGATGCCCAGCACGTAGCCGATGGCCGTGGGCCCGAGGCCCGAGCCCGCGGCGGCTTGGCCGGCGGCCGTGTTGGACGAGGTGACGAACGGATAGGTGCCGTGGTCGACGTCGAGCAGCGCTCCCTGCGCGCCCTCGAAGAGGATGCGCGCGCCGGACCGGCGCTTATCGTCGAGCAATTCCCACACCCGGTCGACATAGGGCAGGATCTTGTCGGCGACGTCCGAAAGCTCGGTGTGCAGCGCCTCGACCGAGAGCTCCTCGAGCCCCATGCCGCGGCGCAGCGCATTGTGGTGCGAGAGCAGCCGCTCGATCTTGGCCATCAGCGTGTCGGGTTCGGCCAGGTCCACGACGCGGATCGCCCGGCGGCCGACCTTGTCCTCGTAAGCCGGGCCGATGCCGCGCTTGGTGGTGCCGATCTTGAGACCGGAATTGGCGTTCTCGCGGATGGCGTCAAGCTCGCGGTGGAGCGAGAGGATCAAGGGCGCGTTCTCGGCGATGCGCAGCACCTCGGGGGTGATCCTGACGCCCTGGCCGGCGAGCTTTTCCACCTCGGAGACGAAATGGTGCGGATCGACGACGACGCCGTTGCCGATGACCGAAAGCTTGCCGCGCACGACTCCCGAGGGCAGCAGCGAGAGCTTATAGCTCTCCCCGTCGATGACGAGGGTGTGGCCGGCGTTGTGCCCGCCCTGGTAGCGCACCACGACATCGGCGCGCTCGGAGAGCCAGTCGACGATCTTGCCCTTGCCCTCGTCACCCCACTGCGAGCCGACGACAACCACGTTTGCCATAGACGATTCCTTGAAAGTTCGGGCACACGGCACCGGGCAAGGCGACGGCCCGCTGCGGCCCGGCTGTGGTGTTTAAGATCCCCTCGACCGATGCGGCGGTTTGCCGGAAGCCGAATTGCTGATAAGTGCAAGCGTTCCTTACATCACCCCTTTCGCTCGACGCAAACTCTTCGGCGCAAAAGTGTGGAACACTTCGCGCCACCCGCCCGGAACGACGATGACGCAGCTGCCCGCCCACAGGCCAGGCCTTGCCGCCTGGCTCTTCGACAGGCCCATTCTCATTTTGACGCTGACCACGGCCTTCTGGGGCGGGAACGTGGTGGCGGGCAAGCTCGCCATCGGCCATATCGACCCCTATGCCCTGACGATCCTGCGCTGGATCGGCGCGCTGCTGCTGGTGCTGCCCTTCGCGCTCGGACAGTTGCGGCGCGATGCCGCGGTGTTCGTCAAGAGCCTGCCGTTGCTCCTCGTCTACGGGGCCGTGGGATATACGACCTTCAACGTTCTGCTTTACGTCTCGGTCTACTTCACTTCGGGAGTGAACGCCTCGATCGAGCAGGTGGCGGTCAACATCTTCGTCATGCTCGGCAACTTCATCATCTTCCGAGTGCGGGTCAGGGCGCTGCAGTTGCTCGGCGTCGCCCTGACCATCGCCGGCGTCGCCATCACGGCAACGCACGGGGAGCTGACGCGGCTGCTGGAGCTCGACGTCAATTTCGGCGACGCACTGGTGATTCTCGCCTGCGTTGCCTATGCGGGCTACTCGCTGGCGCTGCGCTACCGCCCGCCCATGGGCTGGATGAGCTTCCTCGTCGGCACGTTCCTCGGAGCGATCCTCGCCGGCTTCGCCTACCAGGCAACGCTCGGCGGTGGGCTCGGCCAGTTCGCCGCGGCCCTGCCGCATATCACGCCGCAGGGCTGGATCATCGTCGTCTACGTCCTCGTCTTCCCTTCGGTCTTCTCGCAGATGCTCTACGTGCGCGGCGTCGAGCTCATCGGGCCGAACCGGGCGAGCCTCTTCATCAACCTCATCCCGCTGTTCGGAACGCTTGGATCGGTTGTGGTGCTGGGCGAGCGTTTCGAGCTCTTCCACCTCGTTGCCGGCACGCTCATCGTCGCCGGCATCGTGCTCGCCGAATGGACGGCAAGGCGCCAGCACAATTGGGTTTCGGCCCAACGGAAATAGGCGTAAAGTCCGCGACCGCGGCTTGAGAGGCCATTCAAGCAAACCACGTCAATTGACTTGCGGCGAGCTAGTCCCTCCGAGGTATGCTCTTGGTAAAAGATTCTGACAGCAAAAGAAAATCTGTTCCCGCGAGCGGGCGCGAGGCGCGCGCGACGCTCAACAGAATTGCCTTGATTGCGCTGCTGGCCGTGGGGCTGGGCTTTGTCATGCAGGCCCTGGTGATCCTCGCCAGGCTGCTCGGCGGCGGGGCGTTCCCAGGCGTCACGCTCCTCGCCGACCTGGCGCAGACCGTGACCTGGTCCGTGATCGTCTGCGCGGGCGTCGCCGTCGGCGTGTCGGTGAGCAAAGCGCGCAAGGCCCTCGCCGGGCTGATGGGGCTGCTGTTCGCGCCGCTGGCGCTGGCACTCGCCAAGGCGAGCCAAAGGGCGATGCTCGCCGTTATCGGCGTCCTCGAGCAGCCGGCGGCGCTGTCGCTCGCGACAGTCGGTGTCGTGCGCGCTTTCGAATACGGACTGCTCGCTTGGCTGCTGGCGATCCTCACCGAAAAGGAGGTCGTGCGGCCCGGTCCCTATATCGGCACGGGCGCCGCCATCGGCATCAGCTTCGGCTCCATCCTTTTCTGGCTGACCTGGCAGGCCAGCCTGGCCGAGGGCGCGCAGCTCGCTCTGCCCCAGATCCTCGGAATGATCGTCAACGAGATCGGCGCCCCGGCCGGCTGCGCGCTGCTCATCTATATCGGCCAGCTCGCCGGCCACAGCTTCTCGATCTACAAGAAGCACCAGCCGGTCACGTCAACCGCGGGGCCGCAACCTCCGGCTGGAGCGTAGGGTATAGAGATTAGGCTAGGCGATCTGGAGGTGACGGGACGGCGGCGGAACCGGGCGGCCAAGGTCTTTGGCGGCCTCGATCCACGCCGCGATAGCTTCCTGCACGTCCCGAATGGCTTCTTCCGGAGTCGTGCCGTCGCCCATGCAGCCGGGCAGATCGGGCACGGTCGCGGCAAAACCGCCGCCTTCTTCTGCGGTCAGCGGCGTGATGATCACCGGATACTCAAGTCGGGTCACGTCTCTCACCCCAGTGCTGTAACGAAGGCTACGAGCTTTCGAATATATACTGGCTTGATCGGGCGTTTGAAAGGGATCGTCAGAATCTCGGGCCTTGCGGGATGATAGACCTTGTAATGTGAACCGCCTCCTCGAGGCGGTTCACACGTGATCCCATGCTCCTTGCAGAGTGCGACCACATCCCGGATCGACCAATCGCCCCGAGGGTGCTGCCGCATCTGCTCCAAGCGCTTCGACATGATGGATCGAAGCGAGATTACATATTGAACTTCAATGCTTTGGCCTGCTTGACGCCCTCCAGCGCCGCGATGCGGCCGAGCTGTTCTTCGGTGAGCTCCCCGTCGATGGAAACGAGTGCGATGGCGTCGCCTCCGACGTCCATGCGGCCGAGGTTGAAGTTGGCGATGTTGATGCCGAGGTCGCCGAGAAGCGTGCCGAGGCGCCCGATATGGCCGGGCTTGTCCTCGTTGGTCACGTAGAGCATGGAGGGCGTCAATTCCGCCTCCATGTTGATGCCCTTGACCTGGATGATGCGCGGCTTGCCGTTGGCGAAGATCGTGCCGGCGACGCCCCGTTCCTGCCGCTCGGTGATGACGGTCAGGCGGATATAGTTCTCGTAGGCGCCCTGCTGCTCGCGAGTGACGGTCTCGACCTGCATGCCGCGGTCCTTGGCGATCTGCGGGGCCGAGACCATGTTGACGTCGGCGAGCAGCGGCTTCATCACGCCGGTCAGCGCCGCCGCGACCATCGGGCGCGTATTCATGTCAGCAACCGCACCTTCGAATTCGATGCGGACGCCCTGGATCGAGGTTTCCGTCAGCTGACCGGCGAAGGACCCGAGCATTTCGGCGAGCCGGATGAACGGGGTGAGCCGCGGCGCCTCCTCGGCGGTGATCGAAGGGAAGTTCAAGGCGTTGGAGATCTCGCCGGTCATCAGGTAGGCCGAGATCTGCTCGGCCACCTGCAGGGCGACATTCTCCTGCGCCTCCGTCGTCGATGCGCCCAGATGCGGCGTGCAGATGACGTTGGGCAGATCGAACAGCGGATTGGCCGTCGCCGGCTCCTCGAGGAAGACGTCGAGCGCCGCGCCCGCGACCTGACCCGATTTCAACGCGTCGGTGAGAGCGGCTTCATCGATCAACCCGCCGCGCGCGCAGTTGATGATGCGCACGCCCTTCTTGGTCTTGGCGATGGCCTCAGCCGAGAGCACGTTGCGGGTCTGCTCGGTCAGCGGCGTATGCAGCGTGATGAAATCGGCCCGCGCCAGGAGATCGTCGAGCTCGACCTTCTCGACACCAATCTCGACAGCGCGCTCGGGCGACAGGAACGGATCGAAAGCGAGGACCTTCATCTTGAGGCCTTGCGCGCGGTCGGCGACGATGGTGCCGATATTGCCGCAGCCGATGATGCCGAGGACCTTGTTGGTGACCTCGACGCCCATGAAGCGGTTCTTCTCCCACTTGCCGGCGCGGGTCGAGGCGTCGGCCTCCGGGATCTGCCGGGCGAGCGAAAGCATCATGGAGATGGCATGCTCGGCCGTGGTGATCGAGTTGCCGAAGGGCGTGTTCATCACGATGATGCCCTTCTTGGTGGCGGCGGGAATATCGACGTTGTCGACGCCGATGCCGGCCCGCCCGATGACCTTGAGGTTGGTCGCAGCGGCAATGACCTTCTCGGTCACCTTGGTCGCCGAGCGGATGGCAAGGCCGTCATACCGGCCGATGATTTCCGCCAGCTTTTCCTTGTCCTTGCCGACATCGGGAAGATAGTCCACCTCGACGCCGTTGGCCTTGAAAATCTCGATCGCCGCCGGGCTGATCTTGTCCGATACGAGTACCTTGGGCATATCCCTGTTCCTTGTTCGATGCGGGCCGCGGCCCTCAAAAATGTCTGTCAAATGACCGGCCGCTCCGAGCGCCCGGGAAACTGTTGTGTCTATCCGCCCAGCGACATCGGCTTTTGCCCCGGCCCGCTCAATCCGAACCGCCTGCGCACGAAGTCGAGCCACAGGCCATAGGGCCGCCCCAGGACCAGCATCAGCGCCGCAAATCCAATGGTTCCAGTCACGATGCCCATGCCCCTTGCCCCGCTGGCAAAGATGATGAGCACATAAACCGGCACCTGGAAGCTGAGCAGCGCGATGGAGTCCATGAGAAGGGTGGCGGTCGGCGTGGAGGGTTTGGTCGTGTTCAGAAACCAGTCCCGCCAGTAGCCATAAGGCCGGGCCGTCAGCACCATGAGCACCGCGCCGATCGAACGGGAGGTGGCCACTTCGGGCCAGCTCATCCCGGCGATGAACCGCTCGTTGAGCCCGCTCACCACCGTAAAGAAGATGACCAGCGCCAGCGTGTCGGCAGCAAAGCTGCGGAGACGTTGGTTTGCCATCTCGCCATCTCCCGCCTGGGCTTCTCCTTAGGCCAGCGCCGCTTTCTTTTCCTCGGCAAATGCCCAATCGAGCCACGGCACGAGCTTTTCGAGATCGGCCGTTTCCACCGTCGAGCCGCACCAGACGCGAAAGCCTGTTGGCGCATCGCGATAGCCGCCGATGTCGTAGCCCACGCCTTCCTTGTCCAGCCGCGAAACCACGGCCTTGGCAAGCTTGGCCTGCGCTTCGTCGGAGAGCGCTGTCACCTCGGGATCGACGATCTTGAGGCACACCGAAGTGTTGGACCGCACGGCAGGATCGAGCGCGAGGAAATCGGCCCAATCGGAGGTCGCCACCCAATCGGCGATCACCTTGGCATTGGCGTCCGCCCGCGCCTGCAGCCCCTTGAGGCCACCGGCCCTGAGGCCCCATTCCATGGCGTCGATCGCGTCCTCGACGCAGAGCATCGAGACGGTGTTGATCGTCGCGCCCTCGAAGATGTCCGCCATGAGCTTGCCGCCCTTGGTGAGGCGGAAGATCTTGGGCAGCGGGCGATCGGGCTTGTAGGTTTCGATCCGCTCGACCGCTCGGGGCGAGAGGATGAGGATGCCGTGGGCGGCTTCGCCCCCGAGCGCCTTCTGCCAGGAGAAGGTGACGACGTCGAGCTTCCCAAAATCGAGGTTCTGCGCGAAGGCCGCCGAGGTCGCATCGCAGATGGTCAGCCCTTGACGATCGGCCGGGATCCAGTCGCCATTGGGCACGCGCACGCCCGAGGTGGTGCCGTTCCAGGTGAAGACCACATCGCGGCTGAAATCGACCTGAGTGAGGTCCGGCAGCTCGCCATAGGGCGCCTTGAGGATGCGCACGTCCTGAAGCTTTAATTGCTTGGTGACGTCCGTCACCCAGCCCTCGCCGAACGATTCCCAGGCGAGCATGTCGACGCCGCGGGCGCCCAGCGCCGACCACAGGAACATCTCGACCGCGCCCGTATCCGAGGCCGGAACGATGCCGATAAGGTAATCCTGCGGGACTTCCAGCAGCTCGCGGGTCAGGTCGATGGCGCGCTGGATGCGCGCCTTGCCCGGCTTGGAGCGGTGCGAACGTCCGACAAGCGCGTTGGCGAGCGCTTCAACCGTCCAACCAGGACGCTTGGCGCACGGACCCGACGAAAAATTGGGATTGGCCGGTTTCACCGCCGGCGCGGTCATATGGTCAGTCATGAGCGACCCTCCCAGGTCGATTGTCTCGCGTTAGGGCGAGATGTCCTGAGGCCGCAAATACTCCCGCGCCGGCTTGGCGTCAATCGTCCTTTAGGGGCACTCCTGCAACTTCCATCAAAGGTTGGGAGATTTTCCAATCATGTCGTGTTGAAGTCGCCAAACTTCGGGCTTTCTCAGATTCCAACAAGGGAAGCGCGGGGCCGGTTGCGTTGGACATTCAACTGACCGATCTACTCCCTTGGAGGCGCAGGCTGTTCCGGAACTCAATTGAATCCTGGCACACATAACGATATCCGTAGCCAGTGACCGTAATGGGGCCGGAAGCTGTCAGTCAGCTTTTGGCCTAGTACCAACGATTCCGGCCGTCAATTGTCAGTCCTCGCTGCGCATTGCCGGGAACCGCCATACCCCCGACGACTCATCTCAGTCGCGACCGCACGTACATGAACCCTTCGCATCCGGTCAGCCTGCCTTTACTAAGAGTACTCTGGATAATTAGCACTGCTGGTAGGTTCGTTTGCCAAAAGAAAGAACTATCACCGTCGACTCTGTCCGGGCGTCTCGAACGGGCCACAACTTCCATGAGCGATGGACGGCGCGGCGCGCCCTGCAACTGGTTTTCCCAAGCGATCATCTTTACGCGATAGCGATAGAAGGTCTGTCGACCAATGAGGAAGCCGAACCAGGAGACACGGCGCAGGAAATCGCAGACTTGGTTCTATACTATGGCGCCGGGGATACTTTTGCATCCGCCTCGGCTATCCAGACGCTGCAGTTCAAGTACAGGGTCGACCAGACACCTGTTACATCCTCCTACTTGAAGAAGACCATCGAAAAATTCGCCGATAGCGTCCTTGGATACGAGAGGGAAGCGACCGTTGACGAAGTAGACAAGAAGCTCTCCTTCGGCTTTGTAACAAACTGTCAGTTTTCAACGTCCCTTTGGAACGCGATTGCGGCCCTAAAGGCAGGCAGCGAGCCTCCCATGGACGGGAGTGCCAAGGATCAGTTTGATTATCTGTCGCAGTGGTGCCGGGATCGGGGCGTCGATCCGCACCGTCTTTTCAGCATGACGGAATTTCGGGCAGGTGAGAAAAATCTCCCCGTACAAAAAAGCCTGCTGCGCCGTTCGCTTACGGACTGGTCGGCGGGCAACGACGGACGTGCAAGAATTCGGGTCCACGAGCTTGTAGAACTTGTCGTGGACAAAGCCGGTGTCGGGGGCGCCCGAAACAACCTCGTTAAACGCGAAGACGTCCTTGATGCGCTCGGGTGCGAACCGGAGAACCTTTTTCCTGCCGATACCCGCTTCGTTGATGTGGGTGAGGTGGTTGAGCGCTCGGAGCTGAATGACGTCCTCTCGCTGATAAAGTCATCTGCGGTCCCTGTGCTCCTTCATGCGGAAGGCGGCGTTGGCAAAACCGTCTTTGTACAAAGCCTGGCTGCGAAGCTTACCAGTGACTTTGAAGTCGTGGTCTTCGACTGCTTCGGCGGCGGCGCATACCGATCTGAGGATCAGGCCAGACACCTGCCCAGTGTGGGTTTTGTCCAGATCGCCAATGAACTCGCTTCGCGCGGGTTGTGCGATCCTCTCTTGCCAGGTGATGCCGATACCAGGGGACTCGTGACTGCCATGCGCAGGCGCCTGGAGCAGGCGGCCGGAGCGGTACAGGAACAGTCCGAGAAGAGCGGCATCGTCGTTGTGCTGGACGCCGCAGACAACGCGCAGCTAGAGGCGGATAATCGAAAGGACGAGGCCTTTCCAAGGCTGCTGCTTGCTTCGCTAAGCCGCGAGCCGATTGACGGCGTAAAATTACTGCTCACCGCCCGTCCGGAGCGGAAAGACGGTGTGATCGGACGCGCATCTGTCACCCTGTTCAAGCTGGGGGTCTTCTCGGACGAGGAGGCGCGCGCCTTTATTGCCGGGAGACTGCCTACTGCGACTGAGGAAGAGGTCGCCGTCGCCCTTCGGCGATCCCGGTGCAATGCCCGCGTGCTGGCATACCTTGTCGAGTCATGGGATCAGAATGTTTCCGGCAATCCGCCATCGACGCCGATTTCTGTCGAAGAGATTGTAGCGCAGCGCTGCGAAAAAATCTTCGCGGACCTTCACGTTGCCGGATGGAATGACGGTCAGATCAAAGAGTTTTTTGCGGCGATTTCGCTGCTGCCGCCTCCCATACCACTGGATGAACTGGCAAACGCGCTTGGCTGGCCGGTCACCCAGGTCAACAGTGCTGCTGCCGACCTGGCTCCCATGCTCGAACTGGTTCCGCAAGGCGCGATCTTTCGCGATGAACCAACGGAAACATATGTCTGGAAGACCTATTCCCAGGAGACCAGCGCGCAACAGGCAATTGCGCAGCGGCTCACAAACAGTCAGCTAACGTCGTCCTATGCGGCAGAAGCCCTGCCAAGATTTCTGGTCACGATTAATGACAGCAACCGCGCATACGAGCTGGCTGGATCGTCCGACTTCCCGGCATCGATCCAATCCGACTATGGACGCCGCCGTCTTACACTGGCGCGACTGCACGCCGCATTTCGTCTGGCAGTAAAGCAGGGCGACCTCAATCGTGCCCTCCTGCTTACGACACAGCTGGCGCAGGTTGCCGCTGCCAACGCACGGGGCGACGACTTTATCCGACGCGCGCCGGGGCTTGGGATCAAGCTTGGGGACAAGGATGTCTCGCGCCGCCTGTTCAATGATCGGTCAGGCTGGCGTGGGGCGCGCAACGTCCGTCTCACGCTGGCATATTGTTTTGCCGGAGAGATGGAAGAGGCAAGAACCCATCAAAACCGTGCCATTGGCTGGATCAACTGGCGCTACCAGAACCAGGATGAAGATAGGCCTCTCGACGGTCCACGCCCCCAGGACGATGACTTTGCCGCTCTCATGTTCCTGAGCGTCCTGAGGCGTGAATTCGACAGTGTCGATGGCAATCTCGGGAACTGGAATCTTCGGTTTGCCATATCAGTCTGCAACGGCGTGATCAGGCTCGCCCATCAGTATGAACAGCTTGGTCTGGGCCGGGTGCTGGATGATCTGTGCGATTTCGCGGCCAGCGACGAATGCAAATCCTATGCGCTGCGCATAGCCATGCTGGGCCGGCATGCTTCTCTGGCGCCACACCATGTTGCCGCTATCGCGAAAAGGGTCGAACACCCCGGGGATGACGAGAACGACCGAGGTGTCAGACTTGATGATGAACGGGTTATAGAAGCCGCCGTCTCGAAGGCAGCGTTCGCTGCGCTGGTTCGTTCGTCAAGATCGGCGTCCCGCCAAATTATGAAGACGGGTACCACCTTGCGTGCTTCCAGTTATGATTACGGCGAGCGGTATGGCTTTTCGCGCATCTGGACCCCGACATTCAGCGCCTGCCTTCGCGCCTGGTCGGTTGGGCAACGCGTCAGCTTCCACCACCTGCTTCCCCGTGAATTGAAGATTGGCCGGAAAGCCAAGGCGCTCAAATCGAACGACGAACTCCGCGAGTTCCTATCGCAACAATTCGGCTCACGAGTGAGAGGCAGACCTGCGGGCCGACGTAAAGTAAAGGAAGGCCGCAAGCCTCTGCTTGACGACAATGAACGCCGTACGATAGCCAGCGGTATTCAATTGATCCGATCTATGGCCGAGCCGATTGAGACCGCGGTTCTGGGCGGTCAGGGTATCGGGAGCCAGTGTGTCGATGGATTCCTGAACGCCTGGTCGGCCGCGTTGCGCCTGAATGTTCATTGGCGCGCGGAAGAAGCAACGGACGTGCTCTGCCGCACAGTCGGGATCGGATTCGCGGCCTCTGTCTTTGAACATGCCGATCAGATCACCGAGGCCCAGGGCACCGCGCTGATCGAGATTGTTTCCAGCAACAAGTTTCGTGTCCAGGACCGGCTGACGATACTTAACCTCCTCGCAAAGCGGCCAAATCTTCACAATCTGACAGGGCGTTTCGCGCAGAAGGCTGCGGAGAGCATTCGCCGGAACGAGTCGATCGATCAGCGTGGGAACAACTACCGGGAGCTTGCGGAAAATCTGCTCCCAATGAGTGTTGCAGAGGCTCGGGAGTATTATCGTCAGGGCCTTGCAGAACTTGATCAGATGGGGGGCGACGACCACGACATCATCTACGCGATACTGAATTTCGCGGCGGTACAGCCGGGAGGCCTTGTTCGTCCCGAACTCGGCCACAGGCTGCTGAATCTTTGTCAGACCATCATGTACGATGCCAGCAAGTTCGGGTGGACATTGCTGGCCAAGGCCGCTGCAAACTCTATCGGAATGCCGGCAGCGTATAAGTTCGTGCGTTGGGCCGATCAGGATGTAGCGCCTTTTTCGTATGGGCTCCCTCAGTTCGTTGGATTCTCTGCGGCCAAAGGGCGGCTTGATCCCCGGTGGGCGGCGGTCATTTTCATCCTGTGCGAGGACATTGGCTGGTACGACTGGAAGCTGGGAGACAGTCTGGCCGACGTTTTGGGCAGGGCGGCGCCTGAACTACGACCGGGTATCTTTGCCGCCGTACGGGACAAAGTAAGGGCGGAACATCCCTTGGGCGGTTGGGCGTCGCTATGGGAGGGTTTTGCCGGACTTGCCGCACGGTTCCCCGAGGTAATTTCGGGCGAAGAACAGAAGGCCCTGGAAGAGCGTGCGATTGAGGCCCAGAAGCGAACGGACGAGATAAACCGCCGGAATAATCCAGGCAGTGAGCATCTCTTCGTGTCGGGCGTCGACGACACCGACGAGAAAACCGAGGCTGACGAGAGTATTGTCAGGCTCGTTGAGAGTTGCGACCTCACATCGGCGGTCTCCATCGACGCAGCGCTCGCCCAGATCACGGGGGAGCCGCCACTCCCTTACCATGCAAGGCAACAGTTCTTCGGGCTGCTCAAGGAAAAGTGCCCCTACGATCAGCGAGCGAAGCTCCTGTTTGCGCTCTGCGAGGTTTCGGGTCTCGAAGTCGACGACGTGATCCGACACATCGTCGACCTGATGCAGGCCTGGTCGGAGTCTTCTACCCATTTGCGGGCTGAGGCAAAGGCGGTGGCCGAACGCCTGTTCGCGTTCCGGGGCTCTGAGATTTTCGAGCTGCGGTTTGCGAATATCTCGCGCGAGGTCAATCAGCTTTCGGAGCTGTGCCAGGATCATGGATTCGTAATGCGCCAGCTTCTGCTGACCGTTGCGAACGAAGAAGTGGATCTTGGTGGCGAGGAATGGTTGCAGGTTGCGACAAACCTTTGCAAAGACACGTCGCCATCAACCGGCCTTGAGGCGTTGGAAAAGCTCCTGTCGAGCCCTGCTGCGCGGATAGCCGATGAAATTGGGGAGGGTCCGTTTCGTCCTGAGTTTGCTCCGGACATCACAGAGGCACAGCACCTCGCGACCTTCATATGGCACTTCCTTGGAGCGGATGATGCGTATATGCGGTGGACGGCCGCGAAATGCATCTCAACGTTGGCCGCGCTTGGCCTCCACGATGACCTGAAGGCTCTCTTCGATCTATTCGATGAGAGGGCCGTTGGCGCTTTGGAGACGAAAGACCAGCCGCTGCCGTATCTGAACTCGCAGCAATGGCTTCTCATGGGTCTTGCGAGGGCAACGGCCCGTTTCGGACATGAATTGGGCTATCTTGGACCTTTGCTGGTCACCTTGGCCAACCGTGACGATCTTCACGTCATCGACAAACTGCATGTGGAGCGCTGCCTCCAGCATCTCAATAGTGACGGGACGTATGATGCCGCGCTGGCCAAACTGCATTCTGAAATCGCGGAACCACCACATGGATACGTGGACAAGGAGGGATATCCAAAGCCGGTGGAGCCCCAGTCTGGATTCTCCTTCGACTACGAGTTCTCGAAATCGGAAATAAGTACCCTCGCAAGGCTGTTTGGGCTCTCGCAAGGCGAGGTCATCGATCAGATGGCTGCGGAGATCAAGAAGCGCTGGCCTGCTGCGACAGGGATGGACTATTTCTCAGGTCATGAGCGGTATCGATGGCATCGGTCCGACCGGCATGAATTCTTCAGGGAGCATGTCCAAAAACATGCCCTCCTGCATGCCGCCACGACTTTCCTGAAAACGCTGCCGGTCGTTCGCCGAAGTTATGAAATGGATGGTTTAGGCCCGTATCACGACTGGCTTGGGCGGTATGACGTGGCCTTCAAGGACGGTTCTTTCCTGTCTGACCATAAAGACGCCGTCCCGGAATGCGCGAAAGCCTATCTTCTGGCGCGTCTGAAAGACAGGCAACCCGCCCTTGAACCAGTCGACATTCTCCTGAACAGGCTTGGTTTTACCGGCCAGCCGGGTGGCGAAATTCCGCTGTACGGTCGCTGGAAGTCCGTGGATGGCGTTTGGGTTCGCATAACGGCGGGTCTTTCGCCCTTGAAGGGGGCAGTAGGGCGGTGTCAGCAATTTTCCAAACGACCGGATCATGAGTTCTGGATACCGATCTTTGACAATGAGGGGTATGACGACGAGTACCGGCAGGTAAGCCCCTTTGAGCCCCTGGTCTGGGACTTCGACCCGTATCCGCGCGGCATCGATGAGGGTGATAAACTTGCGACTCCCAGTGCTGCTGCGCGACCCCGGCTGGGTATCGAGCTAACGTCGGCATTGGGTTTGTCGCCGGACGCGGACCTGCGCGAGTGGCGCACGACGGACGGCGATCTGGCGATCAGGAGCCAGGTCTGGGGCGAGTGGCAGCCCAACGAGTATGACCATCGGGAAGACGAGAACAACAATGGCGAGTTGCTGCTGGCAAACCCGAACTGGCTCGACAATGTCCTGGAACGGCAGCGCAAGCGATTGGTACTGACCGTATCATTCTCGAAGTACAAATCCCGCTACGACTTCGAAGAAGTCCAGCAAATCAGCAGCGCTTATGTGCTTTTGTATGACAAAGGCGGCATTTACAGAAGTTGGCATGCCAAGAGGGCCGCGGGGTAACGACGCGACTGTTAAGCTTTGCCTGGGGGATGCAACGGGTGTGCAGCTCCCATGCCCGCACACGACCCGATCTGGTCAAAAGCTGGGTCGGGCGGCGATATCCTTTTTAGGAGGGCACTGACGCTCTTCCAACAGCCGGAATGGGGCACATCATAGACGCTTCGCAGCAGTCAGCCGAGGCCGTGGGCCCTTTCCCTTCTGATCACCTTTTAAGGCGGTGCCAAGCTATGCTGAATTGACGTAGCCGCAACCGCCGCTTCAAGGGCCCTTTATGCCATCCGATGTGTTCAAACGTTTGACCGCCTTCAAACTCGACCTCGTCGACATTGAGGAGATTATCGGCTGGCATTTTGGGAACTCAAGCTTCCACGATGACCGCGTAGAATATTCGCATGGAACTTATCGGTTCGATCAGCCGGCGCTGACGCTGTACTTTGACAAGAAGCGCAGGCTCCTGGGACGCGAAATCCGGACCTAGCCTGCGTGACAATGACATTGACGCCATAGAGGCAGCCCTAGAGGTTCTGTTATTAAGCTCGCAGCTCTTCCACATCCGCCAGCATGCGTTCAGCGACATCAAGATTGTTGGGGCTTACCGATACCGGAACGAATTCCAGATCGTCCCCGTCCACACCGATGCCCCCAAGCCGAGAGAATTTTATGGCAAGTGGCCCTTCATTCTCGAGTTCAATTACCTAGGGACCGAGCACATCGCCATCGACAGTAGAAGACGGGCCGTCGCAACCGCCAAGCTCATCTCGCTGCTCAATGCGTTGGCCGACGCCCATATTTTTCCTACGCCTCGCTCAGTGGAGAAAGATTGGGTGATGACGCCGTCAGGCGGATCATATTACGCGCAGAAAGGATACACGTATCCGGTGCCCTCAGGTGCGGACTTCCTCGACATCAAGGAGATGCCCGCAATCCGGCAAATTCAAGCCGATGCCTATTATCAGGGGCGGGTCGACAATCTGGGGGGATTCACCTTGCCCGACGATATCGATGAGATGCTCGACAATTACCATGCCATGAGCGAGGCGGATCGAGACGCGTTCGACGTCGCAGCGCACTGGTACGGCCGATACCCCGAGTTGGAGCACGTCTCCGAATCTGCCGGGCTGGTCGCGCTTGTCACTGCCCTAGAAGCCATCGCCCCTAAAGCTGTGGACCACGCATGTCCTCAATGCGGGAACATTGACAGTGTGGTTCGCGGGTTTCGCATTCTGCTCGATGAGGCGGTTCCTGGCCACGAAGAAGAAAAGCACCAGTTCTACAAATTGCGGTCACGGATCGCCCATGGCTCCGGGTTAATGCTCAATGAGTTTGGTGGCATGGGCGGCGGCAGTGCTGCGCAGCTGCAGGATTCTTCTAAGCTTGAACTCGAGACTGTCGTTCATCTGGCGCTTAGAAACTGGCTCATTCCAGAAGTCCGCGCGAAAATTGAGATGGCCGCCACTCAAACTTCGGCTCGTCCCCATCAGGCTTCGAAGCGATTCTAAAACCAACCCCTCGCTCGCTGGTGGAGCGGGCCTTGCGCTATGAGGCAAGACCGAGCGAGCGATGGCACATGCGATTAAGAGTGTCTGCTTCGACCAGTTCCTAACTGGCAGCTGTCGGACGGCTACCCAGTCCATTAAAGACACGCGAGCTGCAGCCAACGCCGAACCAGTCGGGGTGACCGGAAGGGCGCAAGCGGCCGTATTATATCGGCTGCCCTCCATTCCAGACTTTATCCCTACCCCATTCGAGAATTTCGCTGAACGAGTCTCTGAAAATCAAACACTTAGCAGACGCTCATTCCAGAGTTTTCATGTAGCGCACACCTCCCTCCTCCTGTGTGCGTACGAGAAAGGTCTGGAATATGCTCCTGCTAAGCTCGAACGACCAATTGTCGTCTATATGTCACCGAGACCGAGCTCGGGTATCAATGCAGGCCCTTTCGGTCAGGTGGTTCCGTATTCGACTGCGCCTGCTGCTCATACCGCGAGAAAGCCGCCATCCACGGGTAGAACCGCTCCGGAAATCATCGTGCTGTCGTCCGAGAGCAGCATGGCGACGCTCCCGGCGACTTCCTCGGCCACCGCGAAACGGTTGATCGGGTGGCGGACCATCATCGGACCACTCTTCTGAGGGTCGCTCCAGGCTTCGGCCGCAAGCTCGGTCAGGGTGATCGTGGGCGCGACGCAGTTGACGCGGATGCCATGCGGTCCCAGCTCCTTGGCGAGCACGCGGCTGGCGCCCTCCAGACCTGCCTTCGAGGCCGCATAGCACAAATGGTCCTCAAAGCCGCGATGCCCGGCGATGGACGTGACGTTGACGATCGCGCCGCCCTCGCCGGCGGCGATGCGCCGGCGGGCGAACTCCTGGCTGGTGATCAGGGCAGCGCGCAGGTTGATGCCTAGAACGGCCTCATATCCCGCCTCGGTCATCTCGAGAACGCTCTCGAGCACATTGATGCCGGCGCTGTTGACCAGGAAATCGCAGGTGCCTGCCTCGGCCATCGCGGCCCGAGCGGCCGTGGGGTCCGCAAGGTCGACGCGTATGGTCCGGCATCCGATCTCGTCTTTGAGGCTGTCGAGATCCGACCGCGTCCGACTTATGGCTATCACCTCGGCCCCACGCGCCGAAAGCAGCTGCGCACAGGCTTTGCCGATGCCCTTTCCCGCCCCCGTGATGATGACGGACTTGCCCGAGAACTGCATTTCGCCTCGCTGGAGTTTTTCGTGCTGTGGACGATTGCCTCTAGACCCGGTCGAAGTTGGTCGGCAGCACGATCATATCGCGAATGGTGACTGTCCGCTTGCGGGTCAGCATGTAGACGATCGCGTCGGCGACTTCCTCGGGATCCATCAAGCTGCCGCTCTCCTTGGCCTTGCGCAGGTTTTCCTCCGGCCAGTCGGCCAGCAGGGCCGATGCCACCGGCCCCGGCGACACCTGGGACACGCGCACCCCATGCGGGATCATCTGGCGGCGCATGCCCTGGACGAAGCTGGTGATCGCCCATTTCGATCCCGAATAGACAGGTTCCCAATATGTGGGGAAGTGACCGGCGATCGAACAGGTGACGACGATGTCGCCCGTCTTGCGTTCGATCATATGCGGAACGACAGCATGTACGTTCTTCATGACCGCATTGACGTTGAGATTCAGCATCCTGTCGATGGCCTCCGGCGTCGTTTCGGTCAGATCACCGCCGATATAGGTCCCCGCATTGCAGTAGAGGATATCGATGTGGGGAACCTTCTGAAGGATCTCGGGGACCATCGCGTTGCAGCTTTCGGCGTCCAGCAGGTCGGTGACCTGGGGGATGGCTTTTGCTCCCAGCGTACCCGCCAGGTCATCAAGTCCTTGCCTGTTCCGGTCGACCATCACCACGCTGGCACCTTCTCCCAACAGGGCCTTGGTGGTGGCCAGGCCAATTCCGGAAGCGGCACCGGTGATGACGGCGATCTTGTTCTGCAACACCTCTGGCATTTTGCGTTCTCCTATTGATCTTTTCCGGTCCGGCGCCAGCTCCAGCGGAAGGCGCCAACGGATTGTGCCTGAGGCTAGTTCAGTCGCGTGCCGTTGGCGTCAAAAAAATGCGCCCGCGAGGGGTTTGGAAGCAAGCGGATGCGTTCTCCGGATTTGATCTCGATACGCTCGCGGATCACGACCGCTACCGGACTTTTGCCGAGGCGCCCGATCACATGCGTCTCGGGCCCGGTGGGCTCGACGACCACGACCTCGACGTCAAGCCCGTTCGGATCCAGAACCATGTCTTCCGGGCGAATGCCGAAGGTCGTGGTTCCGGCCGGCAGCACGCCGGAATAGACCTCCACGCCGTCGTCGGTAAGGAAGCCGTGTGAACCGGAGGTTCCCTTGAGGAAGTTCATCGAGGGGGAACCGATAAACTCGGCGACGAAGAGATTTCGCGGTCGATCGTAGAGTTCCAGCGGAGAGCCCGACTGTTCGATCACGCCATCGCGCATGACGACGATGGTGTCGGCCATCGTCATGGCCTCCACCTGATCGTGGGTGACGTAGATCATGGTGGTGCCGAGCTGCTGATGCAGCTCCTTGATTTCGGCCCGCATCTGCACGCGCAGCTTGGCGTCGAGGTTCGAGAGTGGTTCGTCGAAAAGGAAAACCGCTGGATCCCGCACGATCGCCCGACCCATGGCGACACGCTGCCGCTGTCCGCCGGACAGTTGGCGCGGATAGCGATCGATCAGGTGTCCAAGATCGAGGATCTCGGCGGCCCGGGCCACCTTTTCCTTGATCTCACCCTTCGGCACGCCCTTGAGCCTGAGCGAGAAGCTCATGTTGTCGCTCACCGTCATGTGCGGATAGAGGGCGTAGCTCTGGAACACCATGGCGATGTCCCGCTCCTTGGCCGGAACATCGTTGACGAGGCGATCCGCGATTCGAATCTCGCCGCTGTTGACTTCCTCCAGCCCCGCGATGGTCCGCAAGAGCGTGGACTTGCCGCATCCGGAAGGGCCGACGAGAACCACGAACTGCCCGTCGGCAATGTCGAGGGACACGTCCTTGAGGACCTTGACGGTCCCGAAGTGCTTGCCGAGCCGGCGAATGCTCACGTCAGCCATTCTGCGTCTCCGGATTATGCGGGGATCTGCAGCATGCAGAGCGCATGCGGCGGGATGGAGTAAGAGCCGGCCGCGTCCTTCATGGTCACGCTGCGGGGCGCGACGGCATCGGGCTTGTCAATCGAGTTGAATGCATCCGGTGAATCTCCATCGAGAATGATCGCCGACCACGCGCCCGTGAGCACCTGGCCATCGAGGATGATCCGGCATTCCGCCGCGGCCACCGGATCGCGGTTGACGAGCGTGATGGTGCTGCCGGTCCCGTCCTTGCTGACCACGGCATCGACGGTGGCGACGCTCCTGGCGCCGTGCTGGAGCCGCGGACCGGCGACGTCGGTGGGAACCATGAGTTCACGGACGTGATCGACATAGAGCTTCATGGCGTGGAAGGTCGTGCGCTTCACGAGGCCGTCTCTGTGAGCGAAGATCGGCCCGCGCGTATTCACGCTCGGGGCGACGTTTGCCATGGTGACGACATTCGCGTTGCGCAGGCAGGCGTTGAGGAACGAGGCCGAGAACAGGGCGTCCGCCATGGTGTAGGTCTCGGGCAGGTCGTTGAGATCGCGTGCGTCGATCTTGTCCTGGCCCGTGCCGTCCGGATGGTGCCAGCCGCGCAGGTTCCATTCGTCGAAGGCGATTTTGACCTTGTCGGTGAAACCGGCGGCACCGATGACGTGCCGCGTCCGCTCGATCATCTGACCGGGTTCTTCGGCCCGCATCATGCAGGTCAGGTAGTCCTTGGGCTCGTTGACCTGATGGGTGTGATCCCAATAGCCGTGGATGGAGATGAGGTCGAGATAGCGACCGGCGGCGCGCAACAGCGCCAGGGTCCACTCGGTGTCCGGCACGGCGGCGGCCGAGAGGATAATGTCCTCGTCGACCGCCCGCATCATCTTGGCGGATTCGGCGACGTAGGGACCCCATTCCGCCACGGTCTTGGCGCCGATCTGCCAATCGCCATAGCTTTCGTTGCCGATACCCCAGTATGTCACGCCGAAGGGCTTCCGGTTGCCGTTCTGCTGGCGCTGCAGGGCATAGCGGGTGTCGTAGCGGCCGTTGCAGTACTCGACCCAGTTGCTCATTTCCTCGGCGGTGCCGTTGCCCCCGTTTGTGCAGATATAGGGCTCGCAACCGACCGCCTTGCACCACGCGATGAACTCATCGGTGCCGAAGGTGTTGGGCTCCGGAACGCGCCAAGCCTTGTTGTAGGACGGGATGCGATTGGGCCCCACGGCCTCGTACCAATGGTGGTCCGAGACGTAATTGCCGCCCGGCCAGCGCATCACGGGCGCCTTGAGCTCGCGCATGGCCTCGATGACGTCGGTGCGGAAACCCCGGTCATCGGCCAGGGGCGAGCCGGGCTCATAGAGACCGCCATAGATCTGGGTATGGAAGTGCTCGATGAAGTGGCCGAAGATCATCCGGTCCCAGCGCTGCCCGCCGAGGCGCGAGTCTGCAATTATGGTCGTGGTGTTGGCACCCATTTTTCCCTCTGCTGTGGTCATGTTGGTGTTGCGTTCGATCAGCCGCGGACGGCGCCGGCCGTCATGGAGTCGATGACCCTGCGGTTGAGGAAGAGGTAGAGCGCCACCGTCGGCAGGACCGACACCACGATGGCCGCATACGTGGCGCCGTAGTCGCGGCGCCCCATGTCGCTGACGAAGTCGTTGAGGCCCACGGGCAGGGTCTTGATGGCGTCGTTGGTCAGGAACGTGTTGGCGAAAACGAACTCGTTCCAGACGAAGATGAAATTGTAGACGACGATGGTGATGGTGGCGTTGATCGACAGGGGAACCGCCACCGACCAGAAGGTGCGGAACACGCCCGCCCCGTCGATTGACGCCGCCTCCAGAAGCTCATTGGGAATGCCCCTGAAGAAAGAGGTATAGAGATAGATCGCCACCGGCAGCTGGAAGCCGACCTGCGGCAGCACCACGGCCCAGTAGGTGTTGCGCAATCCAAAGAAACCAAGCGACTGGAAGATCGGCAGCAGCGAAACGAAGACCGGGATCATCAGTCCCAGCAGAAAGTAGTTCAGCACGATCCGGCTGCCGGAAAACCGCATCTTCTCGATCGCATAGGCGGCGGGAGCCGCAAGGATGATCGTCAATCCGATCGTCAGCACGGCGATGATCGTGCTGTTGAGCAGGTACTGCAGCAGCGGGCTGGTATCGAAGGCCCGCACGTAATTCCCGAGGTAGAGGGTATCGGGGATCAGCCGGTTGGAGGGCCCTCGAGCAAGCGCTTCGGGCGTCTGCAGCGAGGCCGAGATGACCCAGATGACCGGGAAGAGCTGGATGACGAGGAAAATGGCGACCAGGAGAACAGGCAGCCAGGTGGTGAGCTTGAGACGAGATGTCATGTGATTAACCGGTCTTCTCGGTGGCGCTGAAGGCCTTCCGGATGATCACCACGATCAGGAGGCATTCGATGACGAGGAAGATCGCCAGGCTGCTACCGTAGCCAAAATTGGATTGGCGGAACAATGTCTTGTACATGTAGGTGGAGACGAGTTCGCTGGATGTGCCAGGTCCGCCGCCGGTCATCACGAAGGGGATGTCGAAACCGCGCAGCGTTCCGCTGACGACCAGGACGACGCTGGCGGCGATCGTCGCCCAGATGAGCGGCAGCCGCACCAGGAAAAGCTGCTGCAGCCAGTTGGCGCCGTCGATCTCGGCGGCCGCGAGCACGTCCTGATCGAGCGACACCAGGGCCGAGTAGAAGATGGCCATGTAGATGGCGCAGAACTTGTAGGCGTCCACCAAGGTGACGATCAGCAGCGTAAGCCCGGTGTTGGACAGGAACGGTTGCGCAAAGCTTCCCAGCCCCACCGACTTGAGGGCTCCGTTGATGAAGCCTTCCGGGTCAGCCGAAAGCAGCTGCACGAAGATCTGGGAAATCGCCACGGACGAAATCACTGCCGGAAGGAAATAGGCGACGCGGATGACGTTGCGGAACCTGGCGATGCTGATGAGAGACACGGCCATCGCCATGCCCACCACCAGCTGTACCGCCGAGCCCACCAGGGAAAAGAAGATGTTGTTCAGCAATGCCTGGCGGAAAACGGTGTCGCCGAGCATGTTGAGATAGTTGGCTATCCCCGTGAACCGCCACTTACCCAGGCCGTTCCAGGCCCCGAGGCTCAGATAGAAGGACCAACCGATGGGAACGATGACGACCGCGGTAAACAACACCAGCGCCGGCGTCACGAAGAGCCACCCCGCCCAGCTGGGCGTACCCAGCAGCTTATTCTTGCGCAAGATGCGCCTCCTCTCGAGTAGTCCCTTCTCCCGCGGGCGGGAGAAGGATGTGCGTGGAGGACGTCGTGAGATGAGAAAGCCTACTGGCCGGAAACGTACTGCTGGATGGAGCGGTCGATCTCCTCGGCGAACTGCTCAGGAGTGATCTCGCCCAGGCCGAGCAACTGGCTCTGCCGGAACAGGGTGTCGACCGTCGCGGCATCGAGTTTGACGTCCCAGACGCGGGCGTATTCGCCGACCGCTTCCATGTCGGCGAGGATGTCCTTATAGATCTGCGGCATCTCGTCGGTCACCTCGATCTTGAGCGAAGGCAGGCCGCCATACGTGTGGTGGCTGATATCGCCGAACCGGTCCGCGAGGAAGGCCAGGAAGTCCTTCATCTCGTCGGTTGCGGCATCGGCCCTGATGGCGGTACCGATGCCCGAGTGTGCGTAGAAATCGTCGGGACCAGTCGCATCGTTCTCGTCGATGATGGGCATCTTGAAATAAGCGATGTCGTCTTTGAGCTCGCTGTTCTCGTCGAGCAGGCTGTGCAACTCCCAGGTGCCGACGTAGTAGATCGCCGACTGCCCGCTCAGGAACATGTTGAGCGCGGTGGTATAGTCCGCCGAGGCGAAGCCCTGCTGGAAGCAGTTGGCGCCGAGTTCCTGGAAGAACTGTGCATCCTCCAGGCCCGCTTCGCTGCCCATCGAGATCTCGCCCACCTTGAGCCTGTCGAGGAACTCATTGCCCATCCGCCGCCAGGACGGCATAGACAGGTAACGGTACATCGGCCAGCCTTCCTTGCCGGCTACGGAGACCGGAGTAACGCCAGACTCGCCGAGCGTCGTGCAGACATCCATGAAGTCGCCGATCGTCGCCGGGGGGTCGACCCCGGCGGCCTCGAACATGTCCTTGTGGTAGTAGAAGTACTCGACGTTGGCCTCCCACGGGATCAGCCAGAGACTGCCGTCGTCGAAGCGCTCGTAATCGAGCGCGAAGGGAATGTATTTGTCGGTGATGCCGATCTCGTCGAAAATCTCGCCGATATTGGCCACGAGACCCGCTTCGACGATATCCTCGTAATATGGCTCGGCATCGGCATCGAACAGCTCCGGAAGCTCGCCGCTGGTGGCCAGGATCTTGATCTTCTGCAGGTAGGCGGGGCGATCCGGAATATGCTCGAGCGTGATGTCGAAGTCGGGATGGGTTTTCTTGAACTCGGCGACCACATCCATAAGCGCTTGAAGCACCGGGCCGTTCGGCTGCTTGGCCGTGATGTAGTGGTACGTTTCGGCGTTTGCGCCAGTGGCGCCGATGGCCAGCGACAGCGCCCCCACCGCCACGCCCCTCAGCACCTTGCCGGTGATCGAACTGCGAACCATGTCTAAATCCTCCCTTTAGCAATTCCATTGCTAACTCGTGTTAGCAAACCGCTCATCTTGTTGCGCTCCCCCTGCCCGATCTCGTCTTCGCTATAAGGGCATCGCCGCCGGAACTATGTTGCTAACACGAGTTAGCTAAGCTACCTTGACCGCAGTTGTCAATCGCATATTTGCCACTCATAAAGGAACGATGACCAAGGCACCTACAGCATCGGATGTGGCGCGTCGCGCTGAGGTTTCGCGCAGTGCCGTGTCCCTGGTGCTGGGTGGAAACGCCAAGAAGGCTCGTCTCAGCGACGAAACGCAGGAAAGAATCCGCAAGGCCGCCAAAGAACTCAACTACCGGCCCAACGCAGCTGGTCGCAGCCTTGTCCGGGGACGAACGGAGACGATCGGTCTGGTCATCCGCGACCTCGATCTGATCGGGGTCGACCCCTTCCTGCTCCCGCTGCTCAAGGGCATTCTCGAGGCCACACGTGACCAAGGCTACCGGGTCCTGGTCGAGAGCATTCGCGAAGGCAGTGGCGATCCCTTCGGAGACCTGATGGACTCCGGACGCATCGACGGGATGATCGTAGAAAATCCGAACTACGGTGACAAATCTCTCCGCCGGCTCATAAAGTCGGGTCGGCCCGTCGTCGTAATGGGATCGCAAGGACTCAAGGAGGAGGTCTCGGTCCGCATCGACGATTTCAAGATCGGGTTTGTGGCCACCGAACATCTGATCTCGCTCGGCCGACGTCGCATCGCGCATATCGCCTACGCTGAGTCCGGGATCTATGCAGTCGACCTTCGCTTCCGGGGGTATGTGGAGGCGATGCGCAAGGCAGGACTCCCGATCGAGCCCGCGCTTGTCACTCACGCCAATTTCAGCATGGAAAGCGGCTATGCCGCCATGCTCGACCTGCTCGGCGCTACGCCGCTACCCGACGCGATATTCGCCACGAGCGACGCTGTGGCGATGGGCGCCATGGCCGCGGTCCAGGACGCCGGGTACCTCATCCCGCGCGACATCGCCGTAGCAAGCGTCGATGACATCAGCGCGGCCCGGTTCTTCAGGCCGGCACTGACGACCGTGACAAGCGAGCCCTACGCCTCCGGAAAACTGGCGGCGGAAATGCTGATCGAATTGATGAGCGGACAAAAGCCAGGCAATACGTCCGCTTTGGTGGACACCAGGCTCATCGTGCGCGGTTCGAGTGTGGAAGACTACTCAGACGATCTTCTTCAGACGGCCCGCGAAATTCGCGCCACCAAATAGCTACCGCCGCCCCCGGGTACGTTCCACCACTGCACGATGTTTCAATATCCCGGCCGATCACGACCGCCTGGCGGCGCTCGACGTTCCCAATCTGACCGTTCCTGCGCAAGCGGGCGCGGCGGAGGTCTGGAGCGAGGCGCGCAAGCACGTGCTCGAGGAAGCCGAGTTCGTCGGCACCTACAAGGCATGAGGGCACGGGGCCAATGAAAGGACATAGCGAATGGTAAAGGATAAGCGCATGCCGGTGGCCACCGGCAAGGAGAGTTCGCAAGGGAGCCATGGCGGCAACCGGAGCGGCGACCAGCACAAGAATGGCCGGCCGCAGCAGAGCAGCCGCGCCGCCGGCAAGGATCCTCATCGCGGCGGCCAGCCAAAGTCTCCCGACCGCAACGACTGAAAATGCGGGCGCCAAGCCGCGGAATTCACCAATCGCTGCCGCCCATTACAACGCTCCACAGCGGCTTGCATGTTGATATCGGCCCGACGCGCTAGTGGGTGGGCGAAACGAGGGCGTAGCCCTGCCGCTCGAGGTCTGCCGCCACCGCCTCCGGCGGTGCGCCGAGCAGTTTGTCGTCAATGGCGACCGTCGCGAAATAGATCCATTCGACGGTTTTCAGGTGCTTGGGGATGGCCGCGTCGGACTCGTTGCGCAACACCAGGAGAGTTGGCCTCTGCTCGCTTCCGTTGGCCTTGGAGATCAATACCAGTACCTGCATCTGATCCTCCTGCATGAGGAACAATCCTCAAACCAAGCAAAAGGATGCGCGAAAGATTGCAAGTTGCTGGATAGCTCAGGACGCAATGTTCGGCGGCGGCTCGACGGCTTCCGGGCGCCCGCCCCGCCGGCAGAGATAGACCTCGCGCTCGGGGTTGGCCTCGATGACGAAGCCGGCGCTGCGCAGCATCGCTTCCACGCCCGCCTTGTTGGGCACGAACCAGTTCGTCGGGTCGCCGGCGAAGCGGTGCTCGACGAAGAAGAGCTTCGGAAAATCCGGACGCTCGAAGGCTTCCTCCTCGGCGAATGGAAAGTCCAGTTCCACCTCGCCCGCCTTCGCCTCGCCGCGCTGCATGCACTGGAAGAGCATCAGGTCGCGCGCCACGTGCTCGTGGATGAGGTCGAGCGCAAGGAGCGGATGGCGCAGATGGTAGAAGACGCCCATGAAGATGACGAGGTCGAAGCGCTCGCCGAGGCTTGCCAGGTCATAGACCGACATCTGACGGAATTCGATATCGGTGTCCGCCTGCTCCGCGGCGAACTGCGCCTGGCGCAGGTAGTGCGGATCGGAGTCGATCCCAACCACCCTCCCCGCGCCGCGCCGCTTCATCTCGAGCGAATAGAAACCAGCATTGCAGCCTATATCCAGAACGCTCCTGCCCTCGAGGTTTTCCGGCACCACCTGCTTGAATTTTGCCCACTTGAACGCCGGGTAGTCGCCGAGGAAGTGGTCGGGCGCCGTCGCGATGCCGCCGATCCGCATGTTGTGGAACCAGGGGCCGAGTTCGGCGATCCGCCGGGCAAGGGTGGCGTTGCTTTGCTGTTGGTTCATCCGGCAATCCCCTCGATGGTCCCGCGCGTCCGGCCCACGGCGACAAGCGGCGGCGCCGGCTCGCTTTCCGCCAGGTCGGCGGCGAACCAGGCGATCGTCGCCGGCAGGCCTTCGGCGAGCGGCACCTTGGGCTCCCAGCCCAAAATGGCTTTCGCCCGGGTGATGTCCGGACGGCGGCGCTGCGGGTCGTCGACAGGGAGCGGCTCATGGATGATCGACGAGGTCGTCGGAACCATTGCGGTCACCATCTTGGCGAGCTCGGCAATGGTGAACTCGCCGGAATTGCCGAGATTGACCGGCACGCCGGGGTTCGGTTCGACGTTCATCAGGGCCATGAGCCCGGCGATCAGGTCCGAGACGTAGCAGAACGAGCGGCTCTGGCTGCCGGTGCCGTAGATGGTCATCGGCGCATTGCGCAGGGCCTGGACGATGAGATTGGAGACGATCCGCCCGTCGTCGGCGCGCATGCGCGGACCATAGGTGTTGAAGATGCGTGCGACGCGCACGTCGACCGCTCGCGAGCGCAGCTCATCGAAGCAGAGCGCCTCGGCGGCGCGCTTGCCCTCGTCGTAACAGGCGCGTGGCCCCGTGCAGTTGACGTGGCCCCAGTAGTTCTCGCGCTGCGGATGTTCCTCCGGGTCGCCATAGACCTCGCTGGTCGAGGCTTGCAGGAATCGCGCGCCGTACCGCTCGGCCAGGCGTAGAAGCTGCCCGGTGCCGGCAACGCTCGTCATCATGGTGTGGATCGGATCCGCCTGATAGTGCGGGGGCGATGCCGGACAGGCGAGATTGTAGACCTGATCGATGGGCCGATCGAGCGCGATGGGATCGCAGATATCGTGCTCGATCTGCTCGAAACGCGGATGGTTGCGCAGCGGCTCGATATTCTGCGGCCGCCCTGTGAGGAAGCTGTCGAGGCAGATCACGTGATGTCCCTGCCCGATCAGCGCCTCGCAAAGGTGCGAGCCGAGGAAGCCGGCGCCGCCGGCGACGAGGATGGTCTTGCGATGACGGATTGTATCGATCTTCATTGTGTCTCTCTCACTAGGACTACCGGCCTCTCCGGCCGGATGCCGGTTCGATAAGGGATCGCAGAGAGCGCCCTCAGGAGCCCCCTCGCCCGCGCCCGGCCGGTGTGGAATTGCAGGACGCGCCGGCGCGCTTCGTCCGCGATGGCTTCGCGGCGGGCGGCGGGTAACTCGGTCAAGGCCGTGACGACATCGTCGCTGTCGTGCGCAATGAAGATCGCCTCGCCTTCGGGCAGCAGCTCATCGAGCCCGCGCCAGGCGTCGCTGATGATGGGCGTGCCGCAGGCGGCTGCCTCGAAGAGGCGCACGCTCGGCGACCAGCCGGCGGCGACCATGTCGGCGCGGGTGATATTGAGGGTGAAGCGCTGCCGGGCGTAAAAGCCCGCATGCCCGTCGGGCGGCAGGTGTTCGATGCGCTCGACGTTCTCCGGCCAGTCGATCTGCCTGGGGTATTGCGGACCGGCGACGACGAAGCGCATATGCGGCAAGCGTCGCGCAGGTTCGATCAGCAGCCGGTCGAGCATCGGCTGCCGGTCAGGGCTGTAGGTACCGAGATAGCCGAGGTCCCAGACCGGCGTGTCGCCGGTCGGGCGGTAGTGGCTCTCGTCCACCGAGCAGTAGAGCGGCAGCGCGCGGCGCGCCCCGAACTCCTCCTCCAACCGGTCGAGCACCTGTCCGCCCGAGAAGGAGAAGTAGGCATCGAACAGCGGTACCTGGCGGCGTGCGAGATACTCCTCGTCACCGCGGACAAGCCGTGCCATCGTCACGGGCGTGTCGATGTCGTAGTAGCAGAGGCGCTTCGGCCCGAGATCTGCCAGTGCGTCGATGACGTCGACGCCCTCGCGCACATACGAGCCGACGATGACCGTGTCCGCGCGGGCGATGGTCGGCGCGAAGAGGGAAACGAGCTCCTCGGCGTCGTAGTAATAGGCAAGCGTCGCGAAATCCGGACGCGGCAGGTCCCTGTTTTCGGCGTACCACGGTGCATCGTGCTCGAGGAAGAGGACATCCGCGCCTTCCGCCTCGAGCCCGCGCAGCAGCGAGCGGTAGGTGGTCGCGTGCCCGTTTCCCCAGGAAGAGGAGAGGGTCAGGCCGACAAAGACGATGTCGAACGCGCGGGTCATTCGGCAGCCTCCATGGCGCGCTGCTCGGCCACCCGCCGGAAGACGCGGTCCGCCTCCTCGGCGCGGCGGGCATAGGTGTGGTCGGCCAGCACCCGTTCGAGCGCGGCCTTGCCGATGCTCTCCGCCCGCTCAGAGGTAAGGCCGGCGAGGATTTCCGCCACGTCCGCCCCGTCACGCGCCACGAGCACCTCGTCGTCCGGCGACAGGAAGAGCTCGATGCCTTCCCAATAGTCGGTGATGAGGCAGGCTCCGGCGCCCGCCGCTTCGAACACGCGGGTGGCCGGCGAGAAGCCGTTGGCGGCCATGCTGGCGCGCGAGATGTTGAGCACCGCCTTGGGCGTGGCGTTGAAGGCGTTATGCGCACCGGTCGGCACGTGACCGACATAGGCGATATTGGCCGGCATGGGCTTATCCTGCCAGCCGGAGCCGCCGAGCAGGAATTTCTGTTCGGGCAGCCGCGCGGCGGGATCGAGGAAGAATTCCTCCACCCGCGCCTCCCGGTCCGGCAGGCGGTTGCCGAGGAAGCCGAGATCGGCGGCATAGCGCGGATCGGGCAGTGCCGGATGATGGGTTTGCGGATCGAGCGCGTTGTAGATCGGCACGCATTCGGCGGCACCGAAGCTTCGATAGGCGCCAACCACCGGCTCGCCCCCACCATAGGTGAGGACGAGATCGAGGGAGGCGAGTGCCCTGCGCAGCGGGTGACCGGGAGCGACCTGCATTTCAGCGAGCGTCGCCGGCGCATCGACGTCCCAGAAGACCTTGATCGCCTGCGGTCGCGCCGCCGCCATCACCTCGGCAAGAAGCAGGTCGTCCTCGAAGCCGACGCCGCTTGCCTTGACGACGATGTCGGCCTTCGCCGCCTCGGCCGCGACCTTCCTCAGCGCCTCCACGGTGCCGTCGTAGACGACGACGCGGCACCAGTCGGGAGGGTCTATGTCGCGGTTCTTCTGCCGGTCGTAGACGTCGGGCTCGTAGAAGGCGATGTCGTACCCCTTTTCGGCGAGCGCGCGCAGGAGCCCCCGATAGTAGGTCGCGGCGCCGTTCCAGTAGGCGGAGAGCAGGCTCGATCCATAGAACGCGATTTTCATTGGGCAGCTTCCCTAGCAGCGATAGCGTCGCGCACACGCGCGGTGCCATGATTGGCGAGAATGGCCATGAGCTCGTCGACGCGATGCCGACAGGTGTGGCGGGAGCGGATGGTTTCGAGGCCGGAGGCGGCAAGCGAGGTGGCCTGCGCCTCGTCCTCGAGCACCTCGCGCAGCAGCTGCGTCATCTCGGCGCCGCTGTGGGCGAAAAGGAAATCCCGGCCGGGGCGGAAGAGTTCCTCGGTATCTTCCCAGGGCGCCGAAATCAGCGGAATGCCGCAGGCCAGCGCCTCGAACATGCGTATGGTCGGTATCCCCGGGAGCCCGGCGACATAGGGCCGGCGCGGAATGTGCATCGTAACGCGATGGCGCGCGAACGCCCGCGGCACGTCGGCATTGGCGATCCAGCCGCCGTAGTCGAGGCCCGCATGGCGCAGCTGCGCCAGCGCGCTTTCGGGATAGCGCACGCCGCGTACCGTACCCCTCAGCCGAAGCGCCCGTGCCGGACCAATCAGGTATTCGCCGATTTCGGCGGTGCGCTCGTCATCGCCCCAATTGCCGATCCAGATGAGATCCCGGGTCGGCACGATGTCGGGCTGCGGGCGGAAGAGCCGGTCGTCCGCCGCCTCATGCCAGGTGAAGGCCTGCCGACCCCAGCCGGCGCGTAGATAGCGCTGGCGCAGCGTTTCGCCGAAGGCGAGCACGCCGTCACAGCCGGAGAGGTCGAGTCTAGCGATATCGCCTTGCGACGAGACCGCGCGGTGATGCGTATCGTGGAAGAACAGGGTGAACTCGCCTCCTTGCTTACGCATCCGGCCGACACGGGCGACGAGCGTCGGATCGGTCCATTCGTGGACGATCACCACGTCGGCATCATCGAGCGCCGCCTCGTGATCGAAGCGAGCGTCGTATTGGCGGGAGGTGAGGTCCGGGAAATCGTCGGCGAACCGCTCGACCGCGGCCGGTCCGATGCTTGCGAGCAGATTGCGGCGGCTCCACGCGTCCGCCGGCTCCAGCGCCATCGCCTTGTGGCCGTAGCGGATCAGCTCGCGCATCACGCCGCGCAGGAAATGCGCGTTGCCGTGGTTCCAGTCCGAGACCAGCGAGTGGGTGTAGAAGACGAATTTCATGGGGCCCACCTCACGCACTGCGCACGAGGAGCCGGCCGGCGAGCAGCCGGCGGTCGACGGTCGCGGTCGCCTCCGCCTGGGCGGCGAGCGAATAGGCCCGCGAGCGGATGAAGGCGGCCTCCGCCAGTCGATGCCGTCGCTCGGGATCGCCTGCAAGCGCGTCGATGGCAGCGGCGAATGCGCCGGGATCGCGCGGATCGGCGAACACGGCCGCTCCGTCCCAGAGCTCGCGGTAGGTCGGAATGTCGGCCAGCACCAGCGCCGCCCGCACGCCTGCCGCCTCCAGCGGCACCAGCCCGAAAGGCTCATAGATCGATGGCGAGCAGACGATGCCGGCGCGCCCCATCAGCGCCCGCGCTTCGCTGTGCGCCAACTCGCCCCGATGGTCGGCATTGACGATCTCGAGATGCTGGCCTTTTGGACCGCGATTGGCGCCGGCCATCACCACCGGCCAAGCGCAGCTCGTGGCCGCCCTGTCAAGAACGGCGCCGTTCTTGCCGTCGTCCCACCAGCGGCCCGCGGCAAAGACGAAATCGCTCTTCTCGAGGGATGCCGGCGCCGGCCGGGCACCGTTGTACACCACCTCCAGCCCCGCGATCGGCCCATAGCAGTCGCGCAGCATGGCGGCGTGCGCGTTGCTGGGGGCGATCACGGCGTCGGCCGCATCGAACCCGGCGCGGTTGCGGCGTTCCTGCCAGAGCCAATCGCGCGGCATGCCGGTGCCGCGCACGGCGGCGAACCAGGTGACGACGCACGAGTGCGATACCGCAACGATCGGCACCGGCAATTTCAGCCCAGCCGCCTGCGACGGCGCGTTGAGATGGACGATGTCGATCTCCTCGCTCTCGACGAGCTCGGCCAGCTGCGGCGCCAGCGTATCGAGGTCGCCTTCCTCGTCGGTCGTCCAGTCGAGGGGCGCGTCGAGCCAACGGAGCGTGCCCAGCGGCTCGGCCTCCGCCTCCTGGCGCCGCGAGGGTTGCGGCCCGAGGCCGATGAAAACGAATTCAAACCCCTCCTCGCCGAGGCTCGAGGCAAGGTCCATGGCATAGCGCCATACGCCGCCGACGGCATCGAGCGTCATCAATACGCGGGTCGGCGCCTGCCCGACCGGGCGGGGGGACGCGCTGCCGAATGCAGCTTCCTGCGGCGAGTTCATGCCGTGGCCCTCCTCTCTTCTCCCGGAAGAGACCGGCCGGTACGGTTGACCTCCAGCCAGCGAGCAAGATCGCGCAGACCCGCTTTCCAGCCGATCCGCGCCTTCCAGCCGAGCTCGTTCTCGAGCCGCCCGGTATCGGCGACGAAGTAGAGCTGGTCGCCGGCGCGCCATTCGCCGTGGCTCACGGGCACCGGCTGGCCGGCCATCTGGCCGATCTCGCGCAGCACCATCTTGAGACTGACCGCGTTCTTGGGCCCGCCGCCGAGATTGAAGGCGCGACCGGTCACGCGGTCGATCGCCTTCAGCACAGCCCGATAGGCGGCGACGGCGTCGGCCACGTGCAGCACATCGCGCACCTGCATGCCGTCGCCATAGACGGTGATCGGCTCGCCCTTCAGCGCGCGGATCAGGAAATGGGCGATCCATCCCTGGTCCTCGGTGCCGAACTGGCGGGGCCCGTAAATGCAGCTCATGCGCAGCACCGCGGTCCTCACGCCATAGAACTTTGCATAGTCGAGCACGTACTGGTCGGCTACGCCCTTCGAGCAACCGTAGGGCGTGCAGAAGTCGAGCCTGCGGTCCTCGCCAATGCCGCGCGCGGCGGTCAGCTCGTCGGCCGGCTCGTAGCGGCCGCGGCGCACGGCCATCGCCATGTCATCGAGTCCGCCATAGACCTTGTTGGTGCTGGCGAAGACGACCGGAGCCTGTCCGCCGGCCCTGCGCACCGCCTCGAGGACATTGAGCGTGCCGCGCGCGTTGACCTCGAAGTCCTCGATGGGCTCGACGAGGCTCGTCGTCACCGCCGTCTGAGCGGCCAGGTGATAGACCGCCTTGGCATCGGCCAAGGCACCTTCGATCCCGGCGAGGTCGCGCACGTCGGCAACGAAGGAATGGACCCGTTTCCCATGCTTTTCCGTCAGCCAGGCGAGGTTCTGCTCGACACCGGGACGGCTCAGGTTGTCGAGCACGATCACCTCCTCGCCATCGGCCAGCAGGCTGTCGGCGAGGTTCGAGCCGATGAACCCGCTGCCGCCGGTGACGACGATGGGCGCGGCTCGCGTGCGCAGCATCGGCGCGGAAATACGGGAAGTTGCAGAAGGGGGTGTCGACGTGCTCATGAGACCAGTCCCCGTTCCTCGAGTTGACGCCGCATCTCGGCGCCGCGATCGATCGCCTGGGCCTGCCGCACCCAGCCGGCGAGTTCGTCGAGCGAGGATTCCAGCCGGTGCTGCGGTTCGAAACCCAGGAGGTCGCGGGCCTTCGAAATGTCGGCAAAACAATTGCGGATGTCGCCGGAGCGGGCCTTGCCGAGAATCTCCGGCATAATTTCCGGCACGCCCATCGCCTCGGCGAGGAGGGTCGCGACCTGCGAGATGGCATAAGCCCGCCCGCTGCCGATGTTGATCACGTGGCCGGGCGCCTCGGATTGCTCCAGCGCCAGCCGGAAGGCCCGGGCGACGTCGCGCACATGGACGAAATCGCGTCGCTGCCGGCCATCCTCGAAAATCGTCGGCGGCTGTCCGTTGATGAGGCGTGAGGCGAAATTGGCGAGCACTCCCGTGTAGGGATTGGAGAGCGCCTGGCCCGGTCCGAAGACGTTGAAGAGCCGCAGCGCCACCGCTTCGACCCCGTAGGCCTCGCCAAAGATCAGCACCGCCCGCTCCTGGGCGTATTTGGTCAGGGCGTAGATGGAGGCCAGATCGACGGGCTTTTCCTCATCGGTCGGGGCGGACTGCAGGGTCTCGCCATTCGGTCCTGCCGGATCCCACCGACCCTGCCGGATGTCGCCGGGCCGGCGCCGCACCCGCTCGAAGCGTTCGCCGCTCTGCGACACGTAGAGACCTTCGCCGTAGACGCTCATCGAGGAGGCGACCACGATCCGGCGTACCGGCATGTCGATCATGGCCTCCAGCAACACGGCCGTGCCGAGATCGTTGCCGCTCACATAACGGGCGATCTCGTACATGGATTGGCCGACGCCGACTTCCGCGGCAAGGTGCACGACGCCGTCGACACCGGCGAGCGCATTCTGCACCGCCGCCTTGTCACGCACATCGGCCCTGACGAGTTCGACCCCGTCCGGCGCATGTGCGGCGTCTCCATGCACCTGTTCGACGAAGACGTCGAGAACCCGCACGCGGTAGCCGTGTTCGCGCAGTTCCTCGGCCACATGCCGTCCGATGAAGCCGCACCCGCCGGTGATCAGAATATGTGTCACTTTGCACCCGATGGTTTGATGGTTCTGGTGCAGCAGGAAGAAGGTAAGAAGCTTGCCGGTTCCGGTCCGCCAGGATGGAGCGAGCTGCCGACGAACGGGTCTTTGCGGACAAAGGTCCAGGAGCGCAGACAGCCGGAAGGCGCCTGCAACGGCCTGCAACGCGTGTTCGACGGCGGATCGGCCGACGAACGGAGGCAGCGCCTGCCCCGCCCGGACGCATCGATCATCCTTGCGTCCACAGGGACGACGCTAACCTGGATTAAGCCTGCCGGTTTACTTTCGCACCAAGCCGGCCCTGGGCCGTTCTGCCAGCAGCCACGGCCACTTAAATGCGCAGTCTGCGCGCGATGTCGGCCTCGTCCGTCGAGCGCGCGAATACCGGCTTCTTCTTCATCTTCTTACCCCCGCGCCTTCTTCTTCAATGGCTTCTTCAGGAACCCGTCGAGGAGGGTACCGTTTGCCCCAGGAGCGGCAGCAACAGGCAGCAGCTACATCCGCTTCAACCGGAACGAGGCCGAAGACATGAACATCGTCATCATCGGAGCTGGCTATGTGGGGCTGACGACCGGCGCGTGCCTTGCCGATCTCGGACATGGGGTGACATGCGTCGACCTCGATGCCGAGCGGATCGCGCAGCTTGTGCACGGGCGGATGCCGATCTTCGAACCGGGGCTGGCCGAGCTCGTGCGTATGCAGGCCGCTGCCGGGCATCTGCATTTCGCATCCCGTCCCGATACGGTCGTCCCGCTTGCCGACGTCGTCTTCATTGCCGTCGGAACGCCGGCGCGGGAGGATGGCGATACGGACCTTACCCATGTCGAGGCGGCGGCGCGCGACATCGCCCTGCTGCTGCGTTCAGAGGCGCTGGTGGTGCTCAAATCCACGGTCCCTGCCGGCACGGCCCGGCGCATCCGCCAGCTCATCGCCCGCCGACGGGGCAACAGCGACATAGCCGTCGCGTCCAATCCCGAATTCCTGCGGGAAGGCTCGGCCATCGCCGATTTTCTGGGCGCGGACAGGATCGTGGCCGGAGCCGACGACGAAGCGTCCCGAGCGCTCCTGGAAGAGGTCTATGAACCGCTGACCGGGAACGGCATTCCTCTCGTGTCTACGAGCACGGTCAACGCCGAACTCGTCAAATATGCGGCCAATGCGTTCCTTGCCCTCAAGATCGGCTTCATCAACGATGTGGCAAACCTCTGCGAACGGGCCGGGGCGGATGTAAGCGACGTTGCCCGGGGCATCGGACTCGACAAGCGCATCGGCACGGCCTTCCTCATGCCCGGCCCCGGCTTCGGCGGCTCGTGCTTTCCAAAGGACACGCGTTCCTTCGTCCAGACTGGCCGGCGCCTTGCCGCCCGCCAGCATCTCATCGAGGAGCTCGTCGACAAGAACGAGGCGCGAAAGCGCGAGCTTGCCCGCCGCATCATCCGCGAAGCCGGCGACAAGCCTGCCGGCAAAACCGTCGCCGTCCTCGGCGTCGCCTTCAAGGGCAATACCGACGACGTGCGCGAGTCCGCGGCCTTGACCATCATCCCGCTCCTGCAGCGGGCCGGCCTCAAGGTCCGCGCGCACGACCCCAAGGCGCGCGCGGCAGCTTCCGAGTACCTGGAGGACGTCGAGTGGCGCGCCACGGCCTACCAGGCAGCCGAGCGCGCCGACCTCACCGTCGTCCTCACCGACTGGGCCGAATACCGCGATCTCGACCTGCGGCGGCTTTCCGGCGCTATGGCCGGCCAGACGCTCGTCGACTTCCGCAACGTGTTCGAGCCTTCCGAAGTTATCCGGCATGGCCTGCGCTATGTGAGCCTCGGCCGTCCGCCGATGGCCGCCGCCAACCGGTCGGCCCGCGCCGGACTTGCTGAGCGCGTCGGCATTGCAGCCTCGCCCGCATGACGTACTGAAAGGAGCTTTCCCCATGAGCAGCTCACAGACCACCACCCGCCACGACGATATCCGCAAGTGGGCGGAAGCTCGCGACGGACACCCGGCCGTGATCCGCACCAAGGGCCGCGGCGGGGTCCTGCGGATCGATTTCGGCGAGCCCGAAGAAGAACTCGAGGAGATCTCCTGGGACGAGTTCTTCAAGATCTTCGATGAGAACAAGCTCGCCTTCCTCTACCAGGACAAGACGCAGGACGGCGGCACCAGCCGCTTCAACAAGTTCGTCGAACGCAGCAACTGAGCTTGAGGAGCCGTCGATGAGCGAGGCATTGGCAGACACCCGCACCATGCGCGCCGCAGTCGTTACCGGCGCCGGGCAGATGCATGTGGAAGCCGTTCCCCTGCCCGAACCCGGACCGGGGCAAGTGCGGATCGCGCTCGAAGGCTGCGGAGTCTGCGCGTCCAATCTTGGCCCGTGGTCCGGACCGGAATGGATGCAGTTCCCGACTGAACCGGGCGGCCTCGGCCACGAAGGCTGGGGCGTCATCGACGCGGTGGGGCCTGGCGTCAGCGACCTCAAGACCGGCGACCGCGTCGCCTCGCTCTCCTACCACTCATACGCCACGCACGACATCGCCGATGCCGGGGCGGTGGTGAAGCTCCCCTCCGCCCTCGATGACAAGCCCCTGCCGGGCGAGCCGCTCGGCTGCGCCATGAACATCTTGAAGCGCAGCGGCATCGAGGCGGGGCAGACCGTCGCCATCGTCGGCATCGGCTTTCTCGGCGCGCTCCTCACACAACTCGCGAGTCGCGCCGGCGCGCGCGTCCTCGCCATCTCGCGTCGTCCGTGGGCGCTCGACGTCGCCCGGCGCATGGGCGCCGAGGAGACCATCGCGATGGACGACCACTGGCGGATCATCGAGGAGGTGAAATCGCTGACCGGCGGACAGTTCTGCGATCGGGTGATCGAAGCCGTCGGCAGGCAGTGGCCCCTCGACCTTGCCGCCGAGCTCACCCGCGAGCGCGGGCGGCTCGTCATCGCCGGTTACCATCAGGATGGTCCCCGGCAGGTCAACATGCAGCTCTGGAACTGGCGCGGCCTCGACGTCATCAACGCCCATGAGCGGGACCCGGCGGTTTATGCGCGGGGCGTCCGCGACGCGATCGACGCCATGCTCGACGGCCGGCTCGATCCCTCCGCGCTCTACACGCACCGCTTCCCCCTCGAAGACCTCGGCACCGCCCTCGACATGACGCGCGACCGGCCGGACGGCTTCCTCAAAGCGCTGGTCGTCTACCAATGATCGCGGAAGACCGCAGACTCGCTCCGGCCCCTCCTCTGCCGCGCATCGGCTTTCTCGGTGTCGGCTGGATCGGCCGGCACCGGATGAAGGCGCTGATCGACGCAGGCCTCGTCGAAGCCACCGCCATCGCCGATCCGTCGCATGAGATGGCCGAGGAAGCCCGCAAGCTCGCCCCCGAGGCGGAAATCCTGCCCTCGCTCGAAGCCCTGCTCAAAAGCGATATCGACGGCCTCGTCATCGCAACGCCCAGCGCCCTTCACGCCGAGCAGTCCATCGCCGCGCTGGAACGCGGATTGGCGGTCTTCTGCCAGAAGCCGTTGGGACGCAACATGGATGAAGCCGGTACCGTGGTCGAGGCCGCCCGGCGGGCGGATCGCCTGCTCGGCGTCGATCTCTCCTACCGTTTCACCGAGGCGATGGCGGCGATCCGCGAACATATCGCGAGTGGCGCATTGGGCTCCGTCTTCGCGGCCGATCTCGTTTTCCACAACGCCTACGGGCCCGACAAGCCCTGGTTCTACGACAAAGCCCTTGCGGGCGGCGGATGCGTGATGGACCTCGGCATCCACCTCGTCGACCTGGCGCTGTGGGCGCTCGACTTTCCGCAGGTCACCTCCGTCACCAGCCGCCTCCATGCCGGCGGCAAGCGCGTGAGCCGTCCTGACGAGGTCGAGGATTTCGCCGACGCAACGCTGGTTCTCGAAACCGGCGCGACGGTGCGCATTTCCTGCTCGTGGCGGCTGCATGCCGGGCGTGACGCCGAGATCAGCGCCCGTTTCTACGGCACGCAAGGCGGTGCGGGCTTTTCCAACCGCAACGGCTCCTTCTACGACTTCGGTGCGGAAGCGTGGAAGGGCACCGGCAGCGAAGTTCTCACCAAACCGCCCGACGATTGGGGCGGCCGCGCCGCCCTCCGTTGGGCGAAACGACTGCGGGAAGACAGACGTTTTGCGCCGGAGGCCGCGGAGCTGGTCACCGTGGCGCGCGTGCTCGACGAGATCTACCGGAGCAACATGGGGTCCTAACGCAGGTCCTATTCGGACCCGCGTTCGGAGGCCTTGATCGCCTCGTCGACTTCCTTCTTGAGGCGAGCGCGCGGATCGTCAACGATCTTCCGCTTCACCCGTTCGACGTCGCGGTCGTCGACATCGGGGCTGCGCGAGCTGTCGTCCGGCAGCCCCGGAGCCGTCTGGCCAATGGACTCGTCCACCGGACGGTCGTTGGGTCCGGTCGTGATCTTCTTTCGCTGCGGCATGGCTTTTCTCCCATCGCTTGCGTCATCCGGGCAAGCCGGAAGCGCCGGTTTGGTTGCATGCCTTGCCTTCTGTATGGGCCTGCCGGAAAGCGGAACCAGCGTGCCGGCTCGGCATTGAACCTTGGTGGTAACCGAGGGGTTTCCATGAGCGTAGCGCTTTCCATCAATATGCCGGACCCTCACTTTAAGGTCGGCGTGCTGACCTTCCATCGCTGCATCAACTACGGCTCCTACTGGCAGGCCCGATGCCTCGTCGACGGCCTGCGTGGGCTGGGGTACGAAGCGGAACTGCTCGAGCACGTCTCGGACCGGGTCAACCGTGCCGAATGGCGCTGTGCCCTGCAGCCGCTGCTGCCGCAGCGTACGCCCCAGAGCGACTATCCGCTCTACGACCGCAAGACCCGCCGCTTCTTCGAAGCCGTTGCCGACCTGCCCACCTCCGCCCCCTTTCCCCTCGATGACCCTTCGCGTCTCGCTGCCGACTACGACGTCGTCGTCATCGGCAGCGACGAAGTGTGGAACCTCAACCATCCCTGGTACGGCGGCCATCCCCTGTTCTACGGGGAAGGGTTGCGGGCCGGGCGGCTGGTCGCCTACGCGGCGAGCTTCGGCAGCCAGACGCAGGGACTGGAGCCCTACTGGGCCGAGCGGCTTGGCAATTTCGCGCAGATCTCCATCCGCGACCGCAACTCGCAGCAGATCGTCGCCCGGGCGACGCATCGCATGCCCGAGCTGGTGCTCGACCCGTGCCTGCTCTTTCCGCCGGATGTGACGGCCGAGGGTCTCGGCCGGCCCTATCTCGCTGTCTACGGCCACAGCTTTCCGGACTGGTTCGCGGAAGCCGTCCGCAGCTTCGCCTGGGAGCGCGGCCTCGAGCTCATCAGCATCGGCTATCGCAACGACTGGGCCGACCGGCAATGGCTGACGGCGGGGCCGCTGGAGTTCGCGAGCTTCATGGCCGGCGCCGAGGCGGTCGCCACCAACTTCTTCCACGGCTGCGTCTTCGCCCTGATGAACAACAAGCCGTTCGCGTGCGCTCCTTCCGACTACCGCTTCAACAAGGTGCGGGACCTCACCGCCATGGTCGGCGCCTCCGCCCATCTGACGAGTTCGGAAACACCGCCGTCCCGCTTCGGAAGGCTCCTCGGCGAACCGCTCGATTCGGCGATAGGACGTTCCATCGCGGCGCTGCGCAGGCACTCGCGCCGCTACCTCGAGCGTGTACTGCAGTGAGCACGCTCGCGCTTCCGCCACGGCCGCTCGAGCCTTGCGACATGGTGCGGGCGGGTCTCTGCATCGGCTGCGGCGCCTGCGTTGCCGGCGGCAATGGACGCATGGCGTATGACCGCTATGGACAGTTGCAGCCGCAGAACGCCGCGCGGCCCGAAACTTTCGAGCACCTCTGCCCGTTCTCGCCGTTCGCCGCCGACGAAGACGCGATTGCCGGCGCGCGGTTCGCCGCCGCCCCGCAGCGCGACCGCAAGGTCGGCCGCTTCGAGGCCACCTATGTCGGCCACGTCGCCGAAGGCGATTACCGAGCACAGGGCAGCTCCGGCGGCATGGTGACGTGGATGGCCGCAGAGCTCCTGTCGCGCCGGCTCGTCGACGGCGTCGCCCATGTGGCAGCGACCGATCCGTCCCCGGACGGCGGCTTTTTCGGCTACCGCATCTCGCGCAGCCTCGAAGAGCTAAACGCAGGCGCCAAGTCGCGCTACCACCCGATCGAGCTCTCGGGCGTCATCGACGCCATACGGGTCGAGCCCGGCCGCTACGCCGTTGTTGGCATCCCCTGCTTCATCAAGGCCGTGCATCTCTTACGTGCGACGGACCCGGTGCTCGCCGAGCGCATCGTCTTCACCCTCGGGCTCTTCTGCGGGCATATGAAGAGCCTGCGCATGGTCGAGAGCTTCGCCTGGCAGATGGGCGTGCCGCTTGAAGCGGTCACCAGCCTCGACTACCGCCTCAAGGACCCGGATCGCCCCGCCAACTGGTACCGCGCGCACCTTAACCTCAGGGACGGCGGCACCGCCGCCCAAGACTGGTGGCACCTTGCCGATGGCGACTGGGGCGCCGGCTTCTTCCAGAACCCGGCCTGCAATTTCTGCGACGACGTCACGGCCGAGACCGCCGACATCGCGTTTGGCGACGCGTGGGTCGAGCCCTATGCGTCGGATGGCAACGGAACCAACGTCGTCATCGCGCGCTCACCGGTGCTGAACGACATCGTTCGCGACGGCATCATGCAGGGCCGGCTTGCCCTCCAGCCGGTCGATGCCGAGTTCGTCGCCGCGACGCAGGCGGCAGGCCTTCGGCACCGGCGCGAGGGGCTGGCCTACCGCCTCACGTGGCGCCGCCGCGGCATCCGGCCGGTCAAGCGCGTCGCGCCGGACCGGCGCGGCCATACGCTGCGGCGTAAGCTCATCTACCGCATGCGTGCCGGGATCGCCTTCTGGAGCCATCGCGTTTTCTGGCTTGCCCACCGCACCGGACAGCCACGCCTCTATATCGCTTGGGCGCGCGCCGCATTGCGGCTCTATCAGGCCCTCACCTACTCGCGTGGACGCCTGGGCCGCTTCATCGATGGTCTCGGCCTTGCGGGTCGGGATGGCTAGTATTTTACAGTCCCGGCCGCAGCTCCATCTGCCGGGCCGCACGTGAAACGTCCGCCGGCGCATAGCGCGAGATCATCCATGCGCAGAACTCCGCGAACCCTTCAGGCCGCAGCGGCGGGCTGGTGTGGTGCGGCGCAATTCCCAAGTCTTCCGGCGTGAAGCAGAAGGTCACCGTCACGTCGAAGTCCTCGAGCGCCTTCATCTGCCGATCGAACCAGTCGAGCGCGTTCGGGCGGAAGCTGTCGGCCCAGGAAAGACCTGTGCGCACATAGGTGACGCCCAGCCGCTTCATCCACGCCACCGCATCCTCGAGCCGGGGGTCTTCATAGTGGAACCACTGCACTAATCCCAGGTCGGGCGTGTGGCGGGCGAATTCCTCGAGCGACGGTTTCGGGCTGCCGTCCTCGCGCAGCAGCCCCATGTAGAAATGCCGGTAGTACGAGGAGCCTTCCGCCTCCTTGTGGCGGGTCGTCGCCTCCCAGGCGCTGGGCAGGTCGTAGAGGCTGTACCACTGGATGCGTCCGGCCCTGCCCTTCAGCAGCTCGGCTGTGCGCTTGAGACCCCACACCTGCACCTCCTCGGCACCGAAGGTCGACACGCCTACCTCGCTCACCCAGACCGGCAGGTGGGTGACGGTGCGGATTTCCTCCAGCCGGTTTGGCCACTCGTCGATCTGCCAGAGGTTCCAATCGAGCGGAAAGCCATGGACAGCCACCGCATCGACATGGTCGAGAACACCAAAATCGCGCATGCGCCCCATGAAGCCCGGATCGATCGGTGAGATGCCGCCGAGCACTCGCGTGACCGCCCGGTTCTGCGAGGCGATGGCATCTCCTGCAAGGCTCGCCATTTCCGCGAAGCGGCTCCAGTCCGGGTCAAGCTCCGGATCCCAGTGCGACTTGTTGTTGGGCTCGTTCCAGATCATCGCGGCTTCGATCATGGTCTGCTCCTAAGGCACGATTTCATTGAGCGTGACGAGCCGGGCGTCGCCGTCACGGGCAAGAAGGGTGGTGATGGAAGCCGGGCTCACGTCGAACCGCGGCCAGGCGTCGAAGGAGAGGTCGAGCACGCGGCAGACCGCCGCCTTGATGACATCGGCATGGCTGACGAGCACCAGGTTGGCATCGGCGCGCCGGGCGGCGAGCGCCTCCATGAAGGCGAGGATGCGCCGGCCGACGTCCGACATCGTCTCGCCGGCCGGGGTACGCGCTAGGGCCCGCTCGCTGTTCCAGCGGTGCCAGAGCGGGTCGGCGTCGAGCTCGGCGAACGTCTTGCCCGACCACTCGCCGAAGTCGATCTCGTCGAGCGCCTCGGCGATATCGACTTCGGTCAGGCCGCAAGCCGCGGCGATTGCCGCCGCCGTCTCCTGCGTGCGCTCGCGCGGGCTGGCGTGGATCGCCTCGATACGCTCGCGCCGCAGGCGCTCACCGAGCCGGGTGGCTTGGGCGATGCCCGCTTCGCCGAGAGCGATCCCCGCAGAGCGGCCGGCAAGAAAGCTGCCGACATTGTCGTGCGCCGCGTGACGCACAAGGAAAAAGAGGGTCACTGCGCCGCCCCCCGCAGCCGATCCTCGTCGGCGGCGATGAAATCCTCGACGCGGCGGCGAGCCTCGGCGTCGGTGAACTGCTCAGGCGGCGACTTCATGAAATAGCTCGACGGACCCACGAGGCTGCCGCCGATCCCCCGGTCGAGCGCGAGCTTGGCGCAGCGCACCGCGTCGATGACGACGCCGGCCGAATTGGGCGAGTCCCACACCTCGAGCTTCAGTTCGGCATTGAGCGGCACGCCGCCGAAGGTCGTGCCCTCGAGCCGGATATAGGCCCATTTGCGGTCAGTCAGCCACGGCACGTGGTCGCTCGGGCCCACATGCACGTCGCCGGCCGGCAGCGGCACGTCGAACTGGCTGGTCACCGCCTGGGTCTTCGAGATCTTCTTGGTCTCAAGCCGCTCGCGCTCGAGCATGTTGAGGAAATCGGTGTTGCCGCCGAAATTGAGCTGGTAGGTGCGGTCGATCCGCACCCCCCGATCGCGGAAGAGATTGACGAGCTGACGGTGGACGATCGTCGCGCCCACCTGGCTCTTGATGTCGTCGCCGACGATCGGCAGGCCGCGCTCGGCAAAGCGCCGGTCCCATTCGGGCCGCGAGGCGATGAACACCGGAATGCAGTTGACGAACGCGCAACCGGCTTCCAGCGCCTGCTCGGCGTACCAGCGCGTCGCCTCCTCCGAACCGACCGGCAGATAGGAGACCAGCACGTCCGTTTGCGTCTCCCGCAGGATTTGCGCCACCGGCGCCACCGACTCGTCGGATTCGGTGATCTCCTCGCGCAGGTACCGCCCGATCCCGTCGAAGGTCGGGCCCCGCTCGACGCGCACCCCGATCTTTTCGACATCGGCAAAGCGGTGCGTGTTGTTGGGTTCGGCGTAGATCGCCTCGGCGACATCCTTGCCCACCTTGGTATCGGCCACATCGAATGCCGCCGAGATCTCGACATCGCGAACGCGGTACCCGCCGAGGTCGGTATGCATCAGGCCGGGAATCGGCTCGTTGCCCTCGGCATCGCGGTAATAGGTCAGGCCCTGCACGAGCGATGAGGCGCAATTGCCGACACCGACGATGCCGACGCGGACGGTACTTGCGGTCATGTCCGTTTCCTTTGAGGCGGTGAGCATCTACTTGGCCTCAACGGAGCCACCGGAGATTTGTTCCGGCAGGAAAATCGGTGGATCGGCAGCCCGTTCACCGCGTTGTGCCCGCGCGAGCGCGGGAGCGAACGATGCTGGTCTATGGCGATGGAGAACTGCAGGCGGACCCCACAGAGTTGCGTGCCGCCGTCCTTGACGCGCTCTCGGAGGGCCTCGCCGCGCCACCGGGCCTTGCCCGCCACCAACGTCTGGTCGGCGCCTTCATCCTCGCCGGCGAACTGGCGCAAGGTCTTGCCGATGCTCGCTTTGCGCACGCCGGCGCCGATGGCTGGTCGTCAGCCGATATAACCGAAAGCAAGTTTCTGCTGGCGCTCGCGAAGGCCGTAGCGCTCTCCTGGGAGAGCGGCTTTGCCGCTCCACCCACCCTGCCCTCGGGCTGGCCCGAACTCCTCGCCGCCCTCGCCGGCCCATCGCCGATAACCGTCCGGCGCCCCGAGGGCTACGCGTTCTACGCTCTTTATCCGGAAGCCTATTATGCCGCGGCCAAGCGCTCCGGCCTTAGCTCGCGCACCCGCATCATCGGCATCCGCAGCATCGGCACGAGCCTCGCCGCAATGGTCGCCGCCAGCCTTGGCGCGGGTCCTCCCATCACGCTCCGCCCCACCGGTCACCCCTTCGAACGGCGTCCGGAGATCTCACCCGAGCTCGCCACGCACATCCTCAACGACCCGGAAGCCGATTTCGCCATCGTCGATGAGGGCCCGGGCCTCTCCGGCAGCTCCTTCGGCGGCGTCGCCGACTGGCTCGTCGAGCATGGCATCGATGAAGAACGTCTGCATTTCTTTCCCGGCCATAGCGGGCCCCTCGGCCCGCAAGCCCGCCCGGAACACCGCGCCCGATGGGAACGCCGCCCGAGGCACGTCGTCGACTTCGATGCCCTCATCCTTCACGCCGGACGCCCCGAGCACCAGCTCGAAAGCTGGCTTTCCGACCTCCTAGGCCCTCTGCAAGCACCGCTGGAGGAGATCTCCGGCGGCGCCTGGCGTAAGCTGCACCCTGCTCCCCCACCGCCGGCGGATGGACGGCTGGAGCGTCGCAAGTTCTTTGCCCACGCCGATGGACAGCGCTTCCTCGTCAAGTTCGCCGGCCTCGGCGTGGATGCGGAACGAAAGCTCGTCAGAGCCAGCAAGCTCGCAGCGGCGGGCTTCTCGCCCCGTCCCGTGGGCTTATGCCACGGCTTCCTCGTCGAGGAGTGGCAGGAAGGCACACCGCTCGACTCGAGTACCGGCGACCGCGCCGCCCTCATCGAGCGCCTGGTGGACTATATCGCCTTCCGCATCCAGCACCTTCCGGTCTATACCCCCGGCGCAGACCCGTCCGCACTCGCCGCCATGGCCGTGGCCAACACCCGCGAAGCTCTCGGCGAATCCCGTGCCGCTGGCCTCGAAGCCGCCCTCGCCGATATCGACCACCTGCCCTTCCATCCCGTCGATACCGACAACCGCATGCACGCCTGGGAATGGCTGGTCACCCCCAACGGGCGCCTGCTCAAGACCGACGCCCTCGACCACAGCGGCGCCCATGATCTCATTGGCCCCCAGGATCCGGCCTGGGACATCATCGGCGCGATGGTCGAGCTCGACCTTTCAAGCGAGGAGCGCGACGCTCTCGTCCAACGCATCGGCCAACTCACCGGCCGTTCCATAGACCACCGCCTGCTCCAGACGATGGAGCCCTGCTATCTCGCATTCCAGCTTGGCCTGTGGACGTTCGCCGCAGGCACGGGAGACGAACTCTGCAACGAGCAGGCGGGGAGATATGCCCGATTGCTTGAGGAGCTGATCGAAATGCAGCGATAGGACAGCACCAGGTCGTGGCGGCCGACGAGTCCATAGATCCTACGCTACCGATCGAAGAACCGCTCCAGATTGAAGGCTACCGGCTGGCGAAAGCCGTCAGCGGGACGAGTCCGCCTCGGGCGCATGTTCGGGTGCACCGATCACAAGCGAGGCTTCGGGTGATTGGACCAGTTGCAGATAGCGATCGAATTGCGCCAGCACGTCCGAAATGACCTGCTCGTGCGTCATGCCCATCAGATCATAGCCGCGGCTGCCGTCGCTGAAGAATGTGCGCGCTTCGAAACGCTGGTCGGCCTGCGCCGCCTCCAGCGCCGAGAAGACCGGCAGACGATGGGCGGCCGGCTGAACGCCATAGACGAAATCGCGCATGCCGCTGGCCGGGATCGTGAGCGAAACGGAGTGCTCCGCGTCCCCGGGGGAAACGGTCGCCTCGCGCCCACGCCTTTCCATCTCGCCGGCCACGTTGCCGAGCGCCGACGTCACGATATCGTCGATGAACGTGGCGACCTGCTTTTCGGTTGGAGCGTTGAGGATCAGGCCCAGCCGGCGTTGCCAGGTGAGCCCGGCGGCAGGATGCGCCTGCGGTGCCGACCCCGCCTGACCGAGCCGATACTGCGCCAGATCGGATTTCATGCCTTTAAAGAGAGCCCAGATCAAGGCGAGCATGATCAGCGAGAAGGGAAGCGCGGTGGCGATCGTGGCCGATTGCAACGCGGCAAGGCCGCCGGTCAGCAGAAGCACGGCGGCAACCAGACCTTCCAGCGCACACCAGAACACGCGTTGCAGCGTGGTCGTCTGCGTTTCGCCGCCGGCTGCTATCGTGTCGACGACCAGCGAGCCGGAATCGGAAGAGGTGATGAAAAACACCGCGACCAGCAAAACCGCGAGCGATGAGGTGATCGGCGAAAGCGGCAGGTATCCGAAAAACTGAAAGAGGGCGACGGAGAGGTCGCTTTCCACCGCCGTGGACAGCGCCCCGTTCGCAATCGTCGTGTCGATGTGGAGTGCGGTGTTGCCGAAGACCGTCATCCACATGAAGGTGAAACCCGCCGGGACGAAGAGGACGGCGATCACGAATTCCCGTACCGTGCGGCCGCGCGATATCCGCGCGATGAACATGCCGACGAACGGCGACCAGGAGATCCACCAGGCCCAGTAGAACAGCGTCCACGCGTCGATCCAGGGGCGCGGCTCGTAGGCGTAGATGTTGAAGGTGCGCAGCACGATCGTGTCGAGATAGAAGCCGATATTCTGCACGAAGTCCCGCAGGAGCTGGGCTGTCGGGCCGACGACGAGCACAAAGAGCATGAGCAGGATCGCGACGACCAGGTTGAGCTCGCTCAGGCGGCGGATGCCTTTGTCGACACCCGTGACGACGGAGATGGTCGCGATGACGGTGATGATCGCGATGAGGACGATCTGGACGATGGCGCTATTGGGCAGCCCGAGCAGATAGCTGAGGCCGGCGTTGATCTGCAGCACGCCGAAGCCCAGCGAGGTGGCGATGCCGAAGATCGTTCCGCAGATGGCGAAGATATCGACAGCGTGCCCGATCGGCCCGTCGATGCGCTCCTTGAGCAGCGGATAAAGGCCCGAGCGCACGGTGAGCGGCAGGTTGTAGCGGTAGCCGAAGTAGGCGAGCGACAGGCCCACCACCGCGTAAATCGCCCAGGCATGCAGCCCCCAGTGGAAGAATGTGACGCTCATCGCTTGGCGTTGCGCCGCGATGGTGAGCGGCTCGGCTTCCGGCGGAGCGGCGAAATGGGTCATGGGCTCGCCGACCGCGAAGTACATGAGGCCGATCCCCATGCCGGCGGCAAAGAGCATCGCCACCCAGGACATGTAGTGGAAGTCGGGCGTGGAATCGTCCGGCCCGAGCTTGAGGCTGCCGAACCGGCTCGCGGCAAAGAGAATGGCCGAACCGATGAAAATCGCCACGGCAAGCAGATACCACCAGCCGAAGGACGCGAGCACCCAACCCTGCAGCGCCCCGAAGATCGACTCGGCTTGTTCGGGGAAAAGAACGCCGATTCCCACGAAGACACCGATTATCACGACGGAGCCGAAGAATACCGGCGGGTTGATCACGAAGCCGGGCATTGGACACCTCGTGTTTGGGGAGCAGCCGAAGAAGGGGCTCACTCTACTAACTGCGGCGCCTCAGCTAGGTTCAACACAAGCACGGCGATTCTGGCGGAACACGATAGCGCCGCGCCCGCGCAGCAGTGCGTCGTCGCTGGGGTGATGGCGAGGTCCGAGAGAGCTGCGCCCCGCTGACCACGCGCCGACTGTAGCAAAGCGGCAAGATCCCGAATTCGGGAGCAGGGTTGAGCGGGCCCGAGCATGTCCCCATCATGGTTTCATGATGTCGACCAGCCCGATCCATACCGCCGCCCGCAATGCCCTCTTCAACCTCGTCGGTCCCGCCGCAGCCCAAGCGCGGTTCAGCCAGCGCCGCTTTTCCAATGGCAGCGAAGCCGCCGAAGTCATGCACGTGACCGCCCGCTACTCCGACCGGCGCGACAGGCCGCGGACCGTCAGCTTTGTCATCAAACACCTGCACGGACGCGCCGAGCGCGAAGTCGCCGTCTACCGTGATCTGGTGACAAAGCATGCCGGCGTCCTCGCGCCGCGGCTGCTGTATGTCGAGCATTCGCCGGGCGGATCGTTCCTGGTGATGGAAGCCATCGATCGCGCCATGGCCTGGCCGTGGCGGCACCTGGACCTCACGACGACCCTGTTGCGTCGGCTGGGCCGGTTCCATGTCCACACCGCGCAAAGCGCGTTGTCGCTGACGGACTGGGATTATGAAGACGCTTTGGCGACCAGTGCAGCCGAAACGCGCCTCCGGCTCGAATGCTGCCGGCACGACCCGGAGCTTGCGCCGCTCGCGCGTCACCGCCGCGTGCTCGACAAAGTAGTCCTCAACCTTCCCAGGCTGCGGAATGCCCTCTTGCGGGAAGCTCCGCTCGATCAGCGTCCCATCCACGGAGATGTGCATCCCGGAAACGCCATGGTCAGAAAGGGCACCGATCGCCTGCCCGTGCTGATCGATTGGGGACGCGCCCGCCTGGGCTCGCCTCTGGAGGATGTGAGCTCGATGCTCCAATCGCTACGGTTTTTCGAACCGAATGCCCTGCAGAGGCATGATCTCCTGTTCAAGGAATATTTGACCGGGCTGGGATTGGACCGGCGTATCTCTGATCCGTTGCGCAGCGCCTATTGGGTCGCCGGTGCCTCCAATGCCTTGGCCGGCGCCCTCAATGTCCACTTGTTGGCGGCGATGGACCAGAAGTCCACCCCTCGCCAACGACGGAACGCGTTCCTTGCCGCCCGAGACTGGCTGAGGATCATCCGTCGGGCGCATGCCTGGGCTCTATAGGAAGCGATTTGCCGCCTCGGCCAGTCACCGATTCAACGCCACCTGGCTGCCAAGTCCGGCACGCGATACCAGCGTTTCGAACAAGCGGCGCTGGGCAGGATGGTCGACGAGTTCCTCAGGGTGCCACTGGACCGCCAGGATACGCCTCGTCCCGCTCTCATATCCTTCGATGAGACCGTCTTCGGTAAAGACCGTCGCCTCAAGTCCCTCGCCGAGTACCTTTATGCCTTGGCGATGGATGCTGTTCACCTCGAACGGCCCGCGCCCGAAAACATCCTGCAGCTCGCCGCCGCGTGCGCGGACCGTATGGGCGACGGCATCGCGGGGCACGTCGGGGCGGTGATCGTCCTTCCAGGAGCCGGCGGCGAGGTTCTGGCTCAGCGTTCCGCCGAAATAGACGTTGATCATCTGGAAACCCCGGCAGATGCCGAGAACGGGCAGCTCCCGCGCGAGGGCTTGATCCAGCAGGTCCCACTCCATCTCGTCGCGCGGTTCGTCGACCGCTTTCCTGATGTTCGGATCGAGGTCCTGACCGAAGCGGGAGGGGTGCACCGCGGCGCCGCCGCAAAAGACTACGCCCCTGATATCGTGCGCGAGCACCGAACGCCCGGGGCCGGGAACGAAGACCTGGGCCTCGGCTCCCGCCCGCTCGATGGCGCGAGTATAGGGAAGCGGGTCCGTTGCCGAACCGACGGAAACGGCGATCAGGGGGCGGTGCGTCATCAAGCGTCTGGTGCGAAGTTCTCGGGAATTCCGGTCCTGTTTAGGACGCGCGGGTCAACTGGTCCATGGTATTGAGCGATCTGAAGTACCCATTGGTCTAGGCAATGGAGCGGCAAGCCGACCCCGTCTCCGTCCCCAATCCCGGAATTTCCAGCTCCGAGTTGAGCATACGTGCCGCGCCATAAGCTAGCCTTATGGAGTCGATGATCCATTCAATAACGTTTTTGGCGGCCCGCTGACCGACTAGCTTGGCTCGAAATGCCCGAGGAGGGCGCGACGACAAGGAGCCGGAAGTGAGTTTGGACGCCGCCGTGTTTGACGAAACCCCCGCAGATGCGCCGGTGACGGTAAAGTGGGTTTCCGATGCCGCGGTTCCGCTGCTGCTGTCGTTCCCGCACAGCGGCGACCGGTATCCTCCCGATTTCGGCTACGCGCGCTCCCTGCCCTTCAACGTCATCGACTATCCGTCCGACAAATATGTCGATGAGCTCTTCTCTTACGCCGACGATCTGAAGCTCAGCTCCATCAAGGCCAATTTTCCGAGAGCCTATATCGACGTCAATCGGCACCAGCACGACATCGACGAGACCATGCTGGAAGATCCCGAGCTCTGGTACGGGCGCCTGCAGCCAACGGCCCTGACCGACGGCACGACGCTCTTCTGGTCGAAGGCCAAGGAAGTGGACATCTACGACCGCAAGCTCGGCCGTTCGGAAGCCAAACGTCGACTCGCGACCCGCTACGTCATCTACCACCAGGCGCTGACGACCATGATCGAGACGACGCGCCGCAAGTTCGGCAGCGCCTACGTCATTGACTGCCATTCGATGATGCAGTTCGATACCACGGCCCAGGGCAGGCGCGCGCGGCCGCAGATCGATATCGGCACGCGATACGGGGAATCCTGCGCCCCTGAAGTCGCCGAAAAGCTGGTCGAGGCTTTCGAGCGGCGCGGCTACGAGGTCGGGCTCAACCGGCGCTTTGCCGGCGGCGAGATCACGCTGCGCTATGGCTGGCCGGAAATCGAGCAGCACCTGGTCCAGATCGAGCTGCGGCGCGACCTCTACATGGACGAGGAGACGCGCCTCAAGACCGATCGGTTCGACGCGGTCCGGCGGGACTGCTCGGACGTGCTCGCCGAATTCAAGCAGTTCATATCAGATCGCATGGCCGGCCAGATGCCCGCCAGCGAGGGGGAACATCAAAAAGAAATGGGGAACGCCGATGCCTAAATCACTTCTCGCCGCACTGCTGTTGTCCTGCAGCCCGCTGATCGCCAGCGGCGCTGCGGCCGAAACGCTGCGAATGGCCTATTCGACGGCGCCCGTCAGCGCCGATCCTTATCCCTATAGCGACACCCATACGGGTGCGCTGGCCGAGCATGTCTTCGAGATGCTCGTCGGCCTCGACGATTCTCCGCTGCTCGCCACCGAGTGGCGCTGGGAGGGCCCGACCTCGATCGTCTTCGACCTGCGCGAGGGCGTGACGTTCTCCAACGGCGCGCCGTTCACGGCCCGCGACGTCGTCTACAGCATGTGCCGCATGATGTACCGGGTCGACGGCCGCGCCAATGTCGTCACCTCGGCCCTGGGGCCGGTGACCGATGTCGTCGCGGTGGACGATCATACGGTCCGTTTCGAGACCACGGCGCCTTATCCGATCATCACGCAGAAGCTCAAGTTCCTGAAGATCCTCTCGGCCGACGCGGCCGGGATCGAGGGGGACATCGCCTATGACCGCGAGGGCGATTGTGGGATCGCAGACTCCTACCCAGCGCAGGCCGATTTCGACAACGGCGATGCCGCGATCGGCACCGGCCCCTATGTCTACGAAAGCTTCCAGGCGACCGGGGACGCCGATCTCGTGCGCAACGAGAACTACTGGGGCGAATCGCCCGAATGGGGCCGGGTCGAAATCCGCTCGGTTCCCAACAACGGTGCGCGTATCGCGGGCCTTCTCGCCGGCGACTACGACATCGTCGAGCAGCCGAGCGCCGAGGACCTGCAGGTGATCGACCGGGACGAGAATTTCACCTACAGCGCCGTGCCTGGGCTGCAGACGATCTTCATCGTCCTCGACACCAGCGAGGACGGCGCCGGGGGCGTCACTGCGGCAGACGGGTCGAACCCGCTGGCCGACGTCAAGGTGCGCCAGGCGCTCTCGATGGCCATCGACCGGCAGGCGATCACCGACAGGCTCTTCAGCGGCAACGCGACCGCCGCCAACCAGTTCGCTCCCCGCTACATGGCCGGCGCTCCCGAAATGCCCGAACTCGAAACCGATGCCGAAGCCGCTCGCGCCCTGCTGGCCGAGGCCGGCTATCCGGATGGCTTCGCGCTCGAATTCAATGTGCCGGCGGACCGCTACACCAACGGCCAGCTGGTCGGGCAGGCGATCACCCAATACTGGACGCGTCTCGGCCTCGACGTGACGCTGCGCACCGAGCCGTGGTCGGTGTTCCAGACCCGGCGGACCGAGGGAGAGCTGGGGGTCTTCATGTATGGCTGGGGGCACCCGCAGGGCGCCGCGCAGCTGATCTCGGGCGCGTTCGCCCAGCGGGACGACGATCTGGGTCTGGGATCGGCCAATTTCTCGAACTACAACAGCCCCGCGTTCGAGGAAGCCATCCAGGCCTGGGCCGTGGAGGTCGATCCGGCGCGCTCTGACGAGTATTTGGCGCAGGCCATGAAGCAGGCGGTTGCCGACCTTCCCGGCATTCCGCTCTTCTATAACCACGAGCTCTGGGCGCACCGCACCGACCTCGAGCTTGTCGGCGGAGCCGAAGGCCGCACCATGGCAATGATGGTGAGCTCCAAGTAAGAGATGATCACCAGGTGCCCATGGCCGAAGCCGACCATGGGCACCGATGCGGGCGTACTGATGAAACGATGACGAACTTTATCCTGCGGCGCCTCGGTCAGAGCATCATCCTCTTGCTCATCATGTCGGTGCTCGTCTTTGCCGGCATGTACGTCATCAGCGATCCCGTCGCGGTGATGGCCGGCGAGGACGCGACCGAGGCCGACCGGCAGGCGCTCGCCCGGTCCTTCGGGCTCGATCAGCCGCTGCCCATCCAGTATCTGACCTTCCTCGGCAAGATCGTGCAGGGCGATTTCGGCACATCGTTCGTCTATGGCCGCCCGGTGCTCGCCCTCATCTTCGAGCGCCTGCCGGCAACGCTCGAGGTGGTCTTTCTCGCTATCCTCGTCGGCCTTGCCGTCGGCATCCCGCTCGGCATCTATTCGGGGCTCAACCGCAAGAAGGCACCGACCAAGGTCATCAGCTTCGGCACGACTGTCGGATACTCGATTCCCAATTTCTGGCAGGCGCTGCTGTTCATCCTGGTCTTTGCGGTGTGGCTGCGCGTGCTGCCGGCCTCCGGCCGCGGGCCGACGACGGAGATCTTCGGGGTCGGCTGGTCGGTCTTCAATGCGGAAGGCTTGCGCTACGTCATCCTGCCGGCAGCCAATCTCGCGGTCGCGCTGATCTGCATGCAGACGCGGCTCGCCCGTTCGGGCACGCAGGAAGTCATGTACCAGGACTACATGATGTTCGCGCGCGCCAAGGGCATCGCCCGCTCGCGGCTCATCGGCAGGCACCTGCTGCGCAACATCCTCATTCCGATCGTGACCATCACCGGCCTCGAGCTCGGCACGCTGATCGCGTTCTCGACGGTCACCGAGACCGTCTTCTCCTGGCCGGGGATCGGCAAGCTGCTGCTCGATTCCATCTATCGCTCCGACCGGCCTGTGGTCGTCGCCTACATGATCCTCGCCACCCTGATGTTCGTCCTCATCAACCTCGTCGCCGACATCATCTACGCCATCCTCGACCCGAGGATCCGCTACTCATGAGTGAGACCACTTTCGAGTCATCGGCGGGCAGGTTCGACAGGTTCCGGGCCGTCTTCGCCGGCTATCCGGCGGCCGTCGCCGGGCTCATCGGCATCGTGCTCTTCAGCCTCATCGCCCTCTTTGCGCCGGTGCTCGCGCCCCAGGACCCGTTCGACCAAAGCCGGCTCGACATCATGGACGGCCTGCTGCCGCCGATGTCGACGCTCATGGACGGCACCCTCAGCGTGCTCGGCACCGATGCGGTCGGCCGCGATATCCTCTCGGCGGTGATGTACGGCATGCGCACCTCGCTCTTCGTTGCGCTGGTGTCCGTCGGCGCAGGCGTCGCGGTGGGCGTCGTCCTTGGCCTCGTCGCCGTCATGCGTGGCGGCTGGATCGATGCGGTGATCATGCGCACCGCCGACCTGACCCTCAGCTTTCCGGGCGTGCTCCTCGCCCTGCTGTTGCTGGTGGTCTTCGGCTCGGGGGCCGACAAGGTGATCCTGGCGCTCGCCATCGGCATCTGGGCGCAGAACGCCCGATTGGTGCGCGCCGTGGGCTTGTCGGAAATGAAGAAGGACTACATCGCCGCCGCCCGCCTTGCCGGCATCGGCCAGCTGCGTATCATGTTCCATTTCCTCCTGCCCAACGCGATCTCGCCGGTCCTCGTCATCGTGCCGATGGCGATCTCCGGCGCGATCGTGGCCGAGGCGACCCTCTCGTTCCTCGGCGTCGGCGTGCCGATCACGGAGCCGTCGCTTGGCCTCCTCATCTCCAACGGCAACGACTACCTGCTCTCGGGCCGCTGGTGGATCAGTGTCGCCCCCGGCCTCGTCCTCGTCATGATGGTGCTCTCGATCAACGTGGTCGCCGACCGTCTGCGGGACCATGCCAACCCCTACCTGCAGGCCAGGACATGATGGCGCCGCTCCTCGCGATCGAAGACCTCAGCATCGCCTACCAGTTGGGCGACGGGAGAGACGCGGAAGCCATCTCGGGCTTCTCCCTCCACCTCGAACGCGGCCGGATCGTCGGTATCGTCGGGCAGAGCGGCGCCGGCAAATCGACGATCGGCAAGGCCATCCTCGGGCTGATGGGCGACAACGCCCGGATCACGGGCGGCACCATCGCCCTCGACGGAACCGACATCACGCGTTTCTCCGAAGCCCGGTTCGCCGCCATCCGGGGCAAGCGCATCGGCTATATCTACCAGAACCCGATGACCGCGCTGAACCCGGTGCTCTCGATCGGCGAGCAGCTGATCGAAGCCATCGAGGCCAACACGACCCGGCGGGGCGGCGATGCGCGCGCTTATGCCGTCGAACTGCTGAAAAGCGCCGAGGTCACCCACGCCGAGGAGCGCCTTGCCAAGTATCCGCACCAGCTCTCGGGCGGCCTCTGTCAGCGCATCGTCTTCGCCATCGCCATTGCCGCGCAGCCGGACCTCATCATCGCCGACGAACCGACCACGGCCCTCGACGTGACCGTGCAGAAGGCGGTGCTCGCAACGCTCAAGAAGCTTGCGCGCGAGAAGCAGATCTCGATCGTGCTCATCACCCACGACATGGGCGTGGTGGCGCAGATGTGCGACGGGGTCAGCGTCCTCTGGCGCGGTCGGCTCGTCGAGCATGGGCCGACCGCCCAGGTCATCGGCGCACCGCGCGAGCGCTACACCCGGGATCTGATGGCGGCCATACCAACCGTCGACCATAAGCGGGCTCGGTTCGATGTCCTTGATTCCTTCGAGGATACGCCCGGCCGGCGCCGCGGTATCGCCTTCCTCAAATCCGGCATCGCGGCCGGACGCGATGGTCAGTCGCTCCTTTCCATCCGCAATCTCTCCAAGACCTTCGATGCCCAGGGAGGGCGCGGGACGTCCGGGGGCTTCCGTGCTCTCGACGGTGTCGCATTCGAGGTCTTTGCCGGCGAAACCCTCGGCATCGTCGGAGAGTCCGGGTCGGGCAAGTCGACCATCGGTCGCGCGATCCTCGGGCTCGTCGAGCCGGACGCGGGGGCGAGCATTGCGTTCCAGGGTCGACCGATCGCCGAGATGCGCGGCCGGCGCGACCGGGTCGCCCTCTCGCGTTCGCTCCAGTGCATTTTCCAGGACCCGTATTCCTCGCTCAATCCGCGGATGAACGCGGGGACCAACATCACCTACGGCATCGTCGCCCAGGGACTGGTCAGCCGCGCGGAGGCCAAGGTCCTGGCACAGGATCTGCTGGAGGTCGTCGGGCTCCCACGCGCCGCCGCCGGCAAGATGCCGCATGCGTTTTCCGGCGGGGAGCGCCAGCGCATCGGCATCGCCCGGGCCCTGGCCTTCAGGCCCGAACTGATCTTTTGCGACGAGCCGACCTCGGCGCTCGACGTGACCGTGCAGGCCGAAATCCTCAACCTGATGAAGGAGCTGCAGGAGACCCTGGGCCTGACGCTCGTCTTCGTCAGCCATGACCTGGCGGTCGTCCGCCAGATGTGCGACCGCGTCATCGTCATGCGCGCCGGCCGTATGGTTGAAGAGGGCAACGCCGACGAGGTGCTCACCGCACCGCGCGAGACCTATACGCGCGACCTGCTGGCTGCGATGCCGCGCATCGCATTCGAGGACGCATGATCGTTTCCCTTGAGTTGCCAACCGTGGTGGATAGGGTGGCCCCACGGCACGGAACCCCGACTTCAATGGAAAGACGATGAGCCAGACTCCGCCGCGCAACATCAGGCGGCTGAAATATATCGAGGCCTTCTCGGCGGTTATCCTCACCGGCTCGATCTCGGCCGCCGCCCGCCAGCTCAACATGTCGCAGCCGGCGGTCAGCCAGCTGATCAGCAATCTCGAAAAATCGGTCGGCGTGTCGCTGTTCGTGCGCCGCAACGGCGCGATCTTCCCGACGCATCGCGCCGAGGCCCTGCACGACGACGCCCGCGACCTGCTGGCGCTCATCGACCGCATCGAGATGCATTTAAAGCCCCGCACGGACAAGCTTCTATCCCACATCCGCATCTCGGCCACGGTCTCGTTCATGAACGAGATCCTGCCGCTGCTGCTGGCCGAGGTGCACCGGCATCACCCCAAGGGCAACTACTCGGTCGTTTCCCATCCGGTCGACGAGATGACCAACGCGGTGGCCGAGGGGCAGGTCGATTTCGCCTTCCACACCCGTCCGCTCGAGCATGCCAACATCGTCAACCTGCTGCAGTGCGAGGTGCCGCAGGTGTGCGTCATGCATGTCGACCATCCGCTCGCCCAGTTCGAGCGCATCGAGCTCAGCCAGATCAACGGCCACGACGTCATCTGGCCGTCGCGCCGGGATCCCTATTTCCAGTACTACCGCGACCTTTTCAGCCGCAACCGGCTCAACTGCCGCAACGCCCTGCAATCGCCGTTCGCCAGCTTTTCCATCCGCATGACGGAAATGCTCAACGCCTTGTCGTTCAACAATGCCCTGATGGCCTCGATCGTCTGCCAGAAGACGCAGGGTCTCGTGTGGCGGCCGGTCATCGGAATAGATGCCAGAACCAAGTTCTATCTGTCGTTCCCCGAGGTCCTGGCGGGGACGGAGACGCAGAACCTCATGCAGCGCAGTTTCGCGGCGGTCACCGCCGACGCGGTCGCCGAACTCGAATGGGCGGGCGCCGGCTGACGGTCGCTCTCCGCAACTCCGCCACGTCCGTCCGATGACGGCATCGCGCAACCGTCAGAGCGGTCCGCCGTCGGCCTCGAGATCGAGCAGTTGTTCGATCGATTGACGCTTGCGGATGACCGAGAGCGCGCCCCCGTCGAGCAGGACCTCGGGCGCGAGCGGCCGCGTGTTGTAGTTTGAAGACATGGTCGCGCCATAGGCCCCCGCATCACGTAGGACCGCGATGTCGCCAATCTCCGGCAGCGGCAGGTCGCGGAACTCGACGAAGCCGCCGTCGTGCTGGGTGAAAACATCACCCGCTTCGCAGAGCGGCCCGGCTACGGCGATCGGCAGGATCGGACCGGCAACCGGCTGGCCGACCTGCGTTACAAAGCAGATTTCGTGGTGGCTGCCATATATGATGGGGCGGGCGAGATCGCTGAAGCCGGCATCGAGGAGCACGAAGTGGTTGTCAGCCACTTTCTTGACCGCACGAATCTCGGCAACGAGCAGCCCGGCGTTGCCGACGAGATATCGGCCCGGCTCCAGCTCGAGCCGTAGCCGGCTACCGGTGATCCGCTCGGCTTCGAGCCTCGTCTCGTTCCATGCCGCATAGTATTCTGCAATGTCGATCTCGGGTTCTCCCGGACGGTAGGGTACCGAAAGTCCCCCACCCGCAGAGATCGCCTGGAGCGGCCGACCGACGCGCCGCACGGCATCCAGCATGCTGTCGCAGACACGATGCAGGTGCGCATAGTCGACGCCGGAGCCGATATGCATGTGCAACCCGATCAGCGACAGTCCGTATTCGTCGACGAGGTGCAGGCTCTCCTCGAGCTCCTCATGCCAGATGCCGTGCTTACTCGAAGGTCCGCCCGTATTGGTCTTGCGGTTGTGGCCGTGTCCGAAACCCGGATTGATCCTCAACCACACCGGGTGGCCGCGTCCGGCGCGGCCCAGTTGCCTCAGCATGTCGGGCGATCCGCAATTGACGGGAATCCCGAGTTCAAGGACGCGAGCCAGCGTCGCCTCGTCGATGATGTCGGCCGTGAACACGATCTCATGCGCGTCCGTGCCCGGCGCGTAACCCGCTCGCAGCGCGCGTTCGATCTCGCCGAGGGAGACCGCGTCGACCGCGACACCCATGGCACGGAGCAAACGCAGGATGTGCGTATTGCTGTTGGCCTTCTGAGCGTAGCGGATGCAGTCGAACGCAGACAATTGCCCGACCCGCTGGCGGATCGGTTCGGCCTCGTAGAGCCAAAACGGCGTACCGACGCTTCGAGCGGCCGAAAGCGCGGCGGCGATCAGGTCCGGCCGCAGGGACTGTGGTCTCGTCACGAACAGGTCTTCCGTCTGAAGAGTAGCCGAACGTGTTTAGGCCATGCCCGGCTCGAGGGGAACTGCGTGCCCGATTTCCACCAGCATTTCAGAACTTGGCGATCACGTTGATGAAGGCACCCTGGTCATTGAGGGTGAGGTCGCGCAGGTCGTCGGAGAACTGGCCGAAATTGTATCCCGCGCCGACTTTGAAGTTGTCGCCGAGGTGGTGATAGACGGCGGCGAGCGTGCCGTAGTCGGTGGTGCCGGCTTCAGGCATGTGCAGCACGCGCCCTTCGAGCAGGATGTCCCAGTTCTTGACCACGTGGATGTCGGACCGGAGGATGCCGAGGTGCGCCGTCGAGCGCTGCCACTCCTCCTCGAAACCGGTGCCCGAGCCATCGCCGGTGCGATGCCGTACCTCGCCGTAGCGCAGGCCGTATTTGCCGCCGACGGTCAGCCACGGGAAAAGATCGTAGTTGACGTCGAGCGACAGGATGTGGCTGCGCTGGGCGGGAGCGTAGAGGTCGCCCGTCGCGCCGCTGACGAGCTGGTTGTTGCCCGGCATGTCATAGAGGTACGTGTAGCGGAAGAGCGCGTTCAACCGATCGTGCGCAACCGGGCGATAGGCGTAGCCGATGGATGCCTCGACGTAGTCGGTGTCGGTGAAAATGGTTTGCGACGAGGAGGCGTCCGAGAGCACCAGGTCCATGTTGGCCAGGAACCGCCAGTCCTCGTGGGTCTTCCAGTTGAGCTGTCCAGAAACAAGGTAGGTGGTCTGATCGCGCGTGTCGTCCGAGGAGTCCTCAAGACGCAGTTCCCCGCGCAGGTGCCCCGAAAGCCCTGCTTTCTCATCGACGTAGCCGACGGCGAGCGAGGGAGCGTAGCGGTCGAAGTCGGACCGCTGGAAGCCCGCGGGGTCGAGGGTGTCATCGCGCACATGACCGGCAACGAGTCCCACATCGACCGTCCAGAGCGTGTCGGGAGTGAAGAGCACGCCATAGGTGTGCGTCAACGAGCGCTTGCCGCCGTACATGTCGTAGCTGTTCTCGGCATAGGCCGAGGCATATTCGTCGAGCCGGCGCTTGAGGCCGACGACGATCGTGCCGCCGTCGTTGCCGATGAGATCGAAGGTCTTGTCGATATCGAAGGAACGGGCGGGATCGAGCCGGTAGCCGACGTAATAGTGGTCGTCGGCATTGGGATCGAACGTAAGACCGATCAGGGCGCCTATCCCATGGGTGCCGTAAGAGATTTCGCCGGCGATGGCCACGGTCTGCGTCAGGCGGAACTCGGCGCCCACGCCGACCCGGTCGTTGCGGCTGATGTCGCCCTTCATGCCCAGCGTCGCCTGGCCGAAGGCGTAGAGGGTGGTGTCCTCGTTCCAGTCGTACGCGATGCGCACGCCCGCATCGATGCGCGAACCGTCATAGCCGGACTTGCCCGACGAGATAGCCTTGGGCGACATCAACTCGCTGTAGCTGAGGCCGGCCGACACGTTCCAGTAGTCGTCGAGCTGCCAGGCGAGCGCAGCGTCGCCCTCGCGGCGGATCTGCCCGCCGCCGTCCTTGTAGTCGTCGTAGCCGAGCACGATGTCGACCGTGTCGGTGAGCGCAACCTCGGCGCCGATTCCCCAGAGCCACTGGTCGGTATGGACCTGCTGGCTGATAGTCGAGAAGCCCGCTTCCTTGTCCTCGTAGTAGGCGTCGACCGTACCGTCGAGCCCGGCAGTGTTGAGGTCGCCCAGGTCCACCTGCCCTTCGAGGCGCCAGGCGATGGCCGACTTGCTGGCAACACCCGCGGTGCCTTCCTGTCCCCAGGTGAGCCCTCCGTCGGCGGAGCGGGAGAGGCCGAAGCCGGGACCTTCGGAGCGGGCGACTTCCGCCCGCAGGAACGTTCCCTGCGAATAGCGTAGCTCGATATCGGCGCCGATGCCGGTCTGGTCAGCGGGTCCTGTCGTCTCGTTCATGCCGGTCGCGCCGATCCGCACGTGGTCTCCGAACCAGTGCTGGACGCGCCCGCCATAGATGTATCCATCCAGGTCCTCGGTCGCCGGCACGAACTCGTATTGAGCAACGAGGTAGATCTTGTTGCCGCCGACGGCGCCGTCGCGCACCGGCCCGTCGGTGCCGGTCAGCCAGGCGATCGGCTGCTTGAGGATCACGATGCCCTGCAGGTAGTCGATGTTGTAGTCGACGCCGTGCCGCAGGACCCGCCGCTGGATGACGCGGCCCGTCACCGAATCGCGCACCTCGACCGTGATGGTCTCCGAGCCAATGGTGATGTCCTGCCGGCGCAGGAAATAGGCCGAACCGGCGGTACCGAGGAATTCCTCGCGCTGCGGCAGCGTATCGGGAAGCGCCGCGTAGGCGGTGACTTCCGTGCGCCGCTCGCCGAACGTCGTCGTCTCCTCCGACCGGTAGACCGCATTGGCGCCGTAGAGCGCGCGGTCGGAGCGCAGGAACTCGGTGCCGGTGATGTTGGTCTTGTAGTTGCCCCACATCACGTGACTGTCGCCGCGCTCGAGACGCACATAGAACTTGCCGCTCGTGGGCGCGTCCTCGACCATGGTCGAGTCGTCGCCATAGACAGGATAGTAGTCATCGGGATCGAGATGGCGCAGCAGCTCGCGCGGATTGCGCTCACCGAGATTGGAAAAGAGGCTTTTCAACCCCTCCTCGCCCGTATCGGCCGCCGCAGTCAGCAGGTATTCGCCGCGGATCTTGCCCTTGAGATAGAAGGCAAGCCGGCCCTTGGAGTAGACCTCGTCGTATTCGCCGGGCCGCACAGTCTCGATCATGCTGTCGCCGGTGCGCATGCCGACCGTGACATCGGCGAGCGCCACGTAGAACCAGTCGTTGTCCGGGATGTTGATCTGCCGGGCGAACTGCAGGCCGCTGTTGCCGGCCTCGCCGACGAGCGCGACGTCCACCTCGTGATCGCCGGGCGGCAGGATGCGCTGCACGACGAAGGCCCGATCGGGATCGACGGGAATGGTCTCGCCGAGCGCCTCCACGGCATATCCGGCCGGCACGCTGCGTCCATAGATGGTCACCGCGCCGCCGTGGACGGGAATATTGCGAATGGCGGTGCGGTCCTCGTCGAGCTTGGGAGCCTGCGCCCGGCCGGCGGCATCGATGCTCGCACTGCGCGCCGCGATCGGCGCGGGACGCGTCTCGTCGAAGCGGCCGGTCGCATCGTAGACGCGCAGCACATAGGCGAACTCGGTGCCTTCGGCAGCCGGCAGCATCCAGCCGGCGCCGCCGTTGATCGCAACCGAAAGCACCGCGACCGGATCGGCGCCGGGGCGCGCTGCCATGTCATGGATGCGGATTTCCGCCCGATCGATAAAGCCCGGATAGTTGGCGCTGGTCAGGAATTCGACCGCATCGCCCGGAGCATAGCCACCCCGGCGGGGAGCCGCGATGACGCTGAGCGAGGGCTCGGCGTCGAGCCCGTCATACTTAACCTGGATATCGACGGCGCTGAGCCCGAGGTCCGTGCGCCGCTGTTCATCGACCGGTCGGTCCGGGGTGCTGCCGTCGACGGTCTCGCCGTCGACGCTGATCATGAAGGGGATGTCCCCGGTGTCGGCCAGCGTTTCGCTCTCGGTGTTCTCGCCGATGGCAAGCCCTCCGGTGCCGCTCCCGTAGTGCGCCGTGCCGATGACCTGTGGCGGGCAATCGCCCGTCGGGCAGGGATTGGTCTGCGCAAAGCCCGGTCCCGCCAGCAGCAGGCCGGTAGTCAGGGCGCTGCCGGTGAGGAGCGAGAGGCGGTGGAGAGTGAACATCTGTGCAAACCCGTTGAGGATCATGGACTGCCTCGTGGTCATTGCCCCGTCTCCACACGCATCTCGACTTCCAGCCGGTACTGTCCGGACGTCTGCCGCCAGCGCTCGCCGATGAGATCGCGCAAGTGCTTGAGGCGCTCCTCGGCAAACTCCGGATCGGCGCCGGCTTCGATGTAGGTGAGGCGAAGCACCGACTGCTCCTGGGCAAGAACCGCCATCAGCTGGTCGAGCCCGAGCACCCACTCGGGCCGCAGCTCCAGTTCGCCGGGCAAGAACGCGGCGTCCTGCAGGTCGAGACGGACCACGCGGCCGATGGAGGCGCCGAAGTTGAGCTCCGTCATCTTGCCGGCGGTCAGGCGCACCACGCGCGGGTTCTCGGTCGTGACGCGATAACCCGTCGGCAGGGTGCGGGTGTCGAGCTTCATGATGAAGTTCGAGCCGATCCGCTGGTCCGGCAGCATGGCGCAGGGCACATGGAAGCGGCCGTGGGCGTCGGTGGTGATCAGCCAACCGTCGACGGTGGCGATGCGCACGCCCGGCAGGCCCGGCTCGCCCTCGTCCTGGTAGCTGTTGCGGTTGCGGTCATCGAACACCTTGCCGATGACGTCGCCGCAGTCGAACACCGGTTCGGCCAGGATATCGACCGAGGCCGTCGCGTCCGGCGCCAGCGGATTGCCCGAGGCATCGGTGACGCTCGCCCGATTGACGTGTTCGCCCGGTCCCGCCGAGCTCAGGGCCAGCATGCGCAATCGGATCTCGACCGCGCTGTTGGCGGGAACCGCGACGTTCGAGAAGATCACCTGGCGCCCTTCGACGACGGGCGTCGCCGCGACCCCGTTGACGCTGGCCGAACCGTCGACGTACCGGAACCCGGACGGCAGCGTATCGACGACCGTCAGGCCTTGCGCCGCACTCGCCGAATTGTTGGTGACGGTGATGGCGAAGGGGGCCTCTTCACCGCGCCGTATATGACGCAGCAACGCCACCTTGGAGACCGAGATGTCGCTCACCGCAACCGGAAGCGTGACGAGCGACCGGCTTTCCTCGGATTCCACCGGCGTGCCGGTGATCACATTGCCGTTCACAAAGCCGACAGCTCTGGCGGTGTTGGCAACGCTGTCCGGCGCACCGGCGGCGTTGGCGACATCAGCCTCGGTCAGCGTATAGGTCGCAGTGAACACCGCCTGCTGCCCGGCACTGAGGGTCACGGGACCCGGTGTGAATGTCGAGAGCGTCCCCGTTGCCGGCTGACCGCCGAAGGTCGGACCGGGGTCTTTCGGCCACACATCGGCGGCGGTCTGGCCGCCATCGTTGGTGACGGTGAAGGTATAGGTCAGCGTATCGCCCACGCTGGCGGCGCCATTGCCATCGACGTCGTCGAAGCTGCCGGTCTTCACCAGGTTGAGGCTCGCGGGCTGCGGCGGCACGGTCACGCTGTCGGGCGGACTCTCGATTGGCGGACCCGAGGGGGGTGTGCCGGTGCCGGTCGCAATATTCTCGACCACGCCGGCATCGATCTGGGCCTGGGTCGGCGCATAGACCGCGGTGAAGGTGACGTTGGCGCCCGGCGCCAGCGTCTGAGGACCCGGCGTCACCGAGACGCCGGCTGCTACCAGCAGCGGATCGTCTATGGTGACATCGGTCAGCGTCACCGCGCCGGTGTTGATGGCAAGGAACGAATAGCTGATCGTCTCGCCCGGATCGAGCAGCCCGTCGCCATCGAGGTCGTTGAGCGTGCCGGTCTTCTCGATGGAGAGACCCGCCGTCTGGTCGGGCGGCACCACGACCGTATCCGGCGGGCTGGTGATCGGCGGACCCGAGGGCGGCGTGCCGGTGCCGGTCGCCGTGTTTTCGACCTGGCCGGCATCGATGTCGGCCTGCGTCGGGGTATAGATCGCCGTGAAGGTGACATTGGCGCCCGGCGCCAGCGTCTGCGGGCCTGGCGTCACCGAGATCCCGGCGTTGGACAGCAGCGGGTCGTTGACCGTGACGTTGGTCAGCGTCACCGCGCCGGTATTGGTGACCAGGAACGAGTAGCCGATGGTTTCGCCCAGATCGATGAAGCCGTCGCCGTCGAGGTCGTTGAGCGTGCCGGTCTTGACGATGGTCAATCCCGAAGCCTGATCAGGCGGCACCACAACGGTATCGGGCGGGCTGGTGATCGGCGGGCCGGACGGCGGCGTACCGGTGCCGGTCGCCGTGTTCTCGACCCGGCCGGCATCGATGTCGGCCTGCGTCGGCGTATAGGTCGCCGTGAAGGTGGCGCTCCCGCCCGGCGCCAAGGTCTGCGGGCCTGGCGTCACCGCGATGCCGGCATTGGCCAGGAGGGGGTCGTTCACCGTGACATTGGTCAGCGTCACCGCGCCGGTGTTGCTCGCCAGGAACGTGTAGGTGATGGTTTCGCCAAGATCGATGAGGCCATCGCCGTCGAAATCGTTGAGCGTGCCGGTCTTGTCGATCGTCAGCCCCATCGTCTGATCCGGCGGCACAACAACCGTATCCGGCGGGCTCTCGATCGGCGGACCCGAGGGCGGCGTGCCGGTGCCGGTCGCGGTATTTTCCACCTGCCCGGCATCGATCTCGGCTTGGGTGGGCGTATAGGTCGCCGTGAACGTCGCCGTGCCCCTCGGCGCCAGCGTCTGCGGGCCCGGCGTCATCGCGATGCCGGCATTGGCCAGGAGGGGATCGTTCACCGTGACATTGGTCAGCGTCACCGTGCCGGTGTTGCGCGCCAGGAAGCTGTAGGTGATGGTCTCACCAAGATCGATGAGCCCGTCGCCATCGAGGTCGTTGAGCGTGCCGGTCTTGTCGATGGTGAGACCCGGCGTCTGGTCGGGCGGCACAACAACCGTGTCCGGCGGGCTCTGGGTGGTGTTGCCGTCGGGATCGGTGCCCGAACCGGTCGCGGTATTTTCCACCTGCCCGGCGTCGATCTCGGCTTGGGTGGGCGTATAGGTCGCCGTGAAGGTCACGCTCCCGCCCGGCGCCAAGGTCTGCGGGCCCGGCGTTACCGCAATGCCGGCATTGTCCAGGAGGGGGTCGTTGATCGTCACCCCGGTCAGCGTCACCGTGCCGGTGTTGCGGGCCAGGAAGCTGTAGGTGATGGTTTCGCCAAGATCGATCAGCCCGTCGCCGTCGAGGTCGTTGAGCGTGCCGGTCTTGTCGATGGTGAGGCCCGGCGTCTGGTCGGGCGGCACAACAACAGTGTCCGGCGGGCTCAGGGTGGTGTTGCCGTCGGGATCGGTGCCTGAGCCGGTCGCGGTGTTCGAGACCTGCCCCGCATCGATCTCGGCTTGCGTGGGCGTATAGGTCGCCGTGAAGGTGAAGCTCGCACCCGGCGCCAGCGTTTGCGGACCCTGGTCGACAGCGACCAGCGGATCATTCACCGTCACATTCGTCAGGGTGACGGTCCCGGTATTGGTGACCAGGAACGCGTAGCTGATGGTTTCGCCCAGATCGATCAGCCCGTCGCCGTCGCCGTCATTGAGCGTGCCGGTCTTGTCGATGACGAGGCCTGGCGTCTGCTCAGGCGGCACCACCACCGTATCGGGCGGGCTCTCGATCGGCGGGCCCGAGGGCGGCGTGCCGGTGCCGGTCGCCGTGTTCGAGACCTCACCGGTGTCGATATCGGTTTGAGTCGGCGTATAGGTGGCCGTGAACGTGGCCGTGCCGCCGGGGCCGAGGGTCTGCGGGCCCGGCGTTACCGAGATGCCGGCATTGGCCAGGAGCGGATCGTTCACCGTGACGTTGGTCAGCGTCACCGAGCCGGTGTTGCGCGCCAGGAACGTGTAGGTGATGGTCTCGCCAAGATCGATCAGCCCGTCGCCGTCGAGGTCGTTGAGCGTGCCGGTCTTGTCGATCGCGAGGCCCGGCGCTTGGTCCGGCGGCACGACCACCGTGTCCGGCGGGCTCTCGATCGGCGGGCCGGCGGGCGGAGTGCCGGTGCCGGTCGCGGTGTTCGACACCTGGCCGGCATCGATCTGGGCCTGCGTCGGCGTATAAGTGGCGGTGAAGGTCGCCGTGCCGCCCGGCGACAAGGTCTGCGGGCCCGGCGTTACCGAGATGCCGGCATTGGCCAGGAGGGGGTCGTTGACGGTGACCCCGGTCATCGTCACGTTGCCGCTGTTGCGGACGAGGAACGAGTAGCTGACGGTCTCGCCCGGATCGATCAGCCCGTCGCCATCGAGGTCGTTGAGCGTGCCGGTCTTGTCGACGGTGAGCGCGGGGGCGGCAGGCACGTTGGTGTCGGTGGCGGTATTGTTGGCGAGGTTGGTGTCGGGCGATCCTGAAGGGCTCGCGACAGTCGCCGTGTTGACGAGGTCGCCGGCAAAGTTCGTCGGCACGCTCATTGTCAATTGGAAGGTAACCGACGCCCCGGCCGGCAGGTTGACCGGCGCGTTGGTGATGGCGCCGGTGCCGCTCGGGACGACGCAGACGCCCCCGCCCGTCGAGGTGCCGCAGGTCCATGTCGCACCGGTGATGCCGGCCGGAAGCGCATCGTTGACGAGCGCGTTCTGGACGCCGAATGGCCCGTTGTTGGAGACCATGATCGTGTAGGTGACGTCGGTGCCAGGAGTGTAGACGGTGACGCCATCGCTCTTGGTGATCCGGAGGTCCACCGGCAGCTCGAGCGCGGTCGTCGGGCACTTGGCGCCGTCGCCAGCGCCTGCCGGCGCGTCCGAGATCAGCGTTGCCACGCCAGTCGCGATATCGAACCGGTAGAACCCTCCGCTGTTGAGGCGGCCGAAAACACCGTTGCTGGCGCTGATCAGCGACCCGAAGGCGTCGGGAGTGATCCCCGATTGACCGATCGGCGTGATGACGCCGCTGCTCGGGTTGATCGAATAAAAAACCCCCGAGGTATGGTCATGCGTGTAGATGAGCCCGTTGTGCCAGGCGAGGTCCGCGTTGGCGATCGTGCTGTTGAGCGGAATGCTGCTCGCCGTGAGGGTCGTCAGATCGACGCGCCACATCACGTTGGAAGCGCCGTTGTCCTTGAGATAGTAGAAGCCGTCCGCGCCGATCACGCCCGAGGCGATGCCCGGGCTGGAATTGATGCCGCCGCCCGTGATGCCCCCCAGGTCCCGCACCGAGCCGTCGCCGCCGATCCGCAGCAGGCGGTATCTGCTCGTCGTCGCATCCCAACGCGTTGCATAGATATAGTTGCTGGCCAGATCGTAGCCCATGGCATTGTAGCCGGGGGAATCCGGTGCGCCGATCGGGGGGAAGGTGAACGGATTGGTGCTCGTATCGGCGCGCACGAGCTGTGTGGGCGTGTCGACGCCGAGATAGATCGTCGAGGTACAGGCGCCGAACGAAGGCTGCGGCGGCGACACCGTATTGGTATCGCTGGCCGTGTTGTTGCTCGTGTTCGGATCGATGAACCCGGCCGGCACCGCTACCGTCGCGGTGTTGGTCAGGTTGACACCGGAATATCCCGCCGGAACCGTCAGCGTGAGGGAATAGGTGAGCGAAGAGCCCGCCGGCAGGTTGGCCGTCGTATTGATCGCGCCCGTGCCGCTCGCCGCGCCGCAAGTGGCTCCACCCGTGGCGCTGCCGCAGGTCCAGTTGGCCGCGGTGATGCCAGTCGGTAGCGGATCGCTGACCGTAGCGCCGGGCGCGTTCACCGTGCCGTCATTGCGCACGACGATGGTGTAGGTGACGTTCGAGCCACGCGTGAACGTCGTCGCGCCGTCGGTCTTGGTAATGGAAAGGTCGGTGCAGGGCTGGGTGCTCGCGAAGGTGAAATTGTCTATGAAAAGGCCCGTGTTCGCGGGACCGGGGGCAGTGTTGTTGACGAACTGGATCGTTGCTTCCGTACCAGCCGCCGTGAACGTATTCTGATAGGTGGCCCAGGTTTGGGTATACATCGGTGTATCAGGAAGATTGCCGCCGCCGTTAGCCACGGAATTGGCGACCGGCTGAAGTGTCGCGACGGTAACGGGCGCTACTCCGTTTCCATTTCCCAGTTGAACGCGGGCGATCGATTGCGTGGCCGACTGGCCGGCATAGTCGATCGAAAAAGTATATTGCCGACCGGGAACCAAACCGGTGAAGGTTTGCCGGAGCGTTGCCGGGGCCGTACCCCACAGGTCGATGCTCTGCATCCCGTTGCTGGCATTGCTGTGGTGACGGAGTATGTCCACCGTGCCGCTGACGGTCTGCCAGCCATCGAGGGGATATGTCGTCGTCCGCCAGATCGCATACCCATTGCTCGAAACGAGCGTGTTCTCACCCGGCCGCTGCGGCTCGGTCTGAATGTTCGGCGACTCGAACGAGCCGTTGACCGCCAGATTGCAGGCGTTCGACTGGCTATAAGCCGGTTTGACGTCCGCTACGATCAGGAGGAGAGTTGCGAAAGCCAGGCACGCCAGGCTGCTCCACTTGAGGTGAAGCGTGCTCGCCGCTCCGGCAGAGGAGCCCTGCCCGCCACGCCGCGGCTTGACCCCTGTACGCTCCGCTGGATTTCCGGAAAGACAGCGCGCAATACCACGCAGCGAAAGTAGCTTCCGCATATATAGGCCCCCTGATGTCAGCCATCCGTTGACGGGGAGCGCCTTTGCACAATTACTTTGTGCCGCCAGGCATGGCGCCGGCCTCAAAGCCAAGCGCACCGCAAACACATGCCCGACGGAGCTGCCCCCGCACCGGATTCGCTCCAGTGAACCGAACAAGCCACAAGCCTGCGGGGGCGTATTTCAGGAAATATGGTTCGTTTCAGAATCCTCAGCATACAATCTGAATTCAGTGCGGAAGTGTTACGGGATCGCCACATTGGGATTTCTGCCAATGGCGAATCTATAAAACTTATACTCGTCCGCCCGACCTGATCTGCGCGGGAGTGAAGTTCCTATATTTCCGCATCGTGGATGTGAGGTGGCTTTGACTTGAAAACCCGCTGAGATAGGCCACTTCCGCGATCGGCAACTGCGTTTCCGACAGCAGCTGCGCGGCATAGCCGAGGCGCAGGTTGATGAGGTATCGATAGGGCGGCACGCCGAAGGACCTGGTGAACGCCTGGATGAAATGACCGGGCGACAGCCCGCAGAGTTCGGCAAGGCTCGCGACCGACACCTTACCCGCGAAGTTCTCTTTCAGGAAATCCTGCACCCTACGCGCGCTGGTCTGCGAAAGTCCGCTCTCCCCTGCCTTGACGCCGGCGCGCGCCTCGGTAGCGTTGGAATAGTAGCGCACCACATGCAGGCCGAGGACCGTCATCAACGAATCGATATAGAGCTCGTTGGCGGCGCCGCTGGCGAGCTCCTGCTTGAATAGATGCGCGATCTGCAGTGCCTGCGTGTCGACATGGCCGAAGGGCAGCGGATGCAGCCGCAGGTCGAGAAGGCTGAACTCGCGTGCCGCGAGCTCGGCCAGGAACCCCGGTTCATAACCGACCGTCAGGTTCTCGCGCAGCGAGAACCAGCGGCTGGCGCTGTCGACATTGGCGGGACTGACGATCAGCATCCCGACGGGCGCATCGAAGACATGAAGCGTGTCGCTGCCGAGCCGCGATTCCATTCGCGGCACCCGCGCCAGAACGATGGCGACGAAATCGCCCGGCGATTGGAACGTCATCGTGCCCGGCGGGCGCAGGGAGTGAACGACACCACCTTTGAGAGTGGATAGCCTCGGCCCCACATGCTGGGGGATACCCCCGAGCAGGTCGTGCCCGACCGCGACGCGTAGACGCGTCTCGATCGCAGGATCGATAGGCATTTTACGAAACCGCCTGCATTTTTTCGGAAGACAAAAGAACCAGTACCGCCCCGACGCGAACCGGAGTGGAAAAATTTTCACGCCGAGCACAAATGCTCAGCTGTCTGCCGGAAAATTAGGCAAGTCTATTCGCCGCCTAGGGCGAACTAACACATGTTAACATTGGTGAGCCCCGCTGACGCCGCAAAACGGCGAGGTAGTTGCATTTGGATGGCCCCTCTTTGGACCATCGGTAACTTACCTAAACTGGTATGGTAACTTGGGGATGTCAATGGCCGCAAAAAGGGAACATTTTTAGCATTTCGCGGCAAAGAGCGTCAAAAAAGCTTCATATACGACAACGAATACAGCCCGCCCGGAGCGCAGGACGCGCGTTCGTGACCGGCCGACGCTGCCCGCCCGCAGATTGCAAGCGGGAGAAAATATGATAATTATGATCCGATTTTTAAGCCTATCGAAGATACGGACAGGTCCCGCCTTGAGCTACTTCCCGTCCATGACGTGGCGCACAGAAGGGATTCAGGTGACCGCGCCGGTCAAGTGGCGCGAGCTTGACGGGATGATGGGCGTCTTCTGGCAAGCCGAGAGCCAACCGGGCGCCAGCGCTTACTACCTCGCCGACGACCCACGCATCATGATCTTCTTCAACGATGTGTCGGGAAGCGTATCGATCTCGAATCAGGACGGGGACTTCGCGCGCAATTACCGGCCCATGGCGCGGGCGGTCTATATCCCCGCCGGCGTCCCGTTGTGGACGAATACCGGCACGCGGCACCGGTTCAGCCACCTCAACCTGCATCTGCACAAGGACAGGCTGCTGAGGTACCTGGCGCTCTCGATAGGGCGTTCTGCTGCGCTGACGGCCCTGCGCCGCCCCGTTGAAATCCAGGACCTGGGAGCGATCGAGACGCTGGCTCAACTGCTCGTCGACGAATTGACGGAGCCGACCAGGCATTTGCTCTACACCGAAAGCCTGGTGGGCAGCGTCGTGACCGGGCTGCTCGACATACCGGATCCAGCCGACGATCGGGCCAATGCCCGGCTCACCCAGGGGCAGATGAACAAGCTTGCGGCGGCCGTGAATGCCCGCGGCCACAGCCGGCTCACCGTTGCGGAGCTGGCGGCGACCGTGGGGCTTTCGGAGAGCTGGTTCGGCACCGTCTTCAAGCAGACGACTGGCAAGACCCCGCTGCAGTGGATCCTGGAGAAGCGCATCGAGCTCGCCAAGCACCTCCTCCTCGAGGGCGAGCTCGCCATCGCGGAGGTTGCCGCCAGGCTCGGCTTCACCGATCAGGCCCACCTGACCAAGACATTCCGCCAGATCGTCGGGGAAACGCCCGCGGTCTGGCGTCGGGCGCAATCGCCGCGCTAGGGCGTTCCAGGAAAAGTGGACACCACTTTTCCGATTCGGAAACGAGACAAAAGAAAGGGTTAGAGATCGTCCAGCGCTTCAAATAAACGGTGAACGGCCCCCAAGGGCATGACGTCCCACCCGCGTCACCGCGGATGGGACATGCCCCCTCACCACGTATGGCGCAGGGTCGCGGTGACGGTACGGCCGGGATTGTAGAAATCCGCACCGAAACCGCCATAGGCGACGTGCTTCTCGTCGAAGATGTTGCTGACGTTGAGCTGGAGCGTGGTGTTCTCCTGGACCTCGTAGTTGAACGCAGCGTCGAAGACGATGCTGCTGCCGGTCGACTGTGTATTGGCATCGTTGAAGAAATAGGCGCCCGAGTAACGCGCGCCGAGGCCGAAGGTCATGTCGCCGATGAAGCCGTTGCCCGGCAGGGTATAATCCACCCAGAGCGCCGCCAGGTGATTGGGCACGAACGAGAGCTCGTTGCCCACGTTGCCGGCTGTGCCGTTCTCCATGATCTCGGACATCATGTAGGAATAGGCGGCCGTCAGGTTGACGTTTTCCAGCACCTGCATCTTGGCCTCGAGATCGAGGCCGCGCACCCGCACCTCCCCGATGGTCTCGGGCATGAGCGTAGCGGGATTGGTGCGGGTGATGTTGTTCTTAGTCAGGTCGTAGACGGCGGCGCTGAAGAGACCCGGGAACTGGTCGGGCTGGTATTTGACGCCGACCTCCCACTGGTGACCGCGCTCGGGCTCGACGGTGAGCGAGGCCGGAACGGCCGATTCTCCGTAGCTCACATAGGTGGAGATCTGGTCGGTGACCTTGTAGGTCAGCGACGCGCGCCTGGTGAGCTCGCTCAGATCCGCTTCGGTGGTCACGCCGGTAAAGTTGTTCGTCTGGCTGAGGTCCATCCAGTCGTTGCGCAGCCCGACCGAGGCGGTCAGCCGGTCGTATGTCAGGTCCTGCTGCACGAAGACCGAGTTGACCTTGTTGTCGCTCGCGGTGCTCCCGATGAGGGGAACGGAGGCGGGAGCGCCCGAATAGACCGGGTTCGTCCAGTCGATGCCAGGCGCGGGGCCCCAGAACGTCTTGTTGGTCGACTGGGCCGTGTTGTGCTCGAGCCCGACGAGGGTGCGGCTGTCGACGACGCCCCAGCTCGCGTCGTACTGCAGCCGCCCGTCGATGACGAAGTTCTCGTTCGTTGACTCGTTGCCGAAGAAGTCACGCCCGGCCACGGTCGTGCCATCGGTCGGCGTCCTCGCGATATAGGCATAGCCGAAGTCGCTGGAGGAATTGCTGTAGCGCGCGTTGGACGCAAAGCTCAGGCCCGAGCCGAAATCGTGGTCGAACATTACGCTCAGCGTATCCCGATCGACGCCGCGATAGTTGTAGTCGGGCTCGCCGAAGAAGCGGTTCCTGTCGAAATCCGTTCCGACCGGATGGCCGCCGCTGCCGGGCACGCCATCCCTGGTCAGATGATCGTAGACCACCGTCAGATTGGTCGCGTCGGTCGGCCGCCAGGTGAGGCCGGCGAGGAAGAACCGCTCATCGTCGCGCGAGTAGTCATACTCGCCGTCGGCATTCCTGAATTTGCCGGCGAAGCGATAGGAAAGCGTGTCGTCCACCGTGAGATTGTCGCCGAAATCGAATCCGAGCTCGGCGCGATAGAACGACCCGCCGGTGATATAGGCCTCGCCGAACCGCTCGCTCTTCGGCGTCTTGGTGACGTAGTTGACCGAACCGCCCGGATCGGAAACCCCGAACGCGGAGGAATTGGCGCCCTTGAGCACCTCGACACGCTCGAACGCATAAGGCTCCTCGCGTATGCCGCCGAACGGGTCTCCGACGGACAGGCCATCCCGGTAGATGTGGGCATCGAGGCCGCGAATCTTGAAGAAATCGAAGCGATCGTCGGACCCGTAGAAGTCCGTAGTCACACCGGCAGTGTATTGAAGGGCTTCCTCGGTGGTCTGGACGCCGCGAGTCTGGAATTCCTTGGCGGTGATCACAGAAATCGAGGCGGGGGTGTCGAGGATATCCGTCGCCATCTTGCCGCCGCCCGTGGTCCGGCGGACCACGATGGTGTTGAGGTCGTCGTCGAGACCATAGATCGTGAGCTCGGGAAGGACGGTGGGCGACAATTGATCGCCGGCGCTCTGCCCGAGCGCAATTCCCGGCGTCAGTCCGACGAGGGCCGTGCAGCTTAACAGCACTGCGATCCCCCTGGAACGGCTGCGCCCTCTTCCGTTTGTCTTCCTATCCATATCCATATCCAAAACTGATCCGTGGTCCGGCAACGACCTTACCGCCTGCCGGCCTCTGACGGCTCATTAACTTGAGCCATTCACTCCAGTATTGTAGATTCCACCGGCTTTGTAGGAATCCATGGAAATTTCAGGGTTTGACGCTTCGGGCGCGTTTGCGGCTGTTGACGCGGACAAACAAAGCTGAGACGCAGAGTCGACTTTTCGTCGTCAGGAGGTCTGACCCATGCTGCGGTTCGCTCGTTCCGCGGTCGCGCTCATTGCGGCCTGCGCGTTTCTTGGTGTGTTCAACGGTGCTGGCGCGCAGGAAACGCCCTACCCCCTCACCATCGAGCACGCCTTCGGCACCACCGTCATCGCGCAGAAACCGGAACGCGTCGCGACCGTCGCCTGGGCCAATCATGAAGTGCCGCTCGCGCTCGGCGTCGTGCCGGTCGGCTTCGCCCGGGCCAATTTCGGCGACGACGACGGGGACGGCCTGCTCCCATGGGTCGTCGAGAAACTGGCCGAGCTGGGAGCCGACGCGCCGGCGCTCTTCGACGAGGGCGACGGCATCGACTTCGAAGCGGTCGCCGCAACCCGGCCGGACGTGATCCTTGCAGCCTATTCCGGGCTCAGCCAGGCCGAATACGAGACGCTCAGCCAGATCGCTCCGGTCGTGGCCTATCCCGACCATCCCTGGTCGACGGACTGGCGCCAGATGATCCGGCTCAACAGTGCGGGCCTCGGCATGGCGGGCGAAGGCCAGGCGCTGATCGCCGATATCGAGGCGCAGATCGCCGGCGCGGTGGCCCGATACCCCGAGTTGCAGGGCAAATCGGCCATGTTCGTCACGCACCTCAACCCCATGGATCTGGGCACGGTCAACTTCTACACCACCAACGACACCCGCGTTAAGTTCTTCGAGGATCTCGGCCTCGCGTCCCCGGCCAGCGTCGTCGCGGCGACCGAGCCCGGCAAGTTCTCCGGCTCCGTCAGCACGGAGCGCGTCGATGTCTTCGAAGACGTGGACATCGTCGTCACCTATGGCGACCAGCATTTGCTGACGTCGATCCTCGCCAACGTGCTCCTGTCGAAGGTGCCGGCGGTGGCCAACGGATCGTTTGTCCTTCTGGGCCGCAATCCGGTCGGCACCGCCGCCAACCCCACGCCGCTGGCGATCCCCTATGTCCTCGACGAGTACACCGCCATGCTCGCCGAAGCGGCCCGGAAATCCGAATGAGCGTTCGCGCTCCCCTGCCGATCAGAAGCCTGGCACTCTTCTCGCTCCTCGCCGCCTTGGCGGGGCTCTGCGCGCTCTCGGTCACGATCGGGTCCCGCGACGTCTCCTGGAGTGAGATCGTCGCCGGCCTTGCCGGGCATAACGACACCATCGGTGAGGCGGCCGTAGCGCTGAGAGTACCGAGAACGCTGCTGGCGGTCATCGCAGGGAGCGCGCTGGGCCTCGCCGGAGCGGTGATGCAGGGCGTGACGCGCAATCCGCTCGCCGACCCGGGAATCCTCGGCGTCAACACGGGCGCGGCGTTGGCCGTCGTCGTTGGCGTCGCCTGGTTCAATATCGTTTCGACCGAAGCCTATGTCTGGTCGGCCGTCGCCGGTGCGGGGTGCTCGGCAGTCCTCGTCTATGCGCTGGGCTCGGTGGGACGGGACGGGGCGACGCCGCTCAAGCTTGCGCTCGCAGGCACCGCGACATCCATCGCCCTCGCCTCGCTGATCATCGCCGTGGTGCTGCCGCGAAACGATATCGCCGGTGGCATTCGCTCATGGCAGATCGGCGGCGTCGGCGGGGCTTCCTACGACCGGATCCTGCCGGTCCTGCCGTTCATGGCGGTCGGTCTTGCCATCAGCCTGCTGTCGGCCAGGCAGCTCAACTCGCTGGCCCTGGGGGACGATATGGCTGCCGGGCTCGGCGAGCGCGTCCCGGTCGCCCGCGCATTCGCCGCCCTCGGCACCATACTCCTCTGCGGCGCGGCCACGGCGGCGTGTGGTCCGATCGGTTTCGTCGGCCTGATCGTGCCGCACCTCTGCCGCCTGCTGGTAGGTCTCGATCACCGCTGGCTGTTGCCGATCTCGGCCCTGGGTGGCGCGTGCCTGCTGCTGCTCGCCGATATCCTCGGGCGCATCATCGCGCGGCCCGCAGAACTCGACGTCGGCATCGTCACCGCGTTCGTCGGCGCCCCGTTCTTCATCTGGATCGTTCGCCAGCAACGGATCCGCCAACTGTGACGACGTTGCCCCTTGATCGCTTTTCCCTTGCTGAAGATCGCCGCCGCCTGACACTGCGGCGCGGCGCGCTCGTCGCGGTCCTCGCGGCGCTGCTGGCGGGCGTGTTCGCGCTGACGCTCTCGCTCGGGCAATCCTATACGCCACCGGGCGAGGTCCTCCGCGTTCTTCTGGGCGAGGAGGTGCAGGGAGCCGGCTTTACCGTGGGTCAGTTGCGCCTGCCGCGGGCGGTGCTCTCGGTTCTGGCGGGGCTGAGCTTCGGCATGGCGGGCGTCGCCTTCCAGACCATGCTGCGCAATCCGCTCGCCAGCCCGGATATCGTCGGGGTGAGCTCGGGCGCGAGCGCGGCCGCCGTCTTTGCCATCGTGGTGCTTTCGATGAAGGGCCCCGCCGTTTCCGTGGTCGCGGTCCTCGCGGGGCTCGCGGTCGCCTTGTCGGTCTATGGCCTCTCGTTCCGCAACGGCGTCGCGGGAACGCGGCTCATCCTCGTCGGCATCGGCGTTTCGGCCATGCTGGAAAGCCTCGTGGCCTACATCCTCACCCAGGCTCCGGAATGGACGCTCCAGGAGGTGCTGCGGTGGCTGACCGGCAGCGTCAACGGCGCGCGGCTCGATCAGGCGATGCCGCTTCTGGCCGCGTTGCTGGTCTTCGGCGGATTGCTGCTCGGGTGCGCACGCAACCTGATGGCGCTGCGGCTGGGAGACGATACGGCCGCCGCCCTCGGCGTGCGCGTTTCGCTGACCCGCCTCGTCATCATCGTTTCGGCAGTCGGCCTGATCGCCACCGCGACCGCGGTCACCGGACCGATCGCCTTCGTCGCATTCCTGTCAGGGCCGATCGCCGCGCGGATCGCCGGCACCCGCGGATCGTTGCTCATCCCTTCGGCGCTCGTCGGCGCCCTGCTCGTATTGGCAGGCGACTATGTCGGTCAGTTCCTCCTGCCCATCCGCTATCCCGTGGGCGTGGTGACCGGTGCACTGGGTGCGCCTTTCCTCATCTATCTCCTCGTTCGCGTCAACCGCTCGGGAGGCTCGCTATGAGCGCACGATCCCTCGCCGTCGAAAAGCTGTGGGCCCGCTACGACGAGGCCGATGTGCTGCGCGACCTCGACCTCGTCATTCCACCCGGCAGGATCACCGTCATCGTCGGCGCCAACGCCTGCGGGAAGTCGACGCTCCTGCGGGCCATGTCCAGGCTGCTGGCGCCGCAACGCGGACAGGTGCTTCTCGACGGCAAGTCGATCCACCGCACGCCGCCCCGGCAACTGGCGCAGGTCCTCGGGTTGCTGCCCCAGTCGCCGATCGCGCCGGAAGGCATGACCGTCGCCGATCTCGTAAGCCGCGGCAGGCATCCGCACCAGAACCTGTTTTCGCGCTGGACGCGAAAGGATGACGAAGCCGTGGAAGGCGCGCTCGCCGCCACGCGGATCACCGAACTTGCCGAACGGCCGATCGACGAGCTTTCTGGCGGCCAGCGCCAGCGGGTATGGATCGCCATGGCGCTGGCGCAGCAGACCGGGATACTGCTGCTCGACGAGCCCACCACATTTCTCGACGTGCGCCACCAGGTCGAGGTGCTCGACCTGCTGGTGGATCTCAACCACTCCCGCCGAACCACCATCGTCATGGTGCTGCACGATCTCAATCTGGCGGCGCGCTACGCCGATCATCTCGTGGCCGTCGCCGATGGCCGGGTTCATGCCGCCGGCAGACCTCAGGACGTGCTGACCAGCGACACCATCCGGCAGGTCTTCGGCGTGGAGAGCCGGGTCATCACCGATCCGACCTCGGGCCGGCCGATCATGATCCCTCTCGGCAGGCACCGGATTCTGGACGCGAACGTCGATAAATCCGCCGTAGAGGAGACCTGCCCATGATTGCCGATCGGGAATTCAGGCTCTCGGGCATCGCGCTACCGGCCGATGCGGAAACGATGCTCGACGAGATCTGCGAACACTTCGTGGAGCACGCCGAAGTCGTGCGCAGCGGAAACACGGCGCTCCTCAAAAGTCCAATCGGCATTGCCAGCATTCGCGCCGACGATGGCAAACTCCTGCTCGACCTCGTCGGACCGTCCGATGAGGCGCTTCAGATGGCCCGCACGGTCCTTGCCGAACACCTCTTCTATTTCGCCGGCAACGATCGCCTGGAACTGAACTGGTTCGACTCCCCCATGGCGAGGCCGCTGCCGAACCTGCATCACGTGACGGTCGTATCGGCCGAGGACGTGACCCCGCATATGCGGCGGGTGAGGTTCGCCTGCGCCGACGTCACGCCGTTCATCGGCGCCGACATGCATGTGCGCCTTCTCGTTCCGCCGAGAGGAAGAGAGCCGGTCTGGCCGGCCTATCGCGAGGATGGCCGGATCAACTGGCCGCAGGGCGAGGACGCGTTGCTCGTGCGCGTCTACACCATTCGCGCGGTCGACGTGGAGCGCGGCGAACTCTGGATCGATTTCTTCCAGCATCCCGAACCTGGCATCGGCACGCCGGGCGCCGATTTCGCCCGCGATGCGGAACCCGGAACCCGGTCGGCACTGCTGGGCCCCGGCAGCGGCAGGCTGCCGGCGGCCCGCTCGATTTTTCTCGGCGGGGACGAGAGCGCGCTGCCGGCCATAGCCCGCATCGCCGCGGAAGTACCGGCCGGCACGCGCCTCAAGGCGGTCATCGAGGTGCTCGACGCGGCCGAGGAGCAGCCGCTTCCGACCGCCGGATCGCTCGAGGTCCATTGGCTGCACCGCAAGTCCTATGCACCCGGAGCCACCGGCGTGCTCGCGCAGGAGATGAAGAAGGCCATAGCCTTGCTGGACAAGGACGCCTTCGTCTGGGTGGCCTGCGAGAAAGAAGACGTCCGGTCCATTCGGACTTTTCTCAAGGATCGAAACCACGACCGCAAGGCGATGTACGTCGCCTGGTACTGGGAGCGGAACGTGGCAGGCGGCGAGTGACGCACCGGCTCGAGCCCCGCGTCGCAAGCGCCGCAGGCGGACGAGTTTCAGGTCGGCGCCGTCGCCCCTTCGGCCAGCAGCCTGCGGGCGATTGCGATGGCGCATGCGCCGGCCGCCAGGGACGACATGAGCACGACGAGACCCAGCGGCGCTGGCGTGCCCTGCGACAGGGCACTGACGAGGCCGGCGCCGATCATGCCGCCGCCATACTGAGCACAGCCCAGCAGGGCAGAGGCGGAGCCCGTTCCCTTGACGACGCTCGTCAGGCCGCCGGCGACGGCGTTGGCGCCGATCATCCCGCCCATGGCAACGAAGAACCAGAGCGCGACGAGGAACGCCGCCATCCCGCCCCAGCCCGTCCAGGCAAGGAGCGCAACGAAGAAGGCGGCAACGCCGCCGCAGATCGCACCGGCCAGCATGAGGCGGTCGCTGCCATAGCGCGGCAACAGGCGTCTGTTGACGGCATTGGCCAGCATAATGCCGACGATGCTGGACGCAAACACGAGGCCATAGACCTCGGCAGACAGGCCGTAGAACTGGATGAATACGAACGCTGAGCCGGCGACATAGGCGAAGAGGCCAGCCGCTGAAAACCCGAGGATACCCGCATAGAGCATCAGGGCCGGATTGCGCAGATGCTCCAGATAGGTGGCGAACTTGCCGAGCAAGGCCCCATGTTCGCGCCGTGCCGGAGGCAGGGGCTCCGCGAGCCGACAGACGGCGGCGAACGTCACCGCCCTCATGCCGACCAGCGACCAGGAGATGTACTGCCAGGATGAGATCGCGAGTATCTGCGCTCCGATCGTGGGGCCGAGCAGGGGCGCGATCCCCATGATCATCATCAGGGTCGAGAGCATCCGGGCCGCATCGTTGCGGTCGAACAGGTCCCGCACCATGGCGCGGCCGATGACGAAGGCGGCGCTCGCGCCGAGTGCCTGCACGACACGCCACCCGACCAGTCGCCATGCGCCGGTGGAAAGAGCGCACCCGGCCGCGCCGGCAATGAAGATGGCAAGGCCGCAGAGCAGCGGCAACTTGCGTCCGTAGCGATCACTGACCGGTCCCCAGAACAACTGGCCCAGGCTGAACCCAAGGAGGTAGCTCGATACCGTCAGTTCGAGGGTGCCTCGATCGGCGCCGAGGGCGACGCTCATGGTCGGCAGGGCCGGCAGGTAGAGATCGGTCGAAATCGAGGCAAAACCCAGCAGCAGGCTGAGGAGCGCCGTCAGCCAGGGGCCGTGATGGATGGTGTTCGCCAAGGAGGACGCAGTCATGTCGAGCTTTCGGAAGAGACCAACATACCGCTTCACCAACTATGCGGCTACCGGCTACTATTCGCTAGGGCTTATGAGGAGCGTTCATGAGATATCGGGCCGAAACCGGGGATTTGCAGGCCTTTCTCGCGGTCGCGCGTGAGCTCAGCTTCACCCGTGCAGCGGCCCTGGTGGGCATGTCCCAGTCCGCGCTGAGCCACAAGATCCGCGCCATGGAGGAGCGCCTCGGCGTGCGGCTGCTCGAACGCACGACGCGCAGCGTCGCGCCGACCGAAGCCGGGTTGCGGCTCATGAGCCGCATAGGTCCGCGCATCGACGAGATAGAGGCCGAGCTCGAGGCGCTCAGCGAGTTCCGCGACAGGCCGGCCGGCTACATTCGCATCAGCGCTGGAGAACATTCCCTGCGCACGGTCCTCTGGCCCAAGATCGACCCGTTCGTCGCCCGGTATCCCGACATCAAGGTGGAGGTCGATGTCGAGAACGGGCTCATCGATATCGTGGAGCGCGGTTTCGACGCCGGCGTGCGGCTCGGCGAGCAGATCGCCAAGGACATGATCGCGACCCGCATCGGGCCCGACTGGCGCATGGCCATAGTCGCGGCGCCAGGCTACTTCGCCACGCGCAAGCGCCCGAAAACGCCCGACGACCTCACCGGGCACAACTGCATCAACCTGCGGCTCGCCACCTATGGCGGCTTCTATGCCTGGGAGTTCGAGAAGGCCGGACGGCGTCTCAACGTGCGCGTCGAAGGCCAGCTCGCCTTCAACGGCAGCACCGCGATGCTGGCCGCGGCTCTTTCGGGCCATGGCCTCGCCTGCATACCCGAGGAAATGGCGACGGAGCACCTCAAATCCGGCGCACTCGTCCAGGTCCTCAAGGAATGGATGCCGACCTTCGAGGGTTATCACCTCTACTACCCCAGCCGGCAGCATTCCGCCGCATTCCAGCTGTTCGTCGATGCGGTGCGCTATCGCCGCTAGGCACGAGCGTCCGCGCAATCCCGCAGAATCGCATAGAAGGGCTATATCGGTGACTGGGCTTGCGGGTTGATCTACACGAACCTGGCCCGATCCGCCCGGACCTCGACGGAAAACACACCATGATCGCGATCTACCGCACGCTCTTCCTCTTCGCGCTGATCGGCCTCTGGTGGATCGTGTCCCTCAACGTGGGCGCCAATCTCATACCCACGCCGGTTGCGACGTTGCAGGCGGCCGGACAGCTCATTGCCGACGGGCGCCTCGCGGTGGCTCTGGGCGACAGCCTCATCACCTTTGTCGGCGGCTATGGACTGGCCGCCCTTGTCGCGGTCCCCCTGGGTCTCGTCATGGGCATGTTCCTGCCCGTGGGCAAGACGCTCGAGGTCTACGTCTACGCGCTGGCCGCGACGCCGAGGGTCGCATTCATACCGCTGATCATCGTGTTCCTGGGGCTGGGTTTCGAGGCCAAGATCTTCATCGTCTTCCTCGGCGCCGTCATGCCCATCATCGTCAACACTTATGCGGGCGTTCTGGCCGTGGATCAGGAACTGATCGAGATGGCCCGGTCGGTGCGCGCCAGCCAGTTCCAGATTTTCCGCCGCATCCTGCTGCCCGGCTCCGTTCCCTTCATCATCGCGGGGTTGCGCATCGGGGCGACCATCGGCCTCATCAATACGATCGTCGCCGAGCTCTATACGGCGGTGCGCGGGCTTGGCGGACTGCTAGCGATTTATGGCAATACCTTCCGGATGGCCGAGTACTTCGTGATCGTGATCGTGCTCGCGATCATCGGGGTGATCGTCTCGGAATGCCTGCGCCAGGTGGAAGGACGGCTCGCCCGCTGGAAAGCCATTGATTGACCGCTCTCGCCCCGGCTAAGGCGATAGCATTGTGAAAGAGTCCCGGCAGGGACAGGAGAGACTTCTATGCGTGTTTTGACCAGATTGCGTAATGTCGTGGCGGCGGGCGCCATGCTCGTGGCCCTGACGGCGGCGGCAGAGGCGCAGCCGTTCCGGCTGATCGTTACCCATCTGGAACCCCCGCTGGTGCCGAACTCGGTCATGGACCTGGCGGTCGAGCTCGGCTACTTCGAGCGCGAAGGCGTCGATGTCGAACTCGTGCGCGTGCAGCAGACGCCGTCGGCCATCGCCGCCATCCGCGCCGGCGAAGGTGAAATGGCCAATGTCGGCCTCGACGCCCTGCTCCAGCTCGTTGCAAGGGGCACCACCGACCTCAAGGCCGTGACCTCTCCCAACAAGTCCCTGCCCTTCCTCATCGCGGCCAAGGATGCCATCGCCACCCCCGAGGACCTCGCCGGCGCGAGCTTCGGCATCGGGCGGCCGGGCAGCCTCGACCATTCGCTTTCGAGCAGCGTGCTGCGCGCCGCCGGCACCGACCTCGACGCCGTCGAGTTCCTCACGCTCGGGCAGCCCGACGTTCGCGGGCAGGCACTGGCCGCCGGGCGCGTCGATGCTACGACGATGTCCATAGGCGTCTGGGAGGCGATGCCCGACAAGACGGGCCTGCACGTGCTCGTCGACCAGGCCGCCTACTACGCGGCCGCGCCCGTCGTGAACAAGATCAACATCGTGCCGCAGGCGGTTCTCGACGAGCGGCGCAACGAGGTTCTGGCCGTGGCCCGCGCCCTGATCCGGATCTCGCGCGACTTCGCAGCCGATCCATCCCAGTGGGTCGAGGCCATCGCTCCGTTCCAGCCCGCGATCGAACCGGCAACGCTCGATTCGATCGCCGCATCGTTTGCCGGCAGCTGGAGCGTCAACGGCGGCATGAACGCCGACGAGCTCACCTTCTCTCAAGAGTGGCTCTACGAGACCGAGGACTTCAAGGATCTTCCGGCGGTGGAGCTTTCGCAATGGGCCGACCTGACGGTTGTCGAGGCAGCCCTGGAGGAACTGGGCATCGACCCTGCAGCCGATACGCCATGAACGTGAGGAGCGGCGCCCCCGGGGGCTCGACCAGGATCGAAATGCGCGGCGTTTCCAAGGCGTTCGGCAGCCACGGGAACGCCTCCCCTGTCGCGGCGCTGGCCAATCTCGACCTTCGCGTGCCGGAAGGATCGTTCGTTTCGGTCGTCGGTCCTTCCGGCTGCGGCAAGACGACGATCCTGCGGCTGGTCGACGGGTTGCTCGCGGCGGATGCCGGCGAGGTTCGGGTCTCGGGCGCGCCGCCGCGGCCCGGTCCGCAGGTGGGCTTCGTCTTCCAGGGGTTTCGGCTCATTCCATGGGCAACGGTCGAAGCCAATGTGGACTTCGCGCTGACGAGCCTGAGGCTGGACAAAGCGGAGCGCGCCGAGCGCGTGTCGCGCTATCTGGCGACGGTCGGGCTCTCGCGCTTCGCCAAGGCTTATCCGGGCACCCTCTCGGGCGGCATGAAGCAGCGCGTGGCGCTGGCGCGCGCCTTAGCCACGGATCCGGAAATCCTGCTGATGGACGAGCCGTTCGCCAGCCTCGACGCGCAGACGCGCGAGCTGATGCAGACCGAATTGATGAAGCTCTGGGAGCAGCGCCGGCAGACGGTCCTTTTCGTCACGCACAGCGTCGACGAGGCCATCCTGCTTTCGGATCGCATCGTGCTGATGAGCCCGCGTCCGGGCCGGGTGATCGAGGAAATCGAGGTTGGCCTGCCTCACCCGCGCTGGCAGTACGACGTGCGCGCAACGCCCCGCTTCACGGAGTTGCGCACGCGCCTCTGGTCGGCCATTCGCGAGCTCGTGCTCAACGACCCCAGCTCCGATTTCCACAATCCTTCGGGCCGGCCAACCGCGTGAGCGGCCCGAAGGACATCGTCAAATGGCAGGTCGCGGCCAGCTCAGTTCGCGCCAGCGGTCACTTGCCCCAGCAATTCTTCCATGCGGGCAGCCGCCTTGCCCGGATAGCGGGCACCCTGCACGGCCTCGAGGTTGGAGGTGTCGTCCCCGACCTGGATCAAGCCGACCATGCCCATGCCGAAGTGCGGCAGGCACTTGTAGGCATAGAGCCCCTCGGCATCGAAGGTGACCGAGATCTCTTCGTTGATCCGGCCCTTCCAGCCTTCGGCACCCTCGGGAATGGCGCCTTCGACGGATTCGGAATTGTGCCCCGGATTGGTGGTGACGAACGTCACGGTGTCGCCAGGAGCGATCTTGAGGAAGGCGGGCTCGAACTGCATGGTGCGCCCTTCGCTGTCCTTGTTGACCATCCGGACCTCATGGTCCGCTGCGAACGCAACGTTCGCGCACATCGTCGCCAGGCCCACAGCCGCGACCAAAGAGAAAAATTTCATTCATCAGCTCCTGATTTAAGCTCGCGAACGCGACGCATGATAGGAAAACGCACATGACAGGAATAGGTCGCACGTCACCGATGCCGTCCGCGATACCCCGGATAGCCGGTGGGACGTCCACTGTCCATGCGGTCCGATGACAAGGTAGCGCAAATGAGCCTTCTGAGGGACCTGACGGTCGGCGCACTGGTTTCGAGACTGGTCGCGATGCTCGTGCTTTGCGCCCTGCTCGGATTGCTGACGGCTCTGCTCGCCCGCATCCTCGGCGACCGCAGGCCGCAATTCGACGGCAGACTCACGCTCAACCCGTTTGCGCACCTGGCGGTCGGCGGCGCGCTTGTTGCCGCCGTGTTCGGCATGGGCTGGATCAGGCAGATGCGGTTCGACCCGAGCGCCAACCGCTTCGGCCCGGCGGGTACCGCGCTCGTGCCCATTGTCGCGCTGCTTCTCCTGGCGTTGACGGTTCCGCTCGTCGATCCGCTGCGCTCTCTCGCCGTTTCCCTGCTGCCGCGCACGACCGGATACGCGGTGGTCTATACCCTCCTGCAGTACCAGCAGCTCGCCCTCGGCACGTGTCTGCTCAACCTGCTCCCGCTCCCCGGCCTCGCCGCGGGCGCGATATGGACGGCGTTGCGGCCGGACAAGGAAAAGCGGATAGCGCTCCTGGAGCCTCTGGCCCTCGGGCTCCTCGCCGCGGTCATCGTCGCGGGCCTGATCAGCAGCCCCGCGCGGTTGCTGATGCCCTACTTCTCCGCCCTGGCCTGAGGCTGCCGGAGCTATTCGCCCGCGCGGCCCGTATAGCCGTGCTTTTCGAGAAGCCCCGCGATGGTTCCGTCGGCGACGAGCGCGTCGATCGCCTCGTCGATCTGGCTGCGCAGGAAACTGTTGCGCGAGGAAACCAGCGCTCCGACGCGCGTTTCCGAAGGCGGCACCGGGGCCGTGTCGATGACGTGCAGCGCCTGCGCATCCGGCCGGGTGGCGAGGATGCGGGCGAGCGCCGGCTGCCAGAGGATCATGCCGGCGATCGACCCGTCGAGGACGCGGGTCGTCATCAGATCGAAATCGGCGTAAGGCAGGCGCACCCACCTCTGGTTCTCGGGCTGCTGCTGGGCCCAGGTGATGTAGGCCATCTCGCCCATGCTGGCGATGGCGGTGCCGAGCTTGCGCGACTTCGGGATGTCGTTGAGGCTCTGCCAGTCGGGGTCGGCGACGACCAGCACGAACGGCACGGTGGCATAGGGCCGCGTGATCGAGAACGCGTCCGACACCGGTGAGTTGGGGGAAACCGAAACTCCCATGAACACGTCGCACGTGTTGTTCATGGCGAGCGTCACCTCGTCGAGCAACGCATCGCCGTTGAGCGGAAATCCGCCGAATCCCTCGATCACCTCAACCCGCAGGAACAGCGCGTCGCCGATGGCGCGCGCGACATCCTCGTCGAACGTCCGCCCGAGGCTTGTCCGGTCGAAGCAGACATTGATGCTGTCGCCGGCAAGGCGGCTGGTGCTGTCGAACTCCTCGGGAGGGATGCTCGAAGTCTGCGCCTGCGCCGGCAGCATGCCGGCAATGACGAGGAGGAACGCGGAAAGGAACTGTCGCATCGGTCTACCTGAAAAATCGAAAGGGGCCTTGCGGCCCCTTCCTCGTTTCTTGAGGATTACTCGGATTTGGGCAGCTTGAACACGAAGATCGAGTTGCCCGAGCCGGTGGGCAGCGGGATCTCCGGGAAGGCCGAGGAGATCGAGCTGGCCGAGTTGCTGTAGCCGGTGGGGATCACCAGATACTGCTCGCCATCGAGCTCGTAGGTAGCCGGATACCCGCCGATCGGCGCGTTGAGACGCTGAGTCCAGAGCACCTCGCCGGTCTCCTGGTCCCAGGCCTTGACGTCGCGGGCGGCGTCGCCACCGATGACGAGACCGCCGGCGGTGGCCAGCAGCGAGCTGGTCGGAGCCGGACGCGAGCGATAGTCCCAAAGGGTCTCGCCGGCCGTGGGGCTGACCGAGATGGCCTCGACAAGGCCGGCGTCGGTGACGCCCTCGGGCAGCACGCGCGGACCGAACTGCACAGCGCCCACCGCGTTGCCGGCGGTGAACTCGGTCTGCGTCGGAGCGACCGTGTTGCAGGCTTCCGTCAGGGGCACATAGTAAGCCTGCGTCAGCGGGCTGTAGGCGCCGGCCTGCCAGAGCTTGCCGCCCGAGACGGAGGCGCACGCCAGGTGCGATTCACCGACGGCCTGCGAGATCAGGTCCTCGTTGATGTGCACGGTGCCATCCGGATCGATGCCGGTAACGACGTTCTGGTGGACGGTTTCCTTGTGCCAGAGGTACTCGCCGGTCTCGCGGTCGAGACCGAAGGCAATGCCGTTCTTGCCCGGAACGGTCACGACCATCTTCCTGACCTCGCCATCGACTTCCTGGTCGACGAGGATGCGCTCGAACGGGCTGTCGAGGTCCCAGTTATCGCGCGGCAGGTGCTGGTAGTACCACTTGAGCTCGCCGGTATCGATGTCGAGGGCGAGGGTCGAGTTGGTGTAGAGCACCGAGCCGTCGCCCGAGCCGCGGATGAGCTCGGAATAGGGGCCGGGCATGCCGATGCCCCAGAAAGTGGTGCGGGTTTCCGGATCGTAGGAGCCGGTCGTCCAGGGCGTGCCGCCCCAGCGGTTCTCCGGCGGGACCTCACCCCAGCTGGCCTGCTGCTCGGGGTTGTTGGGATCGTCGATCGTGTTGAAGCGCCAAAGCTCCTCGCCCGTCTCGAAGTCGTGCGCGAGGATATAGCAGCCGCCCGCCGTGCCCGCGATCGAGCAACCGGAGATGGCGCTGATGATCTTGTTGTCGACGACGATCGGGCCGACCGTGTAGCTGTAGCCCACGTTGTAGTCGAGAACCTGCTTTTCCCAGACGACCTTGCCGTCGAGGGCGTTGAGGACGACGATCTTGGCGTCGGCGGTGGTGAGGACCACCTTGTCCTGGTAAAGGGCGATGGAGTTCTTCTGGCGGCGGGCCTGGTTGAGCTGGTAGCTCCAGCTCGCCGGCAGTTCCGGCAGGGCGTGCCGGTAGGTCCAGATGCGGTCGCCGGTCTTGGCGTCGAGCGCCTCGACGATGTTGTTGTTGGTCTGCAGGAACAGGATCCCGTCATGGATGAGGGGAGCCGTTTCCTGGATGCCGGCTTCGGCCATCGGCCAGGCCCAGGCCAGCTGCAGATCGCTAACCGTATCCTTGTTGATCAGGTCGAGCTTGCTGTAGCCCTGGTTGTTGTAGGCGCCACGGAACGTCAGCCAGTCCTCCGCCGGCGGATCGAGGAGCATCTCGTCGGTGACGGGCGAATATTCGCGCGTGTCCTGGGCAAGGGCAGGTGCTGAAATGACCGCGATCGCGGCAGTCGCCACCAACAGCGATTTTACTAAGGTTTTCACGGAATTACCTCCAAATGAACGGCGCTTGTCGGCGTCTGGTTCTTACTGCGCGCTCGGCGCATTGACCTGCGGCAACTGCTTGCCCCAGGTAAAGGCTTGTGGCACGGCCGGCGCTGCCGGCTGCGTGGCAGTCGTGGCCGGCGCTGGACCACCGGGCAGCTGCTTGCCCCAGGTAAAGGCCTGCGGCACCGACGGACTTGCCGCCTCGGCGCTCGCCGGAGCATCTGCGGCGGGCGCGGCCGCGGCCGCGCCGGCAGCGGTCTCTGCCGCCAGCGAAATGTCATAGAGACCATCGCCCGCCACCATCGGCTCGTCACCCGGCTGGGCGCCGTTGAAGCTCATGATGTAGGCGACGATGTTGACGTAAGCCTCTTCTCCGAGCCCGCCCGGATTTTCGGGCGGCATGGCTACGGAAATGAAGTCGTAGAGCCCACCGGCCGTATCCCAGTTCTGCATGACGTCGGAACCCGCCAGACCGGGGGCATCGGGACCCTCCAGCTGGAAGCCATGGCAGCGGGCGCAGTTGGTGTTGTATGCGGTTTGGCCGGCGGCAGCCTGTTCGGCAGTAAAGCTGGCTGCTGTCGCGCTTCCCGCCGCAATCAGGCCCGCGACAAGGCCCAGGGTTGAGGCAACAACAAGCCTCTGCAATCTCAAAGGCACAAGACCCTCCCAGTTGATTGTCAGCCGCACGCGGCGCCTGCATCAACTCCACGACCAGGGTTGGTGCGCCAATCGCAGGTGCGATTCATCGCCGCGCGTTACTCTGACGTACTGCCGATCTGCTGCTCAAGTCCATAGCGTGAACCGATAAAATAAACTGCATCTGAGCGCTCAAGTTTATCGAGCGCGGCACGAACGGCGCGGTAGAGCGTCTGATCGCCTTTCCAGAGCCCGAAGGCCATGCGGAACCGTGCGAATCTGTCCGGCGGCAACCAGAAAATCCGATAGCTATTATCCTCAAAGTCGATTGCCGTGCTGGCAAATCTCTCCATGATCGCGCCCTGAACCTGCCCACTTTCGAGAAGCTCCTGCAGCTCGGCAGGCGAGCGTGCGAGGCGCGCCGTGACCCCGGTTTCACGCAGCCACCCGGATAGCGCCAGACGATCGAGGCCGGACGTGCCGGGCCAGACGGCCCAGGCGCTCCCTCGGACCGGCAGCGCCCCATCGGCCGACACCGCTACCCATCCTGTTTCGGCAAGGGTCGGCAAGGTCTGCAGGAAGCCGCGCGTCTGGACGGTATCGGCGACGCCTCCCGCGATGACGTTGCACTGGCCGCGCGTCAGGCGCCAGTTGCGCGGATTGAAATCCCTGCCGATCGACGACATCACGTTGACCGCCAGCCGGACGCCGATCTCCTCGGCGATCATGCGTGCCAGCTCCACGTCGAAGCCGGGCATCTGCGGATCCGTTGCGACGAGGGGCGGATAGCTCTCCGGTACGCAAAGCTTGAGCACCCCCGTGCGCTGCACGTCGGCGAGCGAATTGTCCGGCGGCAGGAAGCTGAGCGCGAAGAGCAGCCCGCCGATCAGCGCGATATTGGCCGCCGATCGCAGCCATCGATGACGCGCCTTGCCGCTCATGAGCGGCTGAAATCGATGAGAGCCACGACGAAGAAGACGACCGCCATGCCCCCCACGACGACCGGCCCCATCATCGGAGCGAACTGGTTGAACCCGATGAGGATGCCGCGCAGGGCATCGACCGCATAGGTGATGGGGTTGGCGCGGGTGAGAAAGACCAGCCACTCGGGATAGCTTGTGGCCGCCTGGGTCTGGGTCAGCGACGGATCGAGCGGAAAGATCGAGGACGAGGCGAAATAGAGCGGCAGGATCAACGTATTGGAAAAGACGCCGAACCCTTCGAAGCTCTTCACGCGCGCCGCGAGGATGATGCCGAAGGACGTCAGCCCGAACGAGAGCAGGAACATGAAGCCGAGCGCCGTCGCCATCTGCCAGAGGCTGAGCGTGACGTCGGCGAACCGCGCCAGCAGCAGCACCAATGATCCGTGGACGGTAGCGACCGTCGCGCCTCCGAGAACCTTGCCGAGCAGGATCAGCGGGCGCGGCATCGGCGAAACCAGCACCTCGCGCAGGAACCCGAACTCCCTGTCCCAGATCATCGACACCGCGAACTGGATCGAGGTGTACATGATGTTGAGGACGATGACGGCGGGAAAGAGGAACTGCAGGTAGGTGTAGGGCACCACATAGTTCACCTGCCCATAGACCTCGCCGCGAAAGTATGGGTTGAGCCCGACCCCGAGGATCAGCAGCCAGATCAGCGGCCGGCTGACGCCGCCGATCATCTGCCCGCGGTCGCGCGTGGCGCGGGTGATCTCGCGCAGCCATACCCCGTAGACACCCCTGGCCAGGGCAAGCACTTCGCTCATCTGTGGCCTCCCCGTCTGCCTTCCGCCAGTTGCGCTTCTTTCTCCCCGTCGGTCCTGTCGCGCAGGTCCCGGCCGGTCAGCGACAGGAACACGCTTTCGAGCGTCGGTTCGCGGTAGCGGATTTCCGTGACCTTGTCGGCAAACGGTCCTCTTTGGAGGTGCTCCGCCTCCAGCGAGCCGACCGGTGCGACGATGCTTCTGGGGCCGAGCGGCTGGGCGTGCGGATAGTGGGCGAGGATCGCCTGGCGCGTCGCCGTGTCGCTGACATCGGCCTGCAGCCAGCGGCGGCCATGCGCCTCTTTCAGCGCCTCGGGCGAGCCCTGGGCGATGATCTTCCCATGGTCGATGATGCAGACGAGATCGGCCCCTTCGACTTCCTCGATATAGTGGGTTGTGGTCAGGACCGTGATCCTGCGCTCGGTGCGCAACCTGTCGAGATGCTCCCAGATCTGCTGGCGCGTCTGCGCATCGAGGCCGACCGTCGGCTCGTCGAGGAAGAGGATCTTCGGTTCGTGCATGAGCGCCCGGGCGATCTCCAGGCGCCGGCGCATGCCGCCCGAGAACGTGCGGACGATCTCGTCCTCCCAATCGGTAAGCGCGACGAGCTCGAGCACGCGCTGGATATGGAGGCGACGCTGCCGCGCTGGCATGCCGTGCACGAGCCCATGGAAATCGAGGTTCTCGCGCGCGGTCAGCCGGTCATCAAGGCTCGAATTCTGGAAGACGACGCCGATCGAGCGGCGCGCCCGTCGTGCGGCCCGCACGACGTCGTTCCCGGCAACGAGCGCGCGTCCCCCCTGGGGGCGGCGCAACGTGCACAGGATATTGACGAGGGTCGTCTTTCCCGCCCCGTTCGGACCGAGCAAAGCGAAGCTGCTGCCTTCGGCGATCTCGAGGCTCACCCCGTCGAGCGCCACGGTACCCCCATAGCTGGCGCGGACATTTTCGACGCTTACGATGGGTGCCATAGCCGGAGATGAGGTTGAACTGCGGGTCACGGCGAAGCAAGGCTCCGACGCCGACTAGAGATTAGGAATCCCTTCGGGTGTCAACCAGCGACGGACCGTCACGACCGCATCATGAAAGCGTCATCGGGATTGATCGGGCCGATACCGGGACCTAGGCTCCCGGTCCGCTTGCCCAGCAATGCCCGGACAGGATGCCGATGCACCAGCTCCCCAGCGACCGACTTCACCTCGCCAGGCCGCTTTTCGAGGATAGCCGTTTCCATGGAAGCATCCTCGCCGTGCTCGCAGGAACGGCAGACGGCGAGGTGCTGGTCGATAGCCTGAGCGAGCCCGCCGTCGCGGTCCTCTCCGGCCCGGAAGGCATCTATCTCGGCTTGAGTCCGGACGCCGACCCCAGCCTCGCGCGGCGCCATATCGCGGATTGGGCATATGTTTACGAGCCGAGCGCGACGGGCATGCGTGAGGATGCGCTGCCCCACCCCCACTTCGTGCAACACGCGCGCCTGGCCTATCGGCTGGACGCTTCCGCACCACAGCCTCAAACCCCGGCGCTGCCGATGGGAGCAAGGCTGAGAGCCGCCGACCTTGACGGCGTGGAGATCGAGATCGACGGTGCGCTCGTTTCCTGGTGCAGGCCGGACTGCAGCGTTCCCGGGTACATGGAGATCGGCGTCGGCACCATCCCGGGTTTCCGCCGCCGGGGCTTGGCGCACGCCGCCGCGGCCACCATGACCTCGCTCGCAGCAGCCGCAGGGTATGCCGTCGGCTGGCACTGCCACGCCTCGAACCGCGCCTCGCGGGCCCTGGCCCGACGCCTCGGCTTCGATCTCGTGGCCGAATACACGGCCCGAAGCGCGAGCTTGCCGGCCGAGAACGCCGGAGACCTCCACGAAGCCGAACTGCTGCATCTGGCCGGACGGTTCCGTGATGGCGCGGCAGATTTCAACTGGCTTCGCTTTCATGCCGCCGCGGCATTCTGCCAGGCGGGACAGACCAACGCTGCCCTCGACGATCTGCACGCGCTGGTGCGCAACGGCTGGTCCGGTCGCCGCGACTGGCTCGAAAGCCACTGGGCGTTCGAGCCGCTGCAGGGCTCGCCTGCTTTCCTGGAGGTGCTGGCGCGGTTGCCGGAGTAACCGCGACCACCGCCTTCATGCGGGACCGGGATCCGCTGCCGGACCGCTCGACTGGCGCACGATGAGGTCGCCGACGAGACTGATCCGCTGGGGTGGTAGGTCATTGACCTCGCCGAAATGGCCGAGGCGCGAGAGCAGCAGGCGGATGGCGGCAATGCCGAACTGGCGGAAGGGGACGCGCACGGTCGTAAGGGCCGGCGAGGTCTGGGCGGCGATGGCGTAGTCGGCAAAACCGACAACGGATGCATCCTCCGGCACCCGCACGCCCAGGCGCAGCAATTCGGTCAGCACCGTCACCGCTACCCAGTCATTGCCGCAGAAATAGGCGGTGGGGCGAAAGCCCGTCGCTTCCATCCGCCCGAGCGCCGCGCGGAAGTCACCCGGCGCGTTATCGGCGGGAAAGCTGATCTCGCGCAGCTCCGTGCCTTCTTCGGCCAGCACCGCCTCGCGGAAATGCTCGAGCCGATTGACGCGGCGCGGATATCCGAGCTGGCCATGCACGTAGACGAACTTGCGATGGCCGAGGCCAAGCAGGTGCGTTGCGACGGCAACCGCCCCTTCCTCGTCCGTGCCGCCGACATGATCGATGGGTTCGAGCGGCGGCAACGCGCCGCCGATGCGCACGCATGGGACGCCAAAGCCACCCATAGCCGCCAGCATCGAATCGTCGTGCGGGCCGATGAGGATGAAGCCATGCACCTGCCCCGCCAATTGGCTGAGCGCGGTGGCATCGTCCGTCCAGCGCACGACCGTCTCGACGCCGAGGCGGGCGCCTTCCATCTGCGCGCCGGCCTGCACCTCGACCCAGAGCTCGCGGTGCGCGACGTCCGGATCGTGGTAGATGATCTCGATTCGCGCCGAGGTTTTGCGCCGGGTGCGCGGCACGTAGCCGAGGCGCGTTGCCTCCGCGACGACCGCCGCACGGGTCTCTTCGCTGACGCCGGAACTGCCGGTGAGGGCGCGGGAAACGGCAAATTTGGAGATGCCGAGCTGGTCGGCAATGTACTGAACCGTGACGCGGCCCATTCAACACCTTGTTGGGGCCGCGCCGTAGGGCGCTAGCCCGGTTTCTTGCCCGAGAGATGCTCGAGCGCTTCGATGAGGGCCGAATGATCCTTGTCCGCGAGGCCGATGGCAAGCGCTGCGTTCATCAGCTGCTGCGTCATGGCGGTGTTGGGGAGCGCCAGGTCGAGAGCCTTGGCGGAGTCGATGGCGAGCGCCAAGTCCTTGCGATGCAAGCGAATCCTGAAGCCCGGATCGAAGGTGCGCTCGATCATGCGCTCCCCGTGAAGCTCGAGGATGCGCGAGGAGGCAAAGCCGCCCATCAGCGCCTGGCGGACCTTGGCGGGGTCGGCGCCGGCGGTCTTGGCGAAGAGCAGGGCCTCGCCGACCGCCTCGATGGTCAAGCCGACGATGATCTGGTTGGCGACCTTTGCCGTCTGCCCGTCGCCGACGGCGCCGACATGGGTGATGTTCTTGCCCATGAGCTCGAAGAGCGGCTTGCCGCGGGCGAAGTCGGCCTCGCTGCCGCCGACCATGATGGTGAGGGCCGCGTTCTTGGCGCCGACCTCGCCGCCCGAGACCGGGGCGTCGAGGTAACCGATGCCTTTCTCGGCGAGGCGGGCGGCATAAGTCTTTGTGGCGACGGGAGAAATCGAGCTCATGTCGATGACGAGCTTGCCGGTGGAAAGTCCGTCGGCAACGCCGTTCTCACCGAAGAGAACCGCCTCGACATCGGGGGTATCGGGCAGCATCAGGATGACGATGTCGGACTTCTCGGCGACCTCTTTGGCACTGTTGCAGGCGATGCCGCCCTGGTCGACGAGGGGCTGGCTGACGGGCTTGACCCGGTGGAGGTGCACCGTGTTGCCGGCGGCGATGAGGTGGCCGGCCATGGGGCGGCCCATGACGCCAAGACCGATGAAACCGAGCATTAGAATCCTCCCGAAAGTTTACAACATTTGATTCGAATCGCTCAGTAACCGGCGATCTTGTCGACGAGATTGACGAGCGGCTCGTCGGCGACGTAGCGGGCGAGATTGTCGGCGAAAATCCGGTAGCCGCGTTCGCGGGTCTTGGCCGTCGTCGCGCCGTTGTGCGGCGTGACGATGACGTTGGGCAGATCCCAGAACGGGCTCTCGGCCGGCAGCGGCTCGACCCCGTGCGCGTCGAGCCCGGCGCCGGCGATCCAGCCCTCCCGGAGAGCCTTCAGCAGCGCCTCGTCGTCGGCGATGCCGCCGCGCGAGAAGCAGACGAAGTGCGCGGTAGGCTTCATGGCGCGCAAGGCCGCTTCGTCGAGCATGCCTGCGGTCTCGGGGGTCAGCGGGGCGGTGACGACGACGAAGTCGCTTTGCGCCAGGAACGTATGCAGCTCGTCGCGGGAGTAGAAGCGGTCGAAGTTGGGGGCGGGCTTGTCGCTGCGCCTGAGGCCGAGGACGCGCATGTGAAAGGCCTTGGCCTTCAAGGCGAGATCGGAGCCGGAATGGCCGGCGCCGATGATGCCGACGGTCAGCCCGTTGAGCTCGCCATGGGTGAAGCGGTCCCACTTGCGCTCGCGTTGCGCCGCGAGCCAGCGCAGCGCATTGCGGTTGAGCATGAGCATCAGCAGCATCGCGTGCTCGGCGAGCGGGATGGCGCCGTTGCCGGCCGAGGAGGTGAGCATGGCCGGATGGGCGACGAACTCCTCGTAGAGCTGGGTGTCGGGACCGGCGGCCCAACTGTGGACCCAGAGGAGGTTCTGCGCCTTGGCGAGAGCCGCGCGCGAGACCGAACCGGCGGCGACCTCGGCATCGGCGAGGAGCGCCTCGAATTCAGCCGCAGTCTTGGCGAGCGCGATCTGCGCCTGCGGGGCCGCCTTGCCGAATTCGTCGAGCCAGGCGGGATCGACCTCGGGGCTGAGGGCTACGATCGGCTGATGATTGGGCATGCGTCTCCTCCTACTCCTGTCTCTGCAGGGCCGGGGCGCGCAGGCGTCCGCGCCAGGATTCGCTGGTGGCCGGCCCGCTCGATTGCCGTTCGACGAGGTGCGGCACCAGGTTGACGCGCTGGGTGGGCAGGCCTTCGAGGAAGCCGAAGAGCCCGGCGCGCGCCAGGAGCAAGCGTACCGCAGCAATGCCCATCTGCCGATGGGGCATGTGGACGGTGGTGAGCTGGGGCGAGATCTGCGTCGCGATGCCGTAGTCGGCGTGGCCGACGACGGAAACGTCTTCGGGCACGCGCAGCCCCATGCGCATCAGTTCGGACATGACGGTGACGGCAACGCCATCGCTGCCGCAGAAGAAGGCGGTGGGCTCGAAGCCGCTATCGACCATGGCCATCAGCGCGTCGCGGAATCCGTTCGCCGCCTGGTCATCCTCGAAGGCGATCTCGCGCAGCTCCACGCCCTCGATGGCCGAGATGGCTTCGGCAAAGCCCTTGAGGCGCGCATAGCGGCCCGGATAGCCGAGCCGGCCATGGGCGTAGACGAGGCGGCGATGGCCGAGCGCGGCAAGGAAACGGGCGACATAGACGCCGGCCTCGATGTCGGTCGCCGCGATCTGGTCGACCTTGACCAGGGGCGGCACGAGGTGGTTGACGACGACCGAGGGCACGGGACAGGCCTTGATCGCCTCGAACATCGCCGGGGACTGCGGCCCGATGAAGACGAAGCCCGCCGTCGAGGCCTCGAGGCGCCGCAGGATTCCCGGATCGTCCGTCCAGCGCACGGCCATGGAGTAGCCGAGACGAACCGCCTCGCTGTCGACCCCGTGCTGGACGTCGATCCACAGCTCGCGGCTGGCCACCGTGCGATCCTTGAAGATCACCTCGATCGCCTTGCCGGGCTCGGGCCCGCGCCGCTTCATGTCGTAGCCGAGCTCGGTGGCGGTGGCGAGGACGAGCTGGCGCGTGGCCTCGCTCACTCCGGACTTGCCGGTCAGCGCGCGCGAGACGGCAAACTTCGAGATGCCGAGCCGGTCAGCGATGTTCTGGATGGTCACGCGCGCCATGATGTCAGGCCAGCCGGCACTTCCTCCCGAATGCGTTTGCTTTTGTTTGTCTACTTGTTAGGTGCAGACTCATTGAGTTGTCAATCGCCGGAGCACCGTCCAACATTCCTGTTAGGCAACGAAAATGTCAATTCCGGCATGGTGCCCGGCGAATTCTTCCAATATTATCAAGCGAATGCGCGCTCGACAGGCAGTAAGCGCGTCAGCAATTCTGCCATACAAGCGCAATTTCGCATATTGACCCCTCGGCTAAATCGTGCCTTGTTAGCCTAAACAAGCAAAACAAACACGCTGACAAGCTAGCAGGGAGGATGGGCAAGTGCGACTGCACACTTGGCGCGACCCCATGTCCGCATGGACCCGGGAGCCAGCCCGATGACGGTTTCAGACGCGACCGCCACCGACAGCGCGATTCCCGAGGAGTCGCTGGCCAATGTGGGCCTGGCGAGCCAGCGCGAGCTCGTCTGGCGCAAGTTCACCGAACACGCGCTGGCGCTGGCCAGCGGCGTCGTGATCATCCTCATCTATCTCGTCGGCATCTTCGCCGAGTTCGTCGCTCCGCGCAGCCCCGACTTCTACGATTCCAGCTACACCATGCTCGCCCCGCAGCAGCTGAAGTTCTGGCGCACCGGCGAGGACGGCAGCACCGAATTCGGCATGCACGTCAACGGCTTCTCCTCGCAGCGCGACCCCAACACGTTGCGGCGCGTATTCACGCTCGACGAGAACGTCGTCGTGCCGGTCGGCCTCTTCGTCAAGGGCGCGCCCTACCGGCTCTGGGGCCTGATCCCGTCCGACATCCACCTCATCGGGCCGCTCGACCCGTCGCAGCCCTTCTACCTGCTCGGCTCCGACCGGCTGGGCCGCGACGTTCTCAGCCGCCTCGTCCACGGCACCCGCGTCTCGACGTCGATCGGGCTCGTCGGGGTCGCGGTGAGCCTGGTGCTGGGCGTCATCCTCGGCGGCATCTCGGGCTATTTCGGCGGCTGGATCGACAACTTCATCCAGCGCGTCATCGAGTTCATCATGTCGGTGCCGACCATCCCCCTGTGGATGGGGCTGGCCGCCGCCATCCCCGTCACCTGGTCGCCGGTGCTGGTCTATTTCATCATCACCATGATCATATCCTTGATCGGCTGGACCTCGCTCGCCCGCGAGGTGCGCGGGCGGTTTATGTCGTGGCGCAACGAGCCCTTCGTCATCGCCGCCCGCCTCGACGGCACCAGCCAGATGACCATCATCGGCCGGCACCTGGTGCCCGGGTTCGTCTCCCACATCATCGCCTCGGTGACGCTGGCGATCCCGGCCATGATCATTGCCGAGACCTCGCTCTCCTTCCTTGGCATCGGGCTGCGCCCGCCGGTGGTGAGCTGGGGCGTGCTGCTGCAGGAAGCCCAGAACATCCGCTCGCTCGCCGAAGCGCCGTGGCTGCTGGCGCCCGGCGTCCTCGTCATCATCACCGTTCTCGCCCTCAACTTCCTCGGCGACGGCCTGCGCGACGCGGCCGACCCGTACACCTGATCGCGCCATGCATAGTCAAACCAACAGCCAGCCTCAAAGCCAGCCGCTCCTTTCCATCCGCGGCCTCAAGACCCACTTCGCGCTGCGCGAGGGCCTGATCCGCGCCGTCGACGGCGTCGATCTCGACGCCCACGCCGGCAAGACGCTCTGCATCGTCGGGGAAAGCGGCTCGGGCAAATCGATGATCGCCCGCTCGATCCTGCAGATCGTGCCGCCGCCCGGCCGGGTGAGCGACGGGCAGATGATCTTTGCCCGCGATGGCCGCGACCCCGTCGACCTCGCGGGGCTCGACCCGGCCGGCAAGCCGATCCGCGCCGTGCGCGGGCGCGACATCGCCATGATCTTCCAGGAGCCGATGAACTCGCTCTCGCCGGTGCACACGGTCGGCGACCAGCTGATGGAAAAGATCCTGCTGCACCACCGCATGAGCCGCCACGAGGCGGAGGAACGCGCGGCGCACGCACTGGGACGCGTCGGCATCCCCAACCCGCGCCAGCGGCTTTCGACCTACCCGTTCGAGCTCTCGGGCGGCATGCGCCAGCGGGTGATGATCGCCATGGCGCTCGCCTGCCAGCCGGCGCTGCTGATCGCCGACGAGCCGACGACCGCGCTCGACGTGACCACCCAGGCCAACATCCTCGACCTGATGGCCGAGCTCCAGGCCGAGACCCGCATGGGCATGATCTTCATCACCCATGACCTCGGGGTCGTCGCCGAGATCGCCCACGAGGTAGCCGTCGTCTATCTCGGCCGCGTGGTCGAGCGCGGCAGCGCCGACGCGGTGTTCTACAACCCGCAGCACCCTTATACCCTCGCCCTCCTCGCCTCGATCCCCAAGCTCGGGGCGCGGCGCGAGCGCGGCCAACGCCTGCACTCGATCAAGGGCATGGTGCCCCACCCCCTCAACCGCCCCAAGGGCTGCCCGTTCAACACACGCTGTCCCGAGGCGCGGCCGGGGCTCTGCGACGCGACCGACCCGCGGACGCTCGAGTTCGAGACCGGCCACTTCGTTTCCTGCCACATGCGCGATCCCGCCATCGTCACCAGGCGCGAGGAGGCGACGGTATGACCATGCCCGTTGAAACGCCGCTGATGCAGGCGCGCGACCTCAAGGTGCACTTTCCCATCAAGCGGGGCGTGCTGAAACGCACCGTCGGCCATGTGCGCGCCGTCGACGGCATCAGCCTCGACATCCGGGCCGGCGAGACGCTCTCCGTCGTCGGGGAAAGCGGCTGCGGCAAGACCACGCTCGGCCAGGCATTGGTGCGGGTATTGGAGCCGACGCAAGGCAGTATCCTCTATGCCGGCAAGGGCAAGGCGCCGGCAGACATCGCGCACCTCACCGAAACGGAGCTGCGGCCCTATCGCTCCGACATCCGCATGATCTTCCAGGACCCGTTCGCCTCGCTCAACCCGCGCCGGCGGGTGATCGACATTGTCGGGGAGTCTCTGCGCAACTTCGGCGTCACCGACGAGCGCGAGGTGGAAACCCGGGTCGGCGAGATCCTGCGCAAGGTGGGCCTGCGCCCCGAATACATGGCGCGCTACCCCTACGCCTTCTCGGGCGGCGAGCGGCAGCGCATCGGCATCGCCCGCGCGCTGGCCGTCCATCCCCGGCTTGTCGTCGCCGACGAGTGCGTGTCGGCGCTTGACGTCTCCATCCAGGCCCAGACCCTCAACCTCATGCAGGACCTGCAGGAGGAGTTCGACCTCACCTATGTCTTCATCTCGCATGACCTTTCCGTCGTCGAATACATCTCGGACCGGGTAGCGGTGATGTATGCCGGACGGATCGTGGAGTTGAGCGAGAGCGAAGAGCTGTTCGCCCGACCGCGCCACCCCTATACGGCTGCGCTCTTGGCCGCCGTACCGCGGCCCGATCCGCGCGGCGCGCGCGAACGCCGGCGCCTGCGCTTGACCGGCGAAGTCGCCGACCCCGCCAACCGCCCGACCGGCTGCGCCTTCCATCCGCGCTGCCCCTTCGCCACCGACCGCTGCCGCGCCGAGGACCCGCAACTGCGTGCCGTCGATGGGCGCACGGTCGCCTGCCACTACGCCGAAAGCCTCGACCTCAAGGGAGTGAACGCCGATGCTGCATGAAGACGCCAGCGCCATACCGCAAACAGAGGCCGCGCCCGCCTGGTGGCAGCGCCCCTACCGCATGGTGCAGACGAACCTGCGCCAGCCCGACGCGCTCTACGACCAGAGGAAGCTCGCCAAAGAGGTCAAGGACTTCGGCGCCGACGTGCTGCTCTACAATATCGGGGGCATTTTTGCCTTCTATCCGACCAAGCTGCCGCTGCAGGCGGTCAACCCGATGATGAAGGGCGATGCGCTCGGCGATGCGGTGGAGGCCGCGCATGCCGAAGGGCTGGCGCTGGTCGGGCGCTACGATATGTCGAAGGCCACTCGCATCGCCTACGAGGCGCAGCCGGACTGGTTCGTCCACAACGCCAGGGGCGACGCGCTCGAATACAACGGCACCTACCAGGCCTGCGTCAACGGCGGCTGGTACCAGGACTATGCGCTCGACATCATCTCGGAATCGCTCGGGCGCTACGACGTGGACGGCGTGTTCTTCAACATGTTCGGCTACACCAACTTCACCTATTCGGGCGACTATTTCGGCATATGCGTGTGCGAGAACTGCCAGCGGCGGTTCCGCGACATGTTCGGCAAGGCCTTGCCGCAAAAGGAGGATTTCTCCGACCCCGCCTATGCCGATTACCTGGAGTTCAAGGACCGCACGTCGCTGGAGCTGCGCGCCAAGGTCTACCGGCACATCAAGCAGGTGAACCCCAGGGTCGCCATGACCGGGCACCGCGGCGAGAGCGACCTGATCCGCATGGAGACGCAGCGCGCCGTCGACCGGCCGCAGCCCGAATGGCCCTACCAGGCCGGCGAGCAGGCCCGCTGGGGCCAGGCCTACGGGCGCGGCAAGACGGTCTCCTCGACCTCGGCCAACTTCATCGACTACGCCTGGCGGTTCGTCTCGGAAACCGGCGCCTACCAGCTGGTGCGCGCCGCCCAGCAGCTGGCGAGCGGGGCAACGCTCGACTTCTATCTCTTGGGCGTCATGGACCAGGATGACAAGTCCGCCTTCGCCGATACGTCGAAACTCTTCCACTGGCACAAGGCCAACGAGCGGCACTACACCGGCTTGAAGCCTGCCTCGAAGATCGCGCTCTACCACTCGCACGCGGTGGTGCCGGGGCACGGGGCCGGCGGCTACTCCAAGCGCGCCGCGAGCGGCCAGCATGCGCAGGCCGCCTATCGCGGCGCCTACCGCGCGCTCGCCGAGGCGCGGCTGCCGTTCGACCTCGTCGTCGACGAGGTGGTCGCCGGCAAGGACGGCGCCGAAATCCTCGGCCAATACGACGCGCTGGTGATGCCCAACGTCACCTGCCTTTCCGATGCCGAGGCCCGAGCGATCGACGCATGGGTCGAGGCCGGCGGCGTGCTGCTCGCGACCGGCGAGACCGGGCTCTATGACGAGAAGGGCGTGCCGCGCGACAAGCCGGCGCTCGAGAGCCTGCCAATCGCGGGCAAGCCGATGGCCCGCCGGCACATGAAGGGCGCCTATTTCCGCGTGCGGCCGGGGGAACTGCCCATCGGCGATGACGTCAGGCTCCTGATGCTCGACCACACCTATTATGTAGCGCAGGTGAAGGAGGGAGCGCAGAAGCTCTTGAAGCTCCTGCCCCCGCAGCGGTTCGGACCGCCCGAACTGTGTTTCCCCGATTTCGAGAGCGAGATGCCGGGCGCCATCATCGGCGGCCACGGCAAGGGCAAGGCCGTCTACGTGCCCTGGCATGCCGACGCGCTCTACCATCGCGACAGCCTGCCCCATACGCGCACCTTCCTCACCGACCTCGTCACCCGCCACATCCCCGCCGCTCCGGTGAAAATCGAGGGCAAGGGGTCGCTGGAGCTGACGGTGCAGCGCCAGGAGGCGACCGGCAAAGTGCTGGTGCACGTCGTCAACTATGGCGGGCAGCGCAACAACCTCTACGAGGACGCGCCGGCCGTGCATGGCCTCAAGCTCGGCGTCAAGGGCGTTGCCGGCAACGGTACGGCGCTGGTCGCCGGCCATGAGATTTCGCCCGAAACCACCGAGCCCGACGCGGACGGCTACCTCTGGTACGCGCTGCCCCCGCTCGAGGCGTTCGAGGCCATCGCGTTCCAGGGGAACGGCTAGCGCCGCTCCCCGAGACGAGCGGAGAGCAACTCCGCCCCATCAACCGCATGCCCATGATTGGAGGAGACCAATGAGACTGCTTCATGCCTTAGGGAGAGCCGGCGTCGGACTGGCCGCTCTCGCGCTTTCCGCCGGCTTCGCCGCCGCGCAGGACTATAACGAAGCCCCGGTGCTGGCCGAGCGGGTCGGCGCCGGCGACCTGCCGGCGGTCGAGGAGCGCCTGCCGGCCAGCCCCATGGTCGTCACGCCCTTCGAAAGCGTCGGCCAGTATGGCGGCACCTGGCGGCTGACCATGGCCTCGGCCAGCGATATCTCGACGCTGGTGCGCACCATCGGCTACGAGAACCTGACCCGCTGGGACACCTGGCTGCCCGGCCAGGAGCAGCAGGACGTCGTGCCGGACGTCAAGCCGAACGTGGCCGAGAGCATCGAGGTCGAGGACGAGGGCCGCGCCTACGTCTTCAAGCTGCGCGAAGGCATGAAGTGGTCCGACGGCGCCCCGTTCACCGCCGACGACATCGTCTTCTGGTACGAGGACGTGTTCAGCAACACCGAGCTCTTCCCCGCCCAGCCGCGCTGGTCGACGCGCGCCGGCGGCCTGACGGTCGAGAAGATCGACGACCTGACGGTGCGGTTCAGCTTCCCCGAGCCCAACGGCATGCTGCTCCAGCAGTTCGCGACCCCGGCGCTCGCCGCCGAGCCCAACGTGCCGACGGCCTATCCGCGCCATTACCTCGAGCAGTTCCACCCCAAATACAACGAGAACGCCGAGGCCGACGCCCAGGCGGCCGGCTCGCAGAACTGGGTCACGCACTTCCACAGCATGGCCGACGCCTGGCGCAACCCGGACGTGCCGCGCCTCAACCCATGGATCGTCGAGGTCGGCATCGGCCAGGGCGCGGGCACCCAGGTCATCGCCCAGCGCAACCCCTACTACTTCAAGGTCGACACGGAAGGTAACCAGCTGCCCTACATGGACACGGTGACCGTCGACATCATCTCGGACAACCAGGTGACGCTGCTGAAGGCGGCCAACGGCGATTTCGACATGGTGGACAGCTATATCGGGTTCGTCACCACGCCCGAGAACCGCGGCACCTTCTTCGACAACCAGGAACGCGGCGGATACGAGTTCTACGAGGTGCTGCCCAACCGCGCCAACCTGATGATCATCTCGCTCAACCTGACCCACAAGGATCCGGCCAAGCGTGAGATCTTCAACAACCTCGCCTTCCGCCAGGCGCTGTCGACCGCCATCAACCGCGAAGAGGTTGTGGAGCTCGTCTGGCTCGGCCAGGGCCTGCCCTACCAGACGGTGGAACGCCCGGAATCGCCGCTGTTCGACGAGGAGATGGCGACCCAGTTTACGCAGTACGATCCGGAACTGGCCAACCAGATGCTCGATGAAGCGGGCTTTGCCGAGCGCGACGGCAACGGCATCCGCCTCGGGCCGGACGGCAATCCGATCCAGTTCACCATCGACATTTCGGTGCTCCGCCAGCCCTGGATCGACAGCGCCGAACTGATCAAGGGCTATTGGCGCGAGATCGGCATCGACCTGCTGATCAACACGTCGGATACGACGGCGCTCAACCAGCGCGTGCGGGCCAACGACCACGACGCCGCCGTCTGGTCGGCCTCGGGCGGCGCCGACACGATCTTCGATCCCAAGTACTACGTCCCCTCGAGCCAGGATGCGTTCTACGCCACCACCTGGGGCCAATGGTACGCCGGCCAGCCCAATCCGGAGGAACCGCCGCAGTTCGTCAAGGACCAGCTGGCGCTCTACGACGAGATCTTCGAGACCGTCGACGTGGCGCGCCGTCTCGAGATCATGCGCGAGATCATGCGGGTGGCCAAGGAGCAGCTCTATACGATCGGCGTCATGCAGCCGACGACGGACTACGGCATCATCAACAAGCTGATGCGCAACGTGCCGCCGGTGCTGCTCGCGAGCACCCAGTACACGCATCCGGGCTCCGCCAATCCCGAGCAGTTCTACTACGCTTCCGAATAACTCCCTCCCGACGCGCCTGCCTCTCCCGGTCTGAAGCCGGGGGAGGCATCACTCCAGGAGCTCGTCAAATGGCCGCCTTCATCGCCCGCCGCTTTCTCTACATGCTTGTCACGCTCGTGGCGATCTCGGTGATGACCTTCGTCATCATTCAGCTGCCGCCGGGCGACTTCGTCACCGCCATGGTCGCCCAGCTCAACCTGCAGGGCGTGACGGTGGAGCCGGAGGCGATGGCGGCGCTGCGGGCCCGCTACGGGCTCGACGATCCCGTCTATGTCCAGTATTGGAAGTGGATCTCCAACATCATCTTCGCGGGCGATTTCGGCTTTTCGCTCGAATGGCGCCGGCCGGTGGCGGACCTTCTGTGGAACCGGCTGGGCCTGACGTTCCTGCTCGCCCTCATCACCCTGCTCTTCATCTGGGCGATCTCACTGCCCATCGGCATCTACACGGCCGTGCGCAAGAACACCGTGGGCGACTACATCGCCACCTTCATCGGCGTCCTGGGCCTCGCCATCCCCAATTTCCTCTTCGCGCTGGTCTTGATGTACATCTCGTTCAAGTACTTCAACACCGGCATCGGCGGGCTGTTCTCGCCCGAATACGAGAATGCGCCCTGGAGCTGGGGCAAGTTCGTCGACCTCGCCCAGCACCTCATCATCCCGACGATCGTGCTCGGCACCAGCGGCACGGCGGCGCTGATCCGCATCCTGCGCGCCAACCTCCTCGACGAGCTCGGCAAGCCCTACGTGACGACGGCGCGGGCCTATGGGCTCTCGGAGCGCAAGCTCCTCATGAAGTATCCGGTGCGGATCGCCCTCAACCCGTTCATCTCGACCGTCGGCTGGGTGCTGCCGACGCTGGTCTCGGGCGCAACGATCACCGCCGTGGTGCTCAACCTGCCGATGACCGGCCCGCTGCTGCTGCAGGCGCTGATCAGCCAGGACATGTACCTGGCCGGCAGCTTCATCATGATGCTGAGCGCGCTGACGGTGATCGGCACGCTGCTGTCGGACCTGCTGCTGGCGTGGCTGGACCCGCGCATACGCTATACGTGAGCAGGCAATCGCGAAAACGGGGGCAAAGCAGCCCCCTCACCCTGGCCCTCTCCCCGGAGGGGCGAGGGGACGCTGTGGAGGCGTCCGTGCTCTCCACAGGCACCGTGCCTCACCTCGCCGCCCCTCCGGAGCGCCGGGTGAGGGGTCTGCGATGCTGCAACTGGGCCGGCGCCGATGGCGGGGAACCCCTCATCCGCCCCTTCGGGCACCTTCTCCCTGCCCACTCAAAAGTTGGGCTCATATACATAGAGCGTGTCAGGCTTTAT